>JBDKJX010000064.1:0-20639 GCA_039796405.1 Pseudomonadota bacterium
TTCGGCTTGCTTTAAAATCGCCATAATCTGGCTGTCGGAATAACGTGCTGCTTTCATGTAGAGCTCCTCAAAGACTGCGAGAAAATTCTACTTAAAAATGAGCTGGTTTTGTGGGGGGATTACCCTCTGTGCCGTACAACTGGATGAACTCAGGCAAAGACAAGCCTTTTTGCATCTGGATGCCATTGATGGGCATGATTCACCTCCGTAAAGCAGAACGTTCGTTCACTTTACGCCGCGCGAATAGCTAAATCAAGGGTTACTGAGCAAGAGACATAGTCAGGAATTGAAAAATGCAATAAAATTTAAGACCATCTAAATAAATAATAATAAATCCACATTTTTTTTCATTATTAAAAAAAACTTCTAACCGACATTTACCCTAGCCACTCAACACCCTGTAAGTTTAAAACTAAAAGCTTAACCACCCCAAGTAACAATAGCATCAAAATACACATAGCATTTGTAAATAAAATAAGGGGCAACAATGAGGGAAAATAATTTATAATTTCTATTTGAAGCTTCAGAATAGAAAAGAAAACTAAAGTAAGCTAACATATTCACGCGCGTTGCTCCTATTTGTGTCTCTAGCGCAAATAGCAAAATAAAATAAACAAAAGCTTCCTTTCTTCTATTCGTACTTAACATTGTAAAAACTAACATGACTAGCACTTGCAAACCACCAACTCCGTTCGCCATTTGTTTTTCTTCGTTATAAGAAGAAAACTTGTCTACAAATTGCACGCCAAAATACAACCAAATTAGATATGAAACAATAGTCAAACAAGCAAACTTAGCTAGTGAAATTAAGTGCGTTCGCACAGAACCTTTACCTAGCAATTTTTTTTTGCACAAATATTGTGCAAATAGGTAAAAAAAAACTGGTATTAGTATAAACGTGTGAGATATGGCTGCCAATACAAGAAAATAATATTTCCTCATAACTAAAAATAGAAGAAGGAATATGAATGCAAATTTTGTTCTTTCTAGCGTAAAAAACATTGCCATCAGGTAATAATTACTAAAGACTAGCAAAAATGAAATCGGCAACCCGTTCCCTTTTTTTCTCAATGCCAAGAATAACAACACTGCCAATAGTGAGTTTGCTGCTGCCATTACTATGTTTTTTTCAAGCCCAACCTGTGAAAAAATCCAAATTATAAAAAAATGACCAGGCTCGACTGTAAAAATTTTTGTTTGATAAATTTCAAAAGCATTTAATAGAGAATAACCAGTAATTGCGGAATAAGCATTATTGTAATGCTCTTGGTCACCGGCAAAATGGTATGGAGCCAAAAACAATGAATATGCATAAGTTACAATAAAAATAAAGAAACCCGCAACAACAAACTCTTTATTGCAACTACGTTTAAATAAAAATGTATGTTCCATCGATCACTGCTTTTTTAATGTAAAGACAATTATTGCTAATTATTCTTTAAAAACTGGATAAGTAGCCCGATATTGAATTTGAAGCATTTTCCAGTACAAACAATCGTAATTTAGTCTTTTTAAATTACCTGGTTAGGTTGTTTTTGCTTGCTTTTGAAATACTTGAAAACTTTGGTGCCAGCACTTAATAATTACCGTTTATTTTTTGCATACGTCATATAAAATCCCGTGTTGTTGCAAACTCGCTTTGTTTGAAAAATTGTTTTTAATCGCCAGCCAGTACATTAGCGAGGAGAAAAAACTTGAAAAAAACAAACCCGCAATGCTGCCGATAAACCCCCACACCATAGTAAGAATCGAGGAAATTGCCATACTAAATAACAATGACAAACTCATTATTCTTCCTGTTTTTTTTACATCAAAAACACCAATTGCAACAACCTGAAGTATTCCGGACATCGCTGCAACGGCTCCAGAAACTATAAAATAGGGGAGGTAGCCAGATAGATTGTGATAGTCACGGCCAGTAAACAATTTCAATATCCATTCCGAAGTAAACATTGACAAACCCGTACAAATCAAAGTAAAAATAAGAGTGGAGAAAAATATTCGATTCAGAAGTTGCTTCAGCTCTTGTAGATTACTAGCCTCATCACTTGCACTTAAGCGGTAAATTTTCGGCGCAAAAAAAGTCTGCACCATACCAAAAATTAATATTACGGGAGAATATCCTAGCTGTTGCAGTACACTGTAAGCTGCCAGTTCGTTCACTCCAGTAAACGTCGCAAGCACCCATCTGTCGCCAACGCTCTTAAATGCCAGAAAAAGCGTCGGTAAATAAAGTGGCGCACTTTTGATCAGACTCTGAATCGCGAGCGACTTTAGATGCCCAGAAGAAATCGCATCACCAACAAAGCGTTTATTTATATACAATCTCGAAATTAAAAATATCATAGCAGCACTTAAAGAGATTGATGCAAGAACGTACACCAGCTTTGCGCCAAACACAAACAATACGACACAAACAAAAAGTATCTTTAAAGCCGAATCAGCCATTGAATATAACGCTGCAGTTTTTCTATCACCAATAGAATTAAATAAGTTTATGTATATTCCTTGTGCGCCATTTGCCAATAAATAGAAAGTACAAATCCATACAATTAGACCCTCATTAGAGTGACCAATTAATGCATACGCCAGTAAACAGAACATAAAGCAAACAAGAAAAATCACCACCCCAAATCGATCAGTTATGAATTTAATAATTAGGAAGCCAGTGGATACTTTGGCAAATTCATGCACAGAGGCGCCAACTTCTTTCGAAACAGTAATCGAAATCGGATCATAAATCATTTGACGTACGAACAAAACAATTGACATGCATAGTGAGTAATAGCCAAACTCTTCAACACTTAAATTAATTGTCAACAGTTTTAATAGCGCAAAACCAACTACAAGCAGAACAACTTGGCTTACCCCTATCCACAATGCGCTGATTTTATTATTGCCCACAAACATCCATCCCTTCATTCTCAATAAACAAACACGCTTCTACGATTATACCGGTCATGGAAGAAAGTGTTATAAAATCAAACGATTGACAAGTTAATTTTGCCAATGCTTTAGTCATGCACCCTCGAGGCAACATTCTTCATTTAGGTTCTTTCGAACAGCCAAGGCCTCAGATCTAATGTAAGCGTAATGCTGCTGGTGTTGATTAACAAACAAATTTACTGCGCTCTCCTGCTTGATGATGCTGAAAAATTTCAATGCAAACGAAGTAAGGAAAAAATACATATCCAGATTAGTAAATTTGTTGACCCAGCGGTTCTGCGACTTGAAACAAAACCGCCGACTTGACAGGCGAAGTCGCTCAATTATATTGGTTTCGTTTTTGATTAATTCATCGTACATCTGAATTTTGTCTTTCACAAACCGTTGATTGGCCACGATGTAGGTTGACCCTGCTGTTCTGCGGTAGTAGACCAGCACCTTGTCAAGCAACTCTAAGCGGTGCTGAGGAAATTCACGAGCCATTGCTACCTGCAAAGGCCAGTCTTCCACAACATCGAATTGCTGCAAATACAGACGAACTTTTGTGTGCATCAAACATTCGCTGGCATAGAACAAATTTGGGGCATTGTTATAAGAAAAATGCTTAAACCGATGCAATAAGGTGTTGTTTTGGTAAATCAGCTGCGTGGTCGTGAGCAATATATTGCTCACCCGATCCAGTTTCAAGTCGTCCCCCAATAAATACAATGCACGACCGGACACCATAGCTACATCCGAGCCATGTTGTGTCAACTCAAAAATATTTTCAAATGAATAAACATCATCACCAGCAGTGAGTTTGCAGCGGTCGGCCAACATATGTGACAGCATATTGTTAACGCTCTTACAAGTTCCGATATTTTTGGAGTTGTAGAGGGTATTTACATGACGGAACAGGCCGATGTTACGTTCAAGCCACTGATCCACTAAAAACTGTGTTTGATCGCGTGAGCAGTCATCGCTAATAATCAGATCCACCTCGATGCCCGCACCATACGTCTGAACCAAGAACTTAATGCTTTCCAGGTGCTCCAGAATGTAATCCTGGTGGTTATATGTCACCACAAGGAACGCAAACGAGGCTTTTAATTCATTTTGCATAGAACTTAACCCGGATATAGCCCTTAAGAAAATTTAAAGCCTTGAACCCCACCATACAAAAACCAGTATGCATAAAACGTAGCTTCCATTTGATTGAGCGTTTTTCAAAACTATATTCCGACGAAAAACCACGAACATTCCAGTCTATGCTAAGTGGATATTTGTTCTCCACCTGTTCCACCACTTCGCGCACCCATTTACCACGGTAGATCGCGCCACCTTTAGCGTAGTTATAAGGATATATATCGTCTTGTTTAGGGTTAAGAGAATAAAATAATTTACCATCACCCCAGGTTCTGTAACTACCAAAAACCTCCCAAGCCCAAGGCGTATCACCTTCCGCAATGTAACCCATTAAAGCTTGCCTTCGCCAAATCGCCGGCGCGGAATTAAGGCGATAATCCACGCGATCTTTGAGCGGAATGAATATGTCATCAGTGCTAGTGTTGCTCAACGGTAGTGCCGTATTGATTAAATATGCGACCACTGCCAGTGTCTGTGATTGAAGCCTGTTTAGAGATGAAGCGATGCGTTGATTGTTTACCGGTGCATTCAGAATAAAGTCATCATAAAGCATAAGCACATATTCCGTTTCAACGCTGCCTAAAGTCGCAAGCAAGCGCCCCCCCCAATCGTCTACACCCTGAGAACTGATGTAGTTGTGCACACGAGCTGGATAATGGTGGGAATTGCTTTCGGTATTGATGACTACAGGAAAAGGGCAGTCGGGCCAACAGTCATGTAGGGCATGAAAGAAAATGGTAAGAACATCATCATATGCGTCGCAGGTATTTACTACGATCGTCAGGTTGTTAGCTGTATGTATTCCATTCATCACGATAGTCTGCTGTAAAAAAAATTATGCTACTAAGGTTTTGATTACCTTGATCACTTGGGCTACATCGTCCATAGCCATCGTCGGCCCGATTGGCAAACTTAATACTTGCTGATGAATTTGCAGGGCAATTGGATAACTGCAATGATTAAATTCAGCATAAGCAGGCTGCTGATGAGGTGGAATTGGATAATGAATCATGGTTGCCACACCATTTTCGGCTAATTTTTTTTGTAATTCATCTCGATATCTGCTACGAATCACATACAAATGCCAAGCTGACTCTGCGCCATTCATAATAAATGGTAATTCTATATCTAACCCTTTTAGCTCACTCGAGTATTTAGCGGCAATTTCTTTTCTATGTGCTGTTTCTTGGTCAAGTGCTGGTAGTTTAACGGCCAGTAATGCAGCCTGTAATTCGTCTAATCGACAATTAAATCCCTGCACTTCATTATAGTATTTTACTTTTGAACCATAATTCACGAGAACACGCACTTTATCCGCTAATTCAGCGTCATTGGTAGTAACCGCGCCAGCATCACCTATTGCCCCTAAATTCTTACCAGGGTAAAAACTAAAACCTGCGGCATGACCAAGGCTACCAACCTTACGACCTTTATATAAAGCACCATGCGCCTGCGCTGCATCTTCAATCACTTTTAGGCCATGCTTTTCAGCAATCGCCATAATGGGGTCCATATCGGCAGGCTGACCATATAAATGGACCGCAATAATGGCTTTGGTGCGAGGCGTAATTGCAGCTTCTATCAAAGCAGGATCAATATTGTAAGTATCTAAGCATGGCTCAACTGGTACAGGGCTTGCACCTGCATACGTAGCAGCTAACCATGTAGCGATATAGGTGTTGGAAGGAACAATCACTTCATCGCCAGCACCAATGTCATATGCACGCAAAATAAGATGCAACGCATCCAAACCATTGCTAACACCAACGCAATGCTCTGTACTGCAATATTCAGCAAAGGAAGCTTCAAATTGCTTTACTTCGTTACCTAAAATATACCACCCAGAATCGAGTACACGAGTGAATGCATCAATCAGTTCTGAACGATGTGCGGCATTAATTGCTTTTAAATCAAGAAATGGAATCATTTTATGTTCGCTTGTTGATTAAAATTCGTGCAGGTACACCGGCAACGGTGGTATTTGCGGGTACATCTTTAGTAACTACAGCACCAGCCCCAACTAAAGCATTTTCTCCAATCACTACACCAGGCAAAATAACAGCACCAGCACCAATAGACGCACCTTTTCTTACTGTAGCGCCATGATAGCGCTCTGAGTATTTTTTTGATTTTGGGTATTTATCATTTGAAAATGTTACATTCGGGCCAATAAGAACATCATCCTCGATGATAGTACCATCCCACAGATAAACCCCTGACTTTACTGTGACTCGATTACCAATTACAACCTCATTTTCAATTAAACAATGAGCATTGATATTACAATCCGAACCAATTTTTGCACCTGCTAATACAACACAAAATTGCCATATACGTGTATTTGCCCCGATAGAGGACGTTTGTACATCACTTAATGAATGAATCATTCCCAACAGCCTTTATAAATTCATCGTAACTTCTTACATAGTCGGACTCGTCATAATGGTTATCCGCCAACACCATTAATACACAATCTTCACTAAAATCATACATTTCGCGCCAAATACATGACTCAATTAATAATCCCTGTGCAGGATTATCTAACAATAATTCAATTTTTTCTTTACCATCATCCAGTAAAAAACGACAAGAACCACGTACAGCAATAGCCACTTGTTTTAATTTTTTGTGAGCATGAAAACCACGACGTACACCTTCTTTGGTGGCAAATAAATAGTAAACTCGCTTAATTGGAAAAGGAATATTTTTTTCCTCTTCCAGCGCCACCAAAGAACCTCTTTCGTCACCATGTGTTTGTAGCTGTATTAATTTTAATTGCATATTAAATTCTCAACAAAGTTTAAACGGAATGCCTGATTTATCCTTTATCGATAAATTAGGAGGCTCTTCTAAGTTCCAATCAATGGCTAAATCAGCATCATCCCAGGCAATACTCTGCTCTAAATCTTTAAACCAATAGTCCGTTGTTTTATATAAAAACTCAGCCACATCTGATACCACTACAAAACCATGTGCAAAGCCCTCTGGTATCCATAACTGGCGTTTATTTTCTGCACTTAGTGCTGTTCCAACCCATTGTCCAAATGTCACAGATGACTTTCGAATATCAACAACAACATCAAAAACTTCACCTAAACTACAACGCACTAATTTCCCTTGGGGATGCGGGGACAGTTGATAGTGCAGCCCACGTAACACCCCTTTTGCCGAGCGGGAATGGTTATCCTGCACAAATTCAACTTTCCGGCCAATGGCGGCTTCAAATTTAGCGTGGTTAAAGCTTTCGTAGAAGAAACCGCGCTCGTCTCCGAAGACTTGCGGCTCAATTATTTTCACATCAGCGATTGCGGAATCAATGATTTTCATATTGCATATTTCAAGTAAAAGAAAAGCATAGCCTTCTCTTTTACTTTCGTCCCTATATAAAAATAATCTTCTTTATTAATATCAATGATGTACAGCATTGGCGGTAAGCTAGTAAACCACGCTCACTACAAAAAATCATCGGAATGTTTTGTCTTTTAGCATGTTCAATAAGTACTGGCCATAAGCGTTTTTCTTTAAGGGCTGGGCTAGTTTCTCTATCTGTGCGGCATCAATCCAACCAGAGCGGTAAGCGATTTCTTCTGGGCAGCATACTTTTAAACCTTGGCGCGATTCGATGGTTTGGATGAACTGGCTCGCTTCTAACAAGGATTCATGGGTGCCAGTATCTAGCCAAGCATAGCCTCGGCCCATGGTTTGTACGTCTAGCTCGCCCATGGCTAAGTAGGCGGCGTTTACGTCGGTGATTTCTAGCTCGCCGCGGGGGGACGGCTTAATGGCCTTGGCAATTTCTACTACGCGGTTATCGTAAAAATAAAGGCCCGTTACGGCGTAGTTTGATTTCGGTTTGAGTGGTTTTTCTTCTAGGCTGACAGCTTTACCCTGCTCATCAAACTCCACTACGCCGTAGCGCTCTGGGTCAGTAACACGGTAAGCAAATACGCTAGCACCGCTGGTTTTAGCAGATGCGTCTTGTAATAATCCAGCAAAATCGTGGCCGTAATAGATGTTGTCACCCAACACGAGGGCGCAATTATCTTTGCCAATAAATTCTTCGCCAATAATAAAGGCTTGAGCAAGGCCGTCTGGTGAAGCTTGTACGGCATATTGCAGCTGAATACCCCACTGACTGCCATCTCCCAGCAATTGCTCAAAGCGCGGGGTATCTTGCGGGGTGGAGATAATCAGGATCTCTTTAATGCCCGCCAGCAATAGAGTACAGAGCGGGTAATAGATCATTGGCTTATCGTAAATAGGCAGCAGTTGCTTGCTCACCGCCAAGGTGGCCGGATATAGGCGGGTACCACTGCCACCGGCAAGGATAATGCCTTTTCGGCTTGATGCTGAAGCATTAAAAGTTGTCATCTTGATCTCGCTTGTCTTTATTTGGCGGCTTGCATCGGCCAAACAATAAGTTATTTCACACTTTAGCGGCCTGCTTTTTGCAGGCGTGGTAGCTGTATTATTTATTGCTAAGCAAAGTCATCACCTGAGTAACTCCAATCCGCCAATCCGGCATAGAAAGGTCGAATGCGATTTGTAGTTTTTCTGTGCTTAGCTGCGAGTTTGCTGGTCTTGCTGCGGGCAAGGGGTAGGCGCTAGTCGGAATAGGCAAAATTTTTGCGGCTTTAATCGCCACGCCCGCAGATTTTGCCTGCTCAACCACACTCTGCGCATAACCATGCCACGTTGTGCTTCCACCTGCGACCAGATGATAAGTACCATATAAATCGTAGGATTTTGATTCGGCGACTGATTCGGTCTGTAAAACTTGGCGAATCGCATGCGCGGTCACATCGGCTAATAAGCTTGCCGCAGTCGGCGCGCCGTGTTGGTCGGCGATGATTTTTAGCTCTTCCCGCTCGCCAGCCAAGCGCAAGATTGTTTTCAAGAAGTTGCCACCGTGCGCGCCAAACACCCAGCTAGTCCTGAATATCAGATGCCGTGGATTGGCGGCGGCAAGCGCCAGCTCACCGGCTAGCTTGGTCTTGCCATATACAGACTGCGGGTTTGGCGTGTCAGTCTCGCTATACCAGCCGTCTTTTGTGCCATCAAACACATAATCGGTAGAGTAATGCACCAGCAAAGCGCCAATCTTAGCGGCTTCCTCTGCAAATACTTGCGGGGCGATAGCATTGATGGCGTGGGCCAGCTCTGGCTCGCTTTCGGCCTTATCCACCGCGGTATGCGCAGCAGGGTTCACAATCACATGCGGCTGTGTTCTGGCGACCAGTGCTCGTATCGCATCCGGATCACTTAAATCACAGTCTTCCCGATCAACCGCAATCACAGAGCCAAGAACGGCAAGGCTGCGCTGCAGCTCAAAACCGAGTTGGCCGTTTTTGCCAGTGACGAGAATACGTAGAGGCATAGCTGAAGAGTTTGTTTGCATCATCTTTTGGGCTGCTATTACTGGCAAATACTTAGAGTATTGGAGGCGCGGATTAAACCGCCATCCACGAATACTTTAATTGGTACCCAATACTGGATACCCCATCTTAAGAATACTGCTGTTCAATCCAGTTTTGATAAGCACCAGATGTCACATTCTGCACCCAATCCTGATGGATCAGATACCAATCAACCGTTTTAGTAATACCGGTTTCAAAGGTCTCTGCGGGCTTCCAGCCCAATTCTCGCTCCAGCTTACTCGCATCAATGGCATAGCGCTTATCGTGGCCAGGGCGGTCTGTTACGTAAGTGATTTGCTCAGCGTAAGCCTTGCCGTCGCCGCGTGGCTGACGTTCGTCAAGAATCTGGCAAATTGTATGGACTACATCTAAATTCGGCTTTTCATTCCAGCCGCCCACATTGTAAGTTTCACCCACTACGCCTGCTTCCAACACGCGACGGATGGCGCTGCAGTGATCTTTTACATAGAGCCAGTCGCGAATCTGCTGCCCATCGCCATAGATAGGCAAGGCTCTGCCAGCAAGTGCATTCAGAATCACCAGCGGGATCAGTTTCTCTGGGAAATGATAGGGGCCGTAATTATTTGAGCAATTGGTGGTCAATACCGGCAGCCCATAGGTATGGTGCCATGCACGAACCAAATGATCTGATGCGGCTTTAGATGCGGAATACGGGCTATTAGGCTCGTAAGTCTTAGTTTCGGTAAAGGCAGGATCGTCACTGGCTAAAGAGCCATAAACTTCGTCGGTCGATACATGCAAAAAGCGAAATGCAGCTTTAGCATCCATAGCTAAATCTGTCCAATAGCCACGCACGGCTTCTAGCAGATTAAACGTGCCAACCACATTGGTCTGAATAAATTCACCTGGGCAGCTAATTGATCGATCCACATGCGATTCGGCAGCAAAATTAATCACGGCGCGTGGCTGATATTTAGCCAGCAATTCAGAAATCACCGCTTTATCACCAATATCTGCACGCACAAAAATATGCCGTGCATCGTCTTTTAATGAGGCTAAGGTATCTAGATTACCCGCGTAAGTTAGCTTATCTACATTGATCACCGGCTCATCAGACTGAGCCAACCAATCCAATACAAAATTACCGCCAATAAAGCCTGCACCACCCGTAACTAAAATCATGCTACGCCCTTCCATGTATTCTTTAATAAATCCAAGCGCTGTTTTTGCTCTGGATTTGTACCCATTTTATTAAATGCTTCTAAAATAAAGCTCGCCAAAATAGCCAAAAAGAAACCCGCAAATAAGGCCAGTAAAATTAAAATGGCGCGTTTAGGCTTGGCTTTTCTTTCTGGCACAATAGCGCTATCTAATACTTGTATATTTGCACCATCTTTGGCTTCGTCTAATTTGGCAATTTCATATTGCTTAGACATTAGCTCAAATAGTGTTTCCTGGTATTTTACATCTCGCATTTTGCGAATGTAATCCAGGCCAATTCCTGGCGCTTTACTCTTAGAAATGAGTACATCTTCGTTTTCTTCCCCGCCCTTACTCATATCTGCCAGCTGGGTTTGTAGGCTATCAAGCTCCGCCTTAGCTCTTTGTAATTCAGGATTGTTTTCAGTGGCAAAATTACGCATAGCATTCAGCTGCACTTGCTTAGCCGATACTCTGGCACGTAAGGCAGCAACTGCTTCTATCGCCACTTTTCCCTGCTCATTAAGCTGCAATACACCGGTTTTTTCCTGCAAGTGCCTTAAGGCAACCTCAGCTTCAACCAACTCTTTTTTAGCCGTTACAATCTGCCCTTCAAAAAACTGACGGCGCTGCGCGGCTTCAGTTACAGCTAAAACTTTGCTTAAATTACGAAGCTCTTCTACATAAGCGTTGGCAATTGCAGCGGCAAGTTTTGGGTCTTTATCTTCTACTGCAATCGAAATCAAACCATCTTTACCGGTAGCAATCTTGCTGCTGCCCTCAAGGGCAAGCAAGGTTTCACCCACCGTTTTAGTCTCGTATACCGTTTGCAGCTTGAAACGCTCGACCAGCTTTTCTTCCAAACGGCGGCTTTGCATCATGGCGATATAGATATCGTTCGGGCTTTTCATGCCTAACGCCGCACCTGCCCCCCCCGCTAAGCCTCCCAATTGAGCCAACATGGCCGATGCAGAAGACTGCTGCTGTTGCGGCGGCAAAATAGTAGTTTTTGCTTCAAAAATGGGAGTAGCTACAAGGGCATACACCAAGGCGAGAATACCAAATACAACAGGCAAGCCAAAAATCAGTTTTTTGTGCTTAGCCAATACAATTAATAAATCGATCAAGCTAATTTCATCGTCTTGATCGTTTTCTTGGGTCATTACTTTGTTTTCCATTGCGCTCAATTATCTTGTTTATTTAATGAAAGTTAAAAAACGCATAGAGCCTAAACCCTATCCGTTCTTCATTAATTACCCAATACTTTAATCCCTGCTAAACCGGTACCAAAGTTAGCCAATATTTGCGTCCAATCCAGCGCATTCTTCACAAAACCAGTACGGTCAAACTTCTCTGGCACCACAATTACATCACCCGGCAGGGACTCTACGCTTTTGAATGAGCGCGAAAGTAAGCCAAACTGCTTGGCACTCACCACAGAACCATCGGCACGCACCACAAATACGCTATCTGCATCAGCACTTTCCGTCGGGCCACCAGCCAGATTCAAATAATCGCCTACACTGCGGTTTTTGCTAAAGATAAAGGCATTATTGCGGCTAAATACCGACCCCATAACCGCCACAGTGCTCGATCTCGAAGGGATAAAGACCCGATCACCATCTTCCAATGCTACTTCAGGAATATCTGCAACCTTGCTGCTTTCTGGGCTTAAGCCCAACACCACGCGACCATCGGCCTTAGTGGTACGGATTTTCTGAGCGAGCAGTTTTTGCTGATCAGCCTGAATCGTTGCCGCTTTTACGCCACCTTCATTCAAAGCATTTTGCGCCTGCTGCCCTGCCGATGTTTGCGCATTACGCTCCACATAATCGGCTAAACGCTCTAGCTCATCCTGTTGCTTCTTACGCACTTCATCACGCGAGAACTCTGCACCATAAAGATAAGCACTTGAAGTTAAGCCGCCAATGCGATCGATCAAGGTCGCCAGCGTTTCTCCTTCGCTCACCTGATAAATACCAGGCGTGCCCACTTCACCTTCGATATGCACAAAGCGGGTTTTTTGCTGGGTAGAAACGCGGATATCTGTTTTAGAGAAAACATGAATCACATCACCCTTAGCCAAAAGCTTATCTTGCGATGCATCACGCTTTAAAATCACCTCGCCCAAGTTAAATGGCAGGAGCGTTGTTGTGCTGTCTATCTCATTGGTGCGCTCAATCGCAGCGTAATTCCAATTGATTTCTTGCTGATTGCCACGCAAAGCGCCCAAAAGCGTGCGATCAACTTTACGTTTTAGCGGCGGCTGATTTAAAGCACTTTGTGGGTTCAACGAGCCTTGCTGCTGTTTAAGCAGCTCTTGCTGATCTTCTTCTTCCTGAATATCTTTGCTGCTCGCAGTTTTGTCTTGGTATTTGTTTTCCCAGAAGCGCGGCGCGATCAGCATATCTTTGCTGGTGATTAAATCGCTCACCTTCATGCCCTCAAACCAAGGCATACGCACCGACTGCGCCACATTGCCACGCAGGGAAACCATATTGTCAATTTTTTGGCTGAGGCCATAGAGCTGCACCACATCGCCACCGCGCACTGAAAAGCCAGCCGCCTTGGCTAGCTCTACTGATTCCACCTTGCGGGATTTTTGCGCAACCACACGCTCGATCGAGACCTTGCCATCTTGCGCAAAATTACCTGCGCCACCGGCCCAGTTAATTAAATCTTGTAAGCTTTCACCCGGCTTCACTTCATAAATGGCCGGCACTTTTACGCTGCCCGAAATAGCAGCCTGGCCACCTACCGGCGGCACATACACCACATCACCACCTTGCAACATCAGATCGTGGCTTTTATCGCCTTTCAGCAGCAAATCGTATAAATCGAATTCATTCACCACTTTGCCAGCGCGCTTCACCTGAATTTTACGCAAGGAGCCGTTGGCAGAGGGGCCACCCGCAGCAAACAGCGCATTCACCACCGTAGACAGCGATCCAAGACTATAACTACCGGGGTTTTGCGCAAAGCCCACTACAAACACCTGCACGCTTTTAAGCTGACCCATCGTAACGGCCAGATCAAAATTACGATATACCTTGCCTACTTCACGGCTTAAATGCTGCTTAAGCGCACCAAAAGGAATACCCACCACGTTGACATTGCCCACGCGAGGAATGAATACCGCACCAGAGCGATCTACTTTAAGCTGTAAATCGGCATCTAGCTGGCCCCAAAGGCGAACAGAGAAATTATCCCCAACACCAATCAGGTAATCAGCAGAAACCGGCGCAGCTTCAAAAGGTGAATAAGCCGCTTGCTGCATCTGAAATATTTGCTGACCAAAAATCGGCAGCGGTAGATTGGCACTGCTGCAGAGGTATTTCTGGAAATCATTCAACGGCAGCGATGATGTCTTGTATTTGCTATTTTTATCCAAAGTAAGCTTGCCACTCACATCATCACAGCTCACCGGTGCCATTGGCATTTGCGGGGTGAAATTTCTGCTCTGCGAGTTTTGCTGCCCCTGCTGATTTTGCTGCGCACCCAGCTGAGGGTAGCCCAAGGTAGTACCTTGGCTTGGCAACGCACTTTGATTCATTAATGCAGACGAATCATCCTGCATTGTTTGGCAATCACCAGAACCAGATAAACAAGTAGCGGACCACGCAGGACCCGCTAAAAGCAGCGAAAGTGAAATAACAGCGGAGCTTCTGGATAATTTCATGGTTAGTAATGTCTTATGAAAGGCAAGGGGTGCGGGCAAACAAGCCGTGAGACTATAACAACTCAACGTACTCTATGGAAGCCATTGAGACTTAAAAACAATACATATGAAATATATAAATTTGCTTGTACGACTTTATTTTCATTCCATTTCAAGTAAGCCTTATTAATATCTTGCCATGGTCAAATCCACCTCTTCAGCCCAGCGCGCAATCCCACCATTCAAATTAATGACATTCGCAAAACCTTGGCGTTCCAGAAAAGAAGCAACTTGATAACTACGCATCCCATGATGGCAAATCACCACAATCGTCGCGTCTTCATCCAGCTCGTTAAAGCGGCGAGGAATAGTATTCATTGAAACTAATTGGCTGCCATCAATGTGGCAAATCTCATACTCAGTGGCTTCACGCACATCCAATAACAATGGGTTTGGCCGCGTGGCATCGCTTAGCCATTGGGATAATTCAAGCGGGTTAATCTGTTGCATATAAGCCCCTGATATAAATAACGCGGCCAGTCAGACTGTGCTATTTTCAATTTATTAAAATGCAAACGCTGTTTTTTCTACAGCATTTTTTAAGCGTGGCAAATTGTATTCAAATAATTTATTTTCAGCAAAACTCCCCTGATCCACACAGGTAAACAGCGTTGCCGACATAATTGGCAATTCGCCCACAACAGCAATCAAACGTCCGCCCACCGCCAGTTGATCTTTCAGGCTAGCAGGAACCTCCGCTAAAGACCCCGTGACAATAATTGCATTAAATGGGCCTTGTTTTTGTACTGCTGCCAGAGCATCGCCTTGGCTTACAGTAGCATTTGTAATCCCCGCCGCCGCCAAGTTGGCGCGGGCGGTTTCTACTAGCGCCGCATCAATTTCTACGCCATACACATGCGCAACCAAACCTGCCGCCAGCGCCATCAAGTAACCAGTACCCGCGCCAACAACAAACACCTTATCTGTAACTTGTGGATCGATATCTTGCAGTAGCTTGGCTTCCATCTTAGGCGCAAGCATTTGCGAGCCATTAGCCAAAGGCAGCTCGATATCTACAAAGGCCAGCTCTTTTTTGTCGAGCGGCACAAACTCTTCACGCTTCACCGCCAATACACGGTTGAGTACTTTTTGATCCAGTACATCCCAAGGGCGAATTTGCTGCTCTACTAATAAATAACGTGCGTTTTCCCAATCCATTTTTATCACCTCAAAGCGAGCTGGGATCAAACCCAGCGTTTGAAAATTTTTGCAATTATCCCACAGACCAAGCACAGTGTGGTTATAGCGTAAAGAACCGCGCCATTCCCGCATGGCGCGGACGAGAGTTGGGAGGCGGGAGGCGAAAAATCAAATTTGGCCCCCACTCTCCACTCCCACCAACCTTGATACAAATCAGCCCTATTCCATCTTAAATTTGCTGTTTTCACTATTTTTCGATACCGTCTAGGCTGATTTTTATCGCTAGGGGTTCTACGCCAGTCTTGGTGTGGATGAGAAATACCCTCTGAACCTGATTCGGTTAATACCGGCGTAGGGAAGCGAGCGGTTGCCCTCATTCCGCTCACCCCGCGCCTTTGTGGAGTAGAGCATGAACGCAAAAGCACAGTTTTTAGCCTCAACCGCCGTCGTCGACGACGCCGCAATCCAGCCACTCCCCAATTCGCGCAAAATATATGTGTCCGGCTCACGTGCCGATATTCGTGTGCCAATGCGTGAAATCAGCCAAGCCGATACCCCGCTACAAATGAGCATCAGCGGCGCAACAGAAAAAAACCCGCCTATCTTTGTTTATGATTGCTCCGGCCCTTACTCCGATCCAGATGCAACAATTGATGTGCGTAAAGGCCTTGAACCCATTCGTAGCACATGGATTAGCGAACGCAATGATACCGAGCTGCTCACTCAGCTCACCAGCGATTACGGCCGCATGCGCGAAGCAGATGCCAAGCTAGATGAATTACGCTTTGAGCTAAAACGCCAGCCGCGTAAAGCCAAAGCAGGCAGCAATGTCAGCCAAATGCATTACGCGCGTAAAGGTATCATCACTCCAGAAATGGAATACGTGGCGATTCGTGAAAACATGAATCGTGCGGCTTATTTGCAAAGCCTGCGTGACAGCAGCCCAACCGGCGAGAAAATGCTGGCCATGATGAATCGTCAGCATAAGGGGCAAAACTACGGCGCAGTGATGCCGGATGAAATCACCCCAGAATTTGTACGCAGCGAAATCGCCTGTGGCCGCGCCATTATCCCCAATAATATCAACCACCCAGAATCCGAACCGATGATTATTGGCCGTAATTTCTTGGTCAAGATTAATGGCAATATCGGCAACTCTGCCGTCAGCTCCAGCATTAGTGAAGAAGTAGAGAAAATGACATGGGGCATTCGCTGGGGTGCGGACACCATTATGGATCTGTCCACCGGCAAGAATATCCACGAAACACGCGAGTGGATTCTACGCAATAGCCCAGTCCCAATTGGCACGGTTCCTATCTACCAAGCGCTCGAAAAAGTAAACGGCAAGGCAGAAGATCTGACTTGGGAAATCTTCAAAGACACGCTGATCGAGCAAGCCGAGCAAGGTGTGGATTATTTCACCATTCATGCTGGTGTCTTACTGCGCTATGTGCCAATGACCGCAGGGCGCATGACTGGCATTGTAAGCCGTGGTGGCTCCATCATGGCTAAGTGGTGTTTGGCGCATCATAAAGAAAACTTCCTTTATACCCACTTTGCCGACATCTGCGAAATCATGAAAGCCTACGATGTGGCCTTCAGCCTAGGTGACGGCCTGCGCCCTGGCTCGATTTGGGATGCCAACGATGAAGCGCAGCTGGGCGAGCTAAAAACACTCGGGGAACTCACGCAAATTGCTTGGCAGCACGATGTACAAGTCATGATCGAAGGCCCAGGTCATGTGCCAATGCAATTGATTAAAGAAAATATGGATAAGGAGCTGGAATGGTGCCATGAAGCGCCGTTCTACACCCTTGGGCCGCTGACAACCGATATCGCCCCTGGCTACGATCACATCACCTCCGCGATTGGCGCAGCGCAAATTGGCTGGTATGGCACCGCCATGCTTTGCTATGTCACGCCGAAAGAGCATTTGGGCCTGCCCAATAAAGATGATGTGAAAGAAGGCATCATTACTTATAAGCTAGCGGCCCACGCTGCGGATCTGGCCAAGGGCCACCCCGGCGCGCAGATTCGCGACAATGCGCTATCCAAGGCGCGCTTTGAATTCCGCTGGGAAGACCAGTTTAATCTAGGCCTAGATCCAGACCGCGCACGCGCTTACCACGATGAGACCATGCCAAAAGACAGCGGCAAAGTGGCGCACTTTTGCTCGATGTGTGGCCCGCATTTCTGCTCGATGAAAATCACCCAAGATGTACGTGAATTTGCAGCCAAGCAAGGGATTGCCGAAGCGGATGCCAATCAGATCGGCATGCAAACCAAATCGATTGAATTTATCAAAAAAGGCGCAGAGGTTTATCACAAGGCTTAATTAAAAGAGCTTAGGGAGCGGGGAGTCGGCAAATCAAACCCGCCACGCCCCTACTCCCCACTCTCGACTCTCAACTCCCCGCCTCACCCCAAAAAACATGCTAGTCTCGCCTGCCTTACTCCTTGCCCACAAATCCCATGCAACTCCCTTACTTTCTACTCGCCCTTATCATTGGCCTCATTGTTCCGCTGCAATCGGCCGTCAACAATCAATTAAAAGGCATCATTGGTGGCAGCACGCTGCTGGCGGCGCTTTTGTCTTTTTCTATAGGCACACTCACTCTGGCACTCTGCGCTATTTTAAGCGGGCAAAAGTGGGCTGGATTAAGCCAACTAGGCCAAGCCTCTTGGTGGCAGCTCACTGGCGGCTTAATGGGCGCATTGTTTGTCTTTGGCACCACCTTGCTTGCGCCTAAAATTGGCGTGGCGGCAATGGTTTCATTGATTGTGGCAGGGCAAATTACCGCATCCTTACTTTTTGATCGCTTCGGTATTTTAGGCCTGCCTATGCGCGAAATTGGCAGCCTGCGCATCTTAGGAGCAGTGTTTATTGCTGTTGGGGTGTTATTAGTTAATTTTGGCCCACTGCTAGCAAAACGTTAATCCATCCGAGCTAAAACAATCTCTTTGCAACCGTACGGCCTTAGCTTTTAAGCAATGTAAACATGGGGCTTGCAGCAGGCTGAATCCAGCCCCTAGAATAAGTTATCTACCCCGCAATCGAGAATGACAATGGATGACAATCAATTCCCAGTAACCACGCCAGTCAAGTCAGACTCTAATACCATCGCGGCACTGACTTGGGTGGGCAGTATCTTCTTTGGTTTTATCCCTGCACTCATCGTTTTTTTACTTAAAAAAGACGATCCTTTTGTATTAGAGCATGCCAAAGAGGCGCTTAATTGGTCGATTACAGTAATGATAGGCTATGCCATTAGTGCGGTATTAACCGTTATTCTAGTGGGCTTTTTAGGTATATTTTTACTTGGGCTGGCCAATGTGGTGTTTTGCATTATTGCCGCCATCACTGCCAGTAAAGGCGAAGCCTACCGCCTGCCTTATGTATTCCGCTTAATCAAATAAGCGCGCTTAAAGCAAAAAGGCCAGTGCATTTTCAATGCACTGGCCTTTTTATTAAGTGGATAATCTATCCATTCCACTTAATTATGATGCGAAAAAATCTTTTACTTTATCCATAAACGATTTGGCCCGCGGATTATGCTTATCGGAATCGCCTTGGCTAATTTCTTCAAACTCTTTTAGTAATTCTTTTTGACGCGCAGTTAGTTTAACCGGCGTTTCCAAAATCACATGGCACATTAAATCGCCAGTAATGGCGCTGCGTACGCCCTTGATCCCTTTGCTGCGTAGGCGAAATTGCTGGCCGCTTTGCGTTTCTGCAGGAATAGTAATCCGCGCTTTACCATCAAGCGTTGGGATTTCAATCTCCCCGCCCAAGGCCGCAATAGTAAAGCTGATCGGCATTTCACAATGCAGATCATTGCCATCACGCTGGAATACCGAATGCGCCTTCACATGAATCACCACGTAAAGATCGCCAGATGGGCCGCCATTGACGCCAGCTTCGCCTTCACCGCTTAAGCGGATACGATCGCCTTCATCCACGCCCACAGGGATTTTCACTGCCAGTGTTTTATGCGTGCTGACACGGCCCGTGCCTGAGCAAGGGCGGCATGGATCAGGAATATACTTACCGCTACCGTGACACGTTGGGCAAGTCTGCTGCAGACTAAAGAAGCCTTGAGACACACGCACTTGGCCATGGCCGCCGCAGGTGTGGCAAGTTTTAGCTTGCGTGCCCGCCTTCGCCCCACTGCCATGGCAGCTGCCGCATTCCTCATGCGAAGGGATCTTAATCTGGCGCTCTACACCGCGCGCCGCTTCTTCAAGGCTAATTTCTAAGTTGTAACGCAGGTCTGCGCCACGATATACATTAGAGCGCCCACCGCGATTACCGCCGCCTTGGCCAAAAATATCGCCAAAGATATCAGAAAACGCATCTCCAAAGCCTGCTCCACCGCCACCACCGCCCATGCCTGATTGCTGGTCAAGACCGGCATGGCCGTATTGATCATAGGCGGCTCTTTTTTGTGCGTCGGATAACACCTCGTAAGCTTCTTTACCCTCTTTAAATTTTTCCTCCGCATCCTTTGCATCAGGATTGCGGTCTGGGTGGTACTTCATTGCCAGTTTGCGATACGCTTTTTTAATCTCGTCATCACCCGCATCGCGGTTCACACCTAGCGTGTCGTAAAAATCTTTTTTAGCCATCTTTTTAATCCTGCACAGGAGGCCGCGCCCCACGAATTCATCAACTGTTTGCACATGGGGGCGAAGCATTCAATCTACAAGCCCCTCGCTCTTCTTAATCAGATTTCCCTTGTATGCAACCGATTACCTAGCTATTAATAATTCAAGCTTCTTACACCTGCATTTAAAAGGTATGTCATGAACATCCTAAATCAATTCTCTATAGGCGGCAGATTACTTGCTGGCTTCTTATCCTGCGCACTGATTACCTTAATTCTAGGCATCGTTGGCTTTCATAGTGCGGCATCCATGCAAGAACTGACCGCAGATATGCACGACAATCAGCTGGTGCCGATAATGGATTTATCCGATGCCAATATGCAGGCTATTTATCATCACCGTGCCATGTATGCGATTGCGCTGGAAACCGATGACAATAAAATGGCCAAACTTGAAGAAGGCATGAAAGGCAATGAAAGCAAGCTAAAAGAATTGCTGGATAAATACAGAGCCACCTCACTCACCCC
>JBDKJX010000065.1:0-20177 GCA_039796405.1 Pseudomonadota bacterium
CACCTGCGGAAGCAGAAGCAAATTATTATCGTAATCAAAGCGAGCAGGCCATGTTGGTCTGACTCAAACCAAACAGCCTCCGCGAAACCCGGTGCGATTCAGGGACGGACGAGCCGGCTTCGGCTTGTTTTAAAATCGCCATAATCCGGCGTTATCAATTACCCACGGCTTTCATGTAGAAGCTTCTCAAAGACTGCGAAAAATTCTACTGAAAAATGAGCTGGTTTTGCGGGGGGATTACCCACGTTGGGCTGTGTCAGTAAAAAATACACGATCTCATCTCTGCTTGTAAGCCTAGATAGATGCCTGTCCATGTTAGAATTCAGACTATCTGTCTGCTACTGGCTCTGAGGATTTGGAATGTCTGGAAACACGCTTGGTTTATTGTTTACGGTAACTTCATTTGGTGAAAGCCATGGGGCAGGGATTGGTTGCGTGGTCGATGGCTGCCCGCCTGGGATGGATTTGAGTGCTGAAGATATTCAGGCTGAGTTAGATCGTCGCAAACCCGGCACCTCCCGCCATGTTACGCAGCGCAAAGAGCCAGATACAGTAGAGATTTTGTCAGGTATCTATGAAGGTAAAACCACCGGCACGCCGATTGCGTTGCTGATTCGTAATCAAGATCAGCGCAGCCAAGATTACGGCAAGATTGTTGAAACATTTCGCCCAGGGCACGCCGATTACACCTATTGGCATAAATATGGCATTCGCGATCCACGTGGTGGCGGGCGTTCGTCCGCGCGTGAAACTGCGGTGCGTGTGGCGGCTGGGGCGATTGCTAAAAAATGGTTACGTGAGAAATATGGGATTGAGATCCGTGGCTATATGAGCCAGCTGGGTGAAATTGCCATTCCATTTAAGAGCTGGGATGACGTGAGCGGGAATGCATTTTTTGCGCCCAATGCTGAGATCGTGCCACAGCTAGAAGACTATATGGATGCGATTCGTAAAGAGCGTGATTCGGTTGGCGCGCAAATTACCGTAGTGGCTGAAAATGTACCGGTTGGCCTAGGCGAGCCTGTGTATGATCGCTTAGATGCGGAAATTGCTTACGCAATGATGAATATTAATGCGGTAAAAGGCGTTGAAATTGGCGCTGGCTTTGAAAGCATTGCGCAAAAAGGCTCGGTGCATTGTGATGAGCTTACGCCAACAGGCTTTGCGAGTAATCACGCAGGCGGCATCTTGGGCGGAATTTCTACCGGTCAGGATATTGTGGTGAATTTGGCGGTTAAGCCTACCTCCAGTATTGCCCAAGAGCGTAACTCGATTGATAAAGACGGTAATTCAGTGCTAATGGCAACTACAGGGCGGCATGACCCGTGTGTAGGCATTCGAGCCACGCCGATTGCGGAGGCGATGTTGGCCTTAGTGTTGATTGATCACGCTTTGCGTCATCGTGCCCAGTGTGGCGATGTAAAAGTAAGCACCCCACAGATTCCTGCTAAAAGGATTTGATCATGTTGAAGCGATTGGCACTTGTTGTTTTGTTATTAAGCGGCTGCGCTACACCGCCGTTTGTGGCTTCGGTTAGCGTGCGGCATACTTTGGCGAGTGCCCCTGCAGCGCAAAAATTTACCTTTGAGCGCGATGCCTCACAAGTGCAAAGCTTAGCCCAGCGTGATTTTGAAGAAGACGTATCTGCCGAGCTAATGAGCAAGGGCTATGTGTATGTGCCAAATATGAGTGCGGCAGATTGGTTGGTGCGATTGCAGTATCAGGTGGATGGCGGTAAAACCATTACCTCGCAAGAGCCTATTTGGGGAACGGTAGGTTTTAGTACTTACTATCGCCGAGTTTCTACCTCAAATGGTGTGGTTTTAGTGCCTTATACCCGTGCAGAGAATGGTATTGTTGGTAGCCGCCCCGTGAGTGACACCGTTTTTAGTCGGCAGTTAAATTTAGATATCTTGGATAAAAAGGATTTGGCGGCTGGGCACTTTGCCAAAGTGTTTGAAGGCAGAGCCATCAATCGCAGCCGAGATGATGCCATTGAGCCTGCAGTGCCTTGGCTTATTCGGGCGCTATTTGAGCAGTTTCCAGGTGTTTCTGGCTCAACGCGTGAAGTTAAAATTATTTTGCCAGAGCAATAATTGATTGATTTACGCAAGTCTCAAATAAAAGACGCTCGATATTTTAAGCACAGCCTATTCTAAGCCTTTTATGGTTGGGCATCTTTTTGTGAGCAAAATAGACGCTTGCGTAATCACCATCATTCATTAAATCGGAAAGTCCTGTGACACCTGAACAATATTGTGAAGATAAAGCCGCAAAAAGTGGCTCTAGTTTTTATTACAGCTTTCGATTTTTGCCATTAGAGCAGAGGAAAGCCATTACCGCTTTATATGCTTTTTGCCGTGAAGTGGATGACGTGGTGGATGAATGCCATGAAGAAGCAGTGGCTAGAACTAAATTGGCGTGGTGGCGCAGTGAAATTAATCAGCTATTTGCAGGCTCGCCCCAGCATCCAGTAACTCAAGCTTTATTGCCTGCGATTAAAAAATACGATTTGCAGCGCGAGCTATTTATAGAAATCATCGACGGTATGGAGATGGATCTAGATATGGCTCGTTATAATAGCTTTAAAGATTTGCAATTGTATTGCTACCGAGTAGCCTCAGTTGTTGGGCAAATGGCGGCGCAAATCTTTGGCTTTACTGATCGCGGTACGCTTAAGTATGCGCATGATTTGGGATTGGCGTTTCAATTAACCAATATTATTCGTGATGTGGGTGAGGACGCACGCCGTGGCCGCATTTATTTGCCGGTCACTGAATTACAGCAATTTAATGTACCCGCTGCCGATATTTTGGCTTGCCGTGATACGCCTGAATTTAGAGCATTAATGGATTTCCAAATTGAGCGTGCTGAGCAATATTATGCGCAAGCAATGAGCCAATTGCCTGCGGTAGATAAAAAACAGCAACGTACCGGCTTGGTCATGGCGGCCATTTATCGTGCCACCCTAAAAGAAATCCAAAAAGACGGTGTTGGCAAAGTATTGAATCAGCGTATTTCTTTAACGCCAATTCGTAAACTATGGCTAGCTTGGAAAACGTGGTGGTTTTAAATAATAAACTATCTATAGCGGTATTGGGCGGGGGTTATGCCGGTATGGCAGCTGCCGCTGAGTTAGCTAGCCTAGGCGTTAAAGTCAGCGTCTTTGAAGCCGGTAAAGTCTTAGGCGGTCGGGCAAGGCAGGTGGAATTAGCTGGCCAGTCTTTTGATAATGGCCAGCATCTTGTGATTGGTGCGTATACGGAATTACTAGCCATGATGGCTAAAGTGGGCGTGGATTGTGAGGCGGCTTTCTTACGCATGCCAATGGAGCTGGTGGTGGAGCCGGGCTTTCGCTTGGCGTGCCCCAAATTGCCTGCGCCTTTGCATTTGGCCGTTGGCTTGATTTTTGCCCAAGGCTTAACTTGGGCAGAACGCTTTGCTTTACTACGGGCGATTCGAGGAGCACAAGCGGCGAATTGGCAATTGGTCGAGGATGTCAGCGTTAGCCGCTGGCTAGCGGACCAAAGCCAGTCTAAGGTGTTAATTAGCCGTTTTTGGCAGCCCCTAACCGTGGCCGCTTTAAATACGCCGCTTGAACTCGCGTCTGCACAGGTTTTATTGAATGTGCTTAGAGATAGCTTGGGTGGTGCACGGGCCGCTTCAGATTTATTACTGCCTAAGATCGATTTCTCTGCTTTGTTCCCCAATGCGGCAGAGCGGTTTATTCAGCAGCGAGGCGGGCAGGTTTATCGCTCACGCCGGATTACCCAGCTAGAAAAAACGCCTGAAGGTTGGCGTTTGGATGGAGAGGCTGAGTGCTTTGATGCCGTTATCTGTGCATTGCCTCCTCATGGATTATCCCCTGTGCTGGCTACGCTGCCGCAGCTAAAGGCCTTGGGTGATTGGGTTTATCAGCCGATTGCTACGGTTTATTTACAATACGATCAAAGCACGCGGTTAGCCAGACCCATGCAGGGCTTGAGCGATTCGCTAGCGCAGTGGGTGTTTGATCGTGGCTTTACTCACGGCATGGATGGTTTGATTGCGGTAGTGATTTCAGCTACTGGCTCGCACCAGTCTTTGCCACAAGAAGAACTGGCAGCGGCGGTAGTGGCGGAGCTGCATCAGCGTTTAGCATTGCCTGCTGATGTGATATGGCAGCGGGTGATTACAGAAAAGCGCGCCACCTTTGCTTGCACTCCCTCTATGCAGCGGCCCCGCAATCAAACGGCGGAGCGCGGCTTTTGGTTGGCAGGGGACTACACTAGGGGATTGGCTGGTTGTGGCGATTACCCAGCAACCCTAGAGGGGGCGGTAAGAAGTGGCGTGGCTGCGGCGCAGGGTGTAGTTCAAGAATTAATGATTAAAACAATTGAGGAATGACATGGGTGATTGGAAAAACTATCAGGCACCGGTTGGTGCATTTCGAAGCCGTGTGATTTTAGTGACTGGCGCTGGGCAGGGTATTGGTGCCGCAGCGGCTATGGCTTTGGCTGAGCATGGTGCAACGGTGATTTTGCTTGGCCGTAATGAGAAAAAACTCGCCAAAGTTTACGATGAGATTGAAGCTGCGGGTTATCCGCAGCCCGCAGCGATTCCCTTTGATTTGGCGAAATCGGGCGAGGCAGAAATTGCCCAGATGGCGGTGCTTATTCAAAAAGAATTTGGCCGTTTGGATGGCATCTTGCATTGCGCAAATGGTTTTAGCCATTTGTCGCCCTTGGCCAATCAAAAAATGGACGAGTGGATGGATATGTTCAAAGTGAACGTCGCTGCCCCATTTGTACTGAATCGCGCGCTATTTCCGCTGCTCAAAGCTGCGCCTGACGCCAGTATTTTGCTGCTGGGTGAGACGCATGCATTTGCGCCAAATGCGTATTGGGGTGGGTATAGTGTGAGCAAAGTTGGGCAAAAAAATCTGGTTGAGATCGCGGCTTCTGAGTGGGATAGTATGGAAAACCTGCGGATTAATCTCTTAGTGCCGGGCCCCATTCAATCGCCATCGCGCTTAAAAACGCACCCAGGCGAAACACGCGAAAGCTTGCCGCCTATTGAATCCATCTTACCGGCGATTTTGTACTGGATGGGCGACGCTAGTCGTGGGCAGAGCGGTCAAACTCTGCAGCTCGTAAGTGAAATGTAAAAAATTTGGGGGGACTTGCTAGCGATTGTTTGATCCTAGTCATAGGTGCTATAGCTTTAGTGCTTCTTCATCTTCTTAGTGCCCCACTCTGTAGTGGGGCTTTTTTTTGCAGGTTGAGTATTTTTAGCACAAAAAAAATCGCCCCAAGAGGCGATTTTTTTACATCAAATAGATCTTATTTGCCGAAATATTTGCTGTAGATTTTTTGGTAAGAGCCATCTGCTTTTACATCAGCGAGGCCTTTGTTTAATTTGGCAAGCAGTGCAGCGTTGCCTTTTTTAACCGCAATGCCGTAAAACTCTTTATCAAAACTGGTGTCATCAATGAGCTTAAAGCCTGAATTTGGATTGTTGATGAGGTAGTTTTTAACCACGCTATTATCACCAATCACGGCATCAACACCACCGGCTTTTAATTCTTGCAATGCCAATACGATGGTTTCAAAGCGACGGATATTGGTATTGCCTTTGCCGAAATGTTTTTGCGCGACGATATCACCCGTCGTACCGTTTTGTACGGCCATTTTTTTGGTTTTAAGATCTGCTAATTTAGTCACAGGGCTTTTGGCAGAAACAACGATTAATTGCTTGGCTTCAAAGTAAGGTGCAGTGAAGTCCATTGATTTTTGGCGTTCTGGGGTAATCGTTACCGCAGCAATAACGATATCGCGTTCGCCATTATTTAAGCCCGCAAACAGACCTTCCCAAGGTGTATTGATTACTTTAATAGGTAGGCCAGCTTTAGCCGCAACCGCATGGATTAAATCAGCATCAAAACCTTCGACTTCTTGTTTTTTATTTAATATCTCGAACGGAGCAAAGGTGGCATCCGTGCCAACAGCCAGTGTGCGTTCGGCAAATGCAGGAGCAGCAATCAGGCTAGTGGTCACTAAAGTAGCAAATAACTTACGTAGGTTTTTCATTAATCCATCCTTGTTCATGAGTTTAACAGCATTACGAAACTGACGATTTCAGTCAATGCTGAGCTTCGCCAATTGCATCGTAAATTTTACCAATTATAGCTTTTACCCCATTGCCACGCGATGCAGACAAGAAGCGAGTAAGGCCTAGTGATATCAGCCATGCCTCGCAATCAAAAGCCTGAATCTCTGTGCGAGTTTTTCCTTGGTAGGCTGCGATCAGGAGCACCAGTAGCCCTTTAACGATACGTGATTCACTATCAGCAGCCAGTTGTATCTGCTCTTGTTGCCAGCCTATGGTGAGCCATGCTGTACTTTCACAGCCCACAATGCGATTTGCATCGTTAAGCGCGCTGGCCGGTAAGGGAGGCAAATCGCGTGCTAATTGCACCAGCAAGCGATTTTTCCCCTCCCAGCCGTGGGCACCCGCTAGTTTGCGCTCTATTTCTGCTTTATTCATGCCAATAATTCCAATGTTTCGCTCAGAGCAGCAAGGAGCGTATCAATATCGCTGTGGGTGTTATACGCAGCAAAAGAAGCGCGTAAGGTGCCTGATAGCCCAAGGCTAGCCAGTAAAGGCTGAGCACAGTGATTGCCTACCCTTACGGCAATATCTCGGGCGTCTAAAAATTGGGCGACGTCGTAAGGGTGGGCGTGGGTAAAGGCCATTGATACAACAGGGCCTTTTTGTAGGGCGTTACCAATAAGGCGTATGCCCTCGATTTGGCTGAGACCTAACTCTAATTGCAGCCGCAATACGTGCTCATGCTGGGCAATGGCGACGCGGTCTTGCGCTTGTAACCAATCTAGCGCAGCGGCAAAACCAACAGTCTGGGCAATGGCGGGCGTGCCCGCTTCAAAACGTGCGGGCGCTTCGGCATAGCTGGTTTGGCTAAATGAAACACGCTCTACCATTTCGCCACCACCTTGCCAAGGTGGCATGCTACTTAATATTTCGCTACGTGCCCATAAAGCCCCAATGCCAGTTGGGCCGTAGACTTTATGACTGGAAAACACATAAAAATCGGCGTTCAGCGCTTGCACGTCGATGATTTTATGCGCCACCGCTTGCGCGCCATCGACCAATACCTTGGCGCCATAGTGATGAGCGCTGTTAATGAGCTCGGCAATGGGGAGTTCGCTGCCAATTGCATTAGAAATATGTGTAAGGCCAACCAGCTTGGTTTTATTGGAGAGTAGCGAATGAAAATGTTCAAGATCTAAGCTGCCATCGCTGAGTAGCTGAATCGGCTTGATGATGGCGCCGCAGCGTGTGGCCATCATTTGCCATGGCACAATATTGGCATGATGCTCTAAGGTGCTGAGTAAAATCTCATCACCCGTTTGCAAATTTGCCGCGCCCCAGCTCTGAGCAACTAAATTGATTGCTTCGGTGGCTCCACGTGTGAAAACGATTTCATCGCTGGATCTGGCATGGATAAAACGCGCTACGCTGCTTCTGGCGTTTTCAAAGGCATCAGTTGCGGCAATGGCCAGCCGGTGCGAGCCACGGTGCACATTGGCATTGGCAGTTTCATAGAAATGACGCTCAGCATCCAAAACCTGCAGCGGTTTTTGAGTGGTGGCTGCATTGTCGAGGTAAATAAGTGCTGGTGCACGCGCCAGTAAAGGAAACTGGGCGCGGAGTGCGTAGGCATCAAACATGGCGGCTCAAAGTCGAGATGGGAAGGGATTGTAGCGTGCAAGCAGGCCCTAACGCACGCCCATCCTCCGGGATAGTATTGATTGGCTGAGTTTACGCGCTAATTCATTCGTCACAAAGAGGCTGCAGGATGCAAATTTTTATAGGGGAAACAGTTGTTTAAGTCCGCGCTTTTGCTTGGAGTAGCCATTTGTTTAAATTCAGCCTATTGAGTATTTTTTATCACTAAAGTTGTGAGCCCGCATATGCATGGTTTAAGCTTTGCTCTTAGCCCATCTCTTTTCGCAAATCTTCTATGACCACTTCCTTTTCTGCTGCTCCTCCCTATAAACAAGCCGTGTCCGCGCTGATTGTGATTCATACCCCTGATCTACAGGTATTGCTCTTGGAGCGAACTGATTTTAATGAAGCTTGGCAGTCGGTTACAGGGAGCCGAGAGGGGGAAGAGCTACTGTGGCAAACGGCGCGCCGTGAAGTGTTTGAAGAAACAGGGCTAGATACGCAGTTGTATCAATTACGCGATTGGCAGCAAAGTCACGATTTCGAGATTTTTGAAATCTGGCGTCATCGCTACGCACCAGGCACAAGGCATAACACCGAGCATGTTTTTAGCCTAGAAGTGCCATCCACACTGGATATTACCCTTGCGCCTGGCGAGCACCGGCGGTTTAAATGGGTGAGTTGGGCACACGCTGCCGAAATGGTGTTTTCGCCATCCAATGCCGATGCGATTCGTAGCTTGCCAGAGCGATGCGGGCATTAGGCTTTAGATTGGGTTGAAAGCCTAACGGGTAAGAGTACTCAAATGGGGTCTATCAGCCATTTTTTGAGTACGCTATGCAGCTGCAAGGGAATAATGGGCTTGGCAAGATGGTCATTCATGCCGACTTCTATACAGGTTTTCTTATGCGATTCTAGTGCGTCGGCCGTAAGTGCAATCACGGGCGTACTATCGCCTCTGGCGCGCATTTGCCGAGTGGTTTCTAGGCCATCCAAAATCGGCATTTGTAAGTCCATTAGCACTAAATCATAACGGCGGCTAAGCAGCTTATTCAGGGCTTCTTCGCCGTTATTGGCCTCATCACACGTTATTTTTGCCAACGATAGCAGCTCGCGGGCCACTAAGCGGTTGATGGCCACATCGTCGACCACCAGTACATGTTTACCAACAAAGGTGACGGCTTGTTCCGCGTCGCTTAAGTTGGCAGATGTGTGTATTTGGTCTGGTGCGATGGGTAAATCTAGGGTGAAACTAAATTGGCTGCCAATGCCAAGTTGGCTCTTGACCGTAATATCGCCCCCCATGAGCGACACCAGTTTTTTGCTGATGGATAACCCAAGCCCCGTACCACCAAAGCGGCGAGTGGTGGAGGTGTCTGCCTGGCTAAAAGGCTGAAATAGGCGCTTGATTTGCTCCGTCGTCATGCCAATTCCTTGATCTCTGACGGCAAAAGTGAGCTGGGTATTATGGCTATATAGCTCTAAATATACTTCGCCTTGTTGGGTGAATTTAATGGCATTACCGAGTAAATTAATTAATACCTGCGTTAAACGTAAGGCATCACCTTTGCGCCATTCTAATAAATGCGCAGGGAAATTCAATTTCAGCAGTAGCCCTTTTTCTTCAGCTCTAAATTGTAAAAGCGACATCACTTGGTTCATGATGTGGCGGCAAGAAAAAACCTCGTTTTCTAGCTCTAGACGATCTGCTTCAATTTTAGAAAAATCGAGAATATCGTCAATCAAGGCAATCAGTGTATTGGTGGATTGGGTAAGCTTGAGCAGGTAATCTTGTTGTTTTTCATTTAGCTCGGTGTGCTTAAGTAGGTGTGCAATGCCGTGAATGGCATTCATCGGTGTGCGAATTTCATGCGACATATTGGCTAAAAACGCGCTTTTGGCGCGCGTGGCGGCTTCGGCGGCTTCTCTGGCACTATTAAGCTCGGTCACATCCATCATGGTGGCTTCGATATGGCTGGGCTCGCCATCGGCGTTGTAAAGTAGGCGGCTGGTGGTGAGTACATCCAGTATTTGCCCATTGCGGCGGCGAATTTTAATGGCGTAGCGGCTCACCCTTTCGTGTTTTAACACCAACTCTTGGAGTTGGTTACGCTCTTGTGGGTTGGAAAAAAAGTTAAGCGAGGGCTCGCCCAATACCTCTTCTGAGCTATCTGCACCAAGGATATTGAGCATAGCGGTGTTGATGGCGAGAATTTTCCCACTTACGAGCTCAGTTTTTAAATAGCCAGTGAGCATGCTTTCTACGATGGCCCTAAAGCGTGATTCGCTTTCTCTGAGGGCTTTTTCGATGCGGTTTCTTTCTGCCAATTCGTTTTCTAAATGTTGGTTTACGGTGCTGAGCTCTTGGGTGCGAATAGTGACGCGGTTTTCTAGCTCATCGTAAAGGCGTGCGTTTTCTATTGAAATGGCCGCCTGAGTGGCAAGGGCAAGGATGACTTCTTGCCGAGCAGGGGTAAAGGTGCCCGCAGCCAACGGGTTTTCTAAGTAGTAAACACCTAGTAACACCCCTTGCTTAATGATGGGGCCACTAAGTAAGGACTTTACGCGGGTGCTGTGCACATAGGGGTCGCGCTGGAAGCGCTCATCTAAACCTGCATCATCGAGGGCCACCGTTTCTTGTGTTCGCCATACATACTGCAAAATGGAGGCTGCGACCGGTAGGCTGCGGCTATTTTTATGCCGAACAATAATGGTGTCATTTTCGATAATCCCCACTGTTTTGAGTCGTGGTTGTGCGTCTTCTGCCAAGATCAACGCGCCCATCGTGGCGCCAGCGCTCTCAATCATTAACTCGGTCAGCCTAAGGAGTAGCGGGTCGAGTGCAATTTCGCTGGCAATGGCTTGCGTGGCTTTTAATACTCCAGCGGAAGAGAGCGCTCTGCCACTAAGCGTATCCTCCTCGGGCGGGATGAGTTGCCAAACGCTGCTAAATTCATGCCGCAGTGATTTGGCTAAGCCTTTGGCTCCCCAGTGTTGCAGGCTGAGGGTTGCCTCTCTTAAATGATGAGTGGCGTAAATGGGAAACCCATGGTTAATCCATAATTTGCAGGTTTGAATTTCACCCAGTGCCACATCTTGGATAAAGCCTTGGTTGCGCGCGGCTGCGGTGGCTTGGTGGCAATGACGTAGTGCTATTTCGTGCTGCCCTTGCAATAGTGCGATTTGCGCATCGAGCATCAAGAGTTTGTGGGCGAAATTGGCAGGGCAATCTAGGCTCCATAAGGCGAGTTGCTCACGTAATGCCTGAATTTCTTGAGTTTGCTTATCATTGGGTGCGTTGGCACTTAAGCCCATAGCGAGTAGCCAATGTGCATCAAAAGTAGAAATAAACCCCATGATGTAACGACAAAGTGCCAAGCCTTGGCGGGCATGGTGAATTACTTCCTCATAACGGCCAGCAAACAGCATGCGCTGCGCATGGTAGATATGATAAAAGCACAGCGATGAGCGTTTATCTCCTTGCTCACATTCTTGTACAAATTGCCTATCTGTAAGGCTGTGGCCATTCCAATCATCTGTAGTAAAAGCAGTCACCGAGATGCGCAATGCGTGCAGGGTATCAATGGCCCATTGGTTTTTATTGGCGATACATGTTTGTAAAGTTTGCTCAATACGCTCGTTTAATTTGGCCAGTGGCAGGCCGCTGATAAAGCGGTGCAGTACATCGGCGCAATATAAATAGCCGGTGAATTGCTGATCGCCAGTCATGAGACCCGCATTGATACTTTCTTGAATCAGCGGCAAGGAATCGTGCAGTGGTTTAACCCAGGGCAAACAGCCCACAGCGTAGGGCCAACCGGTTTTACATTTAAGCGCTAGACCATCTAATTGCTGGATAAGCTGATAGCCTAGGCTGGCAAATTCAAAGCCACGCTGGCGCTGGCCAAAGAGCGAACCAAGTAAAACGCCAAAGGTGCCGTAACCTTTACAAATCTCTATGGAGTTGCCGTGCTCTAAGGCCGTAAGCACCATGCGGGAAATAATAAAGGGGTAGTAACTAGGATGACCAAATGAAGTGGCGGTATCTAGGTTAAGCAGGGTTTTTTGAATAAGTTGTTGGCAAGGATCGCTTAATAGCGGTAGTTGGAGCAAATCACTGGGAAGGCGGTTTGCCATGCGGGCTTCGATTTGTTGCAAAATATCTTGGAAAGCGGCTTCTGGGTCTTGTGGCCAAGCGAGGCCCAGTAGCTCCAATGCCTCCCGCCCCGCCTCGATAGCGCCTTGATAATCGGCGCTCAGCGTTTTACCAATAATCAAGAGGTTTTGAAATTCGGCTTTTTCAAGCACGCTGCGTAAGCGTGGCATGGTGGCTAAAATAAAGGCCTCTGATGTCGCTAAATCACCAGATAAAAACGCAGCTTGGGCTTGGGTGTAGTTTAGTCGGACGAGTATCGGGTAGTCGTCTTGCCAAAAGCTTTCATTCTCCAATAGGCGTTGAGCATTGCTGGTAAAAAGTTTAGCGCTGGCATGGGCGGCTAAGGTGATGGCTTTGTCGGCCGCTTGTAAAAATAAATGCGCCAAAATACGGTTTTGTTCTGGGTTTTGCGCCTGCAGTACTGCATTTAGGCCTGCACTCAATTGCTGCACGATAATAAACAAATGTTCTTGTAAGGCAGCGCCTTCGTGCAGGCTCATTAGGTGATAGGCGATGCGCAGGTGTGTGTCTTCTTGCTCGGTTTTATTGAGGATGGAATAGGCGGCTTGTTGCACACGGTCGTGCATAAAACGAATCTGTTTGGGCTTGCCTGCATCATTGGGGATTTCTGTCATGAGCTCGGCTTGGCGCAAGATCGTTAAGCTATCTTGTGTGACGCTGCTGCTAAGCCCTGTAATGCTGGATAAATCGACTAGATGACAGGTATTGCCAAAGCAGGCTGCCGAGCTGACTAATTGCTGTACATGGCTGGGTAGGCGGTGGAGCTGTTCAATCACCAGCTCAACGACGTTTTCTGCCACATTAAAGGTGGCCAGTAGGGGGATGTCCCAGGCCCATAAACGAGTACTTCGATCCCAGCAAATCAGCTCTTCATCGACTAAGGTGCGTAGCAATTTACCAATAAAAAACGGATTACCGCCGGTTTTTCTATGGATAAGGCTGGCCAAAGGCATGGTGTGATCTGCTAAGTGCAAAACATCGATCAGCAGATTGTTGACTTGCTCGGCTGTGAGCGGCGCAAGCTCAATAAAGGTGCTGCGCACATTTTGAGTACGCCATTCTGCCTGCGCCAATAGTAAAGCATGGCCTTGGTTGACCTCGGTGTTTCTATAGGCCCCAATTAATAATAAATTTTTGTTATGGCTATTGGTGAGTAATTGGCCCATTAAATCTAAGCTGGCAGGATCGGCCCATTGTAAGTCATCTAAAAACAAAACTAAGGGTGATTTGGATTGGCAAATGCCTTGGATAAAATCTACTAGGGTTTTGTTATAGCGATGGCGTAATTCGGCGGGGCCAAGCTCAGCCACGGGCGGCTGAGGGCCGAGCAGCCATTGCAGGGCGGGAATGGCATCAATCAAAATTTGGGCATTACTGCCGACAGATTCTAAAACACGGCGTTGCCATTGCTCTGGATTAGGCTCGGCCAGCCATTGCCTCACTAATTTATCAAAGGCACTGGATAGCGCGGCATAGGGAATACTTCGCTGGAATTGATCGAATTTGCCTTCAATAAAAAAACCATCCGACATAATAATATCGGGGCGCAGTGATTGAACCAGTGCGCTCTTGCCTATGCCTGAATACCCAGCGATTAACACCACTTCCGTAGCTTGTGTGCGGCTGCGGGCAAAGGCGTCTAAAAGACTCAGCCGCTGCTGATCGCGGCCATAAAGGGTGTTGGAGGGGTGCAGTACGCCTGGCTCGTCATCTTCCCCAAGTGGAAAAAGCGCGGTTTGGCCGTTGCTTAGCCGTTCGGTGCAGCGTTGTAAGTCATTAGCTAGCCCTGCTGCGGTGTAATAACGCTTCTCGGGGATTTTTTCGAGTAGCTTCATAATGATGGCGGACAGGGCTAAGGGGGTATCCGATATCTCGCTGGGTGAAGTCGGTATTTTGGCTAGGTGTGCATGGATTAACGATAGGGTGTCGTTGCTATTAAAAGGCAGCTGGCCGGTAAACATGCGGTAGCAAATAACGCCCAATGTGTAGAGATCACTGCGTGGATTAACGTCTGAGCGTAAACGCCCAGTTTGCTCTGGCGAAAAATACGCTGCGCGATGTATTTGTGGGTCGGCTTCGCCCCCATCGGCCATACCAACAAAGCGCACGGTATGGTCGGGCGCAATAATGATGTGGTCTGGCCAAAGCCTACCGTGGGGTTTGCCACAGGCGTGTAGGGCGGCGAGTGCTTGTGCTATGGCGGTAGTACGTTGCAGCTTTCTGGCGAGCGTAATGGCCAACTGCAAGGTGGTGCTGGGGCTATGCCCTGCTTCATTCATTAAGTCTTCAAGGGTGCGGCCAGGGCAATCCTCTAGCACCAACACCATGGATGCGCCGTGCTTGAAAAGATCGAATACTTTTGGGGTGTGTTTGGTTTGAATTTGTTCGAGTAATTCACGTTCAACCGTGAGGGCGATGCTTGCTCTGGGTAGGGCTTGAATACGTAAAAGACATGGCGTGCCATCACTACGAGCGCCGCGATGCATACTGCCTGTCTCGTCTTGATAAAGCGTGCTCTTTAGACTGTAGCCAGGGATGTTCACTCTTACTCCAAGCGAAAAATATTTAGATCAATGTGATCTTGTGTTGGGTGAGTGTCCCAAAGCCTGTGTGCGTTATATTGTACGGACATCGTAGAAATTGAATTTCCTAGGGCGGATAAAGTCGCGCCCTAGGAAAACATAATCACCCTTGAAGAGCCGTACTCTTTGCAAAACCATGCCTTAATTAATAGATTTAGGGCGCAGTTTTTCCGTAATTCATAAAGGCCCTGGCTTGTGTAGATCAACCATCTGCAGTGATTTTTAGTACTAATTCGCGTAGTACGCGGTTTGCGTCTTCATTGGCTACTTGGCAGGTGCCGGCATTTTCGTGGCCGCCGCCGCCATACTCCAACATCAGCTCGCCAATATTGGTTTGTGAGCTACGATTAATAATCGATTTTCCGGTGGCATATACCGTATTTTGTTGATGTAAGCCCCACAGCATATGAATTGAGATATTGCATTGTGGATAAAGTGCATAAATCATAAAGCGATTAGTGGCGAAAATAGTTTCTTCATTTCTTAAATCGAGTACCACTAAATTATCGTAAATACGGCTGCAACTGGTGAGTTGTTCTTTGGCTTGTGGGGCGTGTTCAAAATAAACTTCAATTCTTTCCTGAACATCAGGCAGCGCTAAAATATCTTCAATACCGTGGCTGCCGCAGTATTTAATTAAATCCATCATGAGTTGATAGTTGGAAATTCTAAAGCTTTTAAAACGGCCTAGGCCTGTGCGAGCATCCATTAAGTAATTGAGGAGCACCCAATTTCTGGGCGTAAGAATTTCTTCGCGGGTAAATTCAGCTGAGTCAGCTTTATCTACGGCAAGCATCATTTCATCACTAATATTGGGGAAAACACTTTTCCCGCCGTAATAGTCGTAAACCACACGGGCAGCGGAAGGTGCCTTAGGGTCGATAATATGATTTGCTTTTTCGCCCACGGTGCGAATTGTTTCGGAAAGGTGATGATCAAACGATAAAAAAGCACCGGGCACATAGGGCAAATTGGTGGTGATATCGTGTGCGGTGACCGCTATCTTGCCATCCTGCATATCTTTAGGGTGCACAAATAAAATATCGTCGATCATATCTAATTCAGTAAGTAGCACCGCGCAGACAAGACCATCAAAATCGCTGCGGGTAACGAGGCGGTATTTTTGTTCTGACATGGTGCTATTTCCTTCGGGGATTAAGACGGTTGTTTAATGACCGACATCGCTGTGGCTACCACGCTCGCAATATCGTTGGCATTGGTAGGAATCAGCATGGTATTGCCTTCTTTCGCAATATTGGCAAAGGCCGCCACGTATTGCTCAGCAACTTTTAAATTAACAGCTTCGTGCCCACCGGGCTGGCGAATAGTCTGCGCCACCATATGAATGGCTTCTGCTGTGGCTCTTGCCACTAGACGAAGTGCTTCGGCTTCACCTTCTGCCTGATTGATCGCCGATTGTTTTTGGCCTTCAGAGGCATTGATGGCGGCTTGGCGCTCGCCTTCTGAGCGTTGGATAGAGGCTTCACGCTGGCCTGTGGCAAGATTGATCTGCTCTTGCTTTACCCCTTCAGATTGCGCAATGCGGCCACGTTTTTCACGCTCTGCGGTAATTTGCTGCTGCATGGAGTGCAAAATTTCTTTAGGTGGAGTTAAGTCTTTGATTTCGTAACGTAAGACTTTAACGCCCCAGCTGCGGGCCGCCTCATCTAAGGCGCTGACGACTGCCGCATTAATGTCATCACGCTCTTCAAAGGTTTTATCCAGTTCTAGCTTACCAATCACAGAGCGCAGTGTGGTTTGGGCCAATTGCATAATGGCCATGACGTAATCCGATGTGCCATAAGAAGCAAGCTTAGGATCGGTAACTTGGTAATAAAGTAAGCCATCAACTTGCAGCTGGGTGTTGTCCCGTGTAATGCAAATTTGTGACGGCACATCGAGTGGGATTTCTTTTAACGATAAGTTGTAAGCAATTCGATCCACAAATGGCACGATAAAACTTAAGCCTGGCTGCAAAACAGCATGAAACTTACCCAGTCGCTCTACAATCAGCGCGTGCTGCTGCGGCACTACTTTGAAAGTTTTAGCGACAAAAATAACTGCAATAAACAAAAAGATAACAGGAAAGCCGAATTCCATTAGGGGTGCCCCAGAGGTGAATGGTTAAGTGTGAGTGAGTTGCCATGTGTTGCAATGATAATGTACTCATCTAAGCCTGTTGGCGTGTCTGCTGCCAGCTCGGCATCCCACAGTGTGCCACGATAGCGAACGCGAGCACGACGCTCTCCTTGCCATTCCACAATTGTTACATGTTGACCAATATCGCTGCTGATTTCCTTGGGCTGTGGTGTACGTGTACTTTGCCAGCGTTTCAGTACGGCAACGGCAAGTAAGCTTACTAGCGCCGCCGTAATGGCCTGTATGGTGAAAGTAAGCCCAAAAAAAGCCATTCCTGCTGCGCTAAGCAGGCCAAGGGCGATTGCGAGTAAGTAAAAAGTACCCGTCAGCATTTCAAATCCGGCAAGCAGTAATGCAGCAATTAGCCAGAGTGTTTGTAAACTCATCACGCCTTATCCTATTGATATGAATAAGTGATTCGGTATAGCTGAAATACCTAGGCTCTGGCAAGCAGCAAGGAAGTATTCCATCAGTTCTTTTATGGAAAACAGACAGTTTTTTGCTTTTTTATTACGTTGAGCTTTGTGGTATGCGTAAGGAATATGGCAAGGTGATGTGAGGTGGGGTGTAAAAGAGGTATGCCCGCATTGTAAATTAGCCAAAATTATCTCAGGGGGCGCGGCGAGCTACGCCAATTATCGAGCAGGGCGCAGCTCGCCGCGCCCCCTGAGTTTTTCTGCTAAACGTAGAGGCCGCTGTCTAAGATCTGTTATGGATTTAGATGGCTTAAAGGCAGGTTGGTGGTGTTTTTGAATTCTTTGAGAACAAAGCTCGATTTGATATCGGCAATGCCGGGGTGCTGGAGTAGCTGGCCCATCACAAATTTAGAGAAATGCGTCATGTCTTCAAAGTAAACCTGCAGCAAATAATCCATTTCGCCAGTCATGGCGTAGCAATTTACTACTTCTGGCCAATCTTGAATGGCAGCCACAAATTCTTGCAGATGGCTATGGCCGCGTTTTTCTAAAGAAACGCGAATAAATGCCTGCAAACCGAGGCCAATTAAAAGTGGATCCAAAAGTGCAACATATTTGCGAATCACGCCACTATCTTCGAGCTGTTTGAGCCTGCGCAAACAAGGTGAAGGTGATAAAGCGATGATTTCAGCGAGTTCTACATTGCTCAAACGGCCATGTAACTGAAGCTCGTTAAGAATTTTAATATCAGTCCTATCTAGTTCCATGGTGTTTTCTCCCCTTGTTTTATGTTTAATTGGTGTTAAATTGCATAAATATTTATTTTATTGGCATTTTAGAAATAAAATTGCTCTACACTTTTTGTAGAATGGAAAGCTAGTGTAGAACAGTTGCTGTGAAAAATACCATTTAGGAGAAGTCTTGTGTATACCGATGAAGCAGCAACCCTCAGGCCAGACATGCAATTGTCCGCACCGGACGCAGTTTTAGAGCTCCATTTCTACCCTATCCCGCAGTACACCGACATAGAGAATCAAACATGGGCCACCTTGTTGGCTAATCAAAAAGCAGTTTTACCAGGCCGGCTGTGCCAAGCTTTTTTAGATGGGATTGAGCAGGTTGGGTTCCCCTGTGATCGCATTCCTAGTTTGCTGGAAATCAGCGATAAAGTGGAAGCGCTTTCTGGTTGGAAGCTAACACGTGTTGCGGGAATTGTTCCTGATGAAGATTTCTTTAAATTACTAGCACAGCGTATTTTTCCATCAACTGATTTCATCCGTAAGCCTGATGAAATAGGTTATACGCCTGCTCCCGATATGTTCCACGATTTGATGGGGCATGTGCCTTTATTAGTGAACCCGCGTTTTGCTGATTTTTTTGAAGCTTTTGGCCGTGCAGGTGTGCGTGCGTTTGAGTTAGATCATCCTGCAAAAGTCTGGCTGGCTCGCTTGTATTGGTACACGGTAGAGTTTGGCCTGATTCAAGAAAATGATGGCCTGCATATTTTTGGTGCGGGGATTGCCTCGTCGCCTAAAGAAGTGATGTTCAGTTTGTCTGATCAAACGCGTAAGCATGCATTTGATATTGAGCGTGTAGCAGCAACGGCATATGACATTTGGCATATGCAGGAAGACTTGTTTGTGATTGAAAGTTTTGATGCCTTAGAAAAAGAGTTTTTACAATGGACCGCTAAGCACGGTTTAAATTAAATTAAGCCAATACAAAAATGCCGTGACGATATTTTTGCGCTGCGATATGGCTGTATGGGATCACCTACTGGAGAGATAGATGAAAATGGAAAAACCGAGCATCAACCCACTTGCAACAAACGGTTTCGAGTTTGTTGAATACACCGCTAATAGTCAGGAAGGATTAAACAGCCTGAAGGCACTGTTTACTTCTTTAGGCTTTGTAGAAATCGCCCGCCATCGCAGCAAAAACGCCAGTTTGTTCCGCCAAGGCGAGATTAATTTTATTGTGAACGGCGAATCAACCCAGCCAGCCCATGAGTTTGCGGCCGCTCACGGCCCATCCGCTTGTGCTATGGCTTGGCGCGTGGCCGATGCTGATCGTGCTTACCAGTATGCCATTGAGCATGGTGCTAAGCCGTTTAGCCGCTCAATTGGTTTTATGGAGTTAAATATTCCTGCTGTTGAGGGGATTGGTGGCTCGGCGCTGTATTTTGTAGACCGTTACGGTAAAGATCAGAATATTTATGATGTGGATTTTGTGCCACTCGCAGGTGTGGATCAGCATCCGGTAGGTGTGGGGTTATATGAGGTTGATCATCTAACGCACAATGTAATGCGCGGCAATATGGATCTGTGGTCGGGCTTTTATGAAAGCATCGCAAATTTTCGCGAAATTCGTTACTTTGATATCGAAGGCAAGCTGACTGGTCTTGTGTCACGCGCTATGACTAGCCCATGTGGCAAGATTCGTATCCCAATTAACGAATCGTCAGACGATAAAAGCCAGATTGAAGAATTCTTGCGCCAGTATCAAGGCGAAGGCATTCAGCATATTGCTTTAGCTAGCAATGACATTTTTGCCACAGTAGAAGCACTGAAAGCCAGTGGCACACGTTTCCTTGATACCCCAGATAGCTATTACGATCGCACCGATGTTCGTCTGCCAGGCCACGGTGAAGACTTAGAGCGCCTGCGTAAAAATCGTATTTTGATTGACGGCGCGCCAACCGAAGGCGGGGGTATCTTGCTGCAAATCTTCACCGAAACGGTGATTGGGCCGATTTTCTTTGAAATTATTCAACGTAAAGGCAATGAAGGTTTTGGCGAAGGCAATTTTAAAGCACTGTTTGAATCGATCGAAGAAGACCAAGTTCGCCGTGGTGTATTAAGCGCGGATTAAGTTTATTTTTTGCTTCATCAAAGCAGTCACGTAAGTGGCTGCTTTTTTTATTGCTTCGCTGACTGTATGTTTTCGAATATGGGCTGAGTTATAAGGTGTGCAAGCGCTGTTTTTGTGCGTCATGCTTTCTGCATCACTCAGTATATGGAGTAGGGGGGTAATCCCCCCATTTTTAAGCTCACTTAGAAGTAGAGGCTAGGCATGTAATGCCAGTTTTTGTTTCGGGGTGATGCCGCCCAATCCCATATGCGGGCGCTCGTTATT
>JBDKJX010000066.1:0-19753 GCA_039796405.1 Pseudomonadota bacterium
AACTTTGATATTCTTTCACTTTGAAACTCCTTCTTTTGGTCGAGATAGAAGTTTCAAAGCGACCGACGTATAGGTCAAACCTTGGTGAGTCCCCCGGCAGAGCCGGGGGTTTACCTCATTAAATTACATTAAGGATCAAATAGTCATTTCACTTCTAATTGGCTAAAAAAAGCCAATCACTCAGTAGCATTAGATTGGTGCTGACTCAGCAAACGCATGGTGCTGAATACCCGCTAAGATGCAATTCATATAAAAGCCCACTTTCAATATCATTTTTTTATAAAAACACCGCAAATCAACCCTCCCAAAATTTTAAATACTCCCACTATGGAGTCAAGCTATAGAGCGGATTACCTATATACAGCACAATGCCGTTGTATTATAAATTTTGCTCTAAACAATGGCACTGCGTACCGCCGCAGATAAATTTTATCTATTTTATGGCACATAAACCGCAGATCTTTAAATAGCCATAATGTACTGGCTCTATAAAAAAATAATTCTGGCACTTATCTCTGTCATTCAATTTATTTTATTGTTAAATAAATCATCATCTTAAATACCCATAGGAAAAAATATGAAACTACGCGCACTTGCCCTAAGCGGCCTTTTTACCTGTTTACTTGCCCCAGCAGCATCAGCCTTTGATTTAGGCGGCTTAATGAAAGCTGGCGAGCAAGCCTTACAAGCGGCTACTTTATCTGATACCGATGTGAAATCACTGGCCAATCAAGCCTGTGTACAAAGCGATTCTGAATCGACCATTGCTCCGGCCAAAAACAAATACAGCAAACGCATCGATGTTATTGCTAAAAAACTAGGCAGCGAAATCAATGGCCAGCCCGTTAATTACAAGGTTTATCTAACCAAAGATGTAAATGCATGGGCAATGGCTAATGGCTGCATCCGTGTTTACAGTGGCCTAATGGATTTAATGACAGATGATGAAGTAATCGGCGTACTAGGCCACGAAATGGGCCACGTAGCACTGGGCCACAGCAAAAAAGCCATGCAAACTGCCTACGCTGTTGCAGCCGCACGCACTGCTGCAGGCTCGGCAGGCAATAGCACGGTTGCTCAATTAAGCGGCTCTAATTTGGGCGAGTTTACTGAAAGCTTGGTCAACGCTCAATTCTCGCAATCGCAAGAATCTGATGCGGACAATTTTTCTTTTGATGTATTAACCCAGAAAAAATTAAACCGTGAAGCCCTTGCTACTGCATTCCAAAAGCTTGAAAAACTAGGTGGCGGCGATCACAGTATGTTGAGCTCGCACCCTGCATCCGCGGATCGCGCTAAGAACATTCAAAACCGTATTGCCAGCGGCAAGTAACAGACTAAAACATTCAATATAAAGGGAAGAACGGGTGCCGTGATGGCATTGGTCTTCCCTATTTTTTTACCCATAGATGGCTGCTACTTTGGAGACAAATCCCCCAAGCAGCTTCACTTCTTATTTTTATTTACATAAATTTAGCCAACTACGCTGGATAAAAGTCAGTTTCATGAAACAATATCACTCCTCTATACCAACAGACCCCAAGGAATTTTCGCCTTGAAAATCAAGCCACTCCTTTTATGCCTTGCCATCGTGCTGCTGAGTGCCTGCGGTAAAAGAGAAGAAATGGGCGAGCCTAGCGCAAATAGCACCGCCGAAACCGCGGCGGATTCCGCACCAGTCAGCAGCAAAGAACAACTTAGCTCCAGTGCCAATACTTATAGCGATAGCACCCGCCAATTTATTCGCACCGCCGATGCTAAATTTCAAGTAAAAGACGTTTATAAATCTGCACTGACTATTGAAGATATCGCCGCCCAGCTGGGTGGTTTTGTTGAAAAAAACGCCATTAAATCAGAAGTCGCCCAAATTCACTTTGAAGCTATTGGCGATAATAAAAAACTGAAACTCACCGAATACACAGTCACTGGTGCGCTGATTATTCGAGTGCCCAGCGAAAAAACCCAAGACTTTCTACGCCAAATGGCTGGGCAAATTACTTTCTTAAACGAGCGTACTTTCCTTGCCCAAGATGCACAATTTAAATTACTCAAACAAAGACTAGGTATCCGTCGCAATCAAGAAACGCAAAGCCAAATGGGTAAAGCAGCCAAAGGCAGTGGCAATGCGGAAGAAAAAGCCATCGCGATGGATGCGCAAGACAGCAGCAAACAAGCCAGAGACCATGCCATCATTCTGGAAAAAGAATTTTCCGACCAAGTGGCATTTAGCAAAATAACTTTATTTCTAGATCAAGCGTCCCAAATCAATCAAACAGAAATTAGTGATACAGAAGCCATCATCAAACAAGCCCGCCCAAACTTTTTCTACCGCCTTGGCAAAGCCATTCAATCAGGCTGGTATTGGGGGCTGGATGCCAGTATCGAGCTCATGAAACTCTGGCCTTTATGGCTAGTGATTGCAGCGATTGTTTTATTGATACGCAAGTTTAGAAAAACTAAAAAAACATCGGTAATCAATGAATAAACACGACTATTCCTCCTAAAAAACCTTAAACCTGCAGGCACAGCAGTACACAGAGAGAATCCTAAAACAGCCTTGTTTTTCTCTGTGAACTCCGTGTATGTTTTTAGCTCTGTGTCTATAGATCTTTTTGCTGTAAAAGCGGGTTTATTCCGCAACCTCACAACGCCAAGTACGTCTCGAACTTGCTTCTAAACATCGAAAAGAAGCTTCTTACATTGCGGATATTCGATTGGGTGGCAAACAGGCGGTGGGCTAGCTGGTGGTAGGCGGTCATATCCGCCACCTGAATAATCAGCACAAAATCCGGCCCTGGCGAAACGCGATAGCATTGCTGCACAGTTTTTTCTGCGGCGGCAAGCTGCTCAAACTCCTGCATCTTTTCTGATGTTTGTACATCCAGCGTAATTTCAACGATGGCGGTTAAGCCTGCGCCGACTTTTTCTGGCGCTAAAATCGCTACTTGCTTGGCAATCACGCCCGTATCCATTAATCGTTTTACGCGGCGCAAGCACGTGGGCGGCGAGGCGTGTACCTTGGCGGCCAAGTCTTGATTACTTAATGAAGAGTCTTGCTGTAATTGTTGCAAGATGCGCTTATCCAGCTCATCTAACACCGTGATGGATGTCATAAAAATTCACAATTATTATAAATATGAAATAAAAATTCATACAAATAGATGGTTATCTATTTATTTCATAATACATTAAATTTTGAAAGATATCTTCAAGCCAAACCATTTAGGATAAAGAGATTGTTTCATTCATTCTGTAGGGCGGATGCTTACCCGCCGTACATGATTTAAAACTTTCCTATTTATCTTATCCCCCGAGGTTTCTATGTGCGGTATTGTCGGTGCAGTTGCCCAGCGTAATATCACCCCTATTTTACTAGAAGGGCTTAAGCGGCTTGAATACCGTGGCTACGATTCCTGCGGCGTGGCCTTGCATGTGGATGGCAAGCTGCAACGCTCGCGCAGCACCTCCCGCGTGACCGAGCTGCAAGCGCAAATCGATCAAACTGGTTTAGCAGGCTTTACCGGCATTGCCCACACCCGCTGGGCCACCCACGGCGTGCCTTCTTCCGCCAACGCTCACCCGCATTTCTCGCGTGAGCGGATTGCGCTGGTACACAACGGCATTATCGAAAACCATGAAGAGCTGCGCGCCGAGCTGACCGCCGCAGGCTATGTATTTGAAAGCCAAACCGATACAGAAGTAATCGCGCATCTGATCGATCATCTTTATCAAGGCGATTTATTTGAAACCGTACAGCAAGCGGTCAAACGCTTAACTGGCGCTTTTGCCATCGCCGTATTCTGCCGCGACGAGCCACACCGCGTGGTGGGCGCACGTTTAGGTTCACCCCTGATTGTGGGCGTGGGCAAAGGCGAAAACTTTATTGCCTCTGATGCGATGGCTTTATCAGGCACTACCGACCAGATTATTTATCTGGAAGAAGGCGATGTGGTTGATCTGCAATTACAAAAATGTTGGATTGTAGACAGCCAAGGCACATCGGTGCAGCGCGAGATTCGCACCGTTCACGCCCATAGCGGCGGCGCCGAGCTGGGCCCTTACCGCCATTACATGCAAAAAGAGATTTTTGAGCAGCCTCGCGCTATTGCCGACACCTTAGAAAATGTCACCAATATCATGCCCGAGCTATTTGGCGACAAAGCCTACGGCATTTTTAAAGACATTGATTCGGTGCTGATTCTGGCCTGCGGCACCAGCTACTACGCGGGGCTAACCGCCAAATACTGGATTGAATCCATCGCCAAAATTACGGTGAATGTAGAAATCGCCAGCGAATACCGCTACCGCGATAGCGTGCCTAATCCTAAAAGCTTGGTCGTTACCATCAGCCAAAGCGGCGAAACCGCCGACACGCTTGCCGCACTAAAACACGCCCGTAGCCTAGGCATGCTGCACACGCTCACCATCTGCAATGTGGCCACTAGCGCCATGGTGCGCGAATGCGTGCTGGCCTATATCACCCATGCAGGGGTAGAAGTCGGCGTGGCCTCCACCAAAGCCTTTACCACCCAATTGGCCGCGCTATTCTTACTAGCACTATCTTTAGCGCAAATCAAAGGCAGATTAAGTGACGAGCAAGAAGCCGAACACATCAAAGCCATGCGCCACTTGCCGGTTGCCATCAGCGCCGTGCTGGCACTAGAGCCGCAAATCATTGCATGGGCCGAGCAATTTGCAGTAAAAGAAAACGCCCTCTTCCTAGGCCGTGGTCTGCACTACCCTATTGCCCTAGAAGGCGCGCTTAAGCTAAAAGAAATCTCCTACATCCACGCCGAAGCCTACCCCGCTGGCGAGCTAAAACACGGCCCGCTAGCGCTGGTGACCAAAGAAATGCCCGTCGTCACCGTGGCCCCTAACGACACCCTGATCGAAAAACTAAAATCCAATATGCAAGAAGTACGCGCCCGAGGCGGCGAGCTGTACGTGTTTGCCGATGCCGATTCACGCATCACCGCCAGCGAAGGCGTCCACGTCATCCGCCTACCCGAACACTACGGCCTACTCTCCCCCATTCTGCATACTGTGCCCTTACAACTACTGGCCTATCACACCGCACTGGCACGTGGGACAGATGTAGATAAGCCGAGGAATTTGGCTAAGAGTGTTACGGTGGAGTGAGGGGAATAGTTAGTTAATTTTTTTGATTGATTGATCTGATAGATCTAAAGAAGAAGGCCGCTATGCAATTTGCTAGCGGCCTTCTTCTTTTAAGTAACACAGTAGATTGGGCAGATTTTCTCTGCCCAACACATTTCTCAAGGTACAAAGTTGGGCTGATGGCGTTTTATCCCAAGACTTGGTGACAACAATCGATGATTAAATAAAATTTTAACGTAAGAATTTTCACGTATCACTTACCCAATACCGACACTAAACTGTGAAAATAATTTGGCCAAAGTGAGGCTGCACAAACAAATTAGCAACCTTCGCTCAATAAGGTGTGTTTTGCCAACATCACATCATACTTGCCACACCTTTAAGGTTTTGTCTCTGAGAGTGGCGTTTTCATGCACCACGAGACGGTGGTTTTTCTGTCGTTTTAAGGTGTTTACATTTTGTTAGGCGGCTCACTCACAATCATGGGTCATCACTTCGTACCGCAGTTTTATCTCCGTGGGTTCTCGGTCAACAACACAATCTGGGTGCACGACCGAGTAGAGAAGCGAACCTTTTCCTCCCAGCCGAAGACCATCGCGAACGAGACAAACATGTACACGGAGGAGATAGAGCAATATTTGGCCAACGCAGTGGAAGACCCTGCCAAGTCAGCAATCGAAAAAATCCGAGATCGAAAGCCTTTGACCGAAGACGACCGGCGAGCACTTGCGAACTATGTCATTGCTCTGTGGAAACGAGTGCCTGAAGGCCGCACGAGGATTGCCGAGCGAATGCCAAAAGTTGCTGCTGAAGTACGTAGCAACCTTCACGGCGAACTCTCGGCCGCCGTGACCGCCGATCCACGTCTGGCCGCATTGGCTCAGTCTCAGAAGGAACAAGTAAACCGGATCATTGCTGCCTATGAAAGCGCCCCTACACCAAACATATGGCAGCAAAGCCTTGGCAAAGAGAGCAGCGCTCGCGTCATTGACAGCCTCCTGTCCATGGAGTGGAGATTTCTGTATTCAGATCGTGAACAGTTCATTACCTGCGATAACCCCGTCTTTTTCTTCCCCCATGAAGGCATCGGTAAACCGACTTCGGAGTTGTAGATCCCGTTTTCCAGTAGTGTTGCCCTGTGGGCGAATCGCCGTCCAAGAGATAGGCCACTTTATACACGGGCGGTTCCAATTATCGTAAAAGAATTGAATCGCCGTAGCGCCAGCAACGCCACTAGATTTCTCTACTTTGAACGCAATGAACCATGGATATATCAATTCGTACGTAAAGAGCAGTATTCACTGAATAGACTGTTGTAAGCATGGCTCCATGCCAACAGCCGCCTAACCCTTCCTTAAAGCGGCCTCGCCTACGGCGGTCCACTTAAGTCAAACGTTGAACCACAAAATCGAGAACATCATGCGAGTTCTAGCCAAAGCACTCCTCTTCGTACTCATGGGGCCAGTGTTGCCAGCATTTTCGGCAGAGTGGTATCAGGCGGCACGTTGAACGGCAAAACGGCAAGAGACTGGAAAGCGGCCAGCTATTCAAATCGGCTGGCCACATCAGCCGACCTCGTCGCCAAGGCTGGCAATCCAAGTTCAATGCAAGACATGAAGGCAAAATCGACTCAGGTCGAGGCTTGCGTATCGGAGGTCGTTAATGATCCCAAAATTCAAAAGCTAGCAGTCAATGAGCTAGCAGCAGGCTGCTTCATCCTTCTCGGCTATCGGCGTTAGCCCTATGGGCTAAATACCTAAAAATTGAAAGGAAGCATCAATGAAGATTGAATTTCTTGGTGAATATTTGGATCGAACAAGTGGAAGATCCTATGTAGTCAAAAAAATTACTCATCAAACAAACCACTCCACCCTGACGGGTTCAGCAAGCAGGAGTGATGGGAGCTACGAGTTCCAGACCTCTTGCGGCATTGACCTCAAGCCGATGAACGACGAATTGTCAGCGTTTGAACTAATTCAAATTGATGGTGTGATTCATCGCATTGAGGCCTAAGCCCTCAATCAAGCCCTGTGGCTGGGTTTATCAACCCTCACTGAGTATTCTGCCATGCACAAACCACCAACTCGAAGAACCGCCCAGCTTGCCCTACCTGAATCGCGGATTACGCCTGCGGCTAAGCCGCCATACGCTGGTAAATATTCTTTTTCCTAAGTTTGCGTATGTTTTCTTATCGACGAGCGAATGTAGCGGGTGGGTCGTACTTTTTTACCGTCGTCACGGAACAACGGCAGAGAATTTTGACTGTGTATCCGCATGGCACTGCGAGAAGCCATTATCAATGGTGCGGCGGGACAGGCCGTTCCAAATGGATGCATGGGTACTGCTACCCGATCATTTACACGCGGTCTGGAGTTTACCGGCTGGCGATGCTGATTTTGCAACGCGCTAGCGTTTGATTAAATCAGCGGTGACGCGTGCCATTGGCGCACAGTATTTTCGAGCAGAAAGGCAAACACAACGACGCGCAAACAAGCAATGCAGTACGGTTTGGCAGCATCGCTATTGGGAACATCTGCTGCAAGATGAAGATGATTTTCGCCATCATCTGGATTACATCCACTTCAACCCTGTTCGCCATGGCATGGTAGCGCACGTTGCCGACTGGCCGTTTTCCTCATTTCACCGTTTTGTAGCTACTGGGGTTTATCCGCAGAATTAGGGGGATGGTGATTCGATCGCAAAACCAGACAGCTTATTAATTACCCCAATCTGAGCAGACGATAACAAAATCCTCTCGGCAGCGGTCAGCTCACCTAAATCGCAGATTACGCATTTAGTTACTACTCCCCTTCATGGGTCCCTCGCTTTTCCCACATTGGCCGATCTGTTGATGCCTATTCTTTATTAACGAACGTCCGCAAACCATCAGCTAGCTGCCTTTGTCTTGTGAGCAAAATTCAAGTGTTGTTCGGCCAAAGGAGTCATCTGCCATCATTAAAGTCCGTGGCAACTTACTACACATTTTTAATGACGCCATAATTGCAAATATTCATGCTTTGGATCGTAGGTTTTAATTTGTTTTTCTATGTTAAAACGTCGATTTGGCCTTGGATCCGTGCCGCAACCGGCCAAATATAGCCAATTTCCTTGATTGCTATACACATCGTAATCAATCAGCTGAGATTCAAACCACGCAGCGCCAGCCCGCCAATCGCATTGCAAATCATGGATCAGATAGCTCGCTACATTTTGTCTCATCCGGTTGGACAGATAACCGGTGGCAACCAGCTCCCGCATCCCAGCATCAATAAAAGCTTGCCCTGTTTCGCCTCGGCACCACTGTAAAAATAAATCAGGCTGATGCGAAATAGTAGCCGCGTCGTTTAAGCCTTTGGCGCGATACAATTGCGCGCCAAAACGTAGATGCAGTAGCCTGAAATAATCTCGCCAAAGCAGCTCAAACCAAACCCAATACGTACTTTCGTTTGCTCCTTTTACAGCTTCATGCGCTTTTAATTGTTGATAAATCTGCCTTGCCGAGAGCGCACCGCTTGCCAGCCAAGGCGAAAATTTTGTTGAGTAATCAGAGCCAATCAAGCCATTACGGGTTTGCTTGTACTGATCGACCAAGCCTGATTCTAAATACAACTGTAAATGCGCCAAAGCAGCAGTTTCACCGCCCTGCCATTGCGGCTTGTAATAAGGAAACGCACTGCGTTTATCAATAGGCACAGAGCCAGCCCAATCCTTTAGCTTAATGCTTTGGATTGCGTGCAGAACTTTGGGGACATCAGGAAACAATTCGATTGCAGGAATCGGCGCAGGCGGCGCAGTGCCCATTTGTTCAATTTGCTGTCGAAACGTGGTAAATATTTTCGGTAGGTTTTCAACACGAAATGGCAGTGTGTTTGGATCGAGCAAGCTCGACTGCCAGATTGCCTCTATGCAATAGCCCTGCTCGCGCAAAGAAGCAACTTGCGCCACTTCATAAGGCGCAGCAATGGCTTCGCAGTAAATCCTATTTATATTGAGCCGCTTCAAAATAGGCGGCAAAACAAGTGTTGCTTCGCCTTCTAAAATCAACAAACGATGACCTAGTTGCTCACAACGTTGCACCAAATCATCAAGGGTATCGACTAAAAATGCTTTTCGGTGTTGCCCTACACGAACAAACCCCCATGAGGTATTTTCTTCTGGTGCGAGGCAATAAACCAAGACGAGCTGATCGGATTGCTGGCACGCTTCAGTTAAAGCCGCGTTATCAGCCAAGCGCAGGTCATTGCGAAACCAATAGAGCGCTGTTTTTTTCTCCATGATGGCTTTCTTATTGATCAACGTCGGCAGCAAAAACGGCCAAGAGTGACTCTGCGGCATTTAATCCAGACAAATAAGCACCTTCAACTCGTCCGCCAGCTAACCAATCACCTGCCACGACCAGCCCTGTTTCTGCAGACTGAATGATCGGTGCAGCGATGTTTCCTCGGGTATATCGCCAGCGATGCGCTTTAGCTCTGGAGTAAGTCGGCTCAGCCTGCCCCCATTGCAACAACAAGCGGTTGAATTCCTGAACCAGTAAAGCAATCACATCATCGGCTGCATCTTCTAGATGCGCCTGCGACCAAGCTACGCTGGCATGCAGCACCCAATGCTGGCCGGTGCGTTCACTTTTGCTGCTGTCGTGGGCAAGCCAAGACAGAGCACCTTCGTTAATAAAAGCGGCTGCGAACGGCAGGTTGATCGCTTGATCGCTACTAAGCATGACCGCCCAACAGGGCTCCATAGGTATAGATGCAGCAATAGCCTGCATCGGATGTGTAAGGGGAATCAGTGTTGCCGCTTGCGGCGCGGGAATCGCCATCACAAGCTGCCGCATTTGCCAGACTTGCTGACCAGCACAGACTTCCCAACCTTGCGCAGTGGCCTTAATCGCGGTGACTTCTGTCGAATATTTAATCTCAAGTGACGCTGCGATTGCACGCAAGGGCGCATTCATTTTGGGCGTACCCACAAAGCGCTGTTGTGGCGTGCTGGCCTGTAGATTTTGGCCATCCCAAACATAAACCGGCGCATGCCAACGACTGATCAGGTTTGCACGTAGCCAAATCGCCACTTGGCGACGAAACGGCGCAGACCGCGCGGTAAAATATTGCGCACCATGATCCCACTGCCCCGGCTCATCACGTCGCGTCGCCATGCGCCCACCAATCCCGCGCGATTTTTCTAGCACTAAAACGCGCTGGCCTGCCGCATGCAATTTCTGTGCAGCACTCAATCCAGCCATCCCCGCACCAATCACAATCACATCCCAATCTGGCTCCACACGTGCCCCTTTACTGTCTATTTACAATTGATCAAGTTGCTGCAAATACAGCTCGGCCTGCGCTAAGGTGGCCGATTTCTCATCTTCTGGTATTTTTTTCCATGTTTGGTACGTCATTCCAAGGCGGGGATTTTTCTCTAATCGCGCACTATGGCGATGGTGAAAGTGCCAATACAAGCTATTCAAAGGACACGCGCCATCGCCGTGGCGCTGCTTAGGCTGGTAGTGACAGCCTTTGCAGTAATCACTCATTTTATTGATATAGCTAGCCGAACCGGCATACGGTTTACTACCCAACAGACCACCATCGGCGTACTGACTCATGCCTCGTGTATTGGGCATTTCGACCCATTCAAACGCATCTACATAAATCCCCAAATACCACGCATCAACGTCATCGGGCGCAATGCCCGCCAACAAGGCAAAGTTGCCCGTCACCATCAAGCGCTGAATGTGATGGGCATAGCCCAGTGCAAGCGATTGATCGATGGCGTGCTTGAGGCAATTCATTTTGGTTTGCCCATCCCAATACCAACTAGGCAAACGGCGCTGATGATCAAGTTCATTCAGTTGCCCATACGCGGGCATGCGAGCCCAGTACACGCCACAAACGAACTCCCGCCAGCCTAAAATCTGCCGAACAAAACCTTCCACGGTAGATAGCGAAACACGGCCAGCGCCAAACTCAGCCAATGCCGCGTTAATAACCTCCAGCGGATGCAGCAATTTAAGATTCAGCGCAAATGAAAGCCCTGCATGAAATAAAGTCGGCGATGCCGTGCTCATTGCATCTTGATACGCGCCAAAATTGGGCAAGGCGTTTTGAATGAAGGTCGTCAGTGCGTGTTTGGCTTGAGTATGAGTGATGGGCCAAGGGAAAGATTCTGCCTGAGACAGACCGATGGTTTTAACGTCTGCGGCAACAATTTCACCCCATAGTTGGCTTAAATCAGCCGCGTAATTCGGCCATGCTGACGTGGCGGGGTCTCCATTCCAGCGCTTGCGATTATCCTGATCAAAATTCCACTGCCCACCCAAGGGCTGACCATCGGCATCGAGTAAAATTTGGTACTGCTTGCGTAGCGCTCGATAGAAAAACTCCATCCGAGGAATTTTTTGGGCAAATTGCGCACTGATTACCGCTCGATCCACGAGAAAATGCTCGCTATCTACGGCGTTAATCGGAATACCCAATCGTGATTCAGCAGCTAAAAACTGTTTCTCTAGTCGGTACTCATCCGCTTGCTGGCGCTCTAGCTGAGTAATCTGCTTGGTTTCGATCAGCTGCATTAAGTTGCTAATAAAATCTTGCCGATTATCTGCATCGCCAATTTTTATGTAGTGCACACGGCAACCCGCGTTTTGCAAGGCCTGAGCAAAGCCACGCATCGCAGCAAAAATACCGAGTACCTTTTGCGCATGGTGCAAGGCGTAATCGGTTTCGCTGCGTAGCTCCATCAACACATACAGCACATCAGTACGCGCACGCTCGGCCTCGCTAAACCAACTGTGGCGAATATTGAGTTGGTCGCCCAAGATCAATCGGAGTGTGCTCATTTTTTACCTTTTCGCTGAGCGCATCGCACGCTGCAATATTTGACGGACTCCCAGTTTTTCTCCCATTTTTTGCGCCAAGCAAATGGGCGCAGGCAAACCGGACAGATTTTCTTCGGTAAATTGACTTTATGGTGTGCCATTGATTTGAGCTGCTATTGATAGGGCTATCTCATATTTTCGGCAGTGGGTGCAAATGCGCGTGGCCACCATCAACCCCAATAATCTGCCCTGTGATCCAACGAGCCGCGTCACTGAGTAAAAAAGCAATCAGTGCGGCGCTGTCCTGGCCTTCACCAATCATGCCCATCGGATTCATTTTGGCATTGCGCGCAAGTGCTTCAGGTGTGCCAGTCAAGCGCGCCGATAAGGCAGAGCGAGTCAAGCCCGGCATCACTGCATTCACTCGAATGCCTTTGTCGGCATAGGTCGCTGCCGTCGTCTGCGCCAGACTAGCCACCGCCGCTTTAGCACTGGCAATCGCTTCATGATTGGCAAAACCTGCGCTAGCGACCAGCGAGCCAATTAACACCGCCGAGGCCGGCGTTTTCGTTTTCAGTTGCACACTGACAAAGGCTTTGAGCGCATAAAAAGCAGAAAAATAGTTTTGGGCAAAGAGGGCTTCGCAATCATTGGCGGAGGTTAGATGCAAGGGGCGAATCAATGTTGAGCCGATGCAATGCGCAAAACCCGTTGGGATAAAATTGAGTTGCTGCGCTGTTTGTAAAATCACTTCCGCGGTAGTGGACACACTTAAATCCCCCGGAACAACCAACGTCTCGCCCTCGATCTCGGCAGCTAAACTCAGCAAACTTTCTTCATTTCGGCCACTCAAAATCAGCCTGCAACCTTGTGCGGCCAGTTCTTGCGCCAGCGCAGCACCAATTGCACCTGCCGCACCAGTAATCCAGATCGTTTTCGCCATTTTTCGCCCCATCCTACTGGTGTGGTTTTAATGTTACCAATCAGTACAAATATACACTGACAAGTATTTTTAAGCGATATCTACTTGCACGCAAAATCGATATTAGAGCGAGTGATGTGGACTGATTAATACGAACACTAAAGCTTGAGACAGAATCAATTAGAAAAATGGGGCGAAAATCGGCAAAGGCTCAGAAACGCTGGCTAGCATGCAAAACACAAAAGGCTGCAAGCAGATAGTTAGCAGCCTTTCGTTTTACAAGTTTCAGCATCGTTATATCGAATTTATATGGGGTTCCACATAACGCTGATATGAGGATATTTATCCGACAATACGAATCGTTTCAAGTAATACCTGATAGCCGTCCGATGACCATTAGTTAGGTCGAATAGCGCGACAGACTTTGCCGATAATCACCCAGCACCACGTTGACTTCTGTCTATCCATCGAGAACGATGGTTGGCCTCAAGCCTTACGGCATCCTAACTAAAGTAATCTTAAGCCAACGTTGCGCTTTCGCGCGTGATATTGGTTCTCGCTCAAACAACCAAGCTGCTGTTTATCTCTATGAGACATAGTTGCCGTAAAGTGGCGAGTCACTTGGCGATTTTCCGATCTTCTTTCACTACGTTAATGTAGGGCCGAACGTGCGCGCAGAAGAAATGATCAAGGATGTTTACTTGCCGTTGAAGTGAACCGCGTACACCCCCAGCGGCCCAACTCAGTTGATGAAGCGCTCAATAAGTAAGCAAACAGCAACAAAGAAATAGCCCCAAGCTTACACAGGGGCTATTTTTGAGCAGTTCAATGGATATGAACAACTAGCCTTTCGAATAAAACGAGCTAAAGTAAATAAAAATACAACTCTGGAGCTGATGATGCTTAAACCACTGCAAGAATGGATTTGCGATAGCTGCGGTAAAACCATTACATCTCCTGATGAAGGCTATGTGATTTGGCAGCACGATAGCAATCAGCACGATTTTGATTTTAGAATCATCCATAAATTTGTGTGCGAGCCGCCATCCTATCCCTCGTCTGTGCCTCTGAATGATTTCTTAGGCAGCAAAGGCAGCACCTATTTACTCTCGTTTATTAGCCTTGGCAAAATCAAAGCACGCGGCCAATACCGCAATTATTGCCATGTGTTCGATTTCGACGAATTCGTCGATCTATATCGCCGCGTGCAAATTCCCTATTACGAAGAAGCGCGCAAGAAATTTAATAACCCCCAATTACTAGCCGATATGGAAGACGCCAGCGAGGTACACCCCTATCAAGAAGACGTACTCAAGAATATTATTGAAAAATATTGAAAAATATTGAAAAACCATATTAAAGGACGTAAGTATTATATTTTTTAGAGTGGAAAACGCTATGCGTATTGCACTGCAATGTTAAAAAACCTATGGCCTTTTAAAAAAACCACGGTTAATCTCTATTTTAACCGTGGTTTATCCGCTATTTACTCAGCAAAAAAATATAAAAAATAAATATAAAAATTAAGCGGTCTTAAATAATTATAGCTTTGCCAAATACTATCAAATGGCGAGATGCTGCCTCGTGCTCAACAAAGCGGAATACCAATCCTCTTTCATTTATGGGCTATTGATAAACCTTATAAAATGAATGGATGACTTACCCGCGTCCTTCCTGCCAATCCGCTGGGTATCCCCCCTGAAATACCACAGTTTCACAGCCATTAAACTCAGCAAACTGCTGCAGTTTTGCCCTAAAAGGTGCAGCAAAAGCATCAGTATCCGGCATCTCCCCCTCTAGATGAAAGCTCATCACTTCTAAGCATTTTGCTTGTCTGTGGGCTTTGCAATCGATGCGGCCAATAAAGCGCTCGCCAAATAAAACCGGTAAGCAGAAGTAGCCGTACTGGCGTTTGGCGGCGGGTACATAACACTCCAGTTTGTAATCAAAGCCAAATAATTGTTGCAAGCGTTTACGGTGGATCACGGCGTTATCAAAGGGGGAGAGCAGGTGCACGGTGGGGCTAGCGATCGGGGGGCTGGCCAGTGCGGCCGTTGCTGCGTAGGCATTGGGGATGCCGCAATCTGTAAGCGCGCTGATTTCACCGCTGGCGATTTGTGCAACCAGTAGTTCCCGCAGGGTGCTTTTAAGGGCTTTATCGCTATGCAAATGGCTAAGCTGCTCAAACGTGACTAGGCCATGCGCACGCAGATTGCTACGCAGCAAATAGGCAGCGTAATCGGCTAAATCTGGCGCTCGAGTATCCAGATCTGGCGGCAAGATGCGTTCCTTCAAATCATAGACTTTCTCCATGCCGATACGCTGGCTCACCATTAAATCGCCCTGAAAAAACAATTTTTCTAGTGCGCGCTTGCCCGGACCCCAGTTCCACCATGTTCCGCCCTTGGTTTTATTGCCTTCTAGATCACGCACCCTCAGCGGGCCTTCATCGCGCACTTTTTGCAAAATATCCTGCATGAGCGCTGGGCTGCTTTCACTATGCCAAGACTGCGTGCAATCCCTGGCGGCGGCCATGCGGCGCTGTGCAAAGCGATAATCACGCATGGGCAGATAGGATGCGGCATGAAACCAGTATTCAAAGATTTGCCGCTCGGCAAGCAGCTGGTTTAAGTATGGCGGGTGATAATCGGGCACTCTGGACCAAAGCACATGATGGTGCGCGCGCTCAATCCTAGCAATAGTATCGATCTGCACATAGCCAAGATGCTCAATCGCCGCCAACGTGCCTGTGATACCCCCTCCAAAATAGGCCGTACCAAGTAAGCCTTGCTGCGCTAAGGCTAGGCGTTGTAATTGGAGGTTTGTGGAAGTATGCATGCCTAGCCCATTAAATAGAACGATCGTTCAATTCATGGTAACGCAGCGCAAAGGGCAGTAAAAGAGATTCAGGGTTTGATTAGAAAAGGTGTTTAGCGATCACAACACGCAACGCTCAGTTACCCCCCTAACTGAGCGACTTACGTTTGCTACAGGGCTCGTTAACCCGCTTCGTATTGTTGAATAAATTTTTGCACAGCGGCTACTCGCAACGGGGGTTGTCCCTTGCTACTAAATATTTGCGCTATTTCATTACGAATCAGCCCCGCTTCTAGCGTGCGATTTTTAGTACCTATCATCAGCCAAGCCGTGCGACTTTTTGCATCCGCGGGAGCTTTGCCCAGCACATATAAGACACCATCAGATTGGTGAGCGCTTGCCGAGCTCATCAGAGATAAAAATAGTGAATGCTCGCTATTAAGTATATTTTTTAGCTCTGCGCTAATTGGGCTTACCGCAGTAAACAGCCCGATATCCTGAGGAAATTGGCCTTGATATTGTTCTAGCTGCTGCCAACTGCGATCGCTATTCAGTGCTTTTTGCGCCAGCAAAATCCCTTTCGCTTTAACGGAGCTGGCAATCTGATTGGCATCTATGCCTAAAGGCTACAGCACGCCATTTGCTTAACCCGCAATCTGCTCTAATGCCCCACCGCTTTGTTTTTTGATTTAAGCACTGACCATGCCCGCAGCCGATGAAGCAGCCTGTTAAGCTATTTGGCTGGCTTGATCACAGCCATTCAGTGCAAGCAGCAGACTAGCAAGGAGAGGGATCATTATTTTTTGCTTGATTTGAACGGGTATCACTTCGATCATCCACAGGATTAATCAGAGTAAGAGTGCTGCTCATGCCAGCGTTGCCATAGCTGCTGCAGGCGCTTGCATAGCGGTCTCTTGCCTTTGAGCGCGCTAGAGCAGGCTGGGGTGCGGCCTGCATCACGGCGGGTGCAGCGGCTTCAGCGCTCTTGTCTGCGACGGTGGGTGATGGGTGCAAGGCGCTGTATGACTGCGGTGATGCGTGCTTTATAGGCCAGTTGGTCAAGGATAGAATCGGTACTTTCGTGCCCGATTTCTTTCAGTATCAATACACCCTGCGGGAAGCCCAACGCCAAGGCCAGACACATCACTGCAATCTAGCCCTGGCCTTAAGCTTACTTCACTAACACCTGCCCCATCATACCCTGCCCTTCATGCTCCAAAATATGGCAGTGGTACATGCGTAAACCTTTGTGTTGCTGCGTCACTAAAATACGGGCGCTTTGCTGGGGCAGCAGATTAAACGTATCAATCAATGCACGCCACGGTGCGGGGCTAGTTTTGCCCTTGAACGTGCTATCTATCATTTCAAACTGCATGCCATGCAGATGAAAAGGATGATCCATATGCGAATCGTTAAAGATCTCCCATAACTCGGTATCCCCTACTCGGCTGACAAAATCCACCCGCTGCATATCGTAGCTTTTGCCATTTACCAAAAACTGCATCGAATGCTGGCCCCCTTCCATGCTCATGGTTTCGCTAAAAACCACCCGTTTTTTAGCCACTGGGATGCGCTTAGGCGGCAAACTGCGTAAGCGCTCTGGCAATTGGGCCCTCGTGTTTTGGGTGAACTGAATAGTGGCCAGCTTAATATTTTGCTCAGGCGCTACCGCACCCATTTTATGCCTATCGTAAGCCATTGCCATTAAATCAACTTCAGCCTCAGGGCCAGCGACTAGCCATTCTGCACGTGATCCTGGCGCTAGCAATAGCTCATCTAGCTGCTGGGCTTTCTCCAGTAAGCCGCCATCAGAACCCAGCAAAATGATTTTCCTGCCAGGCAAAGCCAGCCGCAGATAACGGGTGCTGCAGGCGTTCCAGAGACGCCAGCGCTGCGCTTCTCCCACTTTAATAATCGGCTGGCGCTGACCATTAACTAATACAAACTGTCCTTCTCGGCCATTCATCCAATCATTCATGGTGTTGTCTGGAATGCTGCCATCAGCGGCGAGTTTTAAATCAGAGATCACCAAATGCTGCTCAGGCAGATGCGCCAACACATCGTCTTTAGCCCGCACAATAAACAACCCGGCTAAGCCGCGATAAACTTGTTCCGCGGTATCGCCATGCGGATGGGGGTGATACCAATACGTACCTGCGCAGCCCTTAGGCAAGCTAAACCGATACAGCCGCTCGCCCCCCACCGGCACCGCATCCTGCGGATTGCCATCTTGATCGGAGGGTACCGGCAAGCCATGCCAGTGCACCGTGGTGGGCTGAGCCAGCTTATTGATAAAGCGAATCTCTACCGTATCGCCCTCAAAAGCCTCGATCAGCGGGCCAGGAATATGCTGGTTATAGGCCCATACCGTGGTCTTTTTACCTGGCAGCAGCTCTACTTCATATGGCTCCGCCGTTAGCGTTGCCGACACCATACCCTTTTTAGAGCTGAGATTAGGCAGTCTATATAAAGACGCATGAGGCTGGCCTGCTGGCAACGCATCGGCGGCCAGCAGTGGCAAATTATCTGCCGCCATTTTCAAGGACATAGCAGGCATCTTGCTATGTGCACCATGCTGCATGGCGGCCCAAAGCGGCTTCGACATCAGCGCAAAGCCTGCTGATGCAAGGCTGGCATGTAAAAAATGTCTGCGATTCATATCCATAGCCCCTATTCAATAGAGAAAAGTTTAGGTTCAGTCGACAAGCCCAACTGATAAATCTTTAATGCGCCTTTGATTTCTGGGCCCATTCCAGGCGAATTTTGCGGCATACCAGGCGCGCTAATACCGGCAATTTTCGGTTTTTCTTTAAGTAATTTATGAATCGCCGCCACCGGCACATGGCCTTCTACCGTGTATTGCCCGATACGCATGGTATGGCAACTGGCCAACTGCGCCGAGCCATATTGCTTTTTAAGGCTAGACATGTCCGTGCTGTTAATGGCTGTTACTTTAAAACCATTTTTCTCAAGGTACTTCACGTACTCCTCGCAGCAGCCACAAGCAGGATCTTTATAAAGGGTGGCATTAATCGCCGCAAAGGCCGGTTGGGCAAGCAGAACCAGCAGCATTAAAAATAATTTTTTCATGATTGAATCTCTTATAAACAGCAAGCTACAGACGTGCAGCAGCCCATTTTGAATAAGCACAAGATGTTACTCACGGACAGAGCAAACAGCCATTCAGGCAAGTATTACCCGCCTTGCAAAACATCTCGTGCATAAGGAAGTAAAGCGCTTAACTAGAACGAAATAATCGCGCCTAGAGTAGGTGGCTTATAAGGAGATTCAAGGGGAGGATCAGGCAAGAAGTAAACGGGCGCGGTGCTAAAAACCAGCTTTATCGCCGTAAAAACAGCAAAAGGAAGCACATTAGGCAAGGCAGGATAATGGCTAGTACATGCTTGCAAGCAATCGGCCATATCCAGCATGGCTGAATCCATCGGACAGGGGCCATGAGACTGAGACATGTGGCAAGGCATGCTAGCAGCAGACGCAAGCCAGCCTGCCGTATTCAACGACAGCACTGACACTAGCAATAAGAAAAGCCACACTTTTTTCATAACTTGATTGTAGCACCGCAAGCAAAAAGGGGGCATTTGAAAAATTACATGCGGCTTAAAAGAAGGCTCTGTAATCCCTTTTTTTTAATGTAAGCCCGCCAATATGGCCGCTTAAACCTTAAGGACAATGCTTTATGCTTCTCTATGGCAGCACCGACTCTGGCCACTCTTATAAAATCCGCTCATTTCTTTTGCTTACAGCCACCAAGCATCACTACCAATGGATAGATCTTAGCCTTGCTCTGCAGCAACGGCCCGCCGCGTTTATTGCAGCCAGTCCTTTTGGCGAAGTACCCGTTTTAGTCGATCAAGGCAGAGCGCTCTGTCAATCGAATGCGATTCTAAGTTACCTTGCCCAGCAAAGTGGGCAATTCACAGGAAATGAAGAGCGGCAAGCGGCGCTAGCAGCCGGTCGGACTTAAGCGATCGTAGCGAGGGAAAGACCGGTTTGAGACAGATTTAGCGGGTTTTTGAGGCGAATAGCTGGCTATTCAACGAGAAAATGCGTGAAATATG
>JBDKJX010000067.1:0-18815 GCA_039796405.1 Pseudomonadota bacterium
GTCCGCAGTGAGGGGCCTTCGTGCTGTTTGGGGCGGCCTTCTTTGGCTTCGTTTCTTGGCCGCGCAAGAAAGGAAGGTCCAGCGGGACGCCCGCAGCTATAATTAACGTGCCGAAGGCACTAATAAAAAAGGCTTTTGACTTTGGTTAGCGCGTATGGGGTTTCACCCGCCCTACAATGAGTTGATGTTTGTCACATGAGTGGCCAAATGATGATCACCTTACTGCTGCGGCTTACTCGTGTAGTTAGAAGATATGGCTTATAGATTCGTTTTTCTCACCGTGTTCTGTGTTCTTCCCGCCCTCTGTGTCTACAGAATTTTTGTTGAAAGGCCCGCCTATGAGCGCCATCGCAACCGCCATCCGCCGCGTCGTTACCCGCATCCCCTACGGCAAAGTCGCCACCTACGGCCAGATCGCCAAGCTGGCTGGCTACCCCAATCATTCCCGCTTCGTCGGCCGTTGCCTGCACGATAAAAACACACCCGTACGGTAATCCCCCCATTTTTAAGCTCACTTAAAAGTAGAGGCTAGGCATGTAATGCCAGTTTTTGTTTCGGGGTAATTCCGCCCAATCCCATATGCGGGCGCTCGTTATTGTAAGTCCAAAGCCATTGCGTTACAGTTTCTTGCACTTCGGCAAGGCTTTCAAAATCATCGCATGCTAGCCATTCATAACGCACGGTGCGATTATAGCGCTCAACATATGCATTTTGCTGTGGATTGCCAGGCTGAATATAAGCCAATTCAATCGATTGTTGCTCTGCCCAATTCTTTAGCAGATGGCTAATATATTCAGGCCCATTATCTGATCGAATTCGCTTAGGCTTGCCGCGCCATTCAATGATTTGATTCAAGCTGCGTATTACGCGCTCCGCTGGCAAAGAGAAATCGACTTCAATCCCTAATCCTTCACGATTAAAATCATCAATCACATTGAATAAGCGAATGCTGCGGCCATCGGCTAATTGATCGTGCATAAAATCCATCGACCATGTTTCATTTTTTCCCACTGGTACTGCTAATGGCGCTGGCGTTTCGCGTTCTAAGCGCTTTTTAGGCTTAATCCGTAGATTTAACTCTAAATCGCAGTAAATCCTGTAGACGCGTTTATGATTCCAGTTCTTTTTCTTTACGTTTCTCAGATGTAAAAAACAAAGGCCAAAGCCCCAGTTGCGATGCGTTTCCGTAAGCTGTACCAATGAATCAGCGATTTGGGCATTTTCTGCATCCAGCTTACGAATATAGCGATAGCAAGTCGTGCTAATTGCAAAGCTGACGCAAGCCGCACGAATAGACAATGCCTTGGTTTCAACGGCCCAGCGAGCCATCTCGCGACGCAAAGATGTTTCAGATAATTTCTGACATGGCTTCCTTGATGATATCCGCTTGCATCTGGGCTTCGATATACATCTTTTTAAGGCGCTTGTTTTCGTCCTCTAGCTCTTTCATGCGCGTCATCATCGAGACGTCCATGCCGCCAAACTTAGCACGCCACTTATAGAATGATGCGGTGCTCATTCCGTGTTCGCGGCACAGATCAGGAACGGTCGAGCCGGCTTCGGCTTGCTTCAAAATCGCCATAATCTGGCGTTATAGATTACCCACGGCTTTCATGTAGAGCTCCTCAAAGACTGCGAGAAAATTCTACTTAAAAATGAGCTGGTTTTGTGGGGGGATTACCGTACCATGGCAGCGCGTGATCAATGGACTAGGTAAAGTCAGCCCTCGAGGGCTGGACGGCAATGATGATGAGCAACGCTTTTTATTACAGTGCGAAGGCGTGGAGTTTGGAGAGGGTGGGAGGATTAATTTGAAGGTGTATTTGTGGGATGGGGAATGAAAAAACCCCACCAAAAGGTGGGGTTGAATGATGATATTAGTTTGGATTTGTGCAGACAGAAGCAATACCAAATGGGCTTGTCACTCCCGGAGGTGGGATTTTGATGTCGGTGTAGTCTTTAGCTAAGCCAGGTAGGTTAAATACAGCCACGTTTGAGTATTCACTTCCTTCTACTCTGATTGTCGCTTGAAGTTTTACAACGGTCCAAGAAGAGTAGTTTTTCCCATAGAGCACTTTGATAAACGCGCTACCTGTTTCATCAGTTTTTACCGTGTTGCTAGATGGGTTAAGTGCATCGTAGACCGTTGCAACAAAGCCCGGTTCTAAGCGGCCATTACCGTTGCCATTTCCATCAGCAGGATCATCTTCACCTGGGTCAAGAATACCATCATTATTTTTATCTTCACTTAGGCATACTGCCGATGGATGTTGTAACCAAAAGTCAGGTTTACCATCGCCATCGCTATCGCCATCCGGTCTATAAACACCTTTTAAATAGTTTGTTGGAATTACCGCGAGCGTAACTTGTACTCCTGCAACTGGGTTACCAGCAGCGTCAGTGACAATCACACTGTATGGGGTAATATTTTGAGTCGAGTTTTTGTCTTCAATTTGGTTGCCTGTTCCTAAGCGGATAAATAGTGATTTTCCGCCAACAGTAACCTGAGTTTTTGAAGTAATAGATAAGTTGTTTGCAAGTGTTGCAGTAATAGTTACACCATCTTTGGCGCTGCTACTATTACCTGCCGTGTAATTAGTGCTGGTTTGGCCTGAGCTATTAGTCATACCACTACCAATGCTAAGCCTGCCGCCTGTTGGGTCAACAAGGTTAAAGTTGACTACTTGGTTTTTTACTAAATTACTGGAGGCATCCCGAACAATAGCTGTAATGGCTGTGCTTGCGCCTGCACGAACAACTGTTGTATCTGGCTGAACTACAACTTTGCTTGGGGCGGTAGCTACAAACTCAACATCATAGTTGTTGCTTATGCCGTTTGCAGTTGCTGTGATTTGTGATGCACCTGCCGTTGTGCTGGTAATTGTTACTGAAACTTTACCATTTGCATCTGTCTTGCTTGAGGAAGCCACTACATTGCCACGGGTTGCAGTGAAAGTGACAGGTACACTTTGTGGGGTGCCACCAATTGAATACAGTAGTTCGAGCTTAACAAAGCTATCCAGATTCACTTCGGCAGGTATTTTGCCGAAATTTACAGCTCCCTGTGAGGCAGAACTGGGTGTTAAATCAAAAGTATTATTGCTAATAGAAATATCTAATGTCGCAGATTCACCAAGAGCCGTAGTTTTAACAATATCTGCACCGGCTTTAATGGCTTGGTAAGTGATTGTGGCTTGTCCGTTATCCCCTGTTGTTGCTTCAGTTGCTGCGACGCTATTTACTTTGAACGTATTTCCCAAAGCAGAGGCCAATGCAACTTTTTGCCCTGCGACGCCTTTACCTGCAGCATCTTTCAAACTAATGGTCAGCGAGCTTTCTTTATTTAGTACAAGTGAGTTACTGCCGTTGAGCGTGATTTTTGTTCCGCTTACAGTAATAGTTACTTTCTCTGTTATGGTGCCCGCCGTTGCTTTAATGGTAATGCTTCGGCTGGATTGGTCGCTGCCTGTGGTGACATTGGCTGTAGCACTGCCTGTTTTATCTGTGAGGCCAGCATTTAGCACTGCAATCTGCGCACTATCCTGCGTACTAAAAATGACTGTTTGTCCTTCTAGAACAACATTATTAGCATTTTTTACCCTGGCTGTAATGACTACGGGTGTATTGCCATCAGAGGCAAGGTTAGGCGTATTGGCCAACACTTCCATTTTTGCAGCAACGCCCGACGCGTTTGGTACCGGCGTTGGCGTCGTTGTTGAGCTTCCATCCCCTGATGATCCATTGCAAGCCGTCAACATAATCGTTGCCAGCAGCAGCAACCCGCCAGCGACTTTTCTCGCGGCTTTGCCGTTGAAGTTGATTCGTTCCACTGCATACTCCTTGACTTATTTGAGGGGATGTTTGGCCCAGTAGATTGAATATTCAAATCAATATAACAATCTTCTCTACAAGTTTTATTTATAGCGTGGAATAAAATTATTTTTCGTTATTAACTAACTTATTTTTTGAAAATACTTATTGGTTTTTCTTTGAATGGTTTGGTAGGGAAGGTGGATAAAAAAATTGAGCTTAAGGCTAGAAAAATATCTTGATTTATGCTAGAAAATCAAAGTCTCCTTGTTTTTTGTAAGTATTTGATACTAAATGTTTATCCGCTTGGGTGGCAAAGGTTTATTAGGTTTTTTATTATTGATATCCTTTCGAGAAGGTTCTTCGATAAGTTTTTATGAAAATGTTTTTTTTATACTAAATAGGAGGGGCATGCAGGGCGCACACCCCTTTAGGTTTTAAGCCTTTAGTTCACAATCTCTGTCCACGCAGAGCGGCGGCCTCTTAAATCGGGCCTGAGCAGGGCATTCCCGTGTTCTGGGGAGCCATCTGGTTTGATATCGAGACTATCGTCTTTTTCCGTGATCACACTCGGGATTTGCTTTTGATCATCAAGCATCATGCCGTTTACATCGCTGCCTGCAGTGATAGACCGGTCAAATTTCGGATTAGCACACATCCAATTGCTGCTGATTTCCAAGGGTAATAAATACTCTCTGCTGATACCACCAGCTTCACATGCGTCTCCACCCGGCACAGAGGTAAAGAAGCGTGCTTTTTCTCCTCGTGGCAGCGGGTCATTCGCTAGGCGTTCTTTGTTGATCAGCATATTGGCGCGCCAGCCCCTGGTTCTTTTATTGCATTCCAGTAGCGCCGCAGGTGTATCAAGTGCTCTGCTATCGCCTTTGCGGGTTAACTGGATATTATTCCCGTTTTTTTCAAATTGCAGCTCGTTTAGTGCCAGAGAGCTGCGTAAGGCAGTGAATACAGGGTCGATAATGCTAGCGCTTGGATCAACTAATAAGCCATAAAAAGTATGGGTATCGCTGTTGGCAATATCGGCCTGATTTAAATAACGCCCAGTTCCAAAGGTCACATAGTGCATGGCCTTGTTAGAGGTGTTTTTGTATTCCGTGGCTTTAACCATAGGGGCCGTAGTGATGGCTTGTGGTTCCTTATCTGTCCCGGTTTTAGCAACTAAGGCACTGCTGCCATCTTGGGGGTTGAAGCGCCATAAATTGCCCGCTAAATCACCGGCATAGGCCATTAAAATGGTGTCATCAACGTTTCTATTTTCAAATAAAACGCCAATTTTAGATAAACCACACAGGCCGGTACTGTTGCTGCAGCTGCTGGTAAAGGTTTTATCTGGCTTGCCGGTCGCGGCATCTAGGGAAAAAATGTAGCCTTTATTATCTGCATTGTCGTAGCCGCTGCTGAGTAATACTTTCCAGATGTTGTTTACTTTCCCTACAACAGGAAAGCCATAGGTATTGCCCAGACGTGTGTCGCTGAAGCTCCATAAAAGGATTGGTTTTGTTGTTGGGTCGGTGATATCTAGTGCGTAGTATTCACCGCCGCCACCACGCAAACCGCCAATTAGGATGGTTTTCCAGATATTGCCTACTTTGATGTCGGTAATGGTTGGCGCGCCATCAACAAAGTATTTGAAATCATGGGTATAGGCGCGTTCTGCCTGTTGCCAAAGTCGGGGTGTGACTGTAGGGGGAACAAAAGCCCATTTTTCCTCCCCGGTTACGGCATCAAAGGCGTGCAACATCCCATCATTAGCAGGAGCATAAACCATGCCTTTTCTATTTGCATTGCTGCGGACAAAATCGGCATAGCCTGCATCGCTATAGGCTTTATTCGGTTTTTTGACGTAACTAACACCGCCGTGAATCACAGATCCTAAGATGCCAGTACGCACACGGTATAAAGAGTCTGCTGCTTTTGCATCAGGCTTGATTTCCTTGCTTGTATCTCCGCGTAAATAATTGACCAGGGCTTGGGCTGTGTTCTGTGCTTTTTGCGCGGGGGTCAGCGTGCCATTGCTGGTTTGAAGCGCGGTTACACCTGCAGCCATGGTGCTGAGCAGGGGGGCGTTTTTGTCGTTGAAATCAGTAAGACTGGTGCAGGCACCGAGCGTGCAGGTATAAATCTTTCGGTTAGCATGGCCCAGCACCCCTAGTTTGGAGTTTGCAGACCAAGTAACGGCCTCTAATGCGCTGGTTTCCAGGTTGAGAGTGCGTGCTTGTACATCTCCGGTCCAGCTAATTGTTTTAAAAGAACTGGAGTAAATAGAGTTATCCCCTTCGCTCATAAATGAGCTGGACACATCGGATGATCCTACTGAGGCTGTTTTAGCCTCAATATCGCTTAGCGCTTTAGAGATCCCTGCAGCTACGGCATTGGGGTCTTTTGCGCTGAAATATTCACCTCCGCCATTAACGGCAGCGTGCCATAAATCATCGATGGTGGTCTTGGAGTCTCCAACTACCAGGGGCCAGGGAACGCGTTTGTTAGACAGCGGCTCGTAATCACTTCTTTTAAGCTCGCCATCCATCCCCAAGCCTAGTGTATAGGTACGCATTATTTGGCGCCCTTTTTCGGCACCGGCAAAAGCCTCGACTCCTGGCACGTTATTAGTCATTGAAGAGCGAATATCATTTTTAAAGTAATACATGGCTACATCAGCCAGTGTTTCACTTGTATTGGTGTCATCCCTCATTGGATAGGGGATATTGCTGGCGTTATCTTGCTTGCCAATACCCGCATTATTGCCCCTGTTCCAGTATCCATCGGTAGTGAGAATAGTGAAATTTTGTTGGCAGGTATATTGCATGGGGTCTGTTACATCCCGAGTTGGGAGCTGACCGGAATAAATTTTTCCTACGGCATTGAGCGCGCTTTTTAGCGGTGTGCCACCGCCTGGGTTGGTAGTATAGAGCATGGCATACCAAGCCGCTTTTTGTGCGCTGGCATAGTTATTAATATTAAGATAACGATCGCTGCCGTATCTGCTTGCTGTCAGATTATTGATTGAGGAAAACCCGACTCGATAGCGGTCGCCAATGCTGGAAAAAGCTGCGCCAGCACTGGATTTCATCATCAGAATACGTGTGCGGTAATAGCTAAACCAGTTGGCAAAATTTTGCCTTTCAGCAATTGAGGTTGGGCTGTTATCTTGTGGAATAACTATTTTTTCCCAGTCTGCGTTAGGCCTAGTTAATGATTGAGAGCACTGGCTGTCTGATGGCATGGTTGCTGGTGCTGGTTTGTAGTTCCAATAAAATGCAGCCTCTTGCCGTGAATTGCCACTGTTAGCGCTGCCAGTACTATCGTAGGCAAAAAATCCATTGCTTAGGTTGTAAGTCTTGGTGCTGCTGCTGCTAAATCCGTCATACCAAGCCGCTGTAAAACTGGCATTGGGCATATCAGTGCCATTGGCATTTTTGGGGGGAAGATAGCTTGTTTTAGGGTTGTAATACACGCCATTGCAATAGGCGTTATGGTAACCAACATTATTGCGCCAATTGACGACGCTATCGGGCATAAAGCTCCATGCCATAGAGCCGGAATCATCGATGATAAACATAACGTTTGGTTTGATATCACCCACGCTCAGCGTAGAGAGCGGTTTGTCAGCCGTTTGGACTGCCCAGCTATTGAGGCTGATGCTTAGAATACTGAGTGCAATAATTTTCATGGTTTTACCTCAAATAGCTTAGAACAACGTGGCCTGATAAAAAGTGACTGTGTCTTTGGGGCCTTCGATTCGCACGGTTATTTTGTAAATCATTTGATACTCGGAATTCCCCTCAGGCTCATTCGGCGACATTTTTTGCAGGTCGCAAGCGCTTCGATTGGGGGTTTTTTGCCCTGCGGTGGCACAGCTGCGCTGAATAAAATAGGCTGCTCTGTATCCATTGGCATTGAGCGCTTCACTTTTTTTTGCCTGTTCCAGCGGGGCGTTTCCTGTTCTGGGATTAGCCCAAACCCAATTGATACCGGCTGCCCATGCATTGCCGGCAATGGGGTTTGGGGTATTGATCGGGCTGTAGCCATTGGCGTTGGATGCACTATTTAGCACCCTAGGAGCATCTAAGGATTGGGCTACCAGCCAGAAGCGCGCTTTTTCTAGCGCCACATCAGCCGCTGCGGTTGTGCCCTGGCGCAGGGCCAGATTATTTGCAATCTGATTACTGCCATTCATTGATCGGACAAGGGCAATGGCTGCTAATGTCATGACTACCAGTACGATCAGTGAAATCAGCAGTACCAGGCCTTTTTGCCTGTTTTTTAGAGCTTGAGATGGCATATATGCTCGTTTATAAATGGGGTTCACAATATTGGGCATCTGTTTTAGGGCGCTGCCGTGCTGAGTAAATTTGGCTGATTGGCAAACTTCTGATTTCGCAGCGGTACCACGGTTTCGTGCACGGTGTAGCGATAGCATTGCCAGTTGGTATTGCTGGGCTGAGCATTACCGGGCCTGCTGAATGCGCCACCTGCCCATGTAAATTTGGCGTTGCTTGCCGTTGTGCTGCAGCTTCCATCCCGTTGGGGCTTTTCCGGGTAGTTGCTACGCACCAGTACGCCATAGCGAATTGCAATCAGCTGTTGCCATTCCAAGAGAGTAGTGGGGGTTGTCTTGGACCAGCCATCAGTACTCACGTTATTGGGGATATTGTCGCCATCTGTATTGGTATCAAAGCCATATTCCGCTTTGAGCTGGATGACATTTTCTGTGGTGCTGGTCCAGCTGTTTTGATCGATGGCTTTATCTTTAGGCACATCCATGCTGATCAGGCTGCCATCCGTTTTATTATCGGCCCCGCGGCATTGATTGGGGTTGCCTGCTAAATAGACGCAGTAGGTGCGGCGAACCATCGTGCCAAAGTTAAACAGGCGAGTGGTATTCATCGGCAGCGATGCGGGGAAAGGTTGGTTTAATGCAGTGCCATTCCATAGCGCATTGGCTGTATGGCGCAGCAAAAAGTCTTTACCTGCCGTCGCAGCAGGCGTGCCTGTACCGCGGCAATTGGCATGGGTGCAAGTCACCTGAAATAATGGGCAGTCGGTTTGTACCTGCTTACCCGGATCTGGCCATACCACAACTAAATCGTCCGCCCTGTACTGGCTTGCCAATAGGATATTGACGAACTGATCATCATTATTGGTGTGCGTGGTGCCTTCACCAAACATCGCAGGCATGCCCGCTGCGGGTGAGGTGCTGTACATCAGTGAAATCTGATCAGAAGAGCTACCCGCCGCAGACGTGATGCGTACAGGCACAAGAGGGAAGTTTGTGTAATTGGGGTTTTGCGAAACCACATTGCAGTTCAGGGCGCGGTTTGAGCCAATGCCGTAGCCAGCACGCTCCAATTCTTTTTGGATTTGCATAATGGCAATCCCGCCGCTACTTTGCGCATTGCCATTGCCTAAGGTAGAGCGGCGAAAACCTTCACTGGTATTAAAGGTCTGGTAAATAGCAAGCGAAGCCAGCAGTGAAATCACAATGGCTACCATGATTTCGACAAGGCCAAAGCCATAAGAGGAGCGCATTTTATAATCCACAGCGTAAATGCTCCGTGTCCTGAGGGTCTCTGGTTTCTAAAATTGTAGGGATATCAATAACGGTAGTGGCTTCATTCATACCCTGGTTTTTACCTGTAGCAACCCCGGTTTTGGCTCCACGTTGTGTTGGCCAGTTAATGCTGATCGTTACCTGGCGCGAGCAAGGTGTGCTTGTGGTGGGGATGTTTTTTTGAACGACTACAGAGCAAATAGCGTTGTTCAGGTTTTTATCGACCGCGCTTGCCCAATCCTTGGCATTATCAGAGGTCGGGGCTGCATTCTTACATTCGGTTCTTGCCATGGCAAAGTTATCCAGGTTCGATACATTGCTGCGCATTTCGCCGTCTAATCTCTGAATTAACTGAGTCGCCGTTGTCCGTGAGCTGCTGCTCGCCGAGTGGCGCATGGCATTGGCTTGCAGTGCGCTGATTGCCAGTATGCCAAATGAAAAAATACTGATGCCAATCAAACACTCAAGCAGCATCGATCCCCGCTGGGAATGAAGAAGAGTCATGGTGCTTACCTCGAGCAACTAGCTGGATTTTTTTTCGGGGCATCAGGCATGCAAAGCTGCGTATTGCCGCCCTCATCAACCCGCATGCAAATCCTTGCTGGGTTTTTTACGATGCTGTTATCGGCAGCGGGCTTGTTGCAGTCGCGTACGTCCGATTTATTCGCGCTGACAATCAGCAGCAATGATTGATCAGCCCGGCCAAGTGCATCAAAGCGAATCATGGATTGATCTGCGCTAAGCTTAAATTGGGCCGAGTTCCCTTCAGCAACTGTTTTGCCTTCAATAAATGGGTAGCGGCTTCCGCCTGGCGCGGCTGTGGTGAGATTGACACAGGCTGGGCAGGCACGGATCAGCCAAGCTGTGCCATCCGCACTAGGGGTCACATTATTGGCATTGCGATTGGTGGCTGCTACGGCGTCATTTGTAAGGATCAGCTCTACATAGCCATTACGTTTAATCGCCTCGGCACGGGCAAGTTGAACCGCGCTTTGGAATGACTCGGCGTAGGTTCGAAGCTGAGTACTGCGAACCCAGTCCTGAAATGGCGGGCCAGCTAGCGATAATAAAACGCCAAAAATGAGTAGCGTGATCAGGATTTCGATCAGCGTAAAACCCTGCTGATTACGTTGAAAAATAAGTATATCCATGATTAGCAGCCAGACTTTTTGCTGACCCAGCAGGTGCTTGCTTTGCTAAAGTCCCAGCCGCTGGGTGCTGTGGTGGTCGCTTTTATGCCCTGATCATCCAGCGTAAACGTAAAGCCGAGTGCTCTATTTGTGCCTGTCGCGGTTATGGTATAGCTGTCGGGAGCGAGGGAGACTCCGCAGCTGATGTTGAAGCTTTCTGCTGGGCTTGCATTTCTGTCACATGGAAACCCAACATAAGTGCGGTTGTTCATATAGAACTGCTCAAGCTGCACTCGTGTTTCGCTCAGCTTACTTTGAGCCTCTACCAAGCGGCTGCGGGTGACGTAATCGCTGTAGCTGGGTACGGCGATGGACGCCAAAATGCCGATAATCGCTACGGTGATCATGACTTCGATAAGGGTAAAACCGGCTGAAACTCGCATTATTGCTCCTACTGTATTTGAGGGCATAATGCTTACAAGTTGAGTATTTATCCAGTAGGCTAAAATGCCTATGGATTTTGATCGCCGGTCAATATTTATAGACGAACGGTAGTTGTGGTTCTGAATTGCAAATTTCAAATGGTTATTTGATGTTTTAGGCTGTAAAACAGGGGAAAAGAGGCTGGCGTAGGGAATTGAAGATTGAGCTTTACATGATTAATATCATTAAATTCTAATGTTTGTTGCTAAAAAACCACGCATAAAATATTTATCTGCTGTTTATTCCCCATGCCTAATGGCCTGATTAAATAAGGCCTCCTTATGGCCCCAATATGAAACCACCTCACTGGCCCTTATGCAATGGGCCGGTGAGGTGAGGTGAGGTGAGGTGAGCTTGGCTTAGCGCAGAATTTCACTCCATGAAGAGCGTTTTCCTTTTACTTGAGTATTGAGCCTTGCAGAGTCGGCAGAGCCTGTGCCATCTGCATTCACTTTAATACTGTCAAGTTTAGAAGTGGTAATAGAAACTCTGCGTGATGGGTCATCGGATAATTTGCCATCCGAATTTTTTCCTACGCTGATAAATACATTGGTTGATGGATTGGCGCATAACCAGTCTTTGCTTAAATTAAGCGGCATTTTGTATTCGCGGCTTACTCCTCCTGGAGTACAAGAATCTGCACCGGGAACAATCGAGCTGAATACGCCATAGGTATCAAAAGAAAAGGGGTCATTAGGAATTCGTTCTTTACTAATGGGCAAATTGGCTCGCCATCCTTTGGTGCTGTTTTTGCAGCTTGTTAAATCAGTGCCTAAGGCAGAATTGGCTGCTCTTTTTAACGTAATGGTGTCAAAGTTGCCATCTCCATTACTAAAGTCACCCGCTACAGAATTTGGGCAGTTATTAGATAAGCTTGCGCCATCAATGCCATCCAGCGTGCTGACGGTTCCTCCTAGATTGTCTTTAATGGTTTTGTCGCAGGTTTTATCAATCACCAATTCAATTAATGATCCTGACGAGCGCAAGTTATTAAAGCTTGAGTCAATAGCACTTAAACTGGGGTCTATTAATAAGCCATAAATGGTTTGTGTATCGCTGGTGCTCATATCGTTTTGATTTAAGAAACGCCCCGTTCCAAAGTTCACATAATGTGCGGCCATTCCGTTGCTGTTTTTATAGGCAGGTGTTTCTTTAATCAGCGGGGCTGAGCTGATGGGCTGGCGCAGTGCGCTGGTGCCTGTGGTTGCTGCTAATACACCATTGCCCTGAGCGCCTGCCACATTAAAGCGCCATAAATTACCGGCTAAATCACCCGCGTAGACCATTTTGATGGTGTCATCGATATCAGGCTCGGTAAATAAAGCCCCCATTTTGGAGAGCCCACAAGTGCCATCGGTGGCGGTGCAGGTCGTGGTAAATGTTTTTTCCAGAGCGCCGGTATCGGCATTTAAGACAAAAAGGTAGCCTTTGTTATCGCTATTGTCATAGCCCGCTGTAAGCAATACCTTCCATTGGCCTGCTATTTTACCCACCACCGGAAAACCGTAGGTTTTACCGAGTCGGCTGTCTTTAAAACTCCATAAAGGGGCGGCAGGCACCGTGGCCGAAGGGCTGGTAATATCAAGGGCGTAATACTCACCGCCACCGCCACGCAAGCCGCCCACCAGAATGGTTTTCCAGCTGCTGCCATTATTAATGTCGGCAATGGTGGGTGATCCATCTACAAAATACTGGAAGTTGCTGTCGTAGTTTCTGTCCGCTTGTTTCCACAGGCTGGGCAGCAGACTGGGGGGGATAAAGGCCCATATTTCCTGCCCTGTTGCGGCATCAAAGGCATGCAGCATGCCGTCATTGGCGGGAGAATAAAGCATGGCACGGCGGCTTAAGTTGCCCCGTGAAAATGCACCATAGCCGGAGTCTGAATAAGCTTTTTCGGATTTTTTAACATAGGTCACCCCGCCATGGATAATCGCGCCAAGAATTTTGGTACGCTGGCGAAAAAGCGCCGTTGTAGCGGCTAAATCAGGGACTGAAGTGCTGGGCTCATTACTTTGATCACCCCGCAAGTAATCAACCAGTTTGCTGCCCGTAATGGCAGTCTGCTGGGCTGCATTTAGTGAGTTTGCTGTTTTTAAGTTGGTCACACCCGCCGTAATGGATGTATTGCTGCCATAGTTTGCAGCGTCAAAAGTAGTGAAGCTGGTGCAGCTGCCTGTGCAGGTATAAATAGCACGGGGATTGCTGGTTAATGAGCGTGTGGCTAGCAAATCCTGCGCTGACCAAAGAGCTGTGGTGGTAAAGGTTGCGCTATTCACATCAACAGTTCGGGCCGCTACATCTCCAGTCCAGTCACGCGTTTTATAGCTGCTGTTGTAAACCGTATTGTCCGCTGCTGTCATAAACGCGTTGGATACATCAGGTGCGCCGACTGATCCCAGCCTGGAGCTGATATCGTTCAGAGCGCTTTTCAGGCTGGCAGCCACGGCATTAGGGTCTTTGGCGCTAAAGAATTTACCTCCGCCATTCACCCCTGCATGCCATAAATCATCAATTGTAGTTAATTGATCCCCAACCACGGTTGGCCAGTTTTTTGTACCATTTTTAATGCCTACAAAATCATTGACGCTGCTGTCTGTATTGGTTTCGTAGTCATCCACATAATTGAGCGTGCCATCCATCCCCAAGCCTAGGGTATAGGTACGCATCATTTGCCTGCCCTCAGGGCCGGTATCAAAAGCAGGGATGCCCGGCACATTATTGGCCATGCCTGGGCGTAAATCGGTTTTAAAGTATTTCATCGCCACATCGGCTAGATTATTCGATTGATTGGCTCCGTCAAGCATTGGTCTTGGTACGCCGGAGCCTGTGTCCTGATTGCCTACAGAGACACTGTCGCCACTGGCATTCCAGTAGCCATCGGTGGTTAAAATTTCAAAGTTTTGCTGGCAGGTGTACTGGATAGGATCGGTTACCGCGCTTTTATTACCCGCATAAATCTCCCCAACGGCTTGTAATGCTGTTTTTAATGGAGTGCCACCGCTGGGAGGAACGCCAAAAAGCATGGTGTACCAAGCGCTTTTTTGTGTGCCGTCGAAATCAGAAATATTTAAAAATCCTGAGCTGGCAAAGTTATTGGAAGACAGCCTGCCTATCCGTGAAAAACCAATTCGGTAGCGGCTGTCCATATCCGCAAAAGCAAGGCTGGCACTGGATTTCATCATCATGATACGGGTGCGGTAATAGCTAAACCAGTTGGCAAAATTTTGCCGCGCAGCCACCGATGCCGCGCTGCCATCACTGGGGATTTTTGTTTTTGTCCAAGAACCCGTCGTCAGCGTGTTAGTTGACGAGGGCAGCGATGTATTGCATTGCGAATTTGGTGGCGAGCTGGTGGAATAAGTCCAATAAAAGGCCGTTTGCTGCGGTGCGTTGCCATTATTAGCACTGCTTATATTGTCATAAGCAAAAAAATTGTTGGATAAATTATAAGTGTTGCTGTTATTGGGCCCGCCCCAGGTGCCTGTATTAAATCCGTCATACCATGCCGCGGTATAGCTGGCATCCGGTTTACTTGTTCCATCCGCATTTTTGGGGGGAAGGTAAGTGGTGGCGGGGTTGTAATACACCCCATTGCAATAGGAATTGTGAAACCCCACTCTTGTCCGCCAATTGAACACGCTATCTGGCATAAAGCTCCATGCCATCGAGCCGGAATCATCAATCGTAAACATAATATTAGGCTTTATATCGCCGGTGGTTAAGGTTGAGAGCGGCTTATTTGCAGTTTGTGCTGCCAAGGTGCTGACACTAAGGCCAAGCCATCCCAGGGTAAACAGATTGAGTTTCATGATGCTTGGTCCTTAATAATAAACGGCTTGAGTTTCGGGCTGCCGAGTGAAACTTGTTGCGTGGCTTAATAAATAGATGATTGATAAAAACTGACGGTGTTTTTAGGACCTTGAATTCTTACCGTAATCAGGTAATTCACATTAAAAGAGGTTTTTTCTTTCAGACAATTGGGGCAGGCTTTCACTAGATTGCAAGGGTTTCCTGTACCCGCAACGGTATCAATCACCAGTGTGGGGGCAGCGGCGTTGCTGCAGCTGCGCTGAATTAAATAAGAAGCACTAAAGCCATTCGCGTTTGTAACTGTGGCCGTACTGGTGGCTTGCGGCATAGCGGCGGGCGTGCAGGGTTTGGGTGTGCAAGTGGTGGCCACCCAAACCCAGTTGCTGCCTGCCCGCCACTGCGTGCCGTCATTCGGGCTAATCGGGCTGACGGTGTTGGTGGCGCTATAGCCATTGGCTGCAGAATCCGCATTTAATGTAGCGGGGGATGTGCCGGAGATGGCTATCAGCCATTGGCGTGCTGTTTCCAGAGCCACATCGGCAGCGGCTGTAGTGCCCTGGCGCAGCGACAGATTATTAGCAACCTGGGTGCTGGTGGTGATGGATCTGATCATGGCGATACCCGCCAATGTCATAATCACCAGCACAATCAAAGAGATAAAAAGCACCAGACCTTGCTGGTGGCCCTGGGCAGGAATACGTGGCGTGCTCATGCTGTCGTCTTCCTTAGAGGGTGGTGGTGGGCTGATTGAGCAAAATCTGATTGCGCAGCGGCACTACGGTTTCATGCACGCTGTAGCGGTAGCATTGCCAGTCGGCATTGGTGGGCTGGGTAAAAACATCAGCGCCTGACCAGCCTAAGTAGTAGGCCGCAGTGGTGAGGGTAAACGCATCACTGGGCGTGGCGGCACTGTAGTTATTGGCACTGTCGTTGACGCAGGTGCCGGCCCGGTTGGGTTTTTGCGGGTTACTGGCGCGTACCAGTACCGCATAGCGGACGGCTAATACCTGGGACCATTGGGCTGGGGCTGCTTTTTGCCAGGTATCAACGTTATTTGGAATCGTGTCGCCATCCACATTAGTATCTAAGCCGTATTCTGCTTTCATTTGAATCACATTTTCTGTCACAACTTGCCATGCGCCATCGGCTGCAGCTGTTGCATCCAGCGCATCTGCGCTGAGCAGCGAGCCGTGGATTTGGGTGCCGGCTCCCGCGCAGCCATTGCTGTTGCCACTAAGATAAACACAGTAAGTGCGCCGAGTGAGCTGGCCAAAATTATATAAGCGGGTGATTTTGCTTAAAGCGGCTGGGAAGGGTGAATTAAGTGTGGCAGAGTTCCAGGCATTGGCTGCGTTGCCAATGGCAAAACCATCGGTTGAAGCGGGTGTTCCGGCGCATGGCGTGGCATTGGTGCAGGTCACCTGAAACACTGGGCAATTGGCCAGCCCCGATTGCCATGCAATCACCAGATCATTGACCGCCATACTTTGCCCGCCTAAAACATTGGCAAATTGAGTATCAGCATTGCTGTGCTCAATGTCGGCCAGCTGCGCCACTTGACCTCCGCCGGTTATGCTGCCGCCATATAAAAATGTGAGGCTGTCCGATGTGCCTGCGCTCTGGATTAAAACAGGGATAAGCGGAACATTATTCAGAGCAGCTACTCTGGAAACCACATTGCAGTTGAGTGCGCCCACATCCCCAATCCCCAAGCCGGATCGTTCTGCATCTTTTTGTATCTGCATTACGGCAATCCCACCATTGATTTGCGCGCCTGAGCCGCCCATGCTGTTGCGCCGGTAGGCCTCATTTACACCAAAAATTTGATAGATAGAAATCATGGAAACCAGTGCAACAACCACTGAAACCATGAGTTCTACTAAACCAAAACCGCTGGACTGGCGCATAGCATGTCTCTTTAGTTATTGCACAGAGTGCCGTTGGGGGTGTCGCTCCACACCGTCTGGATATCAGCCACATTGGTGGCGACATTCATTTGCCCGCCGCTGCTGTCTGTCACGCCATTAGCACCGGTCAGATCGCCACGCCGTACCGGCCAGGAAATGGTAACCGTGGCCCGGCGAAAGCATCTGATCGTGCGCCCGGCTGCGTTATCGTTATCAATGGCTATGGTGCATGTAGCGCCAGGCAGCTGCGCGGCAACGGCTCTGGACCAAATTCCAGCGGTGGAGGTTGCGGCGGCAGATGTGCAGCTGGTCATCCGGAAACTGTCTAAATTGGCGGTGCTTGGATTCACCCTCATTAGGCCATCAATTCTTTGCATTAATTGCATGGCAGATGTGCGTGAAGAGGTGCTGGATACATGCCGCATGGCGTTGCCTTGCAGGGCCAGAATAGACAGCACGCCAAATGAAAATATCGTAATGCCTACCATGGCTTCCAGCAGCATGGAGCCGCCTTGATTAGTGCGAGAATGCTTATAAATCATGGCTTCTAGCTCCTAGCACAAGAACTGGGGTGGGTTGCCGGTGCATCGGGCAGACACATTCTGGCATTCCCCCCCCTGTCTAAAACGACACAAACTCTGGCCGGATCGGTCACCGGACCGGTGCCTGCAAGGCCGCACGAGGCAGGGGTTGCCTGGGCTGCGGTATCGGCCACAATTAAGTTAAATGCCGCATTAGCCCTACCTAAGCCATCAAAGCGGATTAATCCTACGCTGGCATTGAGTGCAGGGGGATTACTGCCGCCGCCTTCCGCCAGCACTTTTCCACCAATAAAGGGGTAGGTTTCTGCTGGCGTAGCTGCGGTTGTGATATTGGCGCAGGTTGTGCATTCGCGGATCAGCCAGGCCGTGCCTGTTGCGCTGACCGTTACAGCATTTGCATTTCTGGCCGCATCTGCCCCAACCGCACTATTGGTTAAAACAAGCTCAATATAGGCATTGCGATTAATGGCTTCGGCTCTGGCGGTTTGAACTGCGGTTTGAAAAGATTCAGCAAAGCTGCGCAATTTAGCGCTGCGAACCCAGCCTTGAAACCCTGGCATGGCAATCGCTGCCAGTAAGCCAAAGATAACAAGTACAACCATGACTTCTATCAGGCTAAAACCATGCTGTTTTTGTGGGGAGTAGTTCATTTTGCAGGCTCGCCTAACAGATATTCGGTTTTCTGCTGACCCAGCAATTATTGGGAGAAGGGGTAGACCAGCCTGCCGCCGTAATTGCCGAAGTCTTTTGGTTAAGATCATCCAGCGTGAAGCTAAAACCCGTCATTTTATTGGTACCCGTTGCGGTGATCGTGAAGGTATTGGCTGTTTGCGTGGTGCACGTGATGCCAAAGTTTTCATTCCCAATTGCGGCCTGTGTGCAGGTGAAGCCAACATAGGTTCTGTTGTTTACGAAAAATTGTTCCAGCCGCACTCGAGTATCACTGAGCTTGCTTTGTGCCTCTACCAAGCGGCTGCGGGTCACATAGTCGGTGTATTGAGGAATGGCGATCGAGGCCAGAATGCCGACGATGGCAATAGTGACCATAACTTCAATCAGGGTAAATCCGTGTGGGTTTCGCATATCTGCCTCGTTTGCCTTAGTCGATTTGCTTCATTTGTTTTTATTCTTATGGAATATTAATCAGCGCTTAATGAGTTAGCTAAAGTATGCGAGTAGCGGGGTTTTTTTTAGGTTGAGTGGTTGGCTTTGCCGTTAATCGGCAGTGAATGGCAAATAAAAAAGCCCCCTGCGGATAAAGGCAGGGGGCTTGTGATGGCAAAACTTAAAACAAATGGTTGTGCTCTTATAAGTAAAAGCACACGTGTAGGCTGGGCACAGCTTTATTGTGCTTACTACTACACGCTTGCAAGCATTGAATCATCGTAGGGCGGGTGAAACCCGCCGTTTTCCGCAGTATTTCATCCAAAGTGTGGTGGGTTTCACCCCATGTGCGCTAACCAAATCGTTTTTTCATTAGCGGACACCGAAAAAACACAATGCCCACGCTCTCGGCATGGGGCTTAAATCCCCCTGAAGCACGCCGAAGCGAGGAACAAGCGGG
>JBDKJX010000068.1:0-18171 GCA_039796405.1 Pseudomonadota bacterium
GAAATGCAGTATCGATTTAATCGGCGTTTTGATTTATGCGCCCTTATTCCCCGCATGCTACATGCCTTACTCATTGCTAAGCCTTGCCCGCGTGGGCGATTAACTGAGCAAGAGACATAATCAGGTAAATTTTACTTTGGATTTACACGCGAGGCGCTTGCTGATTTGATCTTTATATTACTGCCAATATTTATTTTGTTATTTGTCAATGCATATAAAGGCGGTGATTTCATGGCTAAAACATTTTATTCTTCTGAGTTTGGGATGGCGGCATGTATTGTATTTGGGCAAACCTTAGTGAAGCTCATTGCTGAATTTATAAAAATAAGAGATGAATTAGACTCCGGCGCTATTTCTGTCTTGTGCTCAATTGTTGTACTTTGCTTGATCTTTTCATCGGTCATACTAACGTTTGTGATGATTTTTGGTGAAAAACTACCTATTTGGATTATTCATAGTCAAATAATTATGTTTGGGTTTTCAATTGTAATGCATTTCGTGTATTTTGGAGTAAAACAGCAAAGAGCCGCTGAACAAAAAGCATAACAAAGTTAATGGTTATATCAACAATTAGTATGTATTAAATGCGTAGTGAGATATATTTATAAATTAACTGATACAGCCTGTTAACAACATTTTTCAGTAAAAAAGGCCTGCATCGCAGGCCTTTTTTACTGAAAAGAACATAGCCACTACAAAGCCTCAGCTGCGTAATCCGCCAACCTAGATCTCTCTCCTCGGGTGAGGGTGATATGCCCTGAGTGCTCCCACATCTTAAAGCGATCCACCACATAGGTTAGGCCAGAGCTACCTTCTGTAAGGTAGGGCGTATCGATCTGGCTGATATTGCCTAAGCACACCACCTTGGTGCCGGGGCCGGCGCGGGTGATGAGGGTTTTCATTTGCTTGGGGGTTAAGTTTTGCGCCTCGTCGATAATCAGAAATTTCTTGAGGAAGGTGCGGCCGCGCATAAAGTTGAGCGATTTCACCTTGATGCGCGAGCGGATCAAATCTCGCGTGGCGGCGCGGCCCCAATCCCCAGCTTCGGCGTCAGATTGGTTGAGTACATCTAGGTTGTCTTCTAGTGCGCCCATCCACGGCATCATTTTTTCTTCTTCCGTGCCTGGTAAAAAGCCAATATCTTCGCCAACGGGCACGGTGACGCGAGTCATGATGATTTCACTGTAAATCTTGGATTCCAGCGTTTGCGCAAGGCTGGCCGCTAAAGTGAGTAGTGTTTTACCCGTACCCGCTTGCCCAAGTAATGAGACAAAATCGACATCAGGGTTCATGAGTAGGTTAAGTGCGAAGTTTTGCTCGCGGTTTCTAGCCACAATGCCCCAAATGGCATTTTTGTGGTGGCTGTAATCTTTTAAGCTTTCAATCAGCGCCGACTTACCTTCTACGCTAACTACGCGTGCCGAGAGCGGGGTGTCATCGGCTTGAAACAGCAGTTGGTTGACGTGCAGATCCATACAATCTGGGCCTTTGATACGCCAGTAGCTGCGGCCGCCTTCTTGCCAGCTCTGCAGGTCTTTGCCATTGCGCTCCCAAAACTTTTGGTTGATTTCGCGCATGCCGGTGTAAAGCAGATCGGTGTCTTCTAATACTTTATCGTTAAAGTAATCTTCAGCCGCCAAACCCATCGCGCGCGCTTTGATGCGCATATTGATGTCTTTAGAAACCAAAATCACTTGTCGTTGGGTGTGCATTTGTTGCAGATGATGAACGACGCCGAGGATTTGATTGTCGGCTTTGCCCATAGGGAGTTGGGCGGGCAGCACGCTGGTGATCGCTTCGGTCTGCATAAATAGCCGGCCGACCGCTTGGCCCTTGCTAGCAGTATCGAGTAATACGCCGTTATGTAGGTCGAGCTCTTTGCCGGAAATCAGTTCTTCTAAAAAGCGACTGGCTTGGCGAGCGTTGCGGGCGACTTCAGAAGTGCCCTTTTTATTGTTGTCGAGCTCTTCTAGCGTCATCATTGGCAAGAAAAGATCGTGTTCCTCAAAGCGGTACAAAGAGGTGGGGTCGTGCATTAAAACATTGGTATCCAGAACGAAGAGCTTGGTAATGCTCGGTGCTTTGCGCTTGCGGGTTGCCATGGTGAACTCCATAGATCAAAGGGCTGCGTGTCTGGAAAGGGAATGTTGATTATTGATTTGTAGTGGTGGCCTGTGTGCTCCTTGGTGAGTGGTCGATGAGGGTCGTGCCGTCGCCTAAGGTGACTCCAAGGCGCTGCAAACAGCGCCTTACGGTTGTTATTTATAGTGTTTTTACAAACGCCAGTACTTCTAAGACATGGCCAGGTACTTTTACGCCGCGCCATTCTTTAATGATTTCACCTTCTGCGTTAATCACAAAGGTGCTGCGCTCAATTCCCCTTACATCTTTACCATACATCTTCTTTTGCTTCATGACATTAAAAGAAAGACAAGCTGTCTCATCTGGGTCAGAAACCAGCTCAAAAGGGTAGTTTTGTTTGGCTTTGAAGTTTTCGTGGCTTTTAATGCTGTCGCGCGAGATGCCGAACACTTGGCAGTTTGCGGCGAGGAATTGACCGTAATGATCGCGGAAATCTCCGCCTTCGGTGGTGCAGCCTGGGATGCTGTCCTTGGGGTAGAAATACAGCACAAAGGCTTGGCCTTTTAGTGCTGCTGTATCAAATTTGCTTTCACTGGTGGCGAGTAAGTTTAATTCTGGGCATTGCGATATTTGAGTCTGCATCAAAGAATCTCCATGTTGCGATTATTATAGATGCGTTAATAGGCGCTTGGCAGCTACAATAACGCCAAATATGTGATAAGGATGTGACAGTAATGAGTATCAAATCTGACAAGTGGATTCGCCGCATGGCCGCCGAGCACGGCATGATCGAGCCATTTGTGCCTGGGCAAGTCAAGGAAGTGAATGGCGAACGTATTGTTTCTTATGGTACTTCTAGCTACGGCTACGATATTCGCTGTGCGGATGAATTCAAAGTTTTTACCAATATTAACTCGACCATTGTTGACCCAAAAAACTTTGACGAAGGCAGCTTTGTGAATGTTTCTGGTAAGGGATATTGCATTATTCCGCCAAATTCTTTCGCCTTGGCCCGCACTGTGGAGTATTTCCGTATTCCGCGTAATGCACTGACCGTGTGCTTGGGTAAATCCACTTACGCGCGTTGCGGCATCATTGTGAATGTCACCCCGTTTGAGCCGGAGTGGGAAGGCTATGTGACGCTGGAGTTTTCTAACACCACGCCGCTCCCTGCCAAAATTTACGCCAACGAAGGCGTGGCGCAGGTTTTGTTTTTTGAAGCCGATGCGGATGATGTGTGCGAAACATCCTACCGCGATCGTGGTGGCAAGTACCAAGGCCAGAGCGGTGTAACACTACCAAAAACGTAAGCGACTAAACGCAATTGAACAGGCCCGCATGCGGGCCTGTTTTTATATTTACCTAAGGGGTGCTATGAGTCCATTGATATCTGCTAAAGAATTAGCCTCGGTGCTTGCCGATGTGTTGATCATTGATTGTCGTCATGATTTAGCAAATCCTCAAGCGGGCCGCGCAGCTTACGCAGCGGGCCATTTGCCAAATGCACATTTTTTGCATTTGGATGAGCATTTATCTGGGCTTAAAACAGGCCGCAATGGCCGCCATCCCTTGCCCGATCCACAAACCTTGGCGGATGTGCTAGCGAGCATTGGTGCGAGTCGCTTCCGCAATATAGTGGCTTATGATGCGCAGGGGGGGATCTATGCCGCTAGGTTGTGGTGGCTGCTGCGCTGGTTGGGGCACGATCAAGTGCAGGTTTTAGATGGAGGGCTTGGCGCTTGGCAAGGTGATTTAACTCAGGTTTTGCCAATGGCCGCACCAAGTCAATTTACCTTTGAGCTGCGCCCCGAGCTGATGGTGGATGTCAATACGCTGCTAGCAAATATTGCGCAGCCTATTTTTACCGTGGTGGACGCTCGTTCTCCTTCGCGCTTTAAGGGGGTGGGCGAAACGCTCGATCCTGTGGGTGGGCATATCCCCGGTGCAATTAATCGCTTTTTTCAGGATAACTTGCAGGCAGATGGGCGTTTTAAATTACCCACAGAGCTTCATGCTGAATGGCAAGTGGTGTTGTCTGGTGCAAAAGCGTCCAGTAGTGTGCAGCAATGTGGCTCTGGGGTAACGGCTTGCCATAATCTATTGGCTTTGGAAGTGGCTGGTTTAAGTGGTGCTCGGCTTTATGCGGGGTCTTGGAGCGAATGGTGCGCAGACCCGCAGCGGCCTACCTCGGTCTAATAGTAAGTTTCTGTGTTTTATGGCTCGCCCACGCCTCCCGATGATTGAATTGGGGCACCTACACGGAAAGGGCAATTATTTAACAGGCGGCTTTAACCAGCGCTCAATCGTGGTGGTGGCGCGCAACCAGCCACGCAAAATATCAACTTCTTCTCGTTCCAGATTGGCGCGGGTAAACATGCGGCGCATTCTGGGCATCAGGCGTTTAGGGGCGTCGGGTTTAAGAAAACCAATCGTACTCAGCGTTTCTTCCAGATGGGTAAAGAAATGCTCCATTGCATCGTGCGTGGCGCTGTCTCGCTCTTGGGCAAGATGGGAAACATCATCGAGCAAGGTTGCATGTATCTCATAAGCGAACACTTGCACGGCTTGGGCTAAATTGAGGCTGGAGTAATCTGGATTAGTAGGGATCGTTGCCATACGGTTGCAAAGCAAAACTTCATCAATGGTTAAGCCCGACATCTCGGTCCCAAACACCAAGGCAATATCGTGGCCCGCTTGGATGCTCTGGATGATTTCTGGCGCAAGTTGCCTTGGGGTTTGTAATGGATGCGCCAGCTCTCTGCGGCGGGCGGTAAGGGCAATTTGCAAGGTGGTGCCTGCCAGTGCTTCTTCCATGCTGCTCACCACAATGGCGGTATCAAGCACATCGTCGGCATTGCTGGCTAAGGCAGTAGCCGTTTCTGAGGGAAATTCTTTGGGGTTAATCAAATATAGTTGGCTGATTCCCATCGTTTTCATGGCACGGGCGGTTGAGCCGATATTACCTGGGTGTGAGGTGTGAGAAAGCACAACTCGGATGCGGGAAAGGCAGCTAAGGGCAGAATTACTTGATGGATTTGTATTCATTATGTTTATTCATTTTGATAGCACAGGTAGAATAGCGGCCAATCTTATATCGGGTAGCTGCGAGGACTGCAGTGTTGCTTTGGCCGAATTATACCGCGCTTGGGCCTTACGCTTCTTTTTTTGCTGCCACCCTCATTGATCTTTTACTTTTATTCAGGAATAGCCATGCATCCAATGCTCAATACCGCTGTGCGTGCCGCACGCCGCGCCGCTTCAATTATCCAACGTGCATCTAGCAATTTGGATCACCTTACGGTAGAAAAAAAAGGCCAAAATGATTTTGTGTCTGAAGTAGACCGTGCGGCAGAGCAAGCCATTATCGATACCATTCTCGAAGCGTATCCAACGCACGCCATCTTGGCCGAAGAATCAGGTCGCCGCGGCGAATCAGAATACACATGGATTATTGATCCATTGGATGGCACCACCAACTTCTTGCATGGCGTTCCTCAGTACGCAGTATCTATTGCGCTAGAGTATAAGGGTGTGATCACCCAGGCCGTGGTTTACGATCCTTGCCGCAATGATTTATTCACGGCAACCCGCGGTGTTGGTGCTTATTTGAATGATCGCCGTATCCGCGTATCCAAAGTACGTGAATTATCTGAAGGATTGATCGCTACGGGCTTTCCATATACCCGCTTCGATAATCTCGAAAACTACATCAATATTTTCCGCGATATGACACAAAAATCAGCGGGTCTGCGCCGCCCAGGTGCTGCTGCCTTGGATCTGGCTTATGTGGCATGTGGTCGTTACGATGGTTTCTTTGAATTTGATCTTAAAACTGTTGATATTGCGGCGGGCTCTCTGCTGGTGCAAGAAGCGGGTGGTTTGGTTACCGATCTGAATGGTGAAGAGGGTTTCTTGCAATCTGGCGATATTCTTTGTGGTACACCCCGCGTATTTGGCCAAATGTTGTCAGTAATTCGTCAGCACAACGCTTGAGTTTTGCTTTGAATCGTTTTAAAAGGTCTGTAGGCACAGAGGTAAGCTGAGATCATAGAGCGCATAGAAAAAATATTTTGTGCTTTGTTACGTGGCTCGCCTCTTTAAAAAGCGTCATCTTCGATGGCGCTTTTTTTATCTGCTGTAGGGTGGGTTAGATCAAGCTTGAAGCTGATTTGGGGTGCGATCGTTGTCGAGCTCACCCCTTTATGGCGTTATGGTGGGTTACTGCCAAGATAGAGTCGCGCCAGTGTTTAGTGCCTTGATCGGCCTAAGATTTACTTTGGTTTAAATGAAAATAAATTAATGGTTAAGGAGTAAAAAAATGGCGGAAAATTCAAACAAGAAGAGTGAGGCCAAGAGCGCCAAGCCAACTCACACGCCATTTATGCAGCAATACCTGCGTTTAAAGAGCGATCACCCCGATAAACTGCTGTTTTATCGTATGGGTGATTTCTATGAGTTGTTTTTTGAAGATGCGATACGCGCGGCAAAGCTGCTGGATATTACGCTGACCACTCGCGGTTCAACAGCTGGCGAGCCGATTAGGATGGCGGGTGTGCCTTATCATGCTGCCGAGCAATATTTAGCCCGACTGGTGAAAATGGGCGAATCGGTAGCAATCTGCGAGCAGGTTGGTGAGGTAACAGGGAAAGGGCCGGTTGATCGCAAGGTCATGCGCATCGTTACCCCAGGTACGCTGACCGATACCGCCTTGATGGATGTAAAAGTAGAAAATCGCTTGCTGGCATTGAGTTTTGTGCGCGGCAAGATGGGTATGGCTTGGTTGTCGCTGGCGTCCGGTGATTTTGCTCTGATGGATAGCACACCAGAAAAGCTCGCTTCAGAGATAGAGCGCTTACGCCCCGCAGAGATTTTAGTCAGTGATGATGCAGGGCTGGCGATGTTTGATCATTTTCAGAGTGGCTCTGCCGTCATCAGAAAACTGCCGCCTTGGCAGTTTGAAGTGGCAAGCGCCGTACGCAATTTAAGCCGCCACTTTGAAACCCATGATTTATCTGGCTTTGGGGTCGTAGACGGTATGTTGGCCCTAGGCCCTGCGGGTGCTTTGCTTGAGTACGTGCGGAGTACGCAAGGTGGGGCTTTGCCAGTATTGGCAGGGCTGCGCTGTGAATCGCAAAGCCAATATATTGAGTTGGACGCGGCAACGCGGCGTAATTTAGAAATCACCGAAACGATTCGAGGTGAAACCTCCCCAACTCTATTCTCTTTGCTAGATCACTGCGCAACGGGCATGGGCTCACGTTTGCTACGTCACTGGTTACATCACCCGCTCAGATCGCAAGCAAAAATTTTACAACGCCAAAACGCCATTGCCGCCTTATTGGCGACGGGGCTATTTACGTCTATCCACACGGCGCTTGATTGCATCAGCGATGTAGAACGCATTACGGCCCGCATCGCTTTAGCCAGTGCAAGGCCGCGTGATTTATCTAGCTTGCGAGATAGCTTGGCGGGCTTGCCTGCCTTGCTGCAGGTGTTGCCAGAAGATGAGTTCTTTGCAGCATTGGCTAAGGCGCTTACGCCAGATGCTCAGATTCTTGAGTTGCTGAGTGGCAGCATTAAAACTGAGCCATCCGTGGTGCTGCGTGAAGGAGGGGTGATTGCCGATGGTTATAGCGCCGAACTCGATGAATTACGCGCCATTCAAACGCATGGGGGGGAATTCTTGTTGGCATTAGAGGCGCGTGAGCGTGAGCGCACGGGCATCCCAACGCTAAAGGTAGAGTACAACCGCGTGGCGGGTTACTTTATTGAAATCACTAATTCTTACGCGGGCGCAGTGCCGGATGATTATCGCCGTCGCCAAACCATGAAGAATGCCGAGCGCTATATCACGCCTGAGCTCAAGTTGTTTGAAGATAAGGCCCTGAGTGCACAAGAGCGCTCTTTGGCATTAGAGAAATCCCTTTATGAAGATTTGTTGCAACGCTTGCAGCCTTATCTAGGTGCTTTACGTTTGGCGGCACAAGGTTTGGCGACGGTGGATGTGTTGGCAAGTCTGAGCGATACGGCTGAGCGCGGCAACTATATCGCGCCACAATTTGTGGATGGGCAAGTTTTGCATATCGAGGCTGGCCGCCATCCGGTGGTTGAGGCGCAGATTGATGACTTTATTCCCAATGATGTCGATTTTTCTGTGGTTCGTAAATTGCTGCTGATTACTGGGCCCAATATGGGGGGTAAATCAACTTATATGCGTCAAGTAGCCTTGATTGTATTGCTGGCCCATGTGGGGAGCTTTGTTCCGGCCCAAAGTGCTGTCATAGGCAAGCTTGATCGTATTTTTACCCGTATCGGGGCATCGGATGATTTGGCGGGTGGGCGCTCAACCTTTATGGTGGAAATGACCGAAACTGCCAATATTTTGAACAATGCCTCGGAGCACTCCCTAGTTTTGATGGACGAAGTGGGTAGGGGAACCTCTACTTTTGATGGTTTGGCCTTGGCGTGGTCGATTGCGAAAGCTTTAATCGAGAAAAACCGTGCGTATACCTTGTTTGCCACGCATTACTTTGAGCTAACGCGTTTGGCGCAAGATTATCCGGTAGTGGCAAATGTGCATTTAGATGCCGTTGAGCACAAAGATAAGATTGTGTTTTTGCACGCCGTACAGGAAGGCCCTGCATCGCAAAGTTATGGTGTGGCCGTGGCGCAGTTGGCTGGTGTGCCGAAGGATGTGGTGAGAGCGGCAAGGAAGAAATTACTCGAGCTTGAATCCAATAGCGTACAAGGCGGCATGCAGGGTGATTTGTTTGCATCCGCCGCTGCCGCGCAGATCGAGCCTGATTCACATCCATTGTTAGATGCGTTGGCAGAAGTCAATCCAGACGCTTTAAACCCGCGAGAAGCGCATGATTTATTGTATCGCCTCTGCGCTATGCTCTAGGCTGGTTTGATCTATATTTTTGAGTTTTTTGGGGGGGAGTAATGGCTTTGCAGGGGGGGGAAGAGCCTTTGAAACTGTACTAAGAATCATGCGCAAAATACTTTGGCTTTTGCAAAACGCCCCCTATAATTGAATTACCTTACTTCATGTTCGTGTTTGTGCCACGAAAAAGCAGTGTTAATAGGCGAAAATTAGCATTAAATACTTAAATTTTTAAGTTTTAAGCACAAAATTCGTAAGAATGTAAATTTTACCAGTTCGAATGTAAGGCTGTTTGCTAATATAAATCCATAAGCAAATATGCTTTTCCTAAGAGGGAGTGGCTGTGAATACGGTGTCTGATCTTACAGTGGCGGGGCGCGATAACCAGGGTAGTACTTTGCTGGAGATTGCATCTCTATTATCGGATGGAGCGCCTAATGAAGGGTTCTCTTTTACGGAGTTAAACACTAAGGCTTCGGCGGAGTTAAAACGCTTCGGCTCAGACCTGCAAAGCCAATTGGGATTGATAGGGGTCACAATCCCTCCTGCTTTGCAGCTAAGAGGAGATGATGTTGGGGCTTTGCATGTCATTGGTGAGCATGCACTAAAATCCGAAATTGAAGCTTTTTTAAATGCGAATACCCGTATTCTGAAATGGTATAAAGAAGTCGAAGTGATGCATGAAATTTTACGCAGCACACAATTGGGTGAAGGGCAAAGTTTAGAAAATCAAGTTTTCAACTTGGGTTTAACCAGTTTGGGCTGCGTTGCCTTTTTTTCTATGCTGTAATAGTGCAGTATCGTTGATGTTTGTTTCATCATTGTCATGAAACAAACATCAATAGCCAGCTGCAGAATAGCTTGCCGCCGCCGAGAGTTTATCGGCGGCGTTGTTATTCTGAGGGATGAATATCCTGTAGCACGCATATTCAGGTTATAATCCTCTGTTTTTTTGGAAAGAAACGCACATGAAAACCACCCGATCACGTCGCCCCCAGCCGGCTATTGCAGAGCGTAAGGCCAGCGAGCGCACCGCGCAGTCCGCAGGTGTGGGTAAGCGTACGGGTGGCAAGCCCGCCGGTGACGAATACTCAACCCGCAATCCCGCCTTTGGCAAAGCTGCTGTAAGCAGCGCTAAGCCCGCAGCCGGCCGTGGTCGTAATGCGCCAAGTGCAAGTGCGCCAGTCGCTGGCCGAGGCCGTAATGTTGCAGTGGGCACGCCTGCTGCTTCACCCGCACAAGGCCGTGGTCGTCCTGCTGCTGTGCCAGTTGCTCAGCAAACACGTGGTGGCCGAAGTGGCCGTGGTGCTGATTTGCCAGCGTCTGCTTATGAAACCAGAGGGCTGCGTACCCCACGCTCTAAACCAAACCCGCAGGGCGGCAAAGCTGAACGCCCAACTTTTGAGGCGCACAAGGCCGTTGCTGCTGCCAATGCCGCCGTTGGTATTGAAGACGAAACCCGCAAAATCAAATACAAAACGGTGAGTCGTGCTCGCCGTATGCAATTGCGCCAAGGCTCTGTTAAAGAGCTGCAAATGCAAAAAGAATTACGTGAACGCCGCGTTGCCACCACAGAAATCCCCGCCGAGCGCCTGCAAAAAGCGCTGGCCTTTACCGGCTATGGCTCACGCCGCGCCATGGAAGACGCGATTGCGGCTGGCAAGGTGTCGGTAAATGGTAAAATTGCCGCCTTGGGTAGCAAGGTGAGCTTGGGTGACGATGTTCGCTTTGATGGCAAGAAAGTTGTATTGAAATGGCCAGATCGCTTGCCGCGTATCGTGATGTATCACAAGCAAGAAGGCGAGTTGGTGAGCCGTGATGACCCTGAAGGCCGTGTTACCGTGTTTGATCGTCTGCCACGTTTAAAATCCAGCAAATGGGTTGCCGTTGGCCGTTTGGATTACAACACCAGCGGTCTATTGCTGTTTACTACATCGGGTGAGCTGGCTAACCGCATGATGCACCCTAGCTTTGAAGTAGAGCGTGAGTACGCAGTGCGTGTGTTTGGTGAGCTGACACAAGAGCAAATCAATGAAATGCTCAAAGGTATCGAATTAGAAGACGGCACAGCCCATTTTGCCAGCCTACAGCGCCGTGGTGGCGAGGGCTTTAATCACTGGTATCACGTGGTGCTTAAAGAGGGTCGTAACCGTGAAGTGCGTCGGATGTTCGAGCATTTTGGTTTGATTGTTAGCCGTTTGATTCGCGTACGCTTTGGTGCAATGACTCTGCCTGGTCGCTTACGCCGTGGTCATTTCCACGAACTAACCGAGTTAGAAATCTTAGGCGTAATGCGTTGGGCTGGCCTGAAAATCAACGGTCGCCAAGCTGACGAGTAAGCCTCGATGAGTAAAGCGTTTATTCGGGAAACCGAAACCGATGATGATGAGCTACCTAGCGAGCTACGTGTGCCCGCGGGTAGCAAAAATTATATGACCCCCGGTGGCTGGCGTAAAATGAAGGCAGAATTTGCCCAGCTGGTGCAAAAAGAGCGCCCCGAATTAACGCTACTGATCAACTGGGCCGCCTCTAATGGCGATCGCTCAGAAAACGGTGACTATATCTATGGTAAAAGACGATTGCGTGAAATTGACCGACGCATTCGTTTTTTAACCAAGCGCCTCGAATTAGCAGAAGTCATTGACCCAGAGCTGCGCGAAGCGACTGATCAAATCTTTTTTAGCGCTACTGTGAGCTACTTAAGAGAAGATGGCAGGAGCGAGACGGTGGCGATTGTAGGTGTGGATGAAACCGATATGAAGCGTCACTATATTAGCTGGACATCCCCCGTTGCTAGGGCGTTGATTAAGGCCCGTGAAGGCGATGTCGTGCTCTTGCGTACTCCAGCCGGAATCGAAGAACTAGAGATTACTGACGTGATCTATCAGGCACTAGACACCGAGATGCCTAGCTTCTAGGTGTTTTACCTGATTTTTTATTAAATGGTACTTTGCACATTCCATTTGCTTGCGGTATCTTCTCCCCATGGATACCTTACAGCCTCCCCGTAATAGTCTTTTTCGCCGCGTTTTGCGCAATATGGCAATGCGTATTGTGCTCGCTGGCGCACTGCTTTCGGCATTAAGCTATTACTGGAGTTATGTTAACATCCAAGAAGAAGCGCTTGCCAATTAGAAAGTGAGTTATTTGTACAGGTAGAAGCAAATACTAAAATTGTGCGCGATGAATTTTTGCGCCGCTATGTATTGCTTGACGAAACTGATCCCGCTCCCGCATTTCATTCCCTTATTGTGCAAGATAAAGACAGTATGTGGCGCGTTCGCGTGCAAAAAGATGTTTTCGAGTGCAAAGCAACCATTGCAATCTTGCCCAATACTCCACAGACGCCCACGTTTATGCGCCAAGTCTTATTGGGCTACGATATCTTGTCGCAATATGGCCCTGCTTTTCGTAACTGCCAACTGGGGGCGAGTACACCACAGGGCTGGGCTTATCTATTGTGAAGTACTCGGTAGAAGCCATGCATGGCCGTGTTTATTGCCAAAGCCAGTTTGGGAGTGGGGCGACCTTTGTGCTTGAACTGCCTTCTTCTGAGTCGATAGCGTAAAAAATAATTTATTGCCTAGACGTTGGCTGATTGCCTGATTAAAATGCTGATTTAAGTCAGAATCGGGTCCCTTTTTATGCATCAATATTTGGACCTCTTACAGCATGTTTTAGACCACGGAGTCAGGAAAGAAGACCGTACGGGTACCGGTACGGTTAGCGTCTTTGGCTATCAAATGCGCTTTAATTTAGCCGATGGCTTTCCACTCGTCACAACCAAAAAAACGCATTTAAAATCGATCACTTACGAATTGCTGTGGTTTTTACGTGGTGAAACCAATGTGAATTGGCTGCAAGAGCGCGGCGTAAAAATCTGGAACGAATGGGCGGCTGCCGATGGCGAATTGGGCCCTATTTATGGCTCGCAGTGGCGTAGTTGGCCAACCGCTGATGGTCGTCATGTCGATCAAATAAGCGAAGTTGTGCAGCAGTTAAAAACCAACCCAGATTCCCGCCGAATTATTGTATCGGCATGGAATGTGGGTGAGCTGGATAAAATGGCGTTGCCACCTTGCCATGCTTTCTTTCAATTTTACGTAGCGCCTGCGCAGGATGGGGACGTGGATCAGCGCGGCAAGCTATCGTGTCAGCTCTATCAGCGTAGTGCCGATATTTTCTTGGGTGTGCCATTTAATATTGCTTCTTACGCCATGCTGGTGATGATGTTGGCGCAAACGTGTGATCTGCAAGTGGGTGATTTTGTTTGGACAGGTGGTGATTGCCACATCTACAGCAATCACTTTGATCAAGTCAAAGAGCAGCTTTCCCGCTCGCCCCGTGCCTTGCCCATTATGAAGCTCAACCCAGCGAAAAAAGATATTTTTGATTTTGAACTTGAAGATTTTACCTTGGAAGCTTACGATCCTTATCCGGCTATTAAAGCCCCAATCGCGGTTTGATTTCAAAAGCATTCTGACCCGTGCGAATCGGCAAGCAAGGTCGCGTTCTTGGCTGCTTTTGAAATGAAGATGGAATAAAGAATAAAGATGGATATAGCAATTATTGCTGCGGTTGCGAAAAATGGGGTTATCGGGATAGAAAACCGGCTGCCTTGGTCTTTGCCTGAAGATCTAAAAAACTTTAAAGCGCTGACGATGGGCTCGCCCATGCTGATGGGGCGTAAAACATTTGAGTCTTTGCCTGGGCTTTTGCCAGGACGCCCGCATTGGGTGCTGACACGTAGCCCAGAGTGGCAAGCAGCTGGGGCAGCAGCTTATATCAGCATTGAAGCGGCTTTGGCAGCGGCAGAGGGGCAAGAGAAGTTATTTATTATTGGTGGGGGTGAAATCTATACCCGCACTTTAGCTTTAGCCAATGTGCTTTATTTAACAGAGGTGGCATTAAGCCCTGTTGGAGATGCTTATTTTCCTGAATTTAATAAAGCAGAATGGCAAGAAGTGTCGCGGCAGCCTCAGCTAAGTGCTAAAGGCATTGAATTTGCCTATGTTGAATATCGGCGAATTTAACTTGCACTTAAAAACCCGCCATTGGCGGGTTTTTTCTTGGGTGCTGCATACGATATTTAAAAAAATTAATCTTGTGCTTCTAACCAAGTCATTAACTCATCAAAACGGCCGATGGTGACGTCTGCTTCAGGCATATTGGCGCTCACACCGTAACCATAACTGACAAACGCCACCTTACACCCGGCTGAACGTGCCGCCAGAATGTCGTTTTTAGAATCGCCCACCATTAATAGCTCAGCAGCGCTTACGCCCATTTTTTGCATTACATACAGTAAAGGCTCAGCATTTGGTTTGCGGCTTGCTAATGAGTCACCACTGACGATAACTTCAAATACCTGATCAATGCCCAGCTCTTTTAATAACGGTAGTGTAAAGCGCTCAGGTTTGTTGGTGACAATGGCCAGACGATAGCCGCAATCGTGCAATTCGTTCAAGGTATTTTCAACGCTAGGGTAGAGCTTGGTTTTAAGCGTTAGTCCTGCTTGATAATGCAGATCAAAACGAGCAAGCGCTTCTTTTTGTGCTTCGCTGCCCGTGAAGTTGGCGGCCATATCTGCAGCCATGGCGCGGGCGACGAGACTTTCTGTGCCATCGCCCACAAAACTCTCAATTAACGCTACATCCAGCGTTGCAAGACCCGCATCGCTACGGGCGGCGTTGGCGGCGTGGGCAAGATCGGGGATCGAATCGGCTAAGGTGCCATCTAAATCAAATGCAAAGACTCTGATACTCATACGGGTGTGTCCAATAGCGTGAAAATATTTTCTAGGGGCCGACCAATTGCAGCATGGCCTTGATAGATAAGAATAGGGCGCTCAATCAGCGTTGGGTGCTCTGCCAGCAGCGCAATGATTGCGGTATCGTCTAGCGCCTGTGCGGCGTACTGCTCTTGCCACAGGGTTTCTTTGCTGCGAACCAAAGCCAGTGCGCTGATGCTTAACTGGTTTAATAACTGGCGAATCTGCGCTTCATCAAGCGGCTGCTTAAGGTAATCAATGATTTCTGGCTGCAAGCCTTTTGCCGTCAGTGCAGCAAGGGCTTCTCGGCTTTTAGAGCAGCGGGGGTTATGGAGTAATTGCATTATTTAGCAAGCTCGGCACGCATTTGATCGATAACCGCTTTGTAATCGGGCTTGCCAAAAATGGCGGAGCCCGCGACAAATGTATCTACACCTGCAGCCGCAATTTCAGCAATATTGGCCGTATTTACGCCGCCATCAATTTCTAGCCAAATTTCACGTCCTGTTTGTGCTGTATAGGTATCAATACGTGCACGCGCTGCTTTAGCCTTAGCTAAAACACCGGGGATAAAACTTTGTCCGCCATAGCCTGGATTGACTGACATTAATAAAATCATGTCGATTTTATCCAGAACATAATCTAAATAATGAAGGGGTGTTGCAGGATTAAACACTAAGCCTGCCTTACAGCCGTGTTCTTTAATAAGGCCGAGTGAGCGATCAATATGTTCAGAGGCTTCGGGGTGAAAGGTGATGATGTTTGCGCCCGCCTTGGCAAAATCAGGAATGATGCGGTCAACGGGTTTAACCATAAGGTGTACATCAATGGGCGCGGTGGTGTAAGGGCGAATGGCCTCACAAAACATTGGGCCCATTGAAAGATTGGGGACATAATGGTTATCCATTACATCAAAGTGAATCATATCTGCGCCAGCAGCGATCACATTTTTAACTTCTTCTCCCAAACGTGCAAAGTCAGCAGCAAGAATGCTTGGTGCAATACGAAAATCTGTCATAACAAGCTCCATTTCAAGGTATATCACTCATTTTAACGGATACCTTACCTCTGTAGCCTTGAGCTTGGTAATATTCTCTTCATCAATGACCACAAGAACCGCAAAGAATGAGTGATTCTCCTGTTTATAGCGTGTTGGTTCACGCAGAAGCATTTTATCTTCCAGAGCAATCGGATGAGGTGGCAGACCGTTATGCCTTTGCCTACCGGATTACGATTACGAACACCGGCACCGCCGCAGCTCAGTTATTGAGCCGGCACTGGGTGATTACCGATATGGAGGATCGCATACAAGAAGTGCAAGGTGATGGCGTAGTTGGTGAGCAGCCGGTGTTAGAGCCAGGTCAGCATTTTGAATATATGAGCAGCGCCAGCATTGCAACACCTGTAGGCTCGATGCAGGGTAATTACCGGATGCAAGCTGCAGATGGTAATCAGTTTGATGCAGAAATCCCCTCGTTTGTGCTGGCCATGCCGCGCACATTGCATTAAAAGGCTGGGCTGCCATGCGTGGCGATAACAGGGAGCAAATGGGCTGACATACCACTTTGCTTGTTTACTTTGGGCGTTGAGTCATATCAACGCCCTCATCTATTTGGAATCACATGACGCAAACTCGTCGAAATGATTGGCAAACACTGTCCACTCTTTTGCCCTATCTTTGGCAATATAAAACGCGTGTTATTTTGGCTTTATCACTGTTGATTTTTGCCAAATTTGCCAATGTCTCTATTCCCTTGGTATTAAAAGAGATTGTGGATGGTTTAGATCCTAAACATGCACCACTGGTTTTGCCGCTGAGTCTTGTGCTTAGTTATGGCGCATTGCGGCTTTGCGCCTCGGTATTTGGTGAAATGCGCGATGCAGTGTTTGCTAAAGTCACGCAAGGCGCTATTCGCAAAGTGGCGATGCAGGTATTTGAGCATTTGCACCGCTTAAGCTTACGTTTTCATTTAGAGCGACAAACAGGCGGGATGAGTCGTGATATTGACCGCGGCACGAAAGGTATTTCTTTTTTACTGAATTTCACCCTCTTTAATATTTTGCCAACGCTGGTCGAAATTTTGCTGGTGGCTGGTATCTTATTAAAAAAATACGATGTTTGGTTTTCGGTGATTACCTTTGGCACCATTGTTTTATATATCATATTTACCCTTGGCATTACCGAATGGCGTATGCATTTCCGCCGCACCATGAATGATATGGATTCAAAAGCCAATACGCGTGCAGTAGATAGCTTGTTAAATTATGAAACAGTGAAGTACTTTAATAATGAGCACTGGGAGGCAGATCGTTACAATGCTAGCCTAAAAGTATGGGAAACCGCGGCTGTTAAGAACCAAGTTTCATTGTCGTTTTTAAATGCTGGGCAGGCGATTATTATTGCGCTGGGTGTCACATTATTGGTGGGCTTGGCCGCAGATGGTGTAGTAAAAGGCACTATGACGCTGGGTGATTTAGTCTTAGTGAATGCTTTTTTATTGCAGCTCTACGCGCCACTTAATTTTCTTGGCTTTGTATATCGTGAAATCAAACATTCTTTGGCGGACATGGAGAAAATGTTTAATTTAATGGGCCAGAATGCCGAAGTTAAAGACATAGAAGCTGCACAGATATTAAATACACAATCCGCGTCTATTCGTTTTAATCATGTTGATTTCTCTTATGAACCTAATCGGCAGATTTTGCACCATGTGAGCTTTGATATCCCCGCAGGTAAAACAGTAGCCGTCGTGGGTAGCTCTGGCGCAGGAAAATCAACCCTATCCCGATTGCTCTATCGTTTTTATGATGTGAGTCAAGGGGGAATAAGCGTTAACGGTATTGATTTGCGCGAGCTTAATCAAGTGAGCTTGCGTGCCCATATTGGGATTGTTCCACAGGATACGGTGCTATTTAATGACAGCATTTATTACAATATTGCCTATGGGCAGCCGAGTGCAAACCGTGATGAAGTGATTCAAGCGGCTAAATCTGCGCATATATACGCGTTTATTCAATCTCTGCCAGATGGCTTTGATACCTTGGTCGGTGAGCGCGGTTTAAAACTATCGGGGGGAGAAAAGCAGCGCGTTGCAATTGCGCGCACCATTCTTAAAAACCCACCTATTTTAATTTTTGACGAAGCCACTTCTGCACTTGATTCTCGTACTGAAAAAGCAATTCAGGCTGAGCTTAAAGAAATCTCTACAAATCGCACCACTTTAATTGTTGCCCATCGCTTATCTACCGTTGCGGAAGCCGATGAAATCCTTGTTATGGAGCAAGGAGAAATCGTTGAGCGAGGCCGTCATCGCGATTTATTAGAGCTGGGTGAATCGCACCGGGTTTCGCGGAGGCTGTTTGGTTTGAGTCAGACCAACATGGCCTGCTCGCTTTGATTACGATAATAATTTGCTTCTGCTTCCGCAGGTGG
>JBDKJX010000069.1:0-17691 GCA_039796405.1 Pseudomonadota bacterium
AATGGCTTTGGATTTACAATAACGAGCGCCCGCATATGGGATTGGGCGGCATCACCCCGAAACAAAAACTGGCATTACATGCCTAGCCTCTACTTCTAAGTGAGCTTAAAAATGGGGGGATTACCGTGGCACATCATGCATGGTAGAAAAAACATACTCTGACAACACCAACTTATCCAAAAAAGGGACCTGTGAGTTAGCCTTATGCATAAGCAAGGAAAGTAAGAAAAATATAAGATACTTTACATAAATCATACGGGTGTATTCCTACTCACCATATTGATTAAATCGGTAAGACTGCTAATCCTCAATTTAGTAAAAATTCTAAGCTTATATGTACTCACCGTTTTAGGGCTTAACAGCATATCAGCTGCCATGTCTTTATTGGATTTCCCCAAAAGCAACTGCTGCATAATCATCATTTCGCGGTTAGACAAACTACTCAGCATTTGGTGCTCTGATTGCAATAAATTATCCCCCGTAGAGACTAAAAATGACTGGTTTGGAAAATACCCCACCCCTTTCATAATCATTTTTATTGCATCAACTAAATCTGTGATTTCTTTATCTTTCCCCAAATAGCCGGAGGCCCCCGCCCGCATACAACGCTGCACCATCTGGTCAGCCTCGCCTGATGAAAAAACCATAACCCGAATAGGGAGCTTTGATTTTTGAATACGAGCAATCACCTCAAATCCATCTAGATTGGGAATAGCCAGATCCAAGACCAGCACATCTGGGACTAAACTCTGGGCCAATTGCCAAGCATCCACTCCATTATCCGCTTCACCCACCACATCTAAACCATTCTGTTCAAGCAGCATTTTTACCGCCAATCGAACAACAGGATGATCATCCACGATTAAAACTTTTGTCATAAAAAATCCATGAGTGAAGCATCCATCATATTCCAAACAACTATGCCCACTTTTACCTTAAATAAAAACACCTACATGCCATAAAAAATCCAACACTAAGGATAATTTAATGTGAAATTTGCTACCGCACTAAAGCTCCCTGCTCCAATCGTTTTATTTTCAATTGTACTAGGATCACCGTGAACAAACGCACTAAATTGAAGAGTATTTTCACCTGAAGTTAGATCGATCACTCCTGTTGAGGAGCCTAAAGGCAAAATATTATTTTTATATTTCAATCCTATTGCCACACCTGATGCAATAGACCTAGGATCAAGCGCCAATAGACCATTTTGCTTAGTGCTCTTCTCCCCCGTAAAAATAATGCTAACTGATTTACTAATACTAAGATCACAATTTTTTAAAATCAAACTAAAATCTTTTTTACCCGCTTCTCCTGAAGAATACAAATCCTTAGTTGATATGGCATTAAACCGTACTGTTTGATCACCACTTTCTATGGCTAAAATACAAGGACTTGCAATCAATTCTCCAGAAATATTCACCTTAATTGCCATTGCATGCTTTGGTATAAACATGAATAGGCCCAACAAGAAAATTTGATACATTAGCAGTTTCAAAATAGAACACCTTATCTAATGATAGAAGTCATCGTAATATTTGCTGAAAACTTTCCAGGGGCTAATGATTTTGCTGCATCTAATTTAGTAGGAGCAATACTTAGTTTCAATTTATCATTTGTAGAAATGACTGAAAAATTACTCCCACTTCTTACAGCCTGGTCATTCACTAATAATTTTAGGCCCAAATTAGCATGGTTAGTTGTTAAAACATTAGAAGTACCCACAAAAGTGCCAGTAATCCTAACTAGATACTCCGCAGTCCCCAAACCAGCGGTGCATTTTTGAGGCATATTTACCTGAATATATTTTTCACCATCTATCTTTTTAATATCCACCTTCCCCAAATCAACACTATAATCTTTATCTAGATTAAAAACACAGCGAGTAGGAATAAAAACACTCCCTTTTAATCTAACGACCAGATTTACATCACCCGCAGCAAAAGCATCTGATCCCAATAGTAAACTGAACAATATAAGGAATGAAAAATTAAAAATTTTATTCATTATGTACTCTAAAATAACAAGGGATAAATTCAAAATAGAGAATAACTTTCATTCTTATGGAAACACAATAACTAATGTGGCTGTGGCTGTAAAATTTCCACTTACGTTTTTACCACTTCGCTTGACTGGTACAAAACCTACAGAAATTGCCCCACGACCGCTCGTAGAAGACACCTGAAACGAATCTCCTGGCTTAACGACCCTACCTGCAGCCATCATAACGATCCCTAAATTCGCGCCTATTGTCGAAGCAATAAGCGTATTAGATAAAGTGGATGAACTAGCAGTAAGACGCACCGTTAAATTCTTTGCATCCACCACAGTACCGGTGCAAACAAAATTTGGGTTAATTGCCTTATAATTTCGATCACTTGCACTCGCGGAAGTAGTAATCAAATCAGAATTAATATTTCCAAAATCGATATTTAAATCTGTACCCGCATTTATTGTACATTTAGACGGAAAAGTTAACGTAGCGGCCTCAGTCTGCAATTTCAAATAAGGCACCGATGAAAACACAGCACCGTCTGTATCCGCATATGCAAGAAAAACAGATGAAACAATAATGCCAGCGGGAATCTTAATGGAGCCTCCCGTCACTTTACGCCTCAATTTAAAATAAAGCCTGCCGCCATATGTTGGCAGACTCAAACCCATCGATTTGTTGACATACGTTCCAGTCTCTATGGTTGCACCAGTGGTATTATTTACAAGCGAAAAAGGAGCCGTATTACCAGCAGGCGTAAACCCGCCGATTAAACCATATGTAACACGTACATCAATATCATCAGTCAATTTATAATAGCCAGCATTAACACCTAGGGGTACCCCCCCCATAGTGGACCTTAAATGCATAACCCCAGGTTTTTGTCCTCTTGTATTACTACAAATAACGGTCTGGCGTTGACCTGGCAACCCCCAACCAGGTAGAACCTCAGTCCCTGCTTCATTGCTCTTAAAAATATCACTAGCTAAAACAGGTACAGAAGTTAACCCAGAGTAACAATTAATAGCAGCAAAAGAAAATGCAGAATATGTCACTGCAATGCATAAAAAAACAATCCTAAAAAAATAATTCATCGCTGTGCGCCTTTAAGTACATCCACTTTCAATTAATTATTTTTTTACCGCACATTGATCTTCACTACATATAAATAACAGCTCTATATGCCCACCATAATCATTAATGTACGTCAGCACAAAATGATTAAATTTATTATCTTTCATAGGTAAATCTAAGCTTGATTTTGGCGCTATCATAAACCCTGAAAAATCTGCAATAGACTCCTCTTTTTCTGCAAGTGCGAACTTTGTTACCGTAATATGATATGGGGTTGGGTTTACCACCTGAAATCCTGTAGCCACTTTATTTACAATCAATTGATTTTGCCATTCCCCCTCTCCAAGCAAACCAATACTTTTAGGGCGATAAAACATTTTAATTTGTGTCTGCATCGCAATTTGCATTAAATTTTCTTTATCGCTTTTAGGCGGTATTTCACGCAAATTAAAATAAAAAACACTTTCTCTATCCTGTGGTAAATCAGCAACGGAAGCCGTTTTTTCAATTCGAACCAAACTTTCTGAGTCAGCCTCTAAGCGCTGCAATGGGGGTAAAACAGCAAAAGGAATATTCTCTTTTTTGTAGTCTTTATTTTCCAACCAAGCTTGCGCTAAATAGGGCAATGTCTTGCTCCCATTAAAAATCCTAAGGCTGGTTGACTTATCCTGCTCGTTATAAACTAATCGCGTTCTATCCAAACCAACGGCCGCATTAACAATCGAAGCTTGCGTGCCACATACTGCCGCAAATAAAATAAAGAATAATGATTTCATCTTATAGTTACCTTTAATTTTCATTTATTAATAGGGCACACACGTTAATGTGGCTAAACTTTGAAGGCTATATTTTTCTGCAATATAAACACGGCATTTACTATCACTCCAAGTGGCGGTAAATTCGCTATCTGAATTTATCCCAGACAAGTACGCCATTCCTGCGTCACTCACCAAGCCAGCCACACGCCCCTTAACATCCACAATTTGAACTCCAAAAGGAAGATACCTACCATCTGGCAATGTAAGCGTAGTCATTAGCTTCATTCCCTGCTGTACAGATAGCTTTCTATAGCCAACCGCCCCTTCTGTTAATGTTGCATCCACAACGGGGCTTGATACTTCAACGTCATCGGCCAGTTGATTCACATCCACTGCAGCATTGGTCCGAGCATAGCTATTTACATCACCAACAACGGCCTTCCCCCAGTAATTGCTTTTAGAGCGTCCACCATTAACAGCCACACCGCCCACACCAGCGGTATCGAGCATCAATCTGGTGCCACCATTAACACTTTGTTGATGCAAAGCTGCGCCTTCTGCGGTAATCGTTATCGCACTCCTAACGGTTGCAGCTGCAGACCAATACTCGCCACTTTCATGCCCCACGCTCAGGGTAGTACTCGCCATAGCCCCTTCATGAGCATAATAGGCACGTACAGATTCAGCACGACCCCTTTCTTTATCTCTTACCCCAGCACTGATTTGCCAGTTACTTCCTTCATTTTGATAATTGCTATATGTAACATCATGGCTATTCACATCATTATTTCTACTTGCAAAATAATTCGCTGAAGCACCTTGCCCCATGGGTATGGACAAGTTCATTGATAGCATATTGCCACTGCTATCTTTATTTATATTTTTAGAAAAAGACAACATTGCAGACATGCCTTTTATGAAACCAGAGTCAAATATTTTGTTAATTGACAATTGAATACGCTCTTCAGGAACAATATTCCAATAATCCTGATGAGTATAAGATGCATATACAGAGGTTTTAAAATTAGAAAAACTTTTACTACCTGTAACTGTATACATGGATTTGCTGTTTCCAATATTGCCTTGGGATTTGTTCGCTTCTATAAACTCATTCATACTCATATATTCATGCTGAGAAAAACGATACCCTGCAAAGGCAATATCACCATCAATCTCGTCAAAACGTTTTGAATAATTTAGCCGATATGAATAGCCTTGACGATCGTTATCGTTGGCAACGATTGGCCGCAGAACGCGTTATATGCAATGATAAAGCGCCAAATTGATATAAATCTCGGCCAAGACCCAGTGCGAATGCATTATATTTTTCTGAAAAAAATCGATCCGCCGAACAAAGACCAACTATTACTCACCCCCCATGAAAAATCACCAGAGCCAAATAATATTTCCCCCGACTTATCCGATTTATATCCAGAAGTCGACGATTTACCCAATGCGGCCTTATACCGTACACTGCCTGGGCGTGTTAAATAAGGAATTGTTGCTGTATCTACACTAAACGTTTGAACGCTGCCATCTTGCTCAAGCACTCTCACCTCTAATTGGCCGCGCACCCCACGCCCTAATTCTTGAATATTAAATGGCCCTGCAGGAACAATCGTTTCATACAAAATATTAGCATTTTGGGAAATAGTAACCTTAGCATTTGTTTTAGCAACGCCCCTTACCTCTGGTGCATAGCCTTGTAATACAGGGGGCAACATACGATCATCGCTACTTAACGCGATTCCGCTATAGCGAAAAGAATCAAATAAATCTGAGCCTAGATAATTATCACCGATGATTAAAGTAGAATTGATACTTGGCAATGCACGGTAAGCGTAAATACGTGACCAATTGAAACGCTCCTCCGCATCTCCCGTACCTTGATTACCGCCCTGAAAATCACCTCTAAAACGCCATGCTCCCAAATTGGCACCTAGCGTTCCATACACACTTAGCTTCCGCTCAATAGGCTTATGTTTAAACCTTGACTCATAAGCAGTGGCACTATAATCCAGCATTAAACTTGGCAATCCATCATCCCAAAAAGCCGGAGGAACCCAATCTGCATCAGCATATTCCATATAAGCCAAAGGAATGCCAAGCGCAATATAGCCCTCATTGATGGCATTACGGATACTTACACCTTTCAACTCACTAAAATCAGCGCATTCACCATTATGCCAATATGAAATTAACTTAATCGATTCATCTTTTAAGCCTAACTTAGCAAGCACATCAGGCGTAATACAGGCCTCTGCGCTTCCTTCTGCTAATCCACGGGAGTGAAACATCACTGGCAATTCAGGAATTAAATGATTATTTGATTTAATTCCTAATATATAGCGACCTGGTAAAACATAACCAACTTTAGAGAACACAGACAAATCAATATTTTCACGATCAGCAGCATCTAATACGCCAACATTAAATTCTACAGCGCAACATATAGTGGGAATAAATAAAATAGTACCCAGTAGTTTTCTATTAAACACCCCATCCCCTCTTTTATAAAAAAATACAGCAATATAGCAATAATTTAATATTACCAGTCAGCATGACCATATATATGGGCGCGCAAAAATGATGGTTAATTTAAAGCCACGACAAACAACTCATGGTGAAATTACAACCCACTGTAAATACTATTTTTATCAAATAAAAAAACCCTCACAGAAACTACTTAATTGCTAAATTAACTAGGTCTGCTTTTATACGGAAGCACAAGCCAGAGCATAGCGAACCTCACCCCTGATAAAAACAATCAAGAACAGCGCGGCCTTGGCATTAGCCAAGCACTCTAAGCATCAATTTTAATTAAGAAATATACGGGATTGTATTGGGTGCAAAACAAGAACATCGTTATGCACCCTTTTACACAGAGTATTAACAAAACAAGCGATAATTTTTCTAGTTGTTACCCACAAAATAACCGAAGCAACATTTAATTAACGCTAATTAATGTTAATGTAAAAAATTAAGTTATGGATAATTTAATGCAAACGTCGCAGTCGCCGTAAAGTTACCTGGTTTAATATCCCCCGGAACTCCCGCCGCAGCGATAGGCTTCAAGTACGCATTAAATTTTAAATCATTCTCACCAGGTATCATTGGAACTAAGGCACTCGCTTTACCTAACTCCATTTGAATACCATCAGCATCGTCGATCTCCGCCCCACTAGCGCTCCCCACAAGAGTTAATAAACCGGCATTAGCTGGCCCATCAAACGTAATCGTTACATTCTTTTTAGTTGCAACAGTGCAATCTTCTAACTTGATTGTGAAGTTAGATTTAAGCTTGCCATCCTTTGAAAAAATGGATTTATTTGAAATAGCGCCCATAGGAATAATTTGATTTTGTGTTGAAGCTGAAATTGAGCATGGTGCATCAATAATCGAGCCTTCAAATTTAACGGTACCACTACCCTCATCCGCAGCGAATACAGAGCCTGCAAACAACATCGAACACGCCATTATGGATACAATAGATTTTAACTTCATAGCATTTATTCCAAATAAAATAGTACTAGGGATGAGTGAACCATATGCAGATAGTCATATGGCATTAACGCCACCGACAGATGCCATTTTATGCGTATTCAATTTAAATCACACGTCAGCACAGACTCAATTAAGGCGAGAAAATTCTTTTACTGCTGTAGGAAAAATCCTGCAGTAGTTCGCACAAAAAAACGGTAACCTTTCCTACATTTAAAGAAGTACAACACATGCGCTATTTCCCGCCTTGGCTGCTCTTACTGGGTGCGCTTACCGCGCTTGGCCCGCTTTCCATTGATATGTATTTACCCAGCTTCCCTGCTATTTCGCATAGTTTGGGGGCCTCGCCCGGCTCGGTACAGCTCACGCTTGCCAGCTTTTTTATTGGTCTGGCCATAGGCCAAGCGATTTAAGGCCCGTTTAGTGATCGATTTGGCCGTAAGCCACCGCTTTATTTTGGTCTTGTGATTTATATTCTGGCCACCATAGGCTGCGTCTTTGTCACACATATCGATCAGCTGATTGCTTTGCGCTTTTTGCAAGCCTTGGGCGGCTGCGCAGGCATGGTGGTTTCCAGAGCCGTAGTCAGGGATCGCTGCAATGTGCAGGAAATGGCCAAAGCTTTTTCTACCCTGATGCTGATTATGGGGCTCGCCCCAATCCTGGCCCCGATTGTGGGTGGATGGGTGGTTACCACACTGGGCTGGCGCGCCATTTTTGCTTTTCAAATGCTGTTTGCGCTGGCTTGCTTAGTTAATGTGCATTTCTTTTTTAAAGAAACACACAATACTCAGCACAGCCCAGCACTTGAATTGGGCAAGGTTTTAAAAGGCTATGCCGCCCTGATTCGCGACAAAGCCTTTATGCGCCACACCCTAACGGGATCGCTGATTATGGGTGGCTTCTTTGGCTATATCGCCGGATCGCCCTATATTATTATCGAGTTATTCGGTGTGCCCGCCGAACACTTTGGCTGGATCTTTGGGAGCAATGCAGCGGGCTTTATTATTAGTAGCCAATTTAATGCGCGTGCACTTAAAAACCATAGCACCGCCAATTTACTCAGATGCGCGCTATATTTACCGGTTATTTCTGGTCTCAGTCTGTTTTTGCTGCAAATCTTTGGCTTGCTTAATTTCCCGCTGTTACTGCTGGGCTTATTTGTTTTTATCACCAGCATGGGCTTTATCACTCCCAACACCTCGGCAATGGCTTTGCAATACCAAAGCAAACAGGCCGGGCTGGCCTCTGCCCTACTCGGCACCTTGCAATTTGGCTGCGCCACACTGGCGGGTTTAGTAATGGGCTTGTGGCACGACTACAGCGCACTCCCCTTGCTGACGCTATTGGCAGCATGTGGCACAGGCGCATGGCTACTGAATCGGACGGGGCCAGTGGCGGTTGTAAAGGCTTAAAGATGACTCATCGTGTCGCCCTCTTGGGCGACACCTGCCTGAGGCAACGCCATACAATTCTATTGGAGAGAGGCAATAACACTGCAATGGCGGGGCAGCGCAAACACCAAGACTCGCCCTTCTTCTTGCGGCCATTCTTTTGGCATTAAAAATACACCAGCAAACCATCAGATTCACTCGCCCAGCTGCAAGCTCACTCCCTGATTAACAGGGCGCTACCCTGATGGTGGGCTTTCATTTAGAATTGATACTTTCGTATTCACCGAATACCGACCTTACACTATGAAATCAGCCGAAATCCGCCAGAAATTCCTCGACTTTTTTGCCTCTAAAGGCCACCAAGTTGTTAACTCCAGCCCACTTGTGCCAGGTAATGATCCAACGATCATGTTTACCGTGGCCGGTATGGTGCAATTTAAAGATGTGTTTTTAGGCTTTGATAAGCGTCATTACACCCGCGCCACCACCAGTCAAAAATGCTTACGCGCAGGCGGCAAGCATAACGATTTAGAAAACGTTGGCTACACTGCGCGTCACCATACTTTTTTTGAAATGCTCGGCAACTTTAGCTTTGGCGATTACTTTAAGCGTGATGCCATTCATTACGCTTGGGAATTTCTAACTGGCCCAGAATGGCTGGCCATTCCTAAAGAAAAACTGATGGTGACGGTTTACGCCTCGGATGATGAAGCGTATGAAATCTGGAACCAACAGATCGGCATCCCCGCGGATAAAATTATCCGCATTGGCGACAATAAAGGCGCGCCTTATGCCTCAGATAATTTCTGGGCCATGGGTGACACTGGCCCCTGCGGCCCTTGTACCGAGATTTTTTACGACCATGGCGATCATATCTGGGGCGGCCCTCCAGGCAGCGCCGACGAAGATGGCGATCGCTTTGTAGAAATCTGGAACAACGTGTTTATGCAATTCAACCGCGATGCCGAAGGCGTAATGCACCCGCTGCCTAAGCCATCCGTGGATACCGGCATGGGCTTAGAGCGTTTATCTGCGCTACTGCAAAAAGTACATACCAATTACGAAATCGATTTATTTGTTGCGCTATTGCAAGCTGCGGCCAAAGAAACGGGCGTGCCTTACAACCAAGATACGCCGTCGCTCAAAGTGATTGCTGATCATATCCGCGCCTGTTCCTTCCTGATTGCGGATGGTGTATTGCCAAGTAATGAAGGCCGTGGTTATGTATTGCGCCGCATTGTTCGCCGCGCCGTGCGCCATGGTTATAAGCTTGGCCAAAAGAGCGCTTTCTTCTACAAACTGGTGGCAACCCTTGTGGCCGAAATGGGCCATGCCTATCCAGAATTAGTACAGAAACAAGCTCAGATTGAAGACTTGCTCAAATACGAAGAAGAGCTGTTTGCCAAAACGCTAGAAAACGGCATGGCGCTGCTCGATACCGCCTTAGCGGGTGGCAAGACCATCCTAGATGGCGCAACCGCCTTCAAGCTTTCTGACACCTACGGCTTCCCTATTGATCTAACCGCAGACGTGTGCCGTGAAAAGAACGTCAGCGTAGATATGGAAGGCTTTGAGATCGCGCTCAATACCCAGCGTGCCCAATCCAAAGCGGCTGGTCAGTTTAAAGCGGTAACGGGCTTGGAATACGATGGCAGCGCCAGTGTTTTTCATGGCTATACCGAGCACAGCCGTGAAGCCAAAGTATTGGCGCTGTACAAAGGCAATGAGCCAGTACAAGTGCTTAACGCTGGAGAAGCAGGCGTTGTGGTGCTTGATCACACGCCGTTTTATGCAGAATCTGGCGGCCAAGCCGGTGATGTTGGGCAGATTTTTGCCGGTAATATTTTGTTTGACGTGACTGACACGCAAAAAGTGAAATCCGATGTGTTTGGCCACCAAGGCATGCTGAGCAATGGCAGCCTAAATGTAGGCGACACCGTTACCGCCTGCATTGATCTAGCCAAACGCCAAGCCAGCCAGCGCAATCACAGCGCTACGCATTTACTGCACGCTGCACTGCGTAGCGTACTTGGCACGCATGTAGAGCAAAAAGGCTCGCTGGTTACCTTTGAGCGCACCCGCTTTGACTTTAGCCAGCCTCGCCCAGTTACTCCGGCTGAAATCGCCCAAATTGAAGCATTGGTCAACGAAGAAATCATGCGCAACGATGCCGTTTCTGCTGCAGAAATGAGCTTTGATGACGCGATTGCCGCCGGTGCGATGGCCCTGTTTGGCGAAAAATACGGCGATGATGTGCGCGTATTACAAATGGGTGAGTTCTCTACCGAGCTTTGCGGTGGTACTCACGTGGGCCGCACGGGTGATATTGGCCTATTTAAAGTGGTCAGTGAAGCGGGTATTGCGGCAGGGATTCGCCGCATCGAAGCCATTACCGGCAGTGCAGCACTGGCACTGATTCAGGCACAAGACAGCGAGATCAAAACGCTTGCAGCGATGACGCAATCCAAACCAGGCGAATTAGCAGCCAAGCTAGAAAAACTTCAGGCGGAGCTAAAATCTGCGCAAAAAGAAATTCAGGGCCTAAAAGGCCAGATGGCTTTTGCTCAGCTAGACACCTTACTGGGCGGTGGTTTGCGCACGATTAAGGGCGTGAAGTGTCTAGGCGCGATCGTTGAAGGCGCTGATGGCGCAGTCCTACGTGAAATGAGCGATAAAGTCATGGACAGGTTGCAAAGCGGCATTTCGCTACTGGCCAGCGTAAGCGATGGCAAAGTCAGCTTAATCGCCCGTGTAAGCAAAGATTTAACGGGCCGAATCAAAGCCAGTGAGCTGGTCAACTTTGTAGCGCAGCAAGTAGGCGGCAAAGGCGGCGGCAAACCTGATATGGCCCAAGCGGGCGGTACTGAGCCAGAAAACCTGAATGCGGCATTGGCAAGCATCCCAGCTTGGTTAACTGAAAAGCTGTAAGTAAAGTACAGGATGGCGTTTTTTTGCCCACGCGGTGATGCACGCTGATCCGCGTGGCGCAGCGGCCTCCTCCAATACACAATGGGCGACTCACCAGTCGCCTATTTTTTTGCTAGAAAGCTTTATTATGCAGTGCTGTCAAAAATACCTAGGCAAACGCTGACGCAAAAGACAGTGTTAAAATCAGCCTCATGCCTACCTTTCCTCTTCTCCGCCGCTACGCCCTGTTCTCCACTCTGCTGATCAGCGCTTGTGGCACAGCACCTGTTAACAATGGCTCACAATACGAAGTAAAAGCGGGTGATACGCTCTATCGCATTGCACGCAACCATAATTTAAGTGTGAGCGAGCTACAGCGCCTGAATCAACTTAGCGATAACACCATTCAAATTGGCCAGACTCTCGCGGTAAAACCAAACCCCAAAGCGGCCAGCGTAAGCCCACCAAACAGCAAGCCCACACCCAGTAAACCCAACCCAGCTCCTGCAGCAAGCAAACCCACCTCTGCCATTAGCCTAATCTGGCCAAGCAAAGGGCCAATACTGAAAAACTACAATGGCGGCAGCAATAAGGGAGTTGATATTGGGGGCGAGGCAGGCTCGCCCATTTATGCGGCAGCCAGTGGCAGGGTAGCCTATGCCGGCAATGGCATACGCAGCTACGGCAATCTACTGATTATCAAACATAATCAAGACTACTTAAGCGCTTACGCTCACAACCAGCGAATCTTAGTTAAAGAGGGCGATATCATTAAGCAAGGGCAGCAGGTGGCCGAGATGGGAAGCTCGGGCAGCAACAAAGTGAAATTGCATTTTGAATTGCGCTTTAAAGGTAAGGCGATTAATCCTAAGCCGTTTCTAGCGCAATAATGCGATTAAGCGGAGGGATCCAAGAATGCGTAGCCCACGAAAAACACTCAATATACAAAATGGCCAATAAACGCAGGGCTTGATCGTATTTTTTGTGTATTTCGTGGGTGAAAATAATTTAGCACTTAAAACAAATAGCCTAGGCCAAACAAAATCACATCGGTGTCTTTGTCGTAATCTGTAACGGTTCTATTCCAAGCTACCCTTGCCCGCCAATGCTCGCTAAAGCGATAACTCGCCACCATAGTAACCAAGCCTGCCACCGTTTTTCTCTCTAGGTCAGGGCGCTTATTTCTGTACTGCTTACCTACCGAGAAATAAGGCCCAACACCCAAGCCAACGGTAAATTTATCATCAAAAAACCCTGGTTCATACCACGCTTGTAAGGTGACGCCGCTACGGCGCATGCGATCGGTTTCACCTTCTTGAATATATCCAACGGAGGCTTTCACCCCTGGTGCAAAGGTATAGCGATACTCCAAAGCCCCTGAATTGGCCGTTTCTGAGCCAAAGCTATTAATGATGGTTTGCCCATAATAGGCCGCCACTTCTTGCTTGCCACGAGCACCTGGCCAGCTAGGATCATCAAACGCCATGGGCGATAGCCGATAACCCATACCCAGCATGATTGAGTTGGTATCAATACTGCCCGAGGTACTGATGTGATTAAGACGTAGCTGGTATTGCCAATCGCTCTCGCCCTGCCAAGTGGCTTGCAGGCTAAAAATCCCGCCCCAGCCATGGTCATTTAAATAGCCACGGCCATCCACCCTTTTAGAGGTGGTATCAAAATAACGATAGGGCCCTAGCCCCGCCGCCAAGGTTAGCTTTGGGTGTAAAGCTTGGGTTTTGCCCCAAAATTGAAAGGTGTGCCCATCCCGATGGTGATTATCCACATGGCCTTCATTCAGCCAAGAAAAGCTGACCGCCATATTTTCATTTAAATCATGCAAATACGACAACGTCCAAGCATAGGAGCTTTGCTCTTGCTTGGTACTGTTCATTGCCCCTGCCAATACAGACAAAGAATCAGCATGAGCCAGCGGAGTAAACAGTACCGCTGAAAGAACAGAAAATTTAATCCAATCGCCCATATTCATCCTATTTAATTCAATAAACACAGCTAAAAAAACAATCCCACTTACACAAGCTCTAATGCGTTTAAAATACCCGCAACCTACTTATAGAAGACAACCATGCACGAACTGGAATGGGACGGCGAACATCAGGCTATTTTTAACTGGCTACAACAGCCTGACCAGCACCAATCTGGGCTTATCTGTGCGCGTGCAGGCACCGGAAAAACCACCACACTGGTTGCCGCCTATAAGCAGTTACGCAGCCAAGGGAATACGCCGTTGGTGCTGACATTTTCAAACAGTGGCCGCGATACCTTTATTAAACGATGCCGTAGCCACTACCCCGAGCTCCCCCCGCCACAAGCTTACACATTTGACGGCTATGCCCTTAGGTTATTTTCCCAACATTCGGGCCGATCCCGCCTAAAACCTCGGCGTTTACGCCCTGATACGCTGGCTAATTTAATCGACATGGCCATGAATGAAGCCATCGACATCATTAACGCTAGCCTGCTTGAAGACGAAGTGCGCATTGCCCGCGACAGCCAGACTTTGTCCGTGCTGCTGCAGTTTATCGACGACGCAAAAGTAAGTCTGTCATTTAATACCCGCCCTTTTGCACTTTGGGGCGATTTAGATGAAGAAGAAGATGAATACGACGTAGACGATGCTCTGATGCGCCTTGGCATTAGCCGCCAACGCTATCGCCTATTCAAACGCTTTGAAAACGCCCGCGAGCGATTGGAATTTCTTGCACCAGGTGATGCGGCCTTTAATCTGCTGCGTGAACCAGAAATCATTGCCAAAGATTTAAAGCAACTGGGCATACAGTGGGTATTGGTGGATGAGTTTCACGATACCAAACCCGTACATGAACAAATTCTGCGGCATATGCACGCTGCGGGCATCCGTATGCTAGCCGTTGGCGACGATGCGCAAGATATCTACGAATGGCGCGGCCTAGCCCCTTTTTCTGCCTTTAAAGCTTGGGAAGCCCAATCGGCCCCTTTTGGCTTATCCCGCTCATTTCGCTTTGGCCGCCCACTAGATCAAATGGCCACCCGCCTGATTAAACCGCTGGGCAGCAAGATTGAAGTGCGCTCTAAAGCCAACCACTACACCCGCCCCAAGCTGCGAAAAACGAGCAACGACTGCGATACCAGCGCGCTGCTTGAGGGCTGGCAAGCCACGGGCCGCAGCCTGAACGAGTGTGCAATCTTAGTGCGCGAAGCCGACCGCAGTAAACCAGTAGAAGACGCACTATTTGCCGCAGGCATGGCATACCGCATGGAGGGCAGCCGCCCTTATTTCCTGCGCCACGCGGCGCTGCTCTGCCAAGCCCTTGCCTACTTAGCGAACAGCTGCAAGGAAATAGATAGCAGTGATGTAGATGCGTTTTTAGCACTCATCCAATCCCCTGCTTGGGAAATCAGCGAAGAGCAAATTAACAATTTCCAAAAAGAGCTTATTAGCCGCGATCACGAAAACAAACCGCTCTACCGCCTAGATTGGCTACCAGATGCTTACGCCATCTTAAAAGGACTCATCCCCGCCGATATCGCCCACTTGGCGTTTGTAAGAATAAAAGACAGCAAAACCTCGCTGGCCATTCGCCTAGATGAGCTTGTTGATCAACTTAATTTAAAACCATTAGTAGCGTTAAGCGCCCCAACCGCCCGCACCGCCAAAGCACGCTTGCAGCTTTTTAAAGCGCTATTAACCGACCTTGCTGCAATGGGGCCAGACGCACTGCAAAAAGATTGGCACAAACGCCGCCTACGCTATCAACACTTTAATAAAAATCGTGTGGTGGTCAGTAGCGTGCAGCAAGCAAAGGGGCGGGAATGGGCACACGTGATCTTGCCGCAATTGGGTGCTTGGCAATTAAGAGATGGCCCAGACAGCGCGAATGAGCGCCGTCATTTTTATGTGGCCATCACACGCGCCCGCGAATATCTAAGCATTTTGGGGGACGACACCAGCATTGCGCAGAGCCCGTGGCTAACAGAGGTTGGCATTAAATAAACACTGCATCAGTTTATCAAACCAAACAGATCGTGAACCACGCAATTTAAGGGCCGCGTGATAGGCTTTTCAGTTGATGGTTTTGTACTTACTCGGCTCTGCCGTTCTAACAGCAAGAAGGCGATGCCGATTTATGCAACAAAGCCCTCTCCAGCCACTAATTTGTCTACAAAATCACTCAATAATTCCAGCTGCTCATACACGCTATCATCACTGGCCATCTCCAAAGGCTGACGACTCCACAATACCCAATCATGGCTATGCGCATCTTGGCTAAGAATAGGTTTTAAACAATTGTTGTCAAACAGGTTTAATTGCAATAGCGACAATGAATCGGTAATTTTTGCGCTATCGATACAACAAAACATCAAAAGCATCGGTGAAGGTTGTGCTGTAATATGAATCGCATGCCCTCCAATTGATAAATTAACCATATCGTTCTGTTGAGCAGGAAGTGACAAACCAAGACGAAGACAAAGACTATGAATAGCCTCATTAAAATTAACAGACATTACATACTTCCCAAAGTTAATTAATTAAAAACAAGCGCGTACAATATAAGCACTACTTTAATGCTGAGCAGGACAGGGGCGCTGCCACACGCTGAATATCCCTATTTTGGATAGCTAGCGAATAAATGCATAAACACCACAGATCACGGCATAAGTCTCCACACAAAAGCAAAATATGAGATGCATATATAAGGAACAAAAAGAAGCGCTCCATACTGAGCGAGCGCCTCTTCTAAGAAAACTTAGTTGGAGGTACTAAGCTTTGTTTCTGGCGCACGAATCGGAGTCAGAGGAGAAACCCCTTTCATTAACATATCAAAAATTTGAGCGCCACTCGCCTGGCGCTCAGTATAGCCCACCATGCTATTCGAATGCTCTGGATGCATCATGTTTGGCACAATGCAAGTATCAAAAGAGTTCCGAGGGAACGTACTACCCGGCGCATCCGACACTAGATTCAAGCAACCAGCGAATATCTGCAGCATTACAGTCGCCTTCTTCGTATCAGAAAAACCCTCAACATACGAAGCAACAGCCTGTTTAGCAATTTGCCGCTTATCACCCTCAGGAGCAGAGAGCCATTTTTCTTTCAAATCGCCCAAAGCTTCAAACGAAGCAGCCGTCATATTGAACTCGCGAAGCTCCTTCTTTAAATGATCGGCAATAACATCTCGCGGCACCGCATCAAGGGACGGGCTATTGCCTTTACTCAACGCAGTCTCAAACACAATGGCAGCATTCTTGTTTGACGCTAGTCTAAACAACCCCGATACATCACCCTTTGCAAGCGAAGCCTGCATCGCTTTCAAATAATCAATTGAAGCAGGATGGAACGATACTTCATTTGTAGCGCCACTTAAATGAGTGGCGACTGGAGTAGCTGGAACGTCTAAACCAAAAAGACGGGAGCATAGGGCAAATACGCTCGCCTTAATGTCACTTGCAAAACTAACCACTTTGTTTTGCAAAGAAGAGAGAGCCTTCGTCGTTGAGCCCATGCAACGCTCAAGCAACCCCTGAGCACTCGAAGTAGGCTTGCCAATTTCAGCCGCCGATGAGGAGGTAGAAGACAATGGTGCAATAGCAGGCGCAGCTGCGCTTGAAGAATTAATACCCAGACCCATAATGGCACCCTATTATTTAATAAGAAATAAATAACTTAACGTACGAAAAGTTAACAAAAAATACTGAACAACATAAATAAAAAATTCTCCACAAACCCCACGAAGAGATTTAAGTATAAGCAAATCAAACACAGCAAGCCATAAGACAAGTACTAAAAAAAAATAGAAAACAATACAGTAGGGAAGGCTATAAAATTCAATAAAAAAACTCTATTTTATATATTTAACGCACTCAGATAAAAGGCACATGAACAATGAACAATTAATAATAATTTAAAATATAACATTATATTTTTATAAAAAACATCATAATGAATCGCACCGGGTTTCGCGGAGGCTGTTTGGTTTGAGTCAGACCAACATGGCCTGCTCGCTTTGATTACGATAATAATTTGCTTCTGCTTCCGCAGGTGGGATATGACCAATCGACCCAA
>JBDKJX010000070.1:0-17547 GCA_039796405.1 Pseudomonadota bacterium
AGCGCCCGCATATGGGATTGGGCGGCATCACCCCGAAACAAAAACTGGCATTACATGCCTAGCCTCTACTTCTAAGTGAGCTTAAAAATGGGGGGATTACCAGGGGCCTTCGTGCTTCGTGGGGTCGCCTTCTTTCGCTTCCTTTCTTGGCGAAGCAAGAAAGGAAGGCCCCTGCGGGGGCACCCGCACCTAAATCAATGTGCCGAAGGCACTAAATCCAAATCGAAGAGCAAGCCTAATGGTTTATCTCTGTCTTTGTTTTTCTGCGTGAAAGGCCATGTTCTCTGTGTTATCCGTGGTTAAAGAATTGGGTTTTGAAATTATCGTTAGTTGGTACTGGTTTGCTAAACCAAAATAATTAGAGATTTTTCCATTTATTCGATAACAAAGCCCGCATTTGATAGGCGGGCTTTGTTTGTTATTGGCAGCGCTCTGCTTCAAATACTTTTCGTCCTTTAAACATGGTCCAGAGTACTTTGGTCTGGGGGAATGCTTTGGGGGCGATTTGTTCTAGGTTTTTGTCCAGCAGTACAAAGTCGGCGCTTTTGCCAACGCTGATTGAGCCGATATTTTTGTCTTGGGCGATGAGTTTGGCGGCGTTGAGGGTGTAGGCCTGTAATACGTCGCTGCGGTTGATTTTTTCATCTGCAGGGGCGAGTTCTCCTAAGTCGCCTTGTCGGGTGAGTGCGGTGTACATCGCTAGCATGGGGTTGGGGCTGGAGACGGGCCAGTCGCTGGCTCCGGCTACAATTGCGCCGCTGCGGATAAGGCTGCCTGCTGGATATAGCCGCGTTAATAGTGGCGCGGGGACGATGTTTTCTAGTAGGGAGGTGCTGGAGAAATCCTTACCAGACCATAAAAACTGCATAGAGGCCGCTACGTTAAGCGGCTTAAAGCGTGCCACGCTTTCAGGGCTCATAATTTGTAGGTGGGTGATGCTGTGCAGGGTGCTGTGGTCAGGATTGTGTTGCCTCGCATAGTCGATGGCATCCAGCGCTTCGCCGACGGCTCGATCGCCAATGGCGTGAAAGTGGGCAATGAGGTACTGGGCATCGGCTTGGCGGATCAGTTCGTTAAAGCGGGTGGCTTGTAGATCTTGCTGGCCGCTATAGCCTGGGCGGTTAAGGTAGGGCTGGCTCAGCTTGGCGGTTTGCGATGGAAACTCGATTACGCCGTCTTGCAGGATTTTGATACCGATCAGCTTTACATCGCTGGTGCCGGAGAACTGTTGCTTGAGGGCCATTACATCGTCGATGATGGCGGGTTTTGCATGAATACTCACTAAGGCCAATGCGGATACATGCCCGTTTAATTCTCCTTTACGGGCCAGCTCGGTATAGGCAGGCAGCAGGCCGGTATCTTTGCGAGTTGGCTCTGCACTAAAGGCGGGGGATAGAGGGCGGATATTACTGACCGGATCCATCCACGCAGTAATACCGACGCTATTGAGTTGGCAAGCAGCCAGCTTGATTGCTTCGCCAATTTTCGCATCGCTTACCTTGGGCATGGCTTTAAGGATGAGATCCCAGCCTCCTTCAGAGGCAAAGCCGTTAAGGCGGCCATCTTTATGACGGGCAAAGCCATCGTTAGGTGCGGCAATTTTTTTTGCTCCTACAGATGCAAGCAGGCCCGCTTGTTTGAGCATGGCTTGATTGGCCCAGCCGGTGTGGGCATCTGATCCGGCAAGGACAACCGGAATATTTCGATAGGGAGCGGTGTTAAAGACTTGCTCCAGCAGCTCGATATGGTTCCAGTATTCAAGAGATACGCTGGTAAATAGCTGCACATTGCCTTGCATTAGCTTGTCATCTTGACGGGCTTTGCTGGCAAAGCTGCGAATTTGCTCTGCTGTAGTCAAATCACTGGGAAAATGTACGGTCATTTCTTGAAAGCCCGCAAAGGCTGCGTGTACGTGGCTATCAATCAAGCCGGGCATTAGAAATTTGCCAGCAAGATCGATACGGGGCGTGGTTTTGCCCATTTGCTGCTCAACAGCATCGCGTGAGCCAACGGCCACAATACGGCCATCTGCAATGCCAACGGCTTCTGGGTGAGGATGGGCCAGATCGGCGCTGTAGATGGTGCCACCAGAAAGAATGGCCCGCGTGGATTGCGCCCAAGTGTTGGGCGAGCCGATGATGAATAGGCAGGATGCAATAAGTGAAAGGTGTTTCATGTGCGTAGCTCCGCTCGGCCTGCGCAATGTGTGCAAGGTTGAGCTTGTTGGTAAATAGAGCCCCACTAGCGAGAAGTCAGCGGGATGTAGATGTCAAAGGCATAATGATCACGGGCCTGATTGGTTGTTGCGTCGTAGCGCTCGTAGCAGGGCAGATCAGCGCAAGCCAAGCCTTTTGTCACTAAATAGCGAAATGCGATTTCCCAAGTAAGCATAAGCGATGCCTCATTACATGCAAAGCTACAAACTAAATATCGGCCAGCTGTTATAAGCTGAGTTGCAAGCCGACGGTCTGCTGGCACAGGGCCATTTAGCACGATGCAAACATCGGTACGGCAATGTGCTTGCTCGGTGATTTCAGGGTCATCCCAATACAGGCTGAGCGTGCCCACCGGAGTAGATTCTTCGCTGTGGCCAAGTAGGGATAGCAAATCACGATGTGTTTGTTCACAGCGCTCTCTGCCATAACGGCCAAGCTGGCGCATATAGATCACCTGAAAAGCCGCCACTTTTTCGATACGTACACTTTGCAGCAAGTTAGATTGCTCGGGGCCCGCGCCCCATGACAAGACCTGGCAATCATAATCATCTTCGCCGCTGCAGGCGTTTCCAATCTTGCTTTTCTGCTTGGCTTGCAAGCGATAGGCAGAAGGTGTGGTGGCAAAGTGCTGGCGAAAAGCCTTGGCAAAATTTTGAGCGCTAGAAAATCCATACATCATGGCCAAGGTGGTGATGTCGGTGCTGGGGCTGCTTAAAAGCCGCCTCGCCGCGCGTTCCAGCCGTAAGCGACGCGTGAAGTTAGCCAGGGTTTCCCCCGCTGCGGCTTTAAAAATTCGATGAAAATGAAAGCTAGAAAGCGCAGCCAATTCAGCGACTTCATCGAGCGTTGGGTTTTGTTCAAGATGTTGGCTGATGTAATTCATCGCCTTAAAAACGTGCTTGCGATAATCCAGAGTGGCACCTTTGGCGAAAAGGGATGTGATCTGTTGGCAGTGAAGCGGGTTTAGTGTTGGGGTTTGGGCTGGCGATATTTTTAGCTTACGCTGCCGAAGTTTAATTGATGGCGGGGAGGTATCTCCTTGGTTTGATGCTCACAGTCTGCGTATAGGCATGCCTGTTTTATTGCGGGCTAGCCCCTATGCTGGTACTTATTAAGTATATGGCTAAAGCCAATGCGCTGCGATTGCAGTTGATTTTACAAGAGGAAAAATACGAGCGCGCCGATAGGTAATGGCTTGCACTGTGATGAGGGCTGCCGATATTCGTAATCTGCATGCAGAAGGCCTGCAAAATGTTAAGAAACTAAAATTTTAAGTCAACTGCTTTTGCGGGGCTTGCAAGTCCCGCTATTTGCCAAGCAATGGCAGCCCTTCAATTTCTGGTTTTGCATACAGAAATCCTTGCTGCCAGTTAATGCCTAAAGAGCTGAGGAAATCCGCTTCGCTCTGTGTTTCGATGCCTTCGGCAATGATGTTGATGCCTAGTTTGTTGCAAACTAGGGTCACGGCTTCGGCGATAACTTGCCGGACGGAGTCTGTGCCAATGTCGCGGGTCAGCTCCATATCCAGTTTGATGATGTGGGGCTGAAATTGTGCGAGTAGGTTTAATCCTGCGTATCCTGCGCCAAAATCGTCGATAGCGGTCATCATGCCTTGGCGTCGATATTCTTCGAAAATCCCTTTGAGGTGAGCGCTATCACGCACTTTTTCGCCTTCGGTCACTTCAAAAATGAGCCGCGAGTGCGGAAAGTCGAAACGCTTGCTTGCTTCTAGCGTTGCACGAATACAGGCGGCTGGGCGATAAACGGCGTTGGGTAGAAAATTGATGCTCAGCCGGCAATCCTCATGTTTGGTTAGGCCCAGCTTGGAGGCAAGCTCGATGGCTTTCACTCGGCAGGCTTGGTCAAAGCGATAACGATTGTTGTCATTCACTTGATCAAGAATAGTGCTTGCCGATTCACCATTGCTTCCCCTTACCAGCGCTTCATAAGCCATGGGGCGCATGGTGGTCACATCTAAAATAGGTTGAAATGCCATTGTGAATTCAAAGGGCAGTAATCCAGGATCTCTGCAGCCTTCACAGTTTAGCTGCGTAAACATGATCTCTGTGTGTTGTACCGAGTTTGACATTTACTTACTCCTATATTCTTTTTTCTAAATTAGTATAGTCATTGATTGTATGTTATTCGACAGCTAGGCGATAAAATATTGCTATGCAATAATAGGTCACCCTCTGATCTTGTTCCTGCCATCCCTAAGGGGGAAATAGTTAGGTTTAATATAGGGAGCCATAAACACGTCATTTTCATTTTGTTTCTTGTTGTTGATGGGCACTGTCAAATGGCCTTACTAAAAAATGGAGAGCCTTAATAGAATGACTTTTGGAATGTTTGCGCAGTATGAGCTTGCTTGCCTTGGGTGATGTGCTTTATAGAGTGGCCTAATTTTAATCAGCTTAATGAGGCGATTGAGCTGCACAAGTAGAAGTAAATATAGTTTAATTCTTGTCTGTTTATTTCATCGTTATTTCTCCGTACTTACCCAATTACTAGCTATAAAGGTAAGCTGGCTGAGCTCTATGGAGAGATCGCATGCATCTTCTCTCGCCCGAAGATATTCAAGAGATTTTCCCCCTGATTCTGGAGAACGTCCCGATTGGTGTGGCTATTTTAGATGCAGAGTTAAGGCAGGTTTGCATCAATAGCCGCCATGCTGCGCTCAATAATGTGAGCGTAGCCGAGCATATGGGCAAAAAGCTGGAGGAGTATTTACCGCAGGCGGCGGCGGTGATTATCCCTAAGGTGCGCTTTGTGTTGGAAACGGGCAATCCTTTGCTAAAGCAGGAAATCCGCGGGGTGGTACAGGGGCCAGATGGGCAGGTTTTGCACCGGCTTGCTTCTTATTTTCCTTGGCGGGGCGCGCAGGGTGAGGTGCGTGGCGTGGTGGCAATTATTCAAGATTCCATGCTTGATAATGTGGCCGAGCAGTTGCTACTGGAAAGCCAGCAGAAATTACTTAATGTTTTGGATAATTTATTCTCTTTTGTGGGCGTTTTAGAGCTGGATGGTACTTTATCTGAAGCTAATCAAGCGCCACTGACGGCGGCAGGGATTACGCTGGCAGATGTGCGTGGGAAAAAGTTCTGGGATTGCTATTGGTGGTCTTATGATGCTCAGGTTCAGCAGCTGCTGATTGATGCGGTAGAGCGTTGCCGGCGGGGTGAAACGGTTCGTTATGACGTACCCGTGCGTATGCTCAATGATAGTCGGATGTGGATCGATTTTATGCTGGCCCCGCTGCGTGATAAAAAGGGCAAGATCACGCATCTTATTCCTTCTGGCATGGATATTACCCAGCGCCACCAGAGCGAGGCTGCGCTACATCAGTCCGAAGAAAGATATCTGTCTGTGATTGAATCCTCAGACGAGGCCATCATTACTAAATCCTTAGCTGGCATCATCAGCAGTTGGAATTCGGCAGCGGTGCGTTTACTGGGTTACTCGGCAGTAGAGGCAATTGGCATGCCGGTGACGCGCTTGTTTCCTACAGATAGGCAGGATGAAGAAGCCATGATTATGCAACGCATTATTTTGGGAGAGCGCATTCCTACTTTTGAAACAGAGCGGATTCATAAGGCGGGGCATATTGTTGAAGTGGAGGTGACTATTTCTCCGCTTAGGGATAGGCAGGGTAAGGTGGTGGGTGCCTGTAAGCTAGCGCGTGATATTACCCTGCAAAAACGTCAGGTAGAAGAGCTAGAACACGCGCTAGAAGAAAAAACGGCGCTATTGCATGAGGTTCACCACCGCGTAAAAAACAATCTGCAGATTGTTTCCAGCTTACTTAATTTACAGGCGCGTAAGGTTTTGCCTGAGGTGATGCCTGCTATTGCAGAATGCCAAGGCCGTATTAGTGCTATGGCACTGGTGCATCAGCTACTTTATGAATCAGATAATCTTTCTAGCGTAAATTTGACTGACTTTTTATCGCGGCTGGTTTTTTTAATTAATGTGACTTACAGCGTTGCCGATACCAAGACGCAATTAAAATTTTCTGGTGCCGTGACAGATATTACCTTAGATATTGCCAAAGTGATTCCTTTTGGTTTGCTGATTAATGAATTGGTTTTAAATGCGATTAAACACGCATTTCCTAATGGCGCAGAAGGCCGAATTGAAGTGGGCTTAAGTCGTTTACCTAGCCAAGAATTACAATTACTTGTTCGTGATAATGGCTGTGGCTTGCCCACTAGTTTTAGTTGGGAAAAAGGCACGGGGCTTGGCTCTCAACTTATTCCAATGTTCGTTAATCAATTGCAGGGTAGGCTGATTACAGAATCATCTTCAGCAGGGGTTTGCTTTAAGGTTTTGATCAACGAATACAAAGAAGCTAAGGATGCATGCCATGAGCGCTGAAAACATTTTGATTGTTGAAGATGAGCCTGTGGTGGCCTTAGATTTGCAGCAAACACTGCAAGAAATGGGGCATCAGGTTTGTGGCATTTACACCAGCATGGATGCAGCAATTAAGGGGGTAAAAAGTCATCAGCCTAGCCTTGTATTAATGGATATTCATTTGCAAGGTAATGGGGATGGTATTGAGGCTTGCCAAGAAATCTATGAGCAATGGCAATTGCCGGTGATTTTTTTAACCGCCTATGCCGATGAAAAAACCGTGCGCCGTGCCGCCATTGCCAAGCCTTTTGGCTATTTAACTAAACCCTATAATAAAAAAGATTTAAATGCCGTGATTCAGGTTGCCCGCTGTCGGCATGATGCCGAGTTGGCGCTGGCAAAGTCTGAACAAAAGCTTGCTATTGCCATTGAGGCGGCAGAGCTTGGTACATGGGAGTGGGAGTCTCAGCTTGATCAGCTAACGGGCGATGAGCGTTTTCGGCTGATCTGGGGTACAGGCTTGCAGCCCTTTGTGGCGGGGCTGGCGGCCATGCTCAGCCGCGTGCATCCTGATGATTTGGCGGGAGTGAAGGCGACACTGCAAACTCAGGGTTTTTTTAAATGTGAATTTCGTGCCAGACGTGATTCGGGTGAATACGCATGGCTGGAAATGTTTGGCAATTTACGGGTTAGATCCGCTGATCAGCATATGGTGATTGGCGCTTTGCGGGATGTGAGCCCGCGCAAAGAAATGGAAGAAAAGCTGCGGCAAGCCAGTATTGTATTTAGCACCATTTCTGAAGCTGTTATGATTTTAAATGCCAATGGCTTAGTGTTGTCGGTGAATCCTTCTTTTAGCAAATTAAGCGGTTATTCAGAGTTAGAAGTCATCAATCATCCAAGCCAAGATTATTTAATTAATCGCCGTGACCCCATGATTTCTTATCAGAATATTGCATTAACCAGTAGCGGTTTTTGGGCTGGAGAAGTGGGGTGTCTATGCAAAAATGGTGACTTTTTGCAAACCATGCTACATGTATGTACGGTTAGAGATCAAAGCGGTGAAGTATTACAATTTGTGCAGACGTTTTCTGATATATCCGCAATTAGAGAAGCCGAGCATCAGCTAGTGCATCTCGCCTATCACGATCCATTAACGGGGCTTGGCAATCGTTATTTATTAGATCAAAGTTTAGAAAGTGAATTAGTGCGCGCACAAAGTAATAATCGTACCGTGGCGATTATGTTTATTGATTTGGATGGTTTTAAAGCGATTAATGATTCCTTGGGGCATCATATTGGCGATAGGGTGATTCAAGAATCAGCCAGTAGAATTGTGAATCAAATTCGTCGTCAGGATGAGGCAATTCGGCTAGGAGGGGATGAGTTTGTGGTGATGCTTCCCGATGTCACCACGCAAAGTGAGGGCTTTGTGGTGGCACATAAAATATTAAAAGCGCTATCGCAACCTATTCAAATAGATGAGAAAAAGCTCGTTATTGGAGCCAGTATTGGGCTGGCTTTTTTTCCTCAGGATGGTAATGTACTCAGCGATTTATTAAGCGCTGCTGATAGTGCTATGTATGAAGCAAAGCGCCAAGGCAAAGGGCGCGTATGTGCTTATTCTAGTGATTTGGTAGAAAACGTACGCACTCGGCTAAATATTGAGCAGGGCATGCATGGTGCACTTGAAAGAAATGAGTTTGTACTCTTTTATCAGCCGGTGGTTGATTTATATGAATCACGCTTATTAGGTTTTGAAGCGCTTATTCGTTGGAATCATCCTGAGTTTGGTTTACTTGGGCCTGATAAATTTATTGCCATTGCCGAAGAAACGGGCTTAATTGAGCCAATAGGCGCATGGGTATTAGATACTGCTGCGGCTCAGCTTAAACAATGGAGTGCATTTGGTCGTAGCGATTTAATGATGGCGGTGAATGCCTCGGTAAGACAGTTCCGTGGAGATGCTTTTTTGAAGGAATTAACTAACGTATTAACGCGACATGATATTAATCCTAAGCAAATAGAAATTGAAATTACCGAATCCATGCTACAAGATTTCCATAGTATTAGAAAAATGGTGCAGGGGATGCGTGAATTGGGTGTGAGTGTGGCGATTGATGATTTTGGCACGGGCTACTCATCATTGGCACTGTTGAAGCATTTGCCAATTACGCGGATTAAAATTGATCGCTCGTTTATTATTTCATTACCTGGCACGGCGCGGGATGTTGGGCTGATTTCAGCCATTATGCAAATGGCCAATAGCTTGGAGCTAGATGTAACGGCCGAAGGCGTAGAAACCTTAGATCAGGCGCAGATTTTACGCTTGATGGGCTCCCCTGCGGTGCAAGGATATTTCTTTGCTTATCCTAAAGCTGCCGAAGAATACTCCGCAGATTGGATCAAATGCAGTAGTGAAAATGGCTATTTTATTGTTTTGCCACATCACTGAAATATATTTTCAGCCATTTTAAGGTAAAAGGTGAGCTTAAGCTGCTTTGGTATTCATGGTGAAAAATGGCTTGTGGATCATGCTACATTTATTTGCTAAGTAATAGGAAAATGAGTCAGTAAAATCGCATTTTCCTTGAGTTCCTTCGTTGACCTCTTTATAATAAAAACGTAATAAAATAGACTAATTATTATTAGTAGCACCTATTATTTTTTTCTAATAGCTATACGCTATCTCCTACACCGAGACCAAAATGAAACGCTTTTTTTTGCGTTGTGTAATTTTATTAGCAAATTTCAGTGCATCCTCTTCTGTTTGGGCTAGCGATATGCTACGTGTTTTTGCTTGGCCTGGTTATGCGGATGCGGATTGGGTGAGCGAATTTGAAAAACGATACGATGCTCATATTGAGGTCACTTTTGTCGATACCGATGAAGATTTATGGGATAAAGTTAAAAAAAATAATGGCGAGAATTTCGATGTTTTGGCCGCAAATACCGCAGAGTTAAAGCGCTATTACGAGCAAAAATGGCTGGCGATTATCAACCGTAAGAATATCCCAAACTCAAAGAATCAATTAAAGCGGTTTAAAAATAAAATTAATGATATAAGTAGTGGAGAAAACTCATATGCTATTCCTTTTGTTTATTCTGAGATGGGTTTGATCTACGATAAAAAACAAATAGATAATCCCCCTGTTTCAATGGCAGAAATGTGGAATAAAAAATATAAAGGTAAAGTGGTTTTATATGATGGCAGCAATCATAATTTTAGTTTAACTGCGTTGGTACTTGGTTTTAAAGATCCATTTAATTTCTCTAAAGATGAAATGGCTAAAAATGTAAATAAATTGCTAGAATTACGCGATCAGCTGCCGCTATATTACAATAGCCCAGAGGAAGGGACCGCCGCCTTTATTAAAAATAAAGCTGCTTTAATGTTTGCTAATTATGGTAAACAGCAACTTAAATTATTGCACGCCGCTGGGGCAGATGTGGGATACATTATTCCTAAAGAAGGCGCTTTGGCGTGGCTAGATTGTTGGGCGATTAGCGCAAAAACAAGAAATAAAGCGCTTGCTGAAAAATGGATTAATTTTATGTTGGAAAAATCTGTGAGTAGTGAATTAACTCAGCGGCAAGGTTTGTCTAATACGCTTGCGCATTCTAGTTTAAATGCTAAAGATAAAATAATTTGGATTAAATCTTCAGAAAACTTTGCATTGCGTACTCAATATTGGGAACGTATTCGTGCAGGTAATGCGAGGAATGGCAATAATAGGCCAAAAAAACCAAGTCTTTAATTATGGCGTGGCGTCCGATATCGAACGCCCCCATATTGGCAATGCTTTTAGCATTGGCGAGTGGATCATGATAAATGGTCGATTAGAATGTTACGCAATTATGTGGCCAACATCGGCACGCTATCACCGGCGTGTTTTTTAACTTGTTTAGCGGCCTTTTTTTCTTTGGCGCTGTGAAGAGGTTGCTTCTTTGCTTCTTTAACGGATTGTTTAGACTTGCTCATGGCTATCTATCCTTTTAGGCCCCTGCGAACGCAAGGTGCATCTTTAGTATAAGGCCGATGTAAGAGGCATGACGGCTTGTTTTAAGGAAATAATGGCATTACGTGTAATGCTTAGCGTGAAAAATATGCGGTGAGCCATAAGCCGCTGTTTTTCATGGCATAGCCAAATAGCAGGGCAAGGAAGAGCGATGCACTGACTAGCTGCCAATGGCCATTGCCTGCAAAAGTGGCGCAAGCCCCAATAAAGGTGCCGGGTATAAAGACCAGCCAACGCTGCTTGGCCTGTATGCACATGAAAAATGCCACGATGCCCGTGAGCACATAGCCCAAAATTTGCGGTGCTAAGGGGCTGCCCTGGATAATGACCATTGCCCAAAATACACCACTGCCGCAGCTAAAAAAGCTCAGCATCAGGCCGCGTAGCCCGCTTTGTGGGCAGGCAAAATATACCGTGCAGCCTAAAAAACCTGCCCAGCTTATTAGGCCAAAACTAAACGCTAGCCATCCCCATAATCCAGAAAGAACGCCGGTAGTGATGGCGATCATAAGCAGTGCATTCATTGCAAATAGTCAAAAATGACAGAGGCCGAAGTGTAGCGGATTTTGGTGTTTACTCTTTGATCATGATCTAGATTCACAATGGTGCACTGCCATAAAGCACGCGGCATCTAGCCCTAAGCTAGCTGGCTTTTCGTCGCGCACTGGTGCCTTTGCTCCCCGTTTTCCACTGCGCAAGCTGGGCGTGTTGCCCACCTTTGATGCTTAGCTTTGCGCCATTCTGGTTTTTGGCAGCGGTGGATTTTTGGCGAAGTAACGCTTAATGCCTTTATGCAGGGCGTTGGCCATTTTGTGTTGGTAGGCTTCGTCGATCAGTTTTTGTTCTTCTTGCGGGTTAGAGATAAATGCGGTTTCAACCAAAATAGATGGAATATCTGGCGCTTTAAGCACGGCAAAGCCCGCCAACTCAACGTTTTGTTTGTGTAAGCGGTTGATGTTGCCGATCTCGCCTAGCATTGATTTAGCTAGCTTCATACTGTCGTTATTGGTGGCCGTTTGGGTTAAATCCATCAAGGTATGTGCCAGCGCTTTGTCTTTTACATTGATTTTTATCCCACCGATCAAGTCGGCATCGTTCTGCGTTTGTGCTAGCCAGCGGGCGGCTGAGCTACTGGCTCCTTTTTCAGAAAGCATAAACACCGATGAGCCGTTTGCATCGGGCCGGGTAAAGGCGTCAGCGTGGATAGAGACAAATAAATCAGCCTGCACTGCACGGGCTTTTTTGACGCGCACCCCAAGTGGCACAAAGAAATCGCCGTCGCGGGTAAGCACGACACGCATATTGGGTTCGTTCTCTAATAAAGCTTTAAGCTTTTTGGCAATTGCGAGTACCACGGTTTTTTCATGGTTGCCGCCGGGCCCCACTGCGCCTGGGTCTTCGCCGCCGTGGCCAGGATCAAGTACCACGGTAATGAGCCGGTCAACCTTCATTTTGCTGCGATCAACCGGATTGTTTTCAGGCTCAGGCTTATTTACCGCTGGTGCTTGGGCTGGCGGCGCAGGTTTACTCTCCGAATTTTGATCGTCCAAAAACGCGAGGAGCGGATCGTTTTGCAATGCGGGGTAGAGATCAATCACCAAGCGGTGCTTGTATTCGCCGACAGGGTTTAGCGTGAAAATCTGTGGGTTGATTTCTGCTTTTAAATCTAAGACGAGGCGTACCGTACCGGGTTTATTGCGCGCTGCGCGCAGCTGCTGAATATAGGGATCATCGCCGCCCACTTTGCTGGATAGGCTTTGCAATTCGTTATTGATATCAATGCCTTCTAGGTCAACCACTAAGCGCTCAGGATCTTTAAGCGAAAACTGTTTAAAGGTGAGGGCAACGGTTGATTCGATGGTCACACGGGTATAGGCCTGCGCTGGCCAAACCCGTACTGCCACTACACTAGCGGCAGGTGCAGCAAAACCCAGCGGGGTAACGGCCAAGAGCAGACTAGCGCTAGCGCCACGTAAGATATCGCGGCGGTTTAAGCTGGGTAGCGATAAATCTAAGGGTAAAGACGATTGAGGCATGTTCGGCCTTGCTCACTAAATGCTTGGATATGGGCCAGACGGCCATCGTGTTCGGGCGTTAAAGTAATGATCCAATCAGGGACTGGCAAGAGACCTTCGGCCTTGTCTGCCCATTCGATCAGGCAGATAGATTCGGCATTAAAATAGTCTCTAAAGCCAGCATCTTCCCATTCGCTTGCATCATTAAATCTATACAAATCAAAGTGATATAAGTATAAGTTAGAAACAGTATAAGGTTCAACTAGCGTATAGGTGGGGCTTTTTACTCGGCCAGCAAAACCAAGCCCACGCAATAGGCCACGGCTAAGCGTTGTTTTGCCCGCCCCTAGATTACCTTCTAAAAAGATCACCATGGCGGGCGATACACTTAGGGCTAAACGTGCGCCCAATGCCAGCGTGGCTTCCTCATCCGGCAAAAAGCAGCTGAAGTCGGTATCATTATGCATATGGCTCAACATTGATTAGGTTATAAAAAAACTGCCTTACATAAGTTTACGTTATGCACCAGCGTGGGCAAGGTAAGTCATCTTTGCTCGCCCTTTATATTTATTAAGTTGATTATGACGATATTGCAGCATTCATTAGATTACCAAGCGCTGGCCCAGCAGATTAAAGCGTGGGCGCAAGAATTGGGCTTTGCCCGTGCCGGCATCACCGGGATTGATTTAAGCCACGCCGAAGCGGGTTTACAAGAATGGCTAGACGCAGGCTTTCATGGCGAGATGGATTATATGGCAAGGCACGGTATGAAACGTGCTAGACCTGCAGAATTAAACCCCGGCACTATTTCACTTATTTCAGTTTTCCTGCCTTATTTACCCCCAGGAGCGGCTAATTCGGAAGCTATTTTACTTGATTCCAATAAAGCTTACCTTTCTCGTTACGCGCTAGGGCGCGATTATCATAAGGTATTAAAGGGGCGTTTACAGCAGTTAGCCGATAGGCTTGCTTCAGAAATCGGCCCATTTGGGCATCGGGTATTTGTTGATTCCGCACCTGTACTAGAGGTAGAAATTGCCAAGCAGGCAGGGCAAGGCTGGCGGGGTAAACATACCTTATTAATTAACCGCGATTACGGCTCTTATTTTTTTATTGGCGAGTTATTTACTGATTTACCGCTACCACCCGATCCGCCCCAAGAGGAAGAGCACTGTGGGCGCTGTACGCGTTGCATCACCGCTTGCCCAACGGGTGCTATTGTTGCGCCATATAAAGTGGATGCGCGGCGCTGTATTTCTTATTTAACCATTGAATTAAAAGGCAGCATCCCTGAAGAATTTCGTCCCATGTTGGGCAATCGCGTTTATGGATGCGACGATTGCCAAATGGTTTGTCCGTGGAATCGCTTTGCGGTAGACACAAAAGAGAGCGATTTTCATGTGCGCCATGGCTTAGATGACGTCACGCTGGTGGAGCTTTTTGCTTGGAGCGAGGCAGATTTCAAACAAAAAATGGCAGGCAGCGCAATTTACCGTATTGGTTACGAGCAATGGCTTAGAAATATGGCCGTGGGCCTAGGTAACGCCCCAACATCTCCTGAAGTGATTGCCGCACTAAATAGTAGGCAAGACGATGCGAGTGCTTTAGTCAGAGAGCATGTTGGCTGGGCTTTGCAGCAGCACGATATTGATTAATATTCATCACTTAAATGCATTGATTCTTTTAAGTATTTCTAAAGCCTGCAATTCTTCCTTGCCCCCTGCGGCAATGCAGTTTTCAATCCCGCCATTTTCTTGCCATTTGTTTTGACCATCTTGCTGATAAAACGACACGTATTTACACTCTTTAATCACTTGGTTTAAACCATTTTGAGCGGTGTAATTGACTTTTACAATCAACGCTTTATCCGCAAGCGTGCTCTGCCAAATGACATTACCATCGGTTAATACAAAGCTTTTAGGCTTTTTTAAGGTGGTTTTGATAATGTCGCTTGCATCATCTACTGCGGATGAGCCACAGGCGGATAAAAATAAGAGTAAAAACAATGCGGTATATTTCATGGGGATTTTTTCTATTTCAATGAATTAATATTATTTAAACCGTAGCGCCAAGCCTTGTTAGCGGTTTGATTTTAACAGGGGGATGCCTTGCTAGGGGCCTTAATTATATCGAGTGATTTGCCGTAGTAGGGCAGGTGAAACGCGGTGTTTTTAGCCGTTAAGTAGGCGGGGTCGGGTATAATTCTGACATTAAGCTTAATAAATGGGTGGCTTAATCAGATACGGGCTGAGATAAGCACAATCACTTGCCACCTGTCTAAATCAAAGGATTGATACATGGCTATTCGTTCGATTTTAAAGATGGGGCATCCCTTGCTACAGGCGCAAGCTTTGCCTGTGGAGGCGTTTGATACGCCAGAGTTGCATGCTTTACTGGTGGATATGTTTGATACCATGCACGATAGCGGCGGCGTTGGCATTGCTGCCCCGCAGATTGGTGTAAGCTTGCAAGTAGTTATTTTTGGTTTTGATGCCAGCGAGCGTTATCCTGATGAGGCTGCAGTACCCATGACGGTACTGATTAATCCTGTGCTTACGCCACTTAGTGATGAGTTAGCAGAAGGCTGGGAAGGGTGTTTATCTGTGCCAGGCTTACGCGGAGAAGTGCCACGGTTTACCCAACTGCGCTATCAAGGCTTTGATATCTACGGGCAGGCCATTGATCGCAGTGTGAGCGGTTTTCATGCCCGCGTGGTGCAACATGAATGTGATCATTTAAATGGTATTTTATATCCGCAGCGCATCCGTGATTTAAGCCATTTTGGCTATACGGACACGCTATTCCCTGAGTTGGAAAAATAATTTAGCGGGCTTTATTTTGCCACGCTGATTTATTAATTAATAAAGCCAGCAACATGATGATGCCTCCTATAAATAAGCGAGGCATATCTTGTTGCTGATGCCAAAATAATAAATTAATCACAATTCCTACGGGGATGTGCATATTATTCATGGCGCCTAAAGTGCCCGCATCTACTTTACATGCGCCTTTATTCCACCAGTAAAAACCCAGTGCGGATGAGATTAAACCTAAAAATCCTAGTGTCGCAAACTCTTCAAGATGCTGCGGTAGCTTTGCTGGGTTGCCAAACATTAAATAAGATGGCAGGGCAATCAATAGGGCGCCTAAAAAGAAATAACCAAAGCTGGCTGATTGCGGCTGTTGATCAGGGTAATGCTGGTTTAGGTAGCGATAGCCCACTTGCCCCGCAGCAAAGGTAATATTGGCCAATTGCAATAATAAAAAGCCATTTAAGGCATGGGTATCAATCTGATTGTAGCGAATCACCAATGAGCCTAGCACAGCAATCAAAGCCGCAGCTAATGCGCGTGAATTAAAGCGCTTTTGGCATAAGTCATCGAGTAGGGTGATATAAATGGGGGTAAAAATAGTAAACAGCAATACTTCGGCCACGCTTAAAAACTGAAATGATCGGTAAAGGCAGAGATAAGTAATGCCAAATTGCAAAGCGCCGGTGGCCATTGTGCCTAATTTACGCAGAGTACTAATCCCATACCACCGAGTAAAGGGTAGGAACACCAGCCCAGCAATGGCAACTCGGCTTAGCACGGCAAAATCGCTATCCACATGGCCAGCTAGAAACATCCCAATCAAATTAAATGATAAGGCCCAAACCACGGTAATAAAGGCGAGATAAGGCAAGGCTGCAATCCGAATAATGGCTGGATGCGTATTTTAACGCTTGTTTGGTGGTTTTTTGCGTGATGGCACATTTATCACATGAGAATGGTATGGCCATCCTATCAACTTAAGCTTATGTCATTAGAGAAATGGGTTTTTCTAGGGCGGGCAGAGGTGATTTATCTTGCCCACTCTACAAATGCTTAAGCCTTTAGGTTTATTAAATAGGAAATGCACCCATTCGTTTTAAAGTGGCTGATCCCATCATAGATAAATGTGTTTGTGGATCACCGTAGTATTGAATATGGCCTGAGCCTGCAACGCTGGCACTGAGCTGGTCTTTAGCGGCAACAATAACTTGTCCAGATCCCGCCATACTTAGCTTCACAATCTTGGCTTTTAATTGCATCGTATCAATTTGGCCAGAGCCACCCATTGAAATCGTTAATATATTGACATTGCCTGCAGATTTAAATGAGCCACTGCCCCCCAGTGAAACATCTAAATCGCTACTTTGCAGCTCTTGAACCTGTACGCTGCCCGAGCCGCCTAAATTTACACTAACATTACTCACATTCAGCTTGCTTAGTTCTACTGTGCCTGAGCCTGCCGTATTAATGGTTAATTTTTTAGTGGTGAGCGGTTTGGCATAAATAGAGCCAGAGCCTGCTAAGTGAATGCTCTTTAGCTCTTTGACGCGCACAGTAATATTCAGTGTTTTGGTATTTAAATCAATGCGCTTGTGCCTAATTTTAAGCCCGCCATTTTCTACAACGGTTTCAATGGCGGGAATAATATTATCGTCACTTTCAATTGTGATGCTTTCTTGATTACCTTGAATGATTTCTACGCGGCCAGTTGTTTCACTATCAATGCGATTAAATGCAGGCAGCATTCGCGTTTGTTTTTCTAGATGCCCAGAGCCTTGGATGGTTTTACTAAATAAAGAAAAAGCATAGGCTGGATTAAGTTGAATTGTGCATATTACGAGCACTAGAGTGGGGATTAGACGTTTCATGCTTTTTCCTTATATTGTGAGTATGACTAATCTGAAATTGATAGTGGCAATTATGTACTTTAAGTAAGTAATCCATAATGCTGTTGAGATGATCTGCATAAATCAGGGTGTAGTTTGTGTATTTTGCGGAACAGAATGGGTAATCCCCCCATTTTTAAGCTCACTTAGAAGTAGAGGCTAGGCATGTAATGCCAGTTTTTGTTTCGGGGTGATGCCGCCCAATCCCATATGCGGGCGCTCGTTATTGTAAATCCAAAGCCATT
>JBDKJX010000071.1:0-17335 GCA_039796405.1 Pseudomonadota bacterium
TGATAGTGCAGATTACCTGTGTGAAAGTAGGTCATTGCCAGACACCCCATTAGTAGTAAAGACGTAGTAAGCAAAACCCCCGTACTCGAAAGAGACGGGGGTTTTGCTTTGGGCGGAAGAAATGAATGTTAATGAGTAAGAATGCACTAAAAGTAAACATCTCATGCTTATTGAGTGTTTTATTTTTTAGTGTATTTTTATTGGCCGAACTGTTCATGTTGGGGAATTATTTAAGATAATGATCTAGGATTAATTGCTTGAGGTATGTTTTATCTACGGGTGGTCAAGAGCATGGGGCATTGGGGGATAGATCAATGGAGTATGTAATGTGCAAATTCAAGTGAAGAGTTTTTCAGAGCATCAGGAAGTTGCGGCAGATTTCCAGCAAATATTGGCTGAAGTGGCTGCTTTACATCTACGTGCCTTAGAGAAAGGGATACAAAGTAAGAGAGATGCAGAAGAAAGCTATAGAAGTATTTGTGATTTATCTGCAGAAGCGATGCTTTTGATCGATATTGAAGGGAGGATTGTTTGGGCAAATCAAGCATTGGTAACGTTATTTGCATACTCGAAAACTAAATTATTAGGTTTAAATGTTGAAGTGCTAGTGGTTACAGATCAAAGAGAAAGACTTTTAACATTATTGGATAGCTTTAATTTAATGAGCGAAAGTGATGCCTTGAGTGACGCAAGCTTATTTAATTGGCAAGCTTATAATGGACATGTATTCCCTAGTGAAATGCGTTTGAGTTTGTTGCCTAATCAAGGGATTGAAGGGGCTAATGTTTGTTTGTTGGTTAGAAATAGTTATGCTGCTCAAAGTGAACTAAAAGAAAGCGATGAAATTCAAAAAATAATAAATGAAACAGAAAAAATAAAGCGTGATTTTTTAGCAAATATCAGTCATGAAATTCGAACACCCATGAATGCTATTATTGGGATGACGCATCTAGTACTTAAAACTGAATTGAATATAAGGCAAAGAAATTATATAGAGGTTATTCAGCGATCTAGCGAACATTTATTAAGTATTGTTAATGATATTTTTGATTTTTCTAAGATGGAAGAAGGGCAGCTTGTTTTAGAGTGTGCAGTATTTTATTTAAATGAAGTATTAAAAAATATAGAAGAAAAAAATAAAGATGAAGTAGGTTTGAAAAAAATAGCAGTGAATTATGTTATTCCTCCTATTTTGCCAGAGAAATTAATGGGTGACGCAGCGCATTTAGAGAAGGTTTTATCCCATTTGGTGGAAAATGCTATTAAATTTACGTCACAAGGTCATGTTGAATTAAAAGTAGAGATTCAATCAGAAAGTGCAATAGATGTGATTATAAAATTTTCCGTTAGCGATACAGGCATGGGGATTGATGAAGAGCAAAAGGCAAATTTATTTCAGGCGTTTACTCAGGCGGATACTTCTGCAACTCGGAAGTTTGGTGGCTTAGGCATGGGCTTAGTGATATCTAAAAAATTAGTTAAATTAATGGGCGGGGAAATTGGTGTTATAAGTGAGTTAGGAAAAGGGAGTTGCTTTTGGTTTTGTGTGCAGTTTAAAAAAAATACACAAGCAATAACTATTGACCCTCTGGCTAAAAATATTCAGCGAGAAGAGTTAATGTCCCGATTAGGCTCTCATATATTATTGGTTGAAGATAATGAGTTAAACCAGCAGGTTGCGAGTGAAATATTAATTGATGCGGGTATGCAGGTTACTGTAGTAGGTGATGGTCAGCAGGCTGTAGATATAATAGAAAAAAAAACCTTTGACCTGATTCTAATGGATATCCAAATGCCTGTTTTGGATGGTTGGAGTACAGCAAAAATTATTCGCGGTGGCCAATATCAAGCCTCTATTCCTATCGTAGCATTGACGGCTTTATCTACGATTGAAGATAAGAAAATGTGTTTGGATTCAGGTATGAGTGATCATTTGCTTAAACCAATTGATCCTGGTTTGTTAATGAATACCTTGATTAAATGGTTACCACATACAAAAAGAGATGCCGTTAAAGAAGTGGAAAATAAAGTAGCTAAACCTAATGATTTGGCTGCTGCAGGGTTACCTCATGAGATCACGGGGCTCGATATAGCGATGGGGCTTAAATATGCAATGAGCAATCCTGATTTTTACCGGCGATTATTGCTGAAGGTTTTAGATGAAATACCAAAAGTGCAGTCTAGTTTAGCCGATGCACTTGCTAATGATCATTGGATTGATGCAAGACGACATGCGCATACATTAAAAGGGATTGCAGCAACCATTGGTGCAAATGTGGTGCAAAAACATGCCGCAGAGCTCGAGTTAGCCTTGGATAAAATTGTAGATAAGCCCCTTGTTCTGAAAATGCAGATTGAAACGAATGATGCTTTGCATTATTTACTTGAATCGCTACAGCATTTTTATTTTGAAGAAAAAAAGATTCAAAAATTACCTGTAGTGGCGGCGTCTTTAATATCCCCTTTAGATGAAGAAGGTAAAAAAGCATTGTTTGAAGGCTTGCAACATTTATTGCAAGAAGGTGATGCAGCTGCATGTGAATTTTTTGAAGAGAACCAACTTGGTTTTGAGTGTCTATGGCAAGGGCGCAGCCATGAGATTGCGCGATTCATTAATCAGTTTGCATTTAATGATGCTTTAGAATGGATGATGAAATCCCCCATTTAATTCAATAGTAAATGCTAAATGCTTAGTGAGTAAGGAGTAGTGATGGAACTATTACAATCGCAAGAAAATAGGTCAACCATTTTGGTAGTGGATGATACGCCAGATAATCTTATGTTACTTAATGGCCTATTACGGGATAAGTATCGGGTAAAAGTAGCAAACCATGGTGAGGTTGCTTTGCGATTGGTTTTGACTGAGCCTCGACCTGATCTCATTTTGCTGGATGTAATGATGCCTGATATTAATGGCTATCAGGTTTGTCGAAAATTAAAAGCAGATAAAGAAACAGAAGATATTCCAGTTATTTTCCTTACTGCAAAAACGGCTATTGAGGATGAGGAGGAGGGCTTTTCTGTAGGTGGCGCAGATTATATTAGTAAGCCTATTATCCCGTCTATTTTATTGGCTCGGGTGCAAACACAATTGGCGTTAAAGGCTGCACAAGTTTTTTTAAAGAATCAAAATCAATATTTAGAGCATTTGGTGCAAGAACGCACCAGAGAATTAGCCCATTTACAGCAGGCTACTATTCTGGCGATGGCCTCATTAGCGGAAACACGAGATAATGAAACCGGTAAGCATCTACGGCGCACGCAACATTTTGTTGCTTTACTGGCGCTGGAATTGGCAGATGATCCCAAGTTTAGTGCTGAGCTAACCCCTGCCAATATTCAATGGTTGTATAAATCTGCTCCGATGCATGATATTGGCAAGGTGGGGGTGCCAGATCATATTTTACTGAAGCCGGGTAAATTAACGGATGAAGAATTCAATTTAATGAAAATGCATACTGTGTATGGCCGAGATGTCATTACTTCGGTAGAGAGTTATTTAGGGTCTAAAGAAGATAAATTTTTGCACTACGCACGTGAGATTGCATATAGCCACCAAGAAAAATGGGATGGCAGTGGCTATCCTCAGGGTTTAAAGGGGGAAGATATTCCTTTATCTGCCCGATTAATGGCTGTTGCAGATGTTTATGATGCGTTGGTTTCTAAGCGGGTTTATAAGCCGCCTTTCTCGCACGCAGAAGCGATTGACTTAATTGTAAAAGGACGAGGGGCACATTTTGATCCCGTGGTGGTAGATGCTTTATTAAGAATTCAAAAAACCTTTCCTGATATTGGGATATTGTTTGCAGATGAAGAGGTCGAGCATCATTAGAGTTGCTTGGCCCTCTATCATGATTTCAATTGTTTGAGAGAGTCGTTATTTTTTGGCTTATTGCAGCAAATGTAGGCCTATTATCCAGATTGTTTTGTGCGCAGTTTGCTTGCAGATGTATTAGGTCATTAAGCATGGCCTGCGATCCTTCTGTACGGCTGATGAGCTCTTCTAAAAGGTATGCAAAAGCCTTTACTTCAATTTTTTGTAATCGCGAGTCTGTGTAAAAAGACGCCGCACCAAAATCCCCTAAAAGTGTTTCACCATCGGCCTTAAGTAAAATATTATGCGCATATAAATCGCCATGCAGGATTTGGGCGGCGTGTAAGTGGGTGGCGGCATCTGCAATGCTACTTAATATGCGTAGCGTGCTGGCCAAGCTAAAGCGCTGATCTTGGTGGTAAATATCTCTTGTGCACGATTCTAAGCTGGGTGGGCCTGCTAGGTTGCTAAAGCCTGAGGCGATGAGTGGCATCAAGAGTGCTGGGATTTGCTCAGGGTGATGCTTTACCTCTCCAATGGCACCAATCAGTGCTGGATGCTTACCGGCAGCTAGGGATGCAGCCATTTCGCACTGCGGTAGGCCATCGCTAGTTAGAGCGCCTTTAAATAATTTTAGGGCAACATCTTGGTTTGCCCCCCCTGCTTGCCAACGGGCTTTGTAGATTAGGCCAGAAGCGCCTTCCCACAATTGTTCGGCGATTTGCAGATCCTGCCAGTCAACAAGTTGGCTTGATCGAGTGGGAGGTGCTTTGCAAAATGGATTGCCAGCAAATGCCAGCCACGCCAGTTTAGGTAGGGTAAACAGCCAATCTGGTAAAGCCTGAAGCTGGTTTGCGGCAATTCTGATGAGCTCTAAATCTTGGCAAGCTGCGAGCTCAGCAGGCAATGATTGCAATTGATTGCCTGCCAGCATCAGTTTTTGCAAGGAGAGGCATTGCCCTAGCTCGGCAGGTAACTGGCTGAGTTGGTTATCGGTCAGAATTAACCAACGTAAAGCTTGGGGGAGTGATGCAGCGCTGACGTTGCTGATTTGATTGGCTTTAAAGCCTACCATAGCTAGCCGAGGGCAGTGTCCTAGTGCTTCGGGTAGGTGTTGAAATTGATTATCAGAGCAAAAGATTACTTTTAACTGGTGCAGCCGTGGCAAATCATCTGGCAGGGATGAGAGTAAATTACCCGATAAATTTAGGATTTCTAGAGAATCTGCCAGATGATAAATTTCCTGAGGAAATTCAGTGAGCCCACAAGATAAATCAAGCCGGGAAATACCCGCCAGCTCGCCAGAGCGTAATTGGGAAAGAGTATGCATGGGCTATAAACAGTAAGATAGGCTGCGATTATCCCATGTTTTTTGTAGAGGCACGGTATGCGGTACCTCTAGTATGTTTATAACAGCGTCACGCCTGGCAGACTGAGATGGCTGACTTCGCGCATAGTGCTAACAAAGTCACGCACAAAAGCAGTATCAGATTGGCCGTGGCTGATGGCGGCGTAAAGATCTGAGGTGAGTCCTTGTGCCGTGATGGGCCTAGCAACCACGTAACCGCGCTCTAGATAATGCTGTACGCTCCAGCTTGGTAGGGCCGCGATGCCACGGCGGCTGGCCACCAGCTGCAAAATTGCGGCGGTTAGTTCGGTGGTGCGGCGTTTGGGGTTAATGCCAGCAGGTTTGAGTACTTTTCTTAATAGATCAAGCATTTCATCGGGAACAGGATAGCTAATCAGCGTTTCACTGGCAAAGTCTTCGGCGCTTAAATAGGCCTTGGCAGCTAAAGGGTGATCTTTGGCAATGAGGGCGATCATTTCATAGCTAAACAGTGGCTGATAGTTGATTCCGGCTTCATCCGCAGCTTCGGAAACAATCGCTAAATCCGCACGCTCTTCAAATAAAAGCTGTACTGGGTCGGCATGAAAGCCAGACACGATATCCAGCTCTACCTCCGGCCAGTGGCCACGAAAGTTATCCATAGCAGGCATCAGCCAATCAAAACAGGTGTGGCATTCCACTGCAATACGCAGCTGGCCAGCTTCACCTTCTCTAAGCTTGGCGATATCGCGCTCCGCCTGATCTATGCGTGGCAATACCTCTGCAGCCAGCAGGGCTAGTTTTTCTCCTGCCGGAGTGAGCCTGAGTGTGGCAGATTTTGTGCTTGATTTACGGATCAACAGCGGAAGTGCGTAATGCTCCTCTAATAACCTGATCTGGTGCGAAAGCGCTGATTGCGTTAGATGCAGCCGCTCTGCAGCGCGGGTTAGGTTGCCTGATTCGCGAATGGCAAGCAGGGTTTTAAGGTGGCGAAGTTCGAGTAGTGATTGCATGGCGAATCTTTTAGTGGCGTTATCTATGAGTCAAAATACAAATTTTGGATCGCTTTAACGCATGAGGGTACTGAGCTTTATAAAGCAATTTTTATCCGGAAGTGGTTTGCTTTGGTTTTGAGTGGTTTATAAGCCCAGTGTTTATTTTTATTTGCTTTTTATATTTGGCACTCTGTGTTTTTAGGGCGCTCTGATGTTTAAGGTTTAGCTTCCTTGCTCATTAAATTGTAAGGCTTCAATCTATTGAGTGATATTCATCATTACTATGAAAATAATGAATTTGTATCATACCGATGCAGCAGGCATGATACAAATCATATTCATGACAAACAGAGATTGCGATGACTACTGCTCATATTACTGGCTTTCCGCGTATTGGCGCTCAGCGTGAACTAAAGTTCGCTGTAGAGCAGTTCTGGAAGGGTGAGATTGATGAAAGCGCGTTGGCGCAAACGGGTAACAGCTTGCGCCGCCAGCATTGGGAATGGCAAAAAGAAGCGGGTTTAGATTTTGTTGCAGTGGGCGATTTTGCCTGGTACGACCAGATGTTGAATGCTTCTGCGCTGCTGGGCGCGCTGCCTGCTCGTTTTGGCTTTGATGCTAAAAACTTGAGCTTAAAACAGTATTTTGAGCTGGCACGTGGCAATACGGCTCAGCCTGCTCAGGAAATGACAAAGTGGTTTGATACTAACTATCACTATCTAGTGCCCGAGTTGGATGAAAACAGTGATTTTGCCGGTGGTGTGGATTGGTTCTTCTATGAAATTGAAGAGGCTAGATCGCTGGGGCACAGAGTAAAGCCGGTGCTGCCAGGCCCGCTGACTTTTCTTTACCTCGCTAAAGCAAAGTCAGATTCAAAAGAGCAAGCCGCTTTTGATAAGCTCAGCCTGCTACCTAAAGTTCTGCAAGCTTACAATCGTATATTAGAGCGGCTCGCCAAGCTGGGTGTGGAATGGCTGCAATTAGACGAGCCAATCTTAGGTTTAGATTTAGAACGTGAATGGCTGGCGGCATTTGAGCCAGCGTACCGTAGCCTTGCCAATACTGGGCCAAAAATCTTACTGGCGACGTATTTTGAATCGGTTTCAACTCATGCCGCTTTATTGCGTGATCTGCCGGTAGCCGGTGTGCATCTTGATCTAGTTCGTGCGCCACAGCAGCTGGACGTGTTTGCTGCTAACTGGCCAGCCAGCAAGGTATTGTCGTTGGGTGTGGTGGATGGCCGCAATATCTGGGTGAGTGATTTATCCGCCATTCTGGCGCGTTTACAAGCGCATCAGGGCAGCAATATCTGGCTGTCTACATCATGCTCGCTGCTGCACGTGCCGGTGGATTTGGCACAGGAAACCAAGTTAGATGATGAGCTGAAAGGCTGGCTAGCCTTTGCTAAGCAAAAGCTGCAGGAAATCAGCGTATTAAAGCGCGCATTAAACGGCGCTGATGTGAGTGATGAGCTGGCAAAAAATGCAGCTAAAGTGGCCTCACGCAAAGCATCACCTAGAATTCATAACCCCTCCGTCAGTGCCCGCATTGCCGCACTGAGCGATGCCGATGCGCGTCGTCATGCCGTCTTTGCTACGCGTCAGGCCGAGCAAAGAGCGCGCTTTAATTTACCGCCATTGCCAACCACCACGATTGGTTCGTTCCCACAAACGAAGGAAATTCGTGCTGCGCGTGCTGCGTTTAAAAAAGGTACATTGGCGCAGGCTGAATATATTAGCCAGATGCAGGCCGAGATTCGCCTTGCGGTGGATAAGCAAGAAGCATTAGGCATTGACGTACTGGTACACGGCGAAGCCGAGCGTAACGATATGGTGGAATACTTTGGCGAGCAATTATCTGGCTTTGCCTTTACTCAGTTTGGCTGGGTGCAGAGCTATGGCAGCCGCTGCGTAAAACCGCCAGTATTATTTGGTGATGTTAGCCGCCCAACGCCGATGACAGTAGAGTGGACTCAATACGCGCAAAGCCTGACGCAAAAGCCTATGAAAGGCATGCTGACTGGCCCAGTAACTATTTTGCAATGGTCGTTTGTGCGCGACGATCAGCCGCGCTCTGTCACCACACAACAAATTGCGCTGGCGATTCGAGATGAAGTGGTGGATCTGGAAACAGCCGGCATTGGCATTATCCAAATTGATGAGCCTGCTTTCCGTGAAGGCCTGCCGCTTAAAAAGAGCGATTGGGCGGCTTATCTAGATTGGGCCGCAGCAGCGTTCCGCATCTCTGCATCAGGGGTAGCCAATCAAACACAAATTCACACCCATATGTGTTATTCGGAATTCAACGATATTCTGCCAGCGATTGCCGCTATGGATGCGGATGTGATTACCATTGAAACCAGCCGCTCAGATATGGAATTGCTGACAGGTTTTGGTACATTCAAATATCCAAACGAAGTGGGCCCAGGTGTGTATGACATACACAGCCCACGTATTCCGCCGGTAGAAGATATGCTGCGCTTGATTGCCAAGGCTGCTGAAGTGGTGCCTGTTGAGCAGTTATGGGTTAACCCAGATTGCGGTTTAAAAACCCGTAACTGGCCAGAAACCGAAGCAGCGCTGGCCAATATGTTGGAAGCCACCCGCCAAGCACGGCAGCATTTAAGTAAGTATGGACATTTGCCTGAGTTTGCTGCACTTACCGCTAAGCCACATGTTTATGGTAGTTGTGCTTGCAAATAGATTTCAATAGTATAATGGCACCTGCTATTTTCAGACAGGATTGTGTATGCAGGTGCCGGCTATGCCTTCAAACGAGGCCTTGCGCATAGAAACGCTGCGAGAGCTATTGATTTTAGATACTCCGCTTGAAGCGCGTTTCGATAACCTTACTATCGCTGCGGCTGCCTTTTTTCGGGTGAAAATTGCGGTAGTCAGCCTGATTGATAGCCATCGGCAGTGGTTTAAATCGAGCTGTGGGCTAAATGCCAAAGAAACCCATCGAGATATTTCTTTTTGCGGCCATGCTATTTTGCAAAATGAGGTTTTTGTGATTGAAGATGCGCTGCAAGATGTACGTTTTTTTGATAATCCTTTGGTTACGGGCGAACCGCAAATTCGTTTTTATGCAGGTGCACCATTAATTGCCAGTAATGGGGTTAAATTAGGCACCTTCTGTTTAATTGATAGTGTACCCCGTCAGCTTAATGCATTTGAAATTGAAATGTTATCGGATATGGCGAAATTAGTAATGCAAGAAATAGAATATGGTGTTTTAATGCTAGAAAATAGCTTGTATTAATAGATAATTAAATATTATTGGCGAATTACAATTGCAATATGGTTTAAGGCATTAATATTTTCGATCGCAAAGGTAATATCTGATATTTATTGATCGCTAAAGTATGGCTTTAATGCCGCAAAATCTGCATCAGGAGCGTGTGTGTCTGAAATATGGCTGAGTGATTCAGTCCAGTTTAGCCCCACGCGTTCCTTAAGGCTAAATAGCCCACACGTACTCCAAGCCATTAGGCTATCTAAGTGCTCATTTTCTTCTCCTTTACTCCTTAAAGATTTGCTATGTAGTTTTAGGCAAAAAGAGCCGCCATCTATTTGCGATACCCGCAAATAAACCGATTCCAATAGGTTTTTATCAAGTGAGCTATGCTCTAAATAATTTTTTACGCCGCGTAAGCCAAAAACTGCATCGCTGGATAAATAAAAGTAGGGGAGCTGTAATTAGGTCATTGCGTTCTTTTTAATTAATCACTAGGAAAATCACAAAACTACGAACAACAAGTGTCAATTTCGTGCTCAGGTAAGTTATTTTTTGATGAATTAATTAATAGCGAATAATTTTTATAGCGTTTTTCGTATATTCATTTGGGCATGTGATGACAAGGTTTAAGCTCTGCCTTTTTGCAGAACTAAGCGTTGGCTAAGGCGCTGCACGCTAGGTGCACAAAGTATCACGATGGTAAATGCGGCGGGCTAAGCCATGATAAAAGCCCGTGACCAATGCTGTAAAAACTGGTCATTTAGCCCCGCAACAATCCAAGTGACCCAGCCACTCATTACAGTAGACATCAGTAGTGACATCATAAATGAGAACACCCAGCGCAGTTTTTGTGTGTCTGACATGATGAGTCCTGCTTGATTTAAGATTGATTAAGCATAGCAAAAACATATAAATGAAAATACAATTAATAAATAAAAATTAAATTCCATAAATGAAATCATGCTCGATGATCTAGCCTTATTTGTGACCGTGGTTGAGGCGGGTAGCTTAAGTGCTGCTGCGCAAAAGATGAGCCTGCCAGCTGCAACGTTGACACGGCGTTTGCAAAAGTTAGAGCAGCAGCTAGGCTGCCGCTTACTCAACCGTAGTGCACGGCGTATTCAAGTTACCAGAGAAGGGCGGCAGTATACGAGCAGTGCCGCCCCTTATTGCAAGCCCTGCAGCAGGCTACCTAGGCCTTGGATATTACCCAGCATAGTGTGGCAGGTTTAATTCGAGAGCATATTTGGCGTTTTTTCTTCAAATACAGACCAAGCTACTATTTATTAATTTTGCTAACTAAGCCGTTTTTTAATTTGAACTCTGTTTCAATACTATGATACGTGCCGTTTGATTTTATACTTGCCATTCCTTTTTCAAAAATATCTGCCATTCGCTGTCCATCTTTATGCGACTTAGAAAAATTTAAAAAGAATATGCTAGTTTCTACTAAGCCAACAATTTTAATTTTATCTTTGTAGCTGCGGTTACCATTTATTAATAATGTGCCAGGTGTGGTGTTGATAACAGCGTATTGAATTCGTTTTAAAATAAGTTTTTTTAATTGAGTATCGTCAAATGGAGAACTATCTTTAATGATTTTTTTATTATCCATTAATATATTTGGATAGGAATAGCCATGAGTTAGCCCAACTGTTTTGCCTTCTAAATTATGCACTGCGAGGTTCTTTTCAGTAGATTCACTTAAAGCAAAAATAGATAAGCCTTCTTCAAATAAGGGCGTTTTGTGCCAGATAAATTTATTCTTATTGTCTTCCGTGATTGAGGTGTCAAAGCAGGCCACTACCTTGCCGTGCTCTACCTCGCTTAAACAGCGGGCAAAAGGCACGGCATTAAACTCCACCTCTACACCTTGGCTATTAAATGCGGCTTTCACCAGCGTGGGCGAAAGCCCCTCAACGCCGTACTTATCTGCACGCATGGAGGAAAAAGGGGCCCAATCGTCTTCGGCATTGATAATGACCGTTTCTGCATAAAGATAGCTGGTGAATAAAGCACTGGCCAAACAGGCTGTGTAAGATAAACGCATTGCTGCATCCTTTCAATCAAAGCATCATGCCAAAATATAGATCATGATTGTAAGTTGCACTGCAGCGTTTACGTTGCCATACCGTCCATTAGGTGGGTTAAACCAACGCTACGTTATTTTCCCTTAGTCCTGTTTGCAAGCGCCATAGCGCGGCGTAATTGCCTTCTTGCGCCAGCAATCCCTCATGCGTCCCCGCTTCAACAATTTCGCCTTGCTCCATGACATAAATACAATGGGCATTGCGCACAGTAGATAGGCGGTGAGCCACGACCAAGGTGGTGCGGCCTTTGGCGATCTGATCTAGGGATCTTTGAATGGCGGCTTCAGTTTCGTTATCAACCGCGCTGGTGGCTTCGTCCAGCACCAAAATCCTAGGGTTTTTATAGATGGCGCGCGCTAAAGCTAGTCGCTGACGCTGCCCACCCGATAATTTTTGCCCGCGCTCGCCAATTTGCGTGTCGTAGCCTTGGGGTAAACGCTCGATAAATTCATGTGCTTCGGCGGCACGCGCTGCGGCCATCACGGCCGTGATATCCGCCGTTTGCTGGCCGTAGGCAATGTTTTGAGCAATGCTGGCATCGCTTAAAAACACATCTTGGCCTACATAGCCAATGGCGCGGCGTAAATCCAGTAGGGCGATATCTTTGCTTTCAATGCCATCAATCTTAATACTGCCTTGCTGGCTTTCATAAAAGCGCAGTAATAGCTTGAGTAGCGTGCTCTTGCCCGAGCCCGTTGCGCCAACAAAAGCCACGGTTTGCCCTGCGGCAATATGCAGGGAGATATCTTTTAGAATGGGCTGCTCGCCATAGCTAAAGCTGATGTGTTCAAAGCTGAGCGCGCCCTTGATCTGCCCTGATGGCTGGCCTTCATAGTGGATATGTATAGGGGTACCGAGCAGATCCAATACCCGCTCGATGGCGGTCATGGAGCGTTGATAAAGATCGGCGATATCCGCAAGGCCGGTCAGTGGCCAGAGCAGGCGCTGGGTCAGAAACACCAATACTGAATAGCTACCTACGCCAATTTTGCCGTCCAGTGCTAGATAACCACCGTAAACCAGGGTGACCACAAAGCCGGATAAAATCGCCATGCGGATAATGGGAATAATCGCCGCAGAGAGTTGAATTGCGCTGCGGTTGCTTTGCCGATAATGGTTGCTGGCATCGGAGATATGACTGGCTTCAAAGTTTTCGGCAGTAAAGGCTTTAATGGTGGCAATGCCGAGTAAATTATTATTTAGTCTGCCAGCAATCACCCCGGCGGCTTCACGCACAGTGCCGTAGCGCGGGGCAATGCGGTGTTGGAACCAAAATGTGCCAAGTAAAATCAGTGGCACAGGGGCAAGGGCGATAAGGGCGAGCTGCGGCGCAATATAAAAGAACACTGCACTTACCATCACCGTGGAGCAAAGCACCTGAATAATGCTGTTGGCCCCGCCATTTAAAAAGCGCTCCATCTGATTAATATCGTCATTTAAAATTGCCATCAGCTTGCCGGTACTTTTGTTTTCAAAGTAAGACAATGGCAGCTTTTGCACATGGCGATAGGCGTCTAAACGTAGGTCATGCTGTAAATTTTGGGCAAGATTTCGCCAGCGAATTTGGAATAGATATTCAAATAAAGATTCACCGCCCCATACCAGCGCAGTAATAACGCCAAGGTAGAGCAACTGGTGAAAGCTATCGCTGACCCCTAGCTTGGCTAAAAAAGAGGCCTCGCGGTTGACTACCACATCTACGGCAACGCCAATCAATACCTCAGGGAGGATGTCGAAAAACTTATTAATGATCGAGAATAAACTCGCCCAATAAGCATCACGGCGATAAACCCCCGCGTACTGAAATAAACGTCGTAGTGATGACATGGCTTAAGCCTCGTGTAAATGGATGGCTAATGCTAAATCAATATCAATCAGCTGTGTGTAAAGGATTGTTTGGCTCGCTACGCTTTAGCCTAGATATTTTACAGGGGGGGGCGATGCGTTATAGGGCGCTTACAATTTAAGATTAGCGACTGAATTTTTTTCTTGGTTTTGTTGTGGTTCCAGCATTACTTGGGTCACTGATTGAGTCTTGGCCGGTTTCTACTCGGCCAGTAAAGCGCCGTACAAAACCTTGGTTACCGCTTACGCTAAAGTCGTACCACTGATAGCTCTCAAATAAGCTCCATTCATGCACTACCGTTTGGCCCGCCGCAATTTTTAGCTGCCAAGGCCCGTCGTTACGATAGTCATTGGCACGAATCGTTAAGCTCGCTTCCTTTTTGCCGGTATTTTGTAATTGTAAATAAATTTCACCGCTTGCCGCTGCGTAATGAATATGCGTTTCTACCTTACATTCTGAATGCACATGCCCTTGAAAATGCCGATGAAAGCCATTTGGCCCTAGCACCCATAAGTCATAGCGGCCTTGATCCTGGTGATAATTCCAGCTGTCGGATAAGTTTTTCCCTGACTCAACGGTATAACGGCGCGGCTCATTGTCTAGATTAAGCGGCTCGTAAACGTGAAAGACGGCACCGGCTTTTCCGCTATTGCTAAAAATTAGCTCTAATTGTTTGTCGTGTACTTGGGCGTTGCAATGCAGCTCATAGGGCAGCGCGCGTGAAGGGCGTATGCCTTGTTCTTGTTGTGGGTGTACTGGGATGAGTGGAGCACTTGGGCTGGGTAATTTACTTTGCTTGCTGACGATAGCGTCGGCTTGGCTGGTGTTGGGTAGCGGCGCATGTGTTAAGTCATTGGGGGCGGAAAAATTAAATGCAGAGCATAAATCGCCGCATACGGCTCGCCGCCAAGGGCTGATATTGGGCTCAAATACCCCAAAGCGTTTTTCTAGAAATTGAATCACCGAGGTGTGATCAAACACTTCCGAGTTGACCCAGCCGCCCTTGCTCCAAGGAGAAATAACATACATAGGTACACGTGGGCCAAGTCCATAAACTTGACCATTACTATGGTACTCAAGCGCTGTATCAACGGTGGATTTACCCGCGTAGCGACCATCGGCGTATTTATTGGGAGGGGTTGGTGGAGGGACGTGATCAAAAAAGCCATCATTTTCATCAAACATCACCAATAAAACAGTTTTACTCCACGTTTCTGGATGAGCGGTGAGCGCATTTAGCACGCGTTGAGTGTAATCCGCACCTTGAATGGGGCTAGAAGGGGCGGGGTGTTCAGAATCTTTGGCTGGGGCAATCAGCCATGAAATTTGGGGCAAGCTGCCCGCAGCAGCATGGCTGGCAAATTGCGCCATGCTCCAAGTTGACATCGCTTGCTGCTTGAGCGCACTGCCGTCCGCGGCGTGGCGGAAATTGGCAAAGCCATCGAGGGAATTGTTATTGAAATTATCTTCGATATTTTGGTAAATCCGCCAGCTGACACCGGCTTTTTGTAAGCGCTCTGGATAGCTAGTCCATGAATACTTGGGCGGTAAGCTTTTATCCGCGCCACTATTATTAATCGCAGGCCCGCCGTGTTTTCCGCTGGGATCAATCATTCCAGTCCATAGATAGAGCCGGTTTGGATGCGTCCCACCCATAAAGGAGCAATGGTAAGCATCACAAAGGGTAAATGCATTGGCGAGTGCAAATTGAAACAGAATGTCTGCTTGGCGGTAATAGCCCATTGAAAATTGCGTTTTATATTTAGGCCATTCCCCCATTTTTCCACCCGCCCATGCTGAGTGCGCATCGGGCATGGTATGTGGGGAGCTGGGGACGCGCTGAGCGCTAGTGAGCTGAGTGTTTAAATGATAAGGCGGCATAATCTTAGCGTTGGCATCTTTTTGATTCCAGACTAATTGATTGCCTTGAATAGGAATCGCCAGTTTATCGCCAAAGCCGCGCACGCCATGCAGGCTGCCAAAATAATGATCAAAGCTGCGGTTTTCCTGCATCAAGATAACGATGTGTTGTACATCATTAATTGTGCCAGTTGGGCTATAAGCAGGGATCGCCAGAGCTTTAGTAATACAGGCTGGAATCATGGCTAGCGCGGCACTACTGCCCGCTGTTTTTGCCGATAGGCTTAAAAAATGTCTACGATTAATTAATGTCATGGTAAGGCGGCGGCATAAGGGGTGACTGGCGCGGTAGATATGATGAATCCAGCCCCAATTGGGGACGTCTCATGCTGCAAATGAGCTGTAACGTTACACAGCTTAGGGGCCTTAGTGTTTCGTGTGGAGGCTTTCTCTTTGCGTAGTATCATCGCTGGCCGTTCAGAAATTAAAGACTTCGTAGGGATCCCGTAGCAAAATTACCGTGCCGAGGCACTAAAAGAATGGCCACTGCCTAACATCAGTCAGTCAGTAAGTAAGAAAGAGCAGTTTATCTAAAAATAAGCAGCTGATTAGAGCTACTGGCGATATCAATGATTTGGTAGCTGCTAGGGTCTGCACTTGCATCAATTAAGCTATCTAGTGTTTTTCCTGTTAGAGCGCTTTGATTAAATAATTCTTCTGCACCCTTGTTTGCAAAAGTAATTAAGCCTTTTTCAATCAAGAAAAAGCGTACAGGCAGGGCATCTGCCACATCACGGACTAAACGTTGGAAATGCTCCATCGCAGCTTCGGTGCTTTTTAAGTGAGAAATATCCATCGCAATGGATAAAATATAAGTGTTTTCATCTCGCACAATAGGTAGCTTGGTAATATCAAACCAATGCAATTGATTATCTGGCATAACCCATGAATCAAGATGGCGTATGGTTTCGCCATTTTCTAGCACGTCTTTATCGCCCAGCGTAAATGGCTGTGGCGAATCCACTAAACCCATATGCGATTGCACTAATAATTCATGCCCCAACTGTGTTTGGGTAGCGCGGTTTACTAATAAGAAGCGGCCATGCTTATCGCGCACAAAAATTAAATTAGGGCTGGAATCAATAATTTGATGCACAAACAATTGCTGATTCAGTAGCGCTTGCTCGGTGTCTTTGACATGAGTGATATCACGAATCATCGCCAAGCATTCACGGGATGATTGTGGCAGTAAGCGTGCTTCAAAATAACGTTTAACTTGATCGCTGCCGCTTAATTGATATTCAAATGCCTGAGTGCACTGCGTGCTTTGTACAGAAATCAGGGCTTCTAGATACTGACGCGAGATGCGAGCTGGAAAGAGTACAGATATTTTTTTGTTTTCTTCCGTAGCCAAAGGATGAATATCGGCAAAAACGTTATTTAACGGGCTGACGCTGCGGCTGGCAAAGTTAATCTTCCAGATCAGATCGGGCAAACAATAGGCAACATCGTCTATCGCACCGGTTTCTGTATTTGGATTATTAGGCGTGGCTTTATGTCTTTTGCGTAAGGCAAGAGCAATCGCGCAAGCAGCGAACCATGCGTCAAGCAGATAGGCGGCTGGGCTTAGCTGTTCAGCTAAGATCAATAAAAGCAAAGCCACTGTGCCTGCAGCAAGTGCAAGAGAAATCATGCGTGTTGATATGCGCGAGGCCATGGCAAGGGGAGAGTTCATATATGGTGACCACCTTGCTAAGAGGCTGCCAGTTTAGCGGTTGCATCTCTTCTTTGCGATGCCTGAGGCCGAAAAAACAAAAAAATAGTGGTTGTGCAACAACAAATAGATGAATGGTATGGTGATTTAGTCGACTTGCAGAACTTTTTTTGGACTTTTGATGCAGAGAATTGAAATAAAGCGGGAGGGTGTGGTGGGTGATGACGGGGTCGAACCGCCGACATTCTGCGTGTAAGGCAGACGCTCTACCAACTGAGCTAATCACCCATCTGTGAAACAGTCAATCTATAAAAACTTTTAAAACAAATCAGTTATGAGTTGGCGGAGCGGACGGGACTCGAACCCGCGACCCCCGGCGTGACAGGCCGGTATTCTAACCAACTGAACTACCACTCCTCAGTTGCATAACTAATCTTATTACACACTTATCG
>JBDKJX010000072.1:0-17081 GCA_039796405.1 Pseudomonadota bacterium
TGCTTGGGTCGATTGGTCATATCCCACCTGCGGAAGCAGAAGCAAATTATTATCGTAATCAAAGCGAGCAGGCCATGTTGGTCTGACTCAAACCAAACAGCCTCCGCGAAACCCGGTGCGATTCAAATCCTTTATAAAATTTCATCATATAGTGTTCCTTGTGGTTGAAAAAAATCAAATACTTTGGCAGTAAAGCTTCATCTGCCTACTAGGTTAGGGGCATGATTCGTAGACTTAGTTTGCTCATCCCCCTGCATCACTTTTCTAGCTAGCGATGTCTTATCAGGGGCATTGATCGTCTTTGCGGTATTGCAAGCAATAAGAGCGGTGCAGGTATTCACCCGATCATTTGAAATCTAACGTTTGCACCGAGGCAAACAGAGGGCTCTTGGCCTGATGTTCGGCCAGCACCTGTTCACAATATTGGCGATTGATAAATCCTAGAACACCCGCAAAGTGCGGCGGTATTTAAGCCGCGCAAAAGGGAGCTCTAGCGTCATGCCTACTTTGCCAAGCCCTCGTCAGAGCCTAAAAGCTGTGGCTGACTCATCACCCCGCAGTGCTCAATCGCGTCTCCATTGGCATCTGCTATTGCTTATGTCAATGGCAAGTCTCATCGCGATTTGAGTTCTAAAGCATCATTGTAAGAAATGCGGTCAATCTGATAGCACTAGGGTTGATTATCTCGCTGCCTGTTACACGTTGCGGTAATCACTGTTCGCTCCATTGCCTAGCTGCAGAAAGACAAGCTGCTGCTCCTGATTTAATGCAGTAGCTGATAAGGGAAAAAATAAACATCATAAAAACCAATGACTTACAGACGTAACAATATGCTACATGAAGTTTTGTGTTTCATGCACGGTGTTTTTAATGGTTGTATGGTGTGATTACGAACAAAAAAAGCATTTGTAAGGTGAGTGCCGTAGGGTAAAGTATTGACGCAGGATTTGGCAGGTGGTTAAGAGGATATTTTATTACTTTTGTTTTACTAAGTTACTGTTTTGATAAGACATTATTCCTTTTAAATAAGCAGAGAGATATCCCCTTAAAAATACGGCTTAAAGGCGTGTGCGTTGATGTTTTTATTTTAGAGACGATTCATTTTTAGTGAAAACATATTAAAGAGTGATAAGCCTTTGCGTGTGCAAATGTGGGGATTACCCAGCATCTAGTTCAAAAACAACTGCTCGCCGAGCCTCCAGCGTAAAACCGCATAAGTCGTCAAGACTGCTGCCCAAATCAGTGCTTTATAAGATATGTATTTGGCGTTAGATAAAATATTTGGCGATTTATCATGAATTAAATGATTTCTCTTATTCTTTTGAACGCCTATTTAATTGTTTTTAGTGCGTACATTGTTTTGCTTACATGGCATGAGCAGTAAATTGGTGAATATGCACAAATAAGGTAAATCATAAAATAGATAGCATAAAGCTTCGTGTAATATTTGCGGTCGCCATATATCGTTGATTTATCATGAATCTTAGTGATCTGCTTGCTTCCTTTGCCTCTGCTTTTAGTCAAGAGCAGCGCCTTATTTCTCTGCAATTAGGCGATGGTGCCGCATGGGGTCAGCAGCTCTTACCCCAGCGCGCAACAGGTAGTGAGGGGATCTGCCAAGCTTATCGCTATCAAATTGAGTGCCTGTCCTCCAGTGGCGATTTAGAACTTAAATCGCTATTAGGCTTGCCGGTGGTATTGTCTATCGCAAACGCCAATGGCGATGCGATTGAGCGTTGTGGGGTGGTGAGTCAGGCGCAGCTTTTAGGCTCCGACGGAGGCTTCGCTCAATATTCCCTTACCGTAGAGCCGCCTTTTGCGCTGCTTAGATATCGGCGTACTTCTCGCGTTTTTCAGGATTTATCGATCGTAGATATTGTGAAACAGGTACTGGCGGAGCATCAGGCCAAGAATCCTGTGTTTGCCTCCGTGCAAACGCTGGATTTCAAGCTATCAGGCGAATATCCACCGCGCTCATACTGCTTACAGTATCGCGAAGACGATTTTGCGTTTTTATGCCGATTAATGAAAGAAAGTGGTTTGGTTTGGCGATTTGAGCATTTGGCTGGAGACTCGCCCCAAGTGCAGCTGGTGGTGTTTGATGATGTATTCTCCATCCCCGAAGCTTTAGAGCCGATCGCTCGCTTTCATCGCGCGTCGGCAACAGAAGCAAGCGATTCGCTCACAGCTTGGAATACGCAGCGGCAAATTGGCAGCAGCTCGGTTGCCCTTGCCAGCTTCGACTACAAAGCCAGTAATACCAGCCACAGTTCAAGCGATAGCGCCACTGATCAAGGAGATGGCGGGCAACAAATCCAAGCCAGCCTAGAATATTACGATCCGCAAACGCATCTACTACGCCAGCGATTTAGACCAGCTCAGCAACGATGCAAAGCTGCGTCAGGACGCTTTAGATGGGCAAAAGAAATCATTTACTGGCTCTGGCACATTGCGCAGCTTACAAGCTGGGCAGTGGTTCCGCTTAGAAGATCACCCTGCGCACGAGTGGGATAACGCGGAGCAGCGAGAGTTCGCCATCACCGAGCTTAAATTCACCGCAAACAATAATTTTCCAGCAGATTTAACCCAGCAACTTGGCTTAGTTGCACCTAGCCTGCTTGCCACTTCCGCCAAAGATAACGCGCCTTACCAAGCGGATTTTACCGCCCAAAGGCGCGGCCAGCCGGTGCTGAGCCATCTGGGTGAGCAAGAATTTACCAAGCCCACCAGCCTAGGCTTACAAACCGCCACGGTAGTTGGCCCCGCCGGATCAGAGGTGCATACGGATGAGCTCGGCCGCATAAAAATTCAGCTACATTGGCAGCGTGCTCAGGAACACCCAGAGTTTGGTGCCAACCTCGACGATAAGTCATCCTGCTGGATACGCGTCGCCTATCCATCGGCGGGTGCAGGCTTTGGGCATCAGTTCATCCCTAGAGTGGGCCAGGAGGTGACTGTAAGCTTTTTAGAAGGTGATATCGACCGCCCAATTGTAACAGGTACTGTTTATAACGGCAGCCATTCAGTGCCCGCGTTTAGCGGTGCTGGCGCTTTGCCTGCCAATAAAACCCTATCTGGCATCAAAACTAAAGAGCATGAAGGTGGCCAATACGGCGAGCTGCTGTTTGATGATACCAAGGGCGAAGTGCGCACTAAACTATCTAGCGAGCACGGTAAAACCCAGCTCAACCTTGGTTATTTAATCCACCCACGCACCGACGGCAAAGGCGAAGCACGCGGCGAAGGCTTTGAATTACGCACCGATATGCAAGGTGCAATTCGCGCCAGCGGCCTGCTGATTAGCACCGAAGCCAAAAGTGGCGCTAGCGGCAAGCAGCTAGACCACAGCACCGCGCAAAGCCAGCTTGAATCAGCATTTTCACTGGCCCAAAGCCTAGGCGAAACGGCCACCAACCAGCTTGCCGACAGCATAGAAACCGGCGAAGACAATAAAACGATTAATCCGGACAATAGTGTGGGTGACGCAAACAGCCAAGGCCATTTGCACCATCACATCCACGCCAGCAAAAGCCTTGAAGCGGGCAGCAATACGGATAAAGACGGCAAAACAAAATCCAAAGATCAAGCAGGCCAGCAGAATATCATCCTGCTGCACGGGGAAGACGGCGTGGCCATCACCAGCCCGCAAAGCCAAACTCTTACCGCAGGCACCAACTTAGATTTGGTTGCGCAGCGCGATACAAACCAAACCACCGGCCGCCGCTGGATTCATAACGTAGGCCAGCACATCAGCCTATTTGTAGCTGGGGTAAAAGATAAAGTTGCGCTCAAATTGATTGCCGCCAAAGGCCAAATCCAGCTGCAAGCGCAAAGCGGCGATATTGAAATCACCGGCGATAAAGACCTAAAAGTAACGGCTTGCAAAGGGCTGATCAACATTTCGGCCAAAGAAGAAATCCTGATGACTGCGGGTGGCGGCTATATCCGGCTAAAAGGCGGCAATATCGAGATTCATTGCCCCGGTGCGGTCACGGTGAAAGGCGCAAATCATGATATGAGCGGCCCAGCGAGCTTAACACCCCAATTTGTGCCCTTTGTTCAAGCCAAGGATTGCTCACAAAAAATGAAAGATGCCGCTGCGGGCGGCGCAGCTGTTCTTTGATACACAGGCCAAAACTAATGCAAAACACAGCACTCTTTGACCCATGGCCTCCACTGGCCATAGAGCCGACTCATATTACGCAGCTGGCAGCACAAATTGGATCGTCAAAACAAGACGGCGCTTTATATTTGCTGATTGATCCCATGTTGGGTGAGCCACGCCCCTTGGATGGCGGGCCAGATGCTGCGCCACTAGAAAACACGCCTACTCTGCAATACTCTCGCACAGCAGCGTGGGACGGGCGAATCATCACCATGCTGACTTTTAACGAGCCGCCTTTGCCTTATGCCCAATTGCCCTATTTAGTGCAATTGCAGGGCAAAGAAGACCCTTTATTTGCAGAGTCAATTCAGATTGCCTTAGAAAATAATCTGGCACTACTGGAGAGAGGCTTTGGCTGTCTGCCTGTATGCGCCTGGCTACAAAGCCATGCGAGTAGTGAAGAGTTGGCAGCATGGCTGGCCAGAATGATGCAGCAACAGGTAAGCGTTATTTAAGAGCCGCTGACCCCAGAACATTGCCCTTACTTTTAGCGCTGCTGGGTGAAGAGCGCATCCGTCTGTGGCTTGGGCCTGTTACTAACTGGTATTTTTTATCGATTGACGGCAGAGTCACCCATCTACAAAGCACCGGGGGCAGCCAGGCGACGCTAACATTGAAGCCCCATGAAGCTGAAACCATCCTCGATGCGGAGGCAATTAACCGTACTTTAGCGCAATGGTATGCCACACGATCAGCCCCTTATGCCCAGATGTTTTTAAATGCACGGCTATGGGTTAAAACGGCCAGGGAATTGGGCTGGCCGCAAATCGATGATCAAGTGGCCTTTGCCCTCTATGCGGATCAATATCCGCAGTTTTGGCAGCACCCATCCATGAGCGCCATTTTTAAAAACGCCAAAGAAACTCAAACGCCTTTGAATACCGCCTTGGCTGAAATCACAGCAAGCCAATGGGATCAGATCATGCTGCACTCACCACAAAAAGAAAACCAATGACGGATACCTGTAGAGCGTGTGAAAAAAGTGGCCTGCCTATTCTATTGGTGCGCCCCTCTGTGATTGCGAATAAAGCAGATTTACAGCCACCCGGCAGTGCAAAGCTGCTTTCGCACGCCATTGCACAAAAAGCGGCTCAGCTTGCTACGCCCAAGCAATCGCGTTATGTACTGCGAACCCTGCGCCGGGGCTATTTATACGTGTTTTATGAAACCCCGCCAGCAGGCAAAAAAGATGGCTGGGATATTTACCGGATTACACCAGAAGGGGCGCTTTACTCTGCCTCACACCCCTCTTTTACGATGTCAGAGCCTTTTTCTTGTAATAAACTCGGCCATTTGCATAAAGTGCGTTTGCTGACGATTCCCCAAGCGCATAAAACGGGGAAAATATGGTTGGCGTATAGCGCCAACTTATGGAATGACAAGCTAAAAAAAGCCAATCAAGCTAATCCAAAAGTCATGCAATGCCTTGATGTTAAAGCCTACTTAGATAGCGGAAAAGCACCAGATAATGCCTTTGTTGCCAAGGCAGAAAGCCCAGGTAAATTTGTTGCTGAATATGCGCTGCGCAATATCAGCCCAGGCAAAGATGCGAAGCCTTACTTCCCCTTTAAAGATGGCGTAGATGCGCTAGCTCAGCTGAATGGCCATATGCAGCAATTTGGCAATATGCACCCCAAGACCAAAGATAAAGGCCTTGTGTTTGCCCTGCATGACCCGGTGGCGGTTTCTGCCGAGCTAAATCATTTGCGTATGCGGGCGCTGGTAAGAAAAAATGAAGTTGCTGCTCCTTACAGCCGAGGTGTCATATGCTCAGGCTTTCTTCTTGGGGTAAAAAATTGCATCGGTGAGGATCATTATAAGAAGACTGGAACCACCTTATTCGATGGGGCACAAAGACGTATAGGCTCAATGAACAAAGCGCCATATGACAAAAACAAACTTAACCCCTCTTTTCGACCTAGCCTAAAAGACACCATATGGAAGCCAACTCATGCGGGGCAACCTGTTACACCAGCAAGTATGGGAGAGGTTTATCAGCTAGAAGATGATGCACTTCGTAAGACGAAGGCTAATGAGCGCACCCAAACAGACTGGGCAAAACTAAGTACTTATTTTGATGAGCCAAAACGTGCGCAGTTTATGCTTGAGTACGATAAAAAAATGGCTGAGATGGATCAGATCATCACCTTATACGATGATGATTACGCCGCTGCATCTCAAAAGAATGTGACCGATTGTTTTGCCCTGCATTTTGATGAAAATGACCCGAACGATCCTAAGCAAACCCACCATAGTGCGGGGGCTTGTTATAGCGAAGAGGCATTTCATGTTTATGGCGGGGGCAGTATGGGGCCTAGCAGCGCCGAGTTGGCGTATCAGCAGGCGCTTAAAAAAATTACTGATCTGGATGCGGTGATGCTGCGTGCCCAGCTTTCTAATCAAAAATCAGTGTTTGAATATGTGGCCGAAGATAATCAAGCCAAAACCTATAACCTACTCAAAGACTTACTTGCGCCGCAGCTTAACGCTAAGTTTAGCTGGCTGAATGAGGCGGTATTTGGCTTTCATCAGGGGGTTTCTACGGCATTGATTGGCGGGGCGGTGGGCTACGCTAGTCAGCACAGCAGCTTTAAAACCATAGAACGCAAGCTGCTTGGCATGGGTTTGCTTGGCCAGAATATGGAGCATATTTTGGCTAGTGTGCTTGATAAAACCAAGATCAAGCCTCGGCCCATATTAGCCAGTGTGTTCTTGCCTTTTGATGAGGCGATTGCATTACTTGCTAGTAAGCGTTATACGCCAAGTAAAAAACTGATAAATAGCATGCGCAAGCAAAGCTTGATTGAGCTGCATGTACTTACCGATACCGATAAGCTGAAGCAAGCCTCACAAAGCGCCGCAGCCCTCAAAGACGCTGAAAAAGTAACCTTAAATATCTCTAAGCTTAATTTAACCGCGCAAGGCGTAGCGGGGATACAAAAGGTATCCGCAGATGATTTTGGCAAGATGTTTGCGCAGCAAAGGCACGTGGCAGAGACGGCCAAAGAAGCCTTATATAATTTAAAAGAAAACACTTGGCGTGGTAGTAAAGCGGTCTTTATCAAGGCAGAAGGCCGCATCGCCATCGGCTTTTTATCCCTGCAAATGCTGGGCTTAAATGGCAGCCTTAAATCCCTAGCGGCGGCCAGCCCAGAAGATCAAAAAGCTTTGCGCGATGCTTGGTTTGGCATTGCCAGCAATGGCTCGGGTACGGTTGGGGCTACTGGGGAGCTGGCGGGCATTGCTGCAGCGCAATTTGCAAAGCATGGTGCTCTTACAATAGTACTGAAAACCGTAGGTGGTGTAGCAGGCTGGGGGGCTTTGTTGGTGGATGCTGCGCAGGCTTTTACTTTTGCCGGGGAGCGGTTTAAGCGCAATGACAAATACTCGGTATTTACATGGGGTAGTACTGGCGTTTTATATGCTGTTGGTGGTACAGCAGGCATGGCGGCAACCGGTGAGATAGTGATTATCTGGCTGCAAACAGGGAAGCTTGTTTCTGCCACAGCGGTGGCTACCGAAGGGGGGATTGCTATTTTGGGCCTGAGCTTAACCGGCTGGGCTTTGGTTTTAATGGGGCTGGGTGTACTTGTATATTCTTGCTCTGCAATGCTAACACCCACCGCGCTACAGGATTGGGCCGAAGATTGCTATTTTGGTAAGGCAAATAGGTTTAATTCATCGGCAGAAGAAGAAAAAGCTTTGTTGAAAGCTTTAAAAAAGAGCAGCCAAACTGAATCTGAACCTCAAATTAAATATGAAGAAAAAAAACCTTCGGCCGCAAATAAATCTGCACCCGCCTCGATTAAATATCCGTGAGCTTATTAAAAATGACATCAAATACGGCAACAACCACGGCTTATCGTGTACTGCAAGGTGAATACCCGCCAGCATTGATCAATTCATCCAGCTTAGGCATCGTCACATATCTGAATAAGAAAACAACCACACGGCAAAGTGGCAGTACGCTGAGCGAAGTTAAAACGATCTATCCAGCAGCTATTGAGCTGGCCAGTACCACACATTACCAGCGTGGCCTTGTAACATTGTTTGCAATGCTCCTTATTTTTGGATTTTTACCTGCTTTAGCTTATGGGGCTTATGTATTTACATGGCTTTTTACTGATGTGGAGGTAGTTCTTTTTTTTATGGCATTGGCCATGTTCTTATTCAGTATTTCAGGCGTTATTTTTGCTTTTCATGGAGGTTTATATTTTCTAAGAGCCGATATGTTTTCACTTAAAAACGACAGCTTGTTTTTTGATAGAAAAAAGAAAAAAGTTTACCGTGTTTTTAGAGATACGCCGGGGGTAATTGATTACATTAGAAATAGCTTAAAAAAACGTAATCCATTTTATGCCTGGCCTACCGTAATTGTTGAATACGATTGGGATTCTTTAATCTTTTTTTATGTTTCAAAAGTTGTGATGTTGGGGCAATTACCATCGACGGTTCACACCCTGGGGGTGGGGATTAAAGATCCTGATTTTGCACAAAAACAAGCGGAAAAAAGTGATCATGATAAAGCTTGGGATAAAATGCTAAAGCACGAGGCAATACCAGACTTTATTGATTTCTTTACCATTGGCAATCCACTGGTCATGAGTGAATATTCCGTGCAGGCATTATGGGCCTATCTGCATGCCTATATGGAAGAAAACGGCCCTGCCTTGCCTGTTGGCGAGTCTTTAGCCGAGGCAGCCCCTAATAGTTGGTGGCAATCTATGGGGTGTATTGGCCCATATGGCCCAAATATAAAAAAGTGGAATCAAGACCATCCTATTTTTGTGGTGATGTCCTTTTTGTTTTTCCCTATCTTTGGACCATTGTATTTACTCTGGGGCACCTTTAATTGGTTATCGCATAAAACCGCATTCGAAGCCCCTTTCCCCTCAGAAATCCGTGCCGAATGGGGAGAGCCAGTACTGCCCAAAAAATAAGCCTTAGCACTGCTATCGCCTTGTGCGATAGCAGCAAATAAAGCAGGAATCGCTGCAATTAGATTAATCATTCAATTCCATCTAAAAAAATAAAAGCTCATGACCCCAACGGCCACAACCACGGCTTATCGTGTACTGAAAGGTGAATACCCGCCAGCAATGATTGATGTATCTAGCTTGGGTATTAGCACGTATCTGAATAAAGAAACAACCGCGCGGCAAGGTGGTAGTACGCTGAGCGAAGTTAAAACGATCTACCCAGCAGCCATCGAGCTGGCCAGTACGACTCATTATCAGCGTGGCCTTGTAACATTGTTTGCAATGCTCCTCATTTTTGGGTTTTTCCCTTTGATGCTGTATGGTGCCTATTCTTTTACATGGTTTTTTACTGATACGGAGCCAGTTCTTTTTTTGATGGCTTTGGTTATGTTTGCGTTTAGCCTTTTTGGCGTTTTTTTTACATTTCATGGGGGAATGTATTTTCTAAGAGCTGATATGTTTTCACTTAAAAACGACAGCTTGTTTTTTGATAAGAAAAAGAAAAAAGTTTACCGTGTTTTTCGTGACATACCAGGTGCCATTGATTACATGAGAAATAGCTTTAAAAAACGTAATCCATTTTATGCCTGGCCTACCGTGATTGTTGAATACGATTGGGATTCTTTCGAATTTGTGCATGTTTCAAAAGTAGTGATGTTGGGGCAATTGCCTTCAACAACAAATGCATTAGGTGTGTTGGTTAAAAACACCGCAGAAATATTAAATAAACCTAAAAAATTTGATCTGGAGCAGGATCTTCGCCTTTTATTAAACCCCCAGCCCCGGCCAGAATATGTTGATTTCTTTACTATGGGTAATCCACTGGTCATGAGTGAATATTCCGTGCAGGCATTATGGGCCTATCTGCATGCCTATATGGAAGAAAACGGCCCTGCCTTGCCTGTTGGCGAAACTTTAGCCGAAGCTGCCCCTAATAGTTGGTGGCAATCTATGGGGCTGGTCTGCCCATTAGGATCTAGGTTTAAGCATTGGTGTAAAGAACACCCTATTTTTGTACCGATATTTTTTCTATTCTTCCCAATCACGGGGCCTTTTTATTCCCTATGGGGAACCTTTAATTGGCTATCGCATAAAACCGCATTCGAAGCCCCATTCCCCTCAGAAATCCGTGCCGAATGGGGAGAGCCATTACTGCCCAAGAAATAAGTCTTAGCGCTGCTATCGCCTTGTGCGGTAGCAGCAAATAAAGCAGGAATCGCTGCAATTAGATTAATCATTCAATTTCATCTAAAAAATAAAAGCTCATGACTCCAACGGCCACAACTACTGCTTATCGTGTACTGAAAGGCGAATACCCGCCAGCAATGATCGATGTATCTAGCTTGGGCATTAGCACCTACCTGAATAAAGAAACAACCGCACGGCAAGGTGACAGCACGCTGAGCGAAGTTAAAATTGTTTACAAGCAAGCCATTGAGCTGGCCAGTACCACACATTATCAGCGTGGCCTTGCAGCTGTATTTGCAATGGCAAGCAGGGTAGATTGTCAGTAGCAAAGGGCTGGTGATTACTAATTGGGATACAGGGGATTGGGGAGGCTGTTTTAGGTTGCGTGAGGGTGTCGGCGGGTATAGTTTTTTGCTTACCGCCGGTACACTTCCTCACGCAGCTTAATAGATAAAATCACCCGCCGGTGACATAAGCGGGCAGTTTATCGTCCTAAGCAAACTTCCTAAATGCCCTTAATTTTTTAGATTTTATTTTAATCTTTGGTGTCCTTCTTTTTGAGCGACGCTCCCTGTTCCAAGACGGCCAGCTCGTTGACTGCGCGCCAGGCTTGATCGATGGCGGAGTGGGCGTAGGGGCTCCAGTCGGAATCGGAGTTGGCGATGGTGATGTTGCCGATCGGCTGACGACCCAGCTTAATCCATTTCTCACTTTGCGCCTCATCATCAAACAGGGTGTTCGTGGCGTAGGAATAGCCGTGAGACCAACGGTTCACCGTGATAGCGAGGATATCCTGCTCATGGTTAAAGCCTGCGCCGCCCAACATTCCTTGCAGCTGTTCACGGATCATCTGCTCGTGCTGCTCAAAAGGCATGCCGAGGAGTGTGGCACGCCCCATGCGGGATTGCTCGCGTGCCGATAGGCCCGTATTGGGCAGGGTGGGCACATACACCATGTGCAGGCAGATGGGCTGATCTGGGTTTTTAGGATGCTCGTAGCCACCGAGGTTCACAGGGTAATCCAGCTTGACTCGGCTATAAGGGGCCGCCGGTGAATAGATCTCATGTACCCCGAGCTTAACGAAGGCTTGCCAGTTTTTGATTACCACATTGGCGTAGACCAGCGGTGCCTTCACGTTTTGGTGCAGCGCTTCTTTCTGAGGCTCTGGTAACTCGGGCACGATGTAGGGGATCATCATATTGTAACCGGCCATGATCGATTGCTTGGCTCGCACCCGATAAAGTTTGCCCTCTTTGATGTAGGTGACTTCGACCCCTTTGCTTTTATCGGCGCGGCGGATGTTTTTTGCCTGCAGCGCTGTGCTACCAAGGCGCAACCGTACTTTGTGCTTAGGCTGGTCGAGTTGGCTGTAGTCAAACTTGGCTAACACCACATCCTGCATGGTGTGGCCTGGGGCCACCTGCGGGATAAGCTTGCGCACCATCAGGCGCGTCAGCCCCGCATTACCATCGGGGAAGTGAAAGATGTAAGGATCGTCCAGCTCTGCCTGTTCGTCAGCATCGAGTGGAGTCAGGTTCATGCCGCCAAAGCCTGGCAGGGCACAGAGCCGCGCATCAGAGCAAGCGGTGGCATCGATGCCAACCGCTTGAAAGTCACTGGTGCGCTGCTGGAAGTACGCGATCGCTTGCTTGCTCAAGCCCACCTTGTCACGCAAAAAGGTGGTGTAGCTATTACGGGTCACCCAGAGGTCTTTCTCTTTCTGAGTCATGCCGCTCAAGTAATCGGTTTTCTCTTCATGTAGGGCCAGCAAAGCGGCCTTGTCGGCATCATTTAACGGGAAGTCGCCGATAAACGCGGCCAGCGGTCGGCCGTTGAGGCGATCGCGCGGAATGTCATCGGCCACGCTGTGGCCAGGATCGCCGCTTACTATCTTGTTTACACCAAAGTGTTTCTCATCGAAATAGACGCCGCGACTCAAGCCCAGATCTGGATAAAAGGTCTGCTGGAAGCCCTTAGCCAGCTCGTCGATATTCACTTCAAGCGCCTTAAGCAGGCCTAGTGCCACTGGGCTAAAGACCGAGCGTGGGGATTGCAGGGATTCACTGCCGCCGTAGCCCAGTAGCAAGCCATCTGGGGTGGTGAACTCATTACGCTTGGCGTGGCCGCCGAAATCGTCATGGTTGTCGAGTAGCAGGATTTTTTTATCAGCGCCCAGTAATTGCTGATAAAAGCAGGCTGCCGCTAGGCCACTAATCCCAGCGCCCACGATCACTAAATCATACTCACCTTCAAGCGGGGCGGCTTTGAAGTTGTATTGCTTGCCGCCGAGGGCGATGCTGTGTGCCGGCTCAAAGGAGCCGGGATGGTTGCCACGTAAGCCAGTGAGGGCGGGCGGGTAGTTTAGTGTCTTGTGGGCCAGCGCTTTGCCGCCTTGTGCTGCCTGCAGCAGGCTAATGGGGGCGACACCCGCCGCAATTGCTATGGCTACGCCGTTTAGAAAGTCTCTGCGTGTGATACTCATGGCCGTCCTTGTTGTTTGAAGAGTCGTAATAATGAAATGGGGTTAGCTTGGTAACTAAGGGGGCAAGCTAACGCCATATCCAAGTGGAATGAGATTGATAATAACTTATTCATCGATTTAGGTGGCCCTCAGGCTATAAAGAGCGGTTGTATAAAGTGCTTATGGCAGAATCTATTTCGCGGTAAACGCCTAATCTACTTAAGTTAAATAGACTGTTGCCACTAAAATATCTACTGCATATTGGCCAGATGCCTAAGCAAGAATTTAAAGCCATGCTAGGTGGGGATTCGGAATGTGCGCAATCAAGAGCAATTAAAGATCTAAGCACCTTAGATATTCTTAAACCTGATTCTTTGCCTACCTCATGTTTTATTTAGGATTACATCCGCGTATCCATTTTAAAAGTACTTAGAATGCGAAACGTCAGAGCTGTGGTACGCAGCCTGAATTTAAATCATCGAATAATGCGGAAAATATAATTGAATTAGATCAGAGCTATGGCTCTGAATATATTAGCCATTTTCTAAATAATGGGGCATAAGTACAAGAAACCGCAACGTAATGGCTCTGGACTTACAATAACGAGCGCAGATACATTATTTTACTTACATTGTTTGATCAATTAAATGAGTAAATGTAGGCAAATAAGGTGAATTATAAAACAAGCGGTTTAAAGCTTAGTGTAATATTTTGCAATTGTCATACCTCGTTGATTTATCATGAATCTTAGTGATCTGCTTGCTTCCTTTGCCTCTGCTTTTAGTCAAGAGCAGCGCCTTATTTCTCTGCAATTAGGCGATGGTGCAGCATGGGGTCAGCAGCTCTTACCCCAGCGCGTAACAGGTAGTGAGGGGATCTGCCAAGCTTATCGCTATCAAATCGATTGCTTATCACCCGATGGCGCTTTAGAGCTCAAATCGCTGCTAGGCTTGCCGATCGTTTTGTCTATTGCAAATGCAAATGGTGAGGCGATTGAGCGTTGTGGGGTGGTGAGTCAGGCGCAGCTTTTAGGTTCTGATGGGGGCTTCGCTAAGTATTCCCTTACCGTAGAGCCGCCTTTTGCGCTGCTTAGGTACCGCCGTACTTCACGGGTCTTCCAGGATTTATCGATTCCGGATCTGATTAAACAGGTACTGGCCGAGCATCAGGCCAAGAATCCTGTGTTTGCCTCCGTGCAAACGCTGGATTTCAAGCTATCAGGCGAATACCCGCCGCGCTCTTATTGCCTGCAATATCGCGAAGACGATTTTGCGTTTTTATGCCGATTAATGAAAGAAAGTGGTTTGGCTTGGCGATTTGAGCATTTGGCGGGTGATTCCCCCCAAGTGCAGCTGGTGGTTTTTGATGATGTATTCTCCATCCCCGAAGCTTTGGAGCCCATCGCTCGCTTTCACAGATCGTCAGCAACAGAGGAAAGTGATTCCCTTACCCAATGGAATACCCAGCGGCAAATTGGCAGCAGCTCAGTTTCCCTTGCCAGCTACGACTACAAAGCCAGCAATACCAGCCACAGTTCAAGCGATAGCGCTATTGATCAGGGAGATGGCGGGCAACAAATCCAATCCAGCCTAGAATATTACGACCCGCAAACGCATTACTACGCCAGCGATGTAGACCAGTTCAACAACGATGCCAAGCTGCGCCAAGACGCATTAGATGGGCAAAAGAAATCGTTTACTGGCTCTGGCACATTGCGCAGCTTGCAAGCTGGGCAATGGTTTTGCTTAGAAGATCACCCCGCCCACGAATGGGATAGTGCCGAGCAACGAGAGTTCGCCATCACCGAGCTTAAATTCACCGCAAACAATAATTTTCCAGCCGATCTGACTCAGCAGCTTGGCCTCATTGCGCCGAGCTTACTGGTAGAAGCGGCTTCAGCCGATAATCCACCATATAAGACCGACTTTACCGCCCAAAGGCGCGGCCAGCCTGTGCTGAGCCATCTGGGTGAGCAAGAATTTACCAAGCCCACCAGCCTAGGCTTACAAACCGCCACGGTAGTTGGCCCTGCCGGATCAGAAGTGCATACGGATGAGCTCGGCCGCATAAAAATTCAGCTACATTGGCAGCGTGCTCAGGAGCACCCAGAGTTTGGTGCCAACCTAGACGATAAGTCATCCTGCTGGGTTCGCGTCGCCTATCCATCAGCAGGTGCAGGCTTTGGGCATCAGTTTATCCCTAGAGTGGGCATGGAGGTGACTGTAAGCTTTTTAGAAGGTGATATCGACCGCCCAATTGTAACAGGTACTGTTTATAACGGCAGCAATTCAGTGCCAAATTTCAGCGGTGCTGGCGCTTTGCCTGCCAATAAAACCCTATCTGGCATCAAAACCAAAGAGCATGAGGGCGGCCAATACGGCGAGCTGCTGTTTGATGATACCAAGGATGAAGTGCGCACTAAATTATCCAGCGAGCACGGTAAAACCCAGCTTAACCTTGGCTACTTAATCCACCCACGTACTGATGGAAAAGGCGAAGCTCGCGGCGAAGGCTTTGAATTACGCACCGATATGCAAGGTGCAATTCGCGCCAGCGGCCTGCTGATTAGCACCGAAGCCAAAAGTGGCGCTAGCGGCAAGCAGCTAGACCACAGCACCGCGCAAAGCCAGCTTGAATCAGCATTTTCACTGGCCCAAAGCCTAGGCGAAACCGCTACCAACCAGCTTGCCGACAGCATCGAAACCGGCGACGAAGGCAAAACCGTTGAGGCTGATAACAGCGCGGGCAGCAAAGCCAGCACCGGCCATCTTTATCATTACGTACACGCCAGCAAAAGCCTTGAAGCGGGCAGCAACACCGATAAAGATGGCAAGAACAAATCTAAAGATCAATCCGGCCAGCAAAAAATTATCTTGCTGCATGGGGAAGACGGCGTGGCCATCATCAGCCCGCAAAGCCAGACCCTCAGCGCAGGCACAAACTTAGACCTAATCGCGCAAAGAGACACCAACCAAACCTCTGGCCGCCGCTGGATTCATAATGTCGGCCAGCACATCAGCCTGTTTGTGGCCGGGGTAAAAGACAAAGTTGCGCTGAAGATCATCGCAGCTAAAGGCAAAATCCAGCTGCAAGCCCAAAGCGACGATATCGAAATCACGGGTGATAAAGACCTGAAAGTAACAGCTTGCAAAGGGCTGCTCAGCATTTCGGCTAAAGAAGAAATCCTGATGACTGCGGGTGGCGGCTATATCCGGCTAAAAGGCGGTGATATCGAGATTCACTGCCCTGGGAAAGTCAGTATTAAAGGCGCGAATCATGATATGAGCGGGCCAGAAAAAATGAGCCCGACTTTGCCGCAGTTTCCTGATTCGGTTTGTATTCCATGTTTATTAGCAGCGATGAAATCAGGTAGCCCGTTTATCGCTTAAGGAGTATTACAAGCATGACTAATTTAGTTGAAGTCATTCATGATTCTGCCGCGCTTTATGAAGATATTGCCGCTAGCGCCCAGTATGGCGCACTTTATGCAATTGTGGATTCTGCATTTGATTTAAAAATAAACAAGCAATTGCGAAAATGGCCATCCATCGCGCTTTATCAAAATACCGAGCTAGCTGATTTAGGCCCGTATTCGCCTACTTTATATTTAATTGGTGAGGATGATAGTGCCGCGCATATCGCTAAGCTGCTAGAGCTATGCAAGGGGCTGCCTATGCTGAGTTTTATTCGTAGCGCATGTAATTTGGCCGGATTAAAACAGCATCTGGAGTATTTATTAAAAGTATATTGTGAAGATCATACGTAATGGCCATTACGCTACGCCGATACTCGTATTTTAGTGCCTCTGTTTGATGTATTGACGGCACAGCAAAAAAACATATTGCTTGGGCCTATCCATAGCTGGATGATTCCTGATCGCTTTGGAAAAATAAAAAGCCAATTGGGTGAAAATATAAATACGGCGCTTTGGTGTTTTGAAAGTGGCGTTTTGAAAATGGATGAAAAGCAATTTGCTGAAATGATTGATGCGGCAGTGCCAGATTCTATTTTAGCCACCGTGCGGGATAAATACAGCAGTATCTTATTGCCCTATACCAGCGGTGAGCAGTTTAAACGGGTTGAGCAAGGGATAAAAGACGCAAAAGAATTACAGCTTAACGGCGATCAAGAAATACTACAAATAGCCCTGCTTCAGCTAATGGCCCAGACTGTGTAAAAACGCGGCGACAGGCAAAGCCCACTTCACCTACCCAATCGTTTTTTGTGTTTTCACGGCTAATTTGTTCGCAAACTTAGCCGCAATTAGTGGCAAATAAAAGCCTTTCAG
>JBDKJX010000073.1:0-16349 GCA_039796405.1 Pseudomonadota bacterium
AATGGCTTTGGATTTACAATAACGAGCGCCCGCATATGGGATTGGGCGGCATCACCCCGAAACAAAAACTGGCATTACATGCCTAGCCTCTACTTCTAAGTGAGCTTAAAAATGGGGGGATTACCCTGCGGCTTAAGGTTGCGCAGCTTGGTATCAGTTAGCATGGTTTCATCCCTTAGAGGTTAGATATACCATGATCAAAAAGCCTGCTTTTTTTGCCCTGAAAGCATTATAAACACAGGGTTTCAGAGATTTCTATACCATGCAGTGCAAAAAAACACGGCATGGTATTGGCGGTCGATCATGGCATCGCTAAAAAAGAATACCACTAGCTAAACCATGAAAAACCAATGCTTGATGGTGCTAACCCTTGCCAGTCAATGCCAAGCCAAGACGTGAAAAAGCCCGCAGGAATGCGGGCTTGAGGGGTGTTTACTGCTACTTAGTGCCGGACGTTGCCAGACGCGGGATCATTCCCACTCAATCGTAGCAGGTGGCTTGCCGCTTACATCATAAACCACGCGGTTAATACCTTTCACTTCATTAATAATCCGATTGGACACTTTGCCGAGCAAGTCGTAAGGCAGTTCGGCCCATTTGGCGGTCATGAAGTCTGAGGTGACTACGGCGCGCAGTGCTACCACGTAGTCGTAAGTGCGGCCATCGCCCATTACGCCGACGGATTTTACTGGCAGGAAGACGACGAAGGCTTGGCTGGTGAGTTCGTACCAGTTTTTGCCGGTTTTTTCATCGACCGTAGTGCGTAGCTCTTCGATAAAGATGGCGTCGGCAAAGCGCAGTAGATCAGCGAATTCTTGTTTTACTTCGCCAAGGATACGCACGCCTAGACCTGGGCCTGGGAATGGGTGGCGGTAGACTAGCTCTGGGGCTAGGCCGAGCGCTACGCCTAGTTCGCGCACTTCGTCTTTGAATAATTCGCGCAGTGGCTCCAGCAAACTTAGCTTCATGGTTTCTGGCAGGCCGCCTACATTGTGGTGGCTCTTGATGGTGTGCGCTTTGCCGGTTTTTGCGCCAGCAGATTCGATTACATCAGGGTAGATGGTGCCTTGGGCTAGCCATTTTGCGCTTGGCAATTTAGCGGATTCGGCTTGGAATACTTCTACGAATTCGCGGCCAATGATTTTGCGCTTGGCTTCTGGATCGGTCACACCGGCAAGGTGGCCCATAAATTGCGCAGCAGCGTCAACGTGGATCACTTTTACGCCAAGGTGCTCGGCAAAGGTATCCATCACTTGCTTGCCTTCGTTCAGGCGCAACAGGCCGTTGTCGACAAACACGCAAGTCAGTTGATCGCCAATGGCGCGGTGGATCAGGGCTGCGGCAACGGATGAATCCACGCCGCCAGATAGACCCAAGATCACTTCGTCTGTGCCGACTTGTTCGCGGATTTTTGCCACGGCCACATCGATGTAGTTAGGCATGGTCCAGCTTGGCTTTGCGCCGCAAATATCGAGCACAAAGCGGTTAATCATTTCACGCCCTTTTAGGGTGTGGGTCACTTCTGGGTGGAATTGCACGGCGTAGAAGCCACGCGCTTCGTCAGAAATAGCAGCAATCGGGCAAGCTTCGTTGCTGGCGATCACAGAGAAGCCGGTTGGCAGCGCGGTGACTTTGTCACCGTGGCTCATCCAGACTTCTAATACGCTTTGGCCTGCACTATTTTTGCGATCTTCAAGGCCGCCGAATAATTTGCTGCTTGCTTGCGCGCCAATTTCGGCAAAGCCAAATTCACGTACCGTGCCTGCTTCTACCTTGCCGCCTAGCGATTCGGCCATCCATTGCATGCCATAGCAAATACCGAGTACCGGCACGCCCAGCTCAAACAATTTAGGATCGGCTTGGTAATCGCTTTCGTAAACCGAGTTTGGGCCACCAGAAAGCATGATACCGGTCGGTTTAAATTCACGAATAAAATCAATCGATACATCAAAAGAATGCAGCTCAGAATACACATGCGCTTCGCGAACACGGCGGGCAATCAGCTGAGTCACTTGCGAGCCAAAGTCCAAAATCAGAATTTTATCCATGCTGTCAAAATCTTTGATGTTTAAATAATCGCCGAATTTTACCTTGCTCAGCCCATTGCGGCTAGCACGTATTCAGCAAATAGGGGCTGCACGTGCAGATTGGGCTTATCGCAGCGCGATCGCTGATTTTCTTTCCCACAAAGCAAGCGCAAAAAATGCAAAAAGGATAAACTTGTAAGCACTATGCCAAGGAGTGCCGCTATGCCCATCAGCGATTACCATATCAGCACCGATCAGCAACGCTTTGATCTGGATGCCATTCATGCTTTTCTTAACCAATCTTACTGGTCACCCGGTATTTCACGCGATACGGTAGCAAAAGCCACGCACAATTCGCTGGCGTTTGGCGTGTTTCTGGGCGACAGCCAAATTGGCTTTGCACGGGTGATTACCGATAAGGCTAGCTTTGCTTATTTGGCCGATGTGTATATTTTGGACGCACATCGCGGCCAAGGCTTAGCCAAGTATTTAATCGCCACCATTCTGGCCCATCCTGATTTGCAGAGCTTGCGGCGCTTTATGCTGGCAACCAAAGATGCACATACGCTTTACACCCAATTTGGTTTTACTGAGCTGGCTAATGCCTCGCGCTTTATGGAGATCCATAGCCCAGGTGTGTATCAGGCTTAGAGTTTACGGGCAAGGTCACAGCAAATACGCGGGTTTTATCTGCCCTACAAAAAACGCCACCCTTTATTTAAATAAGGAGCGGCGTTTTTTATGCTGACCAATCAATTAGTTTTTACTCTGCCCTAAGCGCTCTATCATGGCTTTTACCGCCGACATTTGCGGGGCAGTCTTGCTATAAAAATTAGGTGCGAAAGGATTTCTAGGGTCTGAATAGCCCCAGAAATCCCAGCAGCCCTTGGGGTTAAACGGGGTAAAAAACCAACCGCTACTCGCCTCTGCTTGGGGGTACAGCACAATGATTTTATTGGCATCCGCCAGCTCGTTATAGCCGGTGGTGCCATAAAATAGATTGCCGATTTTTTTAGCCCCCTGCTCGCAGCCATGAAACGCGACGTGCACTTTGCAGCTTTCTGCCTCGCATGCCTTTGGCACATAAAGATAAGCGTCATCGCTCATGCTGGTATAGCCAGACTTGATAAATTCGCTCTGATCAAATTTAACAATCTTGCCGCTGAGCTGTGCTACGGCAGGCTGAAGATCGCCATAGATATGCTTCAAGATATCTTGCGACTGAATAAAACTGCAGTCATTGATATAGGGCTCTTGGGTATCGGCACACACCACATGCTTAGCATTATTGGTAATGATGGCGTGACCGGCGTCTACATTCTGAATATATTTAATGCTTGGTGCGGGCACCCCTGCCAGTTGGTAAAACGCAGCAGCCTGATCCACCACGGCGGTAGCCACCGTTTTATCTGCTTGGCCGCTAAATATATACACTTTTTGGTTTTTTAAATGATCGAGCTTATCAATAGCCCCCATGCGCTCAAACGCCTTGGCCAATTGCAGTAAAAGGGCAGGATTAGGCGGGCCATAGACACTGAGGGATGGATTCATACAAGCAGTGGTTGCCACTAGCACCGATGGGGGCACGGGATAGGCCGAGCCAGAACAATAAAATGGCCCTCCCGCCACCACCCCCGCCCCAACCAGCGAAGCAGAAAAAGCCGTTTGAAACTGTGCGGCCATAAACGCGCCAGAAGATAAGCCTGATACAGAGGTCTGGCTTAAATCTGCTTGATAAGCTGGCAATTTATCCGCAGCGGTGGCAAAGCCACTCAACAAAAACACGGCTGCAACAGTTAGGCTACGATATAAAACACTAGATATATCTTTCATGAAACCTCCTTATTTATAGTTAAATCACTAAAATACCTGACAATAAACTTAGCACAGAGAAAGGAAAACCGAAATTTTTCTATTTGAATCTTTGATGAATTTTTGATGCAGCCTATCAGTTGATCGGCTTACTCACACAAAAAAGGAACAAAAACACCCAAACCATTAAGCAGCCGCAATTCGATTAAAAACCAAAAACATCAAAAGCACGGCAGGCAAAGAGAATAATAATAGGGTATTAAGCAGCCCATATTCATTAGCAAAAAATCCTGCAGGCAGCGCCAAAACGGCTAATAACAGCGTAGTAATTTGATAGATCAGCACCGAAACAGGGCCAATTTCTTGCTCTGAAAAACGGCTAAGCATGGTGGAATAAGCCACTGCATACAGGATATTTGAAGCAATATGCGCCAGCACCACGGCAATAAAAGTCAATAAAAAATGGCTGGAGTAAAAGGCCAACAAATACATCATAAAAAACATCAGCCCCAAGCCAGCCTTGCCAAGGCTAGAGCCAAATAAATAATCCACTAATTTTTGGTTCACCACTAAGGGGCCAATTAGTTGCCCAATACAGCGGGCAAACAGCAGCATAAGCACCGGGTTAATCACCAAGTCCAACCATTTTATTTCTACAAAATCTAGTCCTTTTACTGGCAACAACGCCATTGCAGGGGCGTAAATTATCGTTAACAAGGGCATAATTAGGAACGCACTTTTTTTATCGCTATTTAATGCGGCGTAGCGCAATGTAGATTCTACGGCCCCTTCTATTTTATCGACTACTTGCTGTGGGCTAATTGCGCGCGAATAAATTAAACACGCCATTGCAAGCAAATAAGAAACTGCATCAATAAAAAAGTACCAACCATGCTGCACTAAAGGATAAATAAGGCTGCCGATTCCTGTGCCAGCAATAGTGACGGCAGAGAAAGATATCGTTTCAATTGTGGCGATTTGTAAATAATCTGCCTCACCAAAACCACGTTTATTAATCATATTATAAGCAGCCACACCCAAGCCAATAAACAGGCTAGATACCGCAACGGCAAGCATTAACACGCGTGGATTGGCGGAGATGAGTGCGTAAAACGGTAAGATTAACGCGAATAAACCAGCCACTTCTGCGGCAATTAAAATAGTGAAGGGTTTAAAATACTGGCTCAAGTACTTACCCAGCTCGGCCGACAATAAAGCTGGCGCAATTGATACAGAAAAAATAATAGCAAAATAAAAAGGGCTAGCACCCCATTGAGCTAAGTTGGCATAAATAGCGACTCCAGTTAAGCCCGTACCAATACCCGTAATAAGATAGCCCAAGCTAAACCACAAATACCAACGTGATGATATGAATAATTTAAATACTGACATGATTTATCAGCCCTAAGCGCACAGGCAATAGCTGTACTAAATAGGCGCAAAAATGCTGCGTCACTTTTTTAAAGTGTAATTATATCCGCATAAGTAATAAGCACCGAACACGTGCCCGTATTTAAACAAGCAGGCAGAGTTAATTCTGCACGCGCAAGAAAAGGCCTATTACGCAAAGCGAATAAATGAGAAATTGAGATAGATAAAAGCGATAAGGCAGGCGAGCCGATAGGGCTAGCGGCCTAATGATAAAAGCTAGAAGTGAACTTGTATTTGAGCAAAAACAACCAATACGGGCCTTGCTATTTGATAAGGATTTTCACGGAACATTGTTTATCTCCTTGGAGCGTGATCCGGCAATTTATCAAATAAAAAACTTAGCGTCAATTTAATAGATAAATATACCTGATTATGTCTCTTTCCTATTTTATTGTTTGTCTGAAATTATCAACACAAAAGGATATAGCTCCGGTGCTGCTTGCCGCGCCTGTTCAGCATGGCGCAGCAAGCAGCACCCCCAAGATATAAATAGGATGAAAACATACTTACAACAGTATTTCTATTTAAATACACCCTCAAAAAAATAGGCCCCATTTAGGGGCCTATTGCTTACACACCATTGAATCTCACTATTGCGTCCCTGCAATCTCTTCATCACTGGCGTTTTCTGCTTTCACAGCAGGCTTAGGCGATGCGGGGTGCATTACTTTTTTGCTTACACCCTTACCATCTGGCCCTACATTTTGATTAACCGCAGGCAGATGGTGGGCGATGCCTTTGTGGCAATCAATACAGGTCATGCCTTCGGATAAGCCTTTTTGGTGGGCATTGGCCGAGCGGGTGTTTTGCTCCATATAGTCAAAATATTCGTAGTTATGACAGTTACGGCAGGCTTGGGAATCGTTGGCTTTCATCCTGTCCCACTCGTGCTGCGCCAGCTCGATACGCTTATCTAAGAATTTCTCACGCGTATCAATATAGCCCGTCAGCTTGCCCCAGACTTCTTTGGAAGCCTCAAGCTTACGAAGCATTTTTGGGCCCCATTCATGCGGCACATGGCAATCTGGGCAGGTAGCGCGCACGCCGGAGCGATTGGTGTAGTGCACGGTTTCTTGGTATTCCGGATACACATTGCTGGCCATTTCGTGGCAGCTTAAACAGAATTTCTCGGTATTGGTCATTTCCAGCGCGGTGTTAAAGCCGCCCCAAAAGATAATCCCCACAAAAAACGCCACAATCACGCCGATATAGCCGATGCGTATGCTGCGCAGCTTTTGCATGTGTGCACAAAGCCGCGCTTTGAATGAGGGCTTGCTTTCATCGCTCATTGTTTAATCCTTTTTACTTAACCATGCCGTCGGCAGGCTTAAAGGTATTGCCAACCAGAGGTTTAGCATCCGTTTGCGGCACATGGCATTGCTGGCAGAAATATCGGCGCGGCGAGATATTAGTCAGCTCAGTACCGCCACGGGTTTTAAAGTGAGTAATTGATACCTTGGTGGCGCCAGAGTCTGCCGTGCGATCCCAGCTATGGCAATCAAGGCATTTATTAAACTCTTTGGTAATCAGATAGCCCTTGGTGGTGTGCGGGATGATAGGCGGCTGCTGCACAAACTGGCGCTGCAAAGGTTTGCGGTCTTTTTCCCAGCGATAATTTTCAGAAGGTGCGTCGCCTTTAACTGCCTCGCTACCCCGCAAGGATTTCATGGTTTCAGCCTGCGCCACAGGGGCGCAGACCATACATAAGCTCAGAAACAGCGCCAGCATCGGCATTAATTTTTTCATTTTTTTCTCCTTTGGATGAATAAATAGCCCGATCACCTAGCGCCATTTATCCCTCACCCCATTCTTAGAGCGGGTAAAACCCGCCATTTATTCCAAGTCATTTGGCGGGTTGCACCCGCCCTACAGACGGCTAAGCCTTCACCACTTTCACCGCGCATTTTTTAAAGTCGGTTTGCTTGGATATCGGGCATGTGGCGTCTAGCGTCAGCTTATTCACCAAGCGGCCTTCGTCAAAGAAGGGGATAAAGATCAGCCCCATCGGTGGCTTATTACGGCCACGCGTTTCTAAGCGGGCCTGGATATCCCCACGGCGGGACGATACTTTCACCAGCATGCCGCGCTGTAAGCCGCGTTTTTTGGCGTCGTTCGGGTTCATAAACACCATCGCCTCCGGCACGGCTTTGTGTAGCTCAGGCACGCGGCGCGTCATGGTGCCGGTATGCCAATGCTCCAATACACGGCCAGTGCAGAGCCACATATCAAAGTTAACATCGGGCATTTCTGGCGGCGCTTGATAAGGCAAGGCAATAATATTGGCACGGCCATCTTTATTACCGTAGAAACGCACGCCCTCGCCTTTTTTCACGTAAGTATCGTAACCTTCGCGATAGCGCCATTTGGTTTCTTTGCCATTCACCACGGGCCAACGCAAGCCGCGCACTTGGTGATAAAGATCAAACGGTGCTAAATCATGGCCGTGGCCACGACCAAACTGGGCGTACTCTTCAAACAAGCCTTTCTGGATATAAAACCCTGCCAGTTTGGCTTCTACGTTTTCAAAGCCCTTGTATTGATCGGCCGCTTTAAATTTATCGACATTGCCATTTACATACAGCACGTCGTACAGCGTTTTACCTTTCACTGCGGGCTGTTTAGCGATCAAATCGGCAGGCCAAACGTCTTCTACCTTAAAGCGCTTGGCAAACTGCATCAGCTGCCATAAATCTGATTTGGCCTCGCCCGGTGCATCCACCTGCTGACGCCAAAGCTGGGTGCGGCGCTCGGCATTACCAAAGCCGCCTTCTTTTTCTACCCACATCGCGGTCGGCAAGACCAGATCGGCGGCCAGCGTGGATGCGGTTGGGTAAGGATCAGACACCACAATAAAGGTGTCTGGCCTGCGCCAGCCGGGGTAGAGCTCTTCATTAATATTGGGGCCAGCTTGCATATTGTTGTTACACATCTGCCAATAGACTTTCACCTTGCCGTCTTTAATCGCCCGAGCCATCGCTACTGCGTGTAAGCCGATTTTGCCAGGGATGGTGCCTTCAGGAATGCGCCAGATTTCTTCTGCGTGTTTGCGATGCTCAGGATTAGTCACCACCATATCGGCAGGCAGGCGGTGGGCAAAGGTGCCCACTTCACGCGCCGTACCACAGGCCGAAGGCTGGCCTGTTAATGAGAATGGGCTGTTGCCCGGCTCGGCGATTTTGCCGGTCAGCAAATGGATGTTGTAAATCATATTGTTCGCCCATGTGCCACGGGTGTGCTGATTAAAGCCCATGGTCCAGAACGAGGTGACTTTGATTTTAGGATCGGCGTACAGCTCGGCCAGCGCAATCAACCGGTCTTCAGGAATACCGCAAAGCTTGCTGACTTTATCCACCGTGTAATCGGACACGAATTTTGAAAACTGCTCGAACGAGCCGTCTTTCATATCATTGGGATTGGTTTTTGGCTTGCCGTTGGCATCAGGGTAGCCATTGGCTTTGGCATTCACTTCTAACGGGTGTTTAGGCCGTAATCCGTAGCCAATATCCGTTTCGCCAATTTTGAAATTACAGTGATCTTTTACAAATTTCTGATTAACGCGGCCGGTTTTGATGATGTGGTGGCAGATAAAATTCATCATTGCCAAATCAGTTTGCGGGGTAAACACCAAGCCATAGCCAATATCGGCCAGCTCAAAAGAGCGATGCTCATAAGTCGATAACACAGCGACTTTTACTTTGGGGTTAGATAAACGCCTGTCGGTAATGCGGCTCCATAAAATCGGGTGCATTTCGGCCATATTCGAGCCCCAAAGCACAAAGGCATCGGCTACTTCAATATCGTCGTAACAGCCCATAGGCTCATCCATACCAAAGGTACGCATAAAGCCGGTCACAGCGCTGGCCATACAGTGGCGCGCATTTGGGTCAATATTATTGGATCTAAAACCGGCTTTCATTAATTTAACGGCCGCATAGCCTTCATAAATCGTCCACTGGCCCGAGCCAAACATCGCCACCGATTCTGGCCCGCTGGCTTTTAGCGCTTCTTTCCATTTTTTTTCCATAATGGCAAACGCTTCATCCCAGCTTACGGGGGTGAATTCGCCATCTTTATCGTACTGGCCGTTTTTCTTACGCAGTAAAGGCTGGGTTAAGCGATCTTCGCCATACATGATTTTGGAAAGGAAATACCCCTTCACGCAATTTAAACCCCGATTCACTTCTGCATCAGGGTCGCCTTGCGTGGCCACCACTCGGCCATTTTGCGTGCCCACCAACACGGCGCAACCCGTGCCACAGAATCGACAGGGCGCTTTATCCCAGCGGATGCTATTTTTGCCATCGCCCGCCATAGCAGGCATGGTTTTAGGCGCAGCACCAGCCAGCGGGATGCCCGCACTGGCAACCGCTGCAGCTACGGCAGATATTTTAATAAACTCACGGCGATCCAGGCTCATGATGAGCGCTCCTCAGATTTTTTTGATTTCACAGATGGGGGTGGTGGCATTTCTTCGTCGCAATATTCATAAGCCAGCGTGGCCGATGCAACATGGGGAATCTCTTGAATTTGTTTGAGCAGATCAGAGGACCGAACGCCTGGCACATCCTCAATAGTGATAATCAGCCGCCCTTCGTGCTCCAAATGTAGCTCCACCCCTTGCACCGCAAGCACCGCCGCTTTGACTTCTTCTAAATGATTGGGAACGGCCCGAATCACTAGGCTAAAAATATTCATGCGATCAACTCCAACAAACGAATGCTGTTACTTGGGCAAGATGAAACACAGGCTCCACAGCCGGTGCATTGCTCAGCACTAACTAGGGGATGGGCCACTTTGCCAACGGCCAACTGAAAACGAATCGCCTGCTGATCGCAGACCTCACCGCAAATTCGGCATTCAACACCGCGATCGGCCAGGCAGCTGGCATTGATTTCTGCGTAAATTTTCCAAGGCGGGCTGATGCTTTGATCGAGAGCCAAAGGCGTACAGGCGCGCACGCAATCGCCGCAAAAGGTGCATTCGGCCTGAGCAAAATCCACGATCGGAAAGCCGCCCTCGCCCACTTTAATAATTTGCGTCGGGCAAGCCGTAGCGCAATCACCACAACGCGTACAGCGATCCAAAAAACGCGCCGTTGCCCACGGTGGGCGCGGCGCCGTAGGCGCTTGCGGGCGACGGCCAAAAAGTAAATTGCGACGAGAAGGATCCACTGCAATCGTCAATTCAAATAGTAAGGATTTAAGGTTAGGTGCCAACACACCTAGATACAATGCCTCTAAAGAGGGAGCCTGCCCCAGCGGCAAAACCCCTCTACCCCTGAGGGGGTAGGCCACCTAAATACCGATTTGCGCCAAGACAAAAGGCATGGTGTACTCCGCTGTGTGGCCTTGCTGTATACCATTTAGGCAAGCGTAAAACTGCTATGCGCAATAGATTGCGCTGCGTACTGAGCTTATGATTAAGCCAGATAGCCAAGCAGCAGCACCCCGAGATTGAAACGCTGGAAATTTAGAGGTAGATATGCGTATTAAGGATTATTTCCGCCAAACATCCATTTTGCGCTTTATCACCCCTGCCTTATTGCTGATGGTGTTACCCGCCTTTGTGGCCTTTTTTATGAGCTGGAGCAGTGTGATGCGCTCCAGCGGTGAAGGAGTGGTAATTAACTTGGCGGGCTCTTTACGTAAGCAAACTTACTTAATTGTTGCCACCCATCTATCTCCCCCTGCTCCTGCTCCTGTTAGCCGGCCATTTTTGCAGCAAGTGATTGATGATTTTGAACAACGCCTTTACAACCCCATCCTGCTTAGCAATTTACCCAGCGCACCAGAAGACCCTGTGCGCCTTGCTTACAATAAAATGGAAAACAGCTGGCGCACCAATATCAAAAATGACCTATCCCAGCTCAGCACCACCTACGACGGCCAGCTACTGCCTAAAGCCATGCAATTTGTGACTTTAATCGATCATTACGTGGCCGCCATTGAAGATAAACACGAGGCTCGCTTGCTGTGGCTAGGGCGCATTCAATGGATTTCTTTAGGCGTGATGATCTGTGTGTTATTGCTGACCCTAAAATGGCTAAGCCGCAGCGTAACCCGCCCCTTAATTGCCATGGCACAAGCCGCTACCAAGATTAGACAAGGCGATTTAAATATCCGCGCCCCTGAAAAAGGCGCTGGCGAAATCACCCAGCTAGGGCAGGCGATCAATCATATGGTGAGCGAGCTAGTCCAAGGCATCGCTGAATTAGAATCGCGCGTCACAGAAAAAACCAAAGCGCTCTCGCAAAACCAGCGCAGCTTAGAATTTTTGTTCCGAATCAAACAAATCCTCTCCGACCAAGAGCCAGATCAAGCCACGTTTGATCAAGTACTCCATGATTTGGGCAGCGTGATAGAGCTAGAACACGCCGCCATCTGTATTACCGAAACCGAGCAAGCACCGCTGGCTTTTCGCTTTGCCATCATGCCCATTAAAGACAGCGAACATTGCGATCAAAACAACTGCCAAAACTGTACAGACGGAGCCGATCAAGCACCACAAGCCAGCAATCGCCCGATATTTCAACTTAGCGATGGCAGAAAAAACTACGGCATCATGCCCATTCAACTTAAAGCAGAGCAGGTACTAGCAGATTGGCAATTACAGCTTTTAGAAGCTGTGGCGCGGCAAATTGGCACGGCACTGGCCAATGCCAAACGTAAGCAAGAATCACATCGTTTAGCACTACACGAAGAGCGCTCTGTGATTGCGCGGGAATTACACGATTCTCTTGCGCAGTCTTTATCTTATTTAAAAATCCAAGTGGTGCGCTTACAAACACAGTTCCCCGAGGCAGAACGCAGCCCGACTGCCCAAGCCGCGCTGAGCGAGTTACGTGAAGGATTAAATGGTGCATATCGCCAGCTACGCGAGTTACTCAATACTTTTCGCTTACAAATGCACGAGCGTGGCCTTGCTGCAGCACTAGAACAAACCGTGCAAGAATTCACCGAGCGCCTAGGCTACGCCATTATCTTAAAAAACCGCCTGCTGGGGGTTGAGCTTAGCGCACACGAAGAAATTCACATCCTACAAATTATCCGCGAAGCCCTCGCCAATATTGAGCACCACGCGGCAGCCCAAAACGCTTGGATTGGTTTGACTTGGGCAGAGCACCGTATTTTGGTCACCATTGAAGACGACGGCTGCGGCATTAGCCAGCACCCCGATAAAAAGCAGCATTACGGCCTAAGCATTATGCGCGACCGCGCGCGCAGCTTAAACGGCCAATTCAGCGTACAACGCCGCGAGCCAAACGGCACGTTGGTGTCGTTGCGCTTTACTCCAATCACCCCATTTGCACCGCAAGGAACCCCCTCATGAGCGATGGATACACCGTTGTTGTTATTGATGATCACCCCTTATTTAGAAAAGGCGTGCTGCAGCTTTTAGCCCTTGATGAGCGTTTTATTTTGGTGGGCGAAGCGGCCAGCGGCGCGGAAGGGCTAGCGATTGTGCATGCGCACAACCCAGATCTAGTGATTCTTGATTTGAATATGAAAGAGATGGATGGCATTAGCACGCTACGTGCCATTAAAGAGCTAGATCTTGATTCACGCGTGGTGATGCTCACCGTATCGGATCATTCCTCAGATTTAGTCGCCGCGGTGCGGGCGGGGGCCGATGGCTATTTGCTTAAAGATATGGAGCCAGAAGAGATAATCAGTCGCCTAGCCGAGGCCCTCGACGGCCAAATGGCCATTCCTGAGCGCCTTGGCCGCGTGCTGGCGCTAGCCTTACGGGATGACGACGCCAGCCAACGCAACGCCATGATGGATTCATTAACCGAGCGCGAGCGCGAAATCTTAGCCTGCCTTGCCAACGGCCTATCCAACAAGCTAGTTGCCCGTGAGCTGGGCATCGCCGAGGGTACGGTTAAAGTGCACGTTAAAAGCTTGCTGCGTAAACTTAGCTTCCGCTCCCGCCTAGAAGCCGCCATTTGGGCGGTGGAGCAAGGAATTAAATTGCATTAGCGCCTTAGGGGCGGCTTACCGCGCCCCTAGCCTAGCGCCATCAGCGCTCTTCTTTGCCTGAGATCCAAATAGAAATCACCAACCAAATGGTATTGAGCACCGCTAATACAAAACCTAAAAACCCTAGCAAAGGCAAACCAAATAGCATAGGCCCGGCTTTTACCGTCATCACTATCGATGAGCCAATAATTAAAGACCCCGTAACAATCCCCATCGTTAGCCGATTGGCACTGCGGGTAATTTGCAAACCAAAGTGATCTAGCCGCTTTAAATCTAAATCAATGCGTATATTGCCACGGCGAGCTTGTTTAATTAGCTTGCCAATATCTCTGGGTAATCCGCCTAATAATTGTATCGTTTCATACAAGCCTTCCTTGCCTTTTTTAAGCATGGCCTTAGGATGAAACCGCGCCAGAATCACTTCTTTTACAAACGGAGTGAGGTGTCCCACCATTTGAAATTCTGGGTCAAGCTGCCGCCCTAATCCCTCTAAGGTAATCAGCGCTTTAAATAGCAGCGTTAAATCTGATGGCAAGGTAATTTGATGTTCGCGCATCATTTGCACCACATCATTAAGCAAATTACCAAAACGAATATCTTTTAAAGCAAGGTTTTCATAATCAAACATAAACCCCGCAATATCGGCGGTGAGCTTTTCTTCATCCACCACCGTGTCACCAGTCCACTCTAATAGCACATTTAAAATGCCATGCTCATCGCGCTGTGCAAGGGCGGCTAATAAATCAACGATTTGATCGCGCCGTGGATGCGGTAAACGCCCCACCATACCAAAATCTAAAAATGCAATTTGATTACCAGGCAAATACTTTACATTTCCCGGATGGGGATCAGCATGAAAATAGCCATCAATCAGTACCATTTTTAATACGGCATCCGCGCCTCTAGATGCTAAAACACAGCGATCCAAACCCGCAGCATCCACCCCCAATAAATCATTGCCTGCCACTCCCCCGATATAGCTTTGTACATTGAGGCTTTCTGAAGTCCATTCCCAATAGGTTTTAGGAATGACAATATCTTCATGCCCTATAAAATTTTGCACAAAGCGCTCTGAGTTTCTAGCCTCTGCAGATAAATTCAATTCACGACGTAAAGATTTAGCGAATTCTTCGGCAATTTTAACCGGCTGATAGCGACGGGATTCGGAGAATTCAAACTCCATCAAAGAGCCAATATGTCGCAAGATGCGTAAATCAGCCTCAATTTTAGGAATCACCCCTGGGCGGCGAATTTTTAACACCACCTCGGTGCCATCTAATAATTTAGCACGGTGCACTTGAGCGATAGAGGCTGCCCCAACCGGCTCTGGGTCTAGATCAAGAAAAATATTGGCAGGATCTGTGCCAAGTAAAGCGGTTAATTCCGGCAGAATTAAATCGAAAGGCACCGGAGGCACATTGCTTTGTAATTTTTCAAACTCGGTAATCCATTCCAGCGGAAACATATCCACCCGCGTTGCCAAGACTTGCCCCAGCTTTACAAAAGCAGGGCCTAACTCTTCTAAGGCACGGCGCACCCGCACTGGGGAATCAACGAGCTCAGCCTCGTAATTACCAGGTAAATGTAAGAGATCGCTGGCGCGCTCAATACCACGGGCCAAGCCCAATCTTTGCACCAAATTACCCAAGCCATGACGAACAAGTACAGCCACAATTTCACGAACCCGTGGCAAATCACGCATCACGGTAAAGGTTTCCTTCAGCATTCTTAGACCCAACAGTAAGATGTAATGCTATTTCAACATAAATCAGCCATGCCGTGCATTTAACTCCATCATCAAAGAAAAATCTTTTAAATCATCGGCCAATTGAATCAACAAAGCCGTGCATTACTTTCAGTCTGTCAGATTGCCAAACAGCAGCGCCGTATTCCAATTTTACTAGCGGGGTGAACATGCTAATATTGGCAGCTGATTTTTAACGCCCCCAATAACCATAAGCAGGCGTAGCCACAGGCCCCCTTAAACCAACGTTGTAAAACGTGATGCACCTTAAGCGCAGCCAACACTCGCCTGCTTCATTTAGAGCCATTGCCCCCACATGAAATGGATTAGATTAATCAGCGCATTATTCGTGGGCGTTAGTGTATTTGCGGCTCACGCCGATGACACCAGCCTTAATGAGGTCGATCCAGCCGTTGAGCAAATTGCTCCAGCCACGACCATTACCAACGCCACACGGCCTCGCAAAGCCAAAGCCGACAACCGCTCCGAAAAACCCGATTACACCCCCGCCCAAGATATGCTGCTACAGGCGATGAGCCTGATTGGTGTGAAATATAAATGGGGAGGTGCCACCCCAGAGGCGGGCTTGGATTGCAGTGGTTTTGTGCGCTATGTCTTTCAAAACTCCATGAATATTGCCCTGCCGCACAATGCCCTAGGCATGGCGCAATCAGGTGCAAGTATTGATAAAGAAGAGCTTAAACCAGGCGATTTAGTTTTCTTTAATACGCTAGGGCGCACATTTTCGCACGTTGGCATTTATATGGGCGACAACCGCTTTATTCATTCGCCACGTTCGGGTAAAAGCGTTGAAATCACGAATTTAAACCAAAGCTACTGGACTTCACGCTTTACTGGCGCTCGGCGCTACGATGGAGCGGGGGGAACACCCGTCAATATGGCAACGCTCTTGGCCCAAGTACCCAAGCAATCCAGTAGCGCCACGAGCAGCGCCCGCGCTAAATCGGTTTGTAAAACGGTAAAGCGTAAGGGCAAAAAACACTTGGTATGTGAAACGCCAAAGCTTGAACGCGAAAGCAGCATTGCCCGCTCCAAAAACAGCAAGGGCGGCAAATCGCGCGTCACAAGCAAAACGGCGACCAAGACAAGCAGTAAGGCTTCCGCAAAAAGCAGCAAGTCGAATAAAACAAGCAGCAAGGCCACCAAGTACAAAAGCACCAGCAAAACCGTGACTAAGCACACGACCAGCAAGAAACATAAGTAATTTGAAATTAAATTACCTCCGGCAAAGCCGGAGGTTTATTGCAGGGGCGCCTCGAAGGCGCTGGTAAATCAGGAGCCGCCTAAAGGCGGCTAGAGGCCTAGCTTCATTTGATCGTAACGATCATCCTCTTT
>JBDKJX010000074.1:0-15575 GCA_039796405.1 Pseudomonadota bacterium
AACGCGAAAAGTGCATGTTTTTCGTCAAGATGGCACGGTACTCACTACCCCTTGGGATAAATTATTTATCACTCAAGTCCCTGTTACAGGCCGGGATTGGGAGTTTCAATGCCATGTATTAGCGCCTGATGGTATTACTATTTTAGAAACATTTGGGCTTCCCGCCTTGGGCTATGGTGAGGCAGGGCGAGAAGAATACAAGGGCTATTGGGAATTTATTCGCCGCTATATGGAGGAAGGCCCTGCGCGTGTTTATGATGAAATTACCGGATGCCTGCCGATTAAACAACAGCGGGAGACTTTTAAATTTATTTATCATCGTTTAGCTTATTCCGTTGGGTCTTATAATCCAATGATTCTTGGATACTATGGGTTTTATGGCCCCGGCCGCTGGCTTGCCATGCGCTATTCAAAAATTCCTCAATGGCCTGCCGATATCGAGGCTCAATGCCCTGTTGAAGCGAATGATCCATATTTTAAAGATGCATCAATGAATCCATTGTAAATATTTAGAATAATAATTAAATAAATTTCAAGTGGCGATTAAATAAAATGGAATATACAGGTTTGATTTTTCCTTATAAAATTAATCGCCCTCTATCCGATGAATAATCCGATGAATACGATGAATAACTGGGGTCAGAGTAAAGTTAAATCTGCTTGCTTTGGCTCTAAAAGCATTAAGTATAGTAAGATTTAATTTTGTTCTGATCCCAGTTATTCGCTAATTTAGATCCTGCATGGGTTTGGCATTATTAAATACATAAAAATATACTAGCGATAGTACCCACATAAACAATATTTAATAAAAAATAAAAACAGCCCTATGACTAAACCGCCAAAAAATAGTACTTCCAAGAAAAAAAAGTCCCCTAGAACTACAAATGTTGGTTCGCCCAATATAGGACGCCTCTTTATTAATGGAAAACCTTACTTGCGCGTCTCTTTTATACGTAATGGGAAGATATTCCAAAAGAAATTTTACGAGCATCTTTTAGGGGGGAAGCAGCAAACTTTGCTTATTGCTCAAGAATGGCGTGATCAAATGTTTATTCTTCATCCCATTTACAATACTCCGCTACAAGTCGCCACACACCTTTGCAAAGATAATACCTCTGGCCGCACTGGCGTGTTTTTACGTAAAACGGTGAGAGTTAAAAATGGCAAGACACAGCGCTATCTATTCTGGCAGGCTCAGACACCATTTGGAACCAAGCCATTTCAAAGCAAAAGTTTTACCATACTGAAATATGGTAACGACCTTGCGTATAGCATGGCTGTTGCTGCCCGAGAAGGCTTTGAAAGCGCACTTAAATAAAGCAGTATCAATTACAAAAGAATTTAAATTTATGCCAAACAATAAAAAGCCAATCGAAGTAACCCCTGAGAATACGATGGATGTATTTACTAACTCAGATGGGGTTTTGGTTTTTTCCTCTAAAGATTCAATCTGCGTGGATTTAACGAGCATTAAATCTGTTGGCATTGAAAATATTGTTGATATTGATAAGCACGAAATCACACCGTTATTTGACTCGGTATCTCATTACATCAAATTCCGAGGAAAAGGCGAGGTGCAGTTCTCTTATAATCTAAATGGGATACTACTCGAGCTTGCCACTACAGACGTTCATATTGTTATAAGACACAGTGAAAACATTATTTTTAGACGAATGCCGGATTAAATACTCAACAATTCATCCCAACAAGTTGTATAGCGTGGTGACCGATAATGCTGATTCATCTGACTGGCATGGCTCATCAACTCTGCGGCACTACGCAGCGTATGGCGACCAAAGCGCTGATTGATCGTGTCCATTGCTGCCATTAATTTCAACCGCTGAGGGTTGGCGGCTTCTGTGAATAGATCCATCTGCTGTTGCGCTTTAGCTTGTATACCATCCAGCATCACTCCCGCCTTTTGATAGGGATAGCCCGGCACAAAGATTTGCTGCAAGCCTGCCATTGCAGCGCTTTGTAGCAATAAAGTGTCATCTGTTGGATTAGCCAGCTGCATCACAATAGAGCGGCGCATCGGCAAATCACGCTCACTAAATGGATTGGTGCGAATAAACACCATCAACTGGCTGGCCAGCGATTGCTGCTGGCGTAGCTTTTCTGCTGCCGTGCTTACATGCAAAGCAATGGCGGCCTGAATCTCACTCTGCAGCCCAATAAATAACTGGGGTTAAATAACTGGGGTCAGAGTAAAGTTAAATCAGCTTGCTTTGGCTCTAAGCGCATTAAGCATAGTAAGATTTAATTTTGTTCTAACCCGACCCCAGTTATTCTTGTACCTCAAGACAAGTAACCTTTATCAAACGGATAAAAAACTCCAATCAAATTTTTGAATTTGTTGTAAAAAAACAAAGTAGTCGCAAGGATTAAACCCCTGAAAAAGTGGCGAATTATAAGGCTTTTATTCTCATTTCTAGCTTTATATACAAGCCAAATATAACATCAAACACTTATAAGCTTACATACAATGGATTTAATAAGTCAGTTTGAAGTATATTTATTGTGCCAAGATGGAAAAAAAATCATAAAGAAACTGGATTACACCATTTTCAATTCCTATCCATTCAATCAATCAATCAAAAAATATTCAGGGGCATTATTCATGAAACTAAAAACCATTACTCATTCTATTCTTTTCGCCAGCGCAATCGCCTTCTCATCCAGCTCATTTGCAGCAATAATCAATGCAAACTTTAGCACTTACGCGCCTGGGACTCTCATTTCCAATCAAATTGATGGCGTTACTTTTGCCGTACTAGGTGGCCCTGGCCCATCTGGTGCCGCAGCCATTAATTATGGCGGGCTGACCAATAGCACAAGAGGCAGATATCCAACTGGTTCGATTTTAGATTTAAAATTTACCGGCCTAGCTAATTCTGTGAACTTCACTTTCAATAATCATGGCTATAACAGTACTGGCGTTGGAGCTACCTTTTATACAGCCTATGATGCTTTAGGCTCTGTGCTAGAAACCGGCAAGGTAGGTGGTGGTGTGGGCTCATTCTCTCTTGTATCTACTGGCATTGCTGACTTACGCTTTAACAACAACACCCATGGCGCAAGCAGCTGGCTCTTCACTTTAAACTCACTCAAAGCAAATGTATCACCCGTTCCAGAGCCAGAAACCTACGCCTTGATGGGCTTAGGTTTAGTGGGTTTATTTGCTTCACGCCGCAAAAAAACAATGAACGCATAATCTTCCGCGCTAAGCTAAGAATCCAGCAATCTACGCTGGATTCTTAGCTTTATACGTCCATCTATCAACTTCCCTTCAATAGCTGCGATAAATCTAAAGCCGAACACACGCCCATTTTGGGGAACCTATGGGTAGAGTAGAGAGCAGGCTTTCACCTACCCTCCCTCATCAAACCGTGCATGCGATTTTCTCGCACACGGCTTTCCGATGTTTTTCACGTCTAGGCATGCGCTGTTTTCCAGCACGATTTGTCGGTATTTTATATAGCCCATCGCGTCCATACAGATCGACACTCGGGAATTGACTTAGGATTTAACGATTGAGGCGACAACTAGTTTGACAATTACTGCTACTACTTGATTTTCCTTACGCACCACTAATGATTTATAAAAGCTTCTACCGCCAGCATGGCCCTCTTGGGCTTATTAAGTTTCTCCACCAGCTACGCAGCCCAGCCTACTGCTGACACTATTTATAGCGGCGGCACCATTGTGACTGTCAACGAGCTGCAAGCTGAAGCCGTTAAAGACAGCAAGATTACAGCGGTCGGTTATCTTGATGAAATCAAGAAGCTGAAAACCTATAGGGTCAGGTCTTACATTTGACATAAATTAATCAATTTAAGCGGCTTTGCAAACTACTGTAAATTCTATCTTATGTAAAATGTAAGGACCTGACCCCGTGACTTTTCTCAATTTACCGACCGTTTTACCAGTAAAGTGAAGGAGGCGAGCGGGCAGCATGTGTTTGATCGTGAGTGCGCTGTATTGAAGATTGAGCACCGCCTTATTTCCCCTCGCCAGCCACAAACCAACGCAATGGTAGAGCGTTTCAATGGGCGAATTAGCGAGGTCATTAAGCAAACGCGGTTTGCCTCATTGGCGGAGTTAAAGGCGACTATGGAGAATTATTTAAAAAACGAGTTTTTAATCTGGCGAGACTTGACACACCGTGCAATTTGTCTTTTCATACCTATGAATTGTGCGTTTTTAAAGCCGTTCACTTTTATTTAAACATGCCATTTAAGGATATCAAAATGAAAAAATTACTGATTGCCATGATCTTGGGCTTATTAGCGGCTACGGCGCTTGCAGGGCCTAAGGAAGATAAGAATAAAGCACTGGTCCTTAAGTTTTATGATATTGCATTTAATAAGTTAGACGCCGAGGCCGTGGTACCCTTTATTGCCAAAGATTACATTCAGCATAATCCAGAAGTCGCAAATGGCGTACAGCCTTTACAAGATTTTATTCGCTATTTAAAAACTAATTCACCGAATTCGCGTGCTGTGATTAAACGCGTGATTGCTGAAGGTGATTTGGTGATGCTGCATGTCCATTCACAAGATAAAGCCGGTGAGCGTGGTATGGCCATTGTAGATATTTTTCGCGTTAAAAATGGCAAGATCACTGAACATTGGGATGTGATTCAAGCTGTGCCAGAGAAAGATGCGAATGGTAATGGCATGTTTTAAATGATTTATACATAACTAGGGTCAGAGAAAAAACTGGGGGCAGAGTAAAGTTAAATCTGCTTGCTTCGGCGCTAAGCATATGAAATATAAAAGGATTTACGCTTGCTCTGCCCCAGTTAATCCGTCACCACCTGCTTACTACCCGCCGTCGCATAAGTGCCCTTTTGCTAGGCTAGCAAATTTTACATCGTGCTGTACCTGGTCTGCTTTAGCTGGAGAGTTTATAGGACTTACGACGCTGTAATAACATAAAGTCAGGTTATTCGATATGCCCATCAATCAGTATGGAACTGCGCTGAGTGCGAGTATAGCTATTCTTGATTGGAAGCGGCTGCAACCATGTACGGGGCCATGATGTCGCATAAGGGTCTCTTGCGATTAGCCAACGACCAGGACATTTCATGAGATGTTAGTTCTTCTTCCAACTCAGGGAGAAATTTTTTCACTTCCTCATGCAATTTTGGAAGGCTATACCACGGGGCCCAGGGGAATATGTGATGCGCAGTATGTAAGTTAAAATTCAGCAAGAGATACTTAGACAAGATTGGCATGCTTTTGCATGAATGAGTGACTTTGTCTTGTTCCCAATAAGGTAAAGCATTATCTGATTTATCAATCAAAGGTGATTCTGCATGGTGCGGCAGATTTGCGAGTTCTTCCAAGAAAAAAAGAATAAACAGCGTTGCCATATAAATGCTAATAAAGTGAATAAACCATCCGACATAAAGAAGTGTTACGGCAAACAAAATATATGATGCTGTATAAAAATAGATCGCTTGTATCTCTTTTTTAATTCTCGAAGATTGGTTTCCTTTTTTCCTTTCTTGAAACGCATCTTTCCAGAGTCCAACTCTGTCATTTAATGTAAATAACGGCATCCAACTACTCCAAACTCGCTCAAGCGTTTTCGCCTTCTTTTTTGTTAAAGTAGAAAATAATTTAATCAGCCTTTTATTGGCAGGGTCACCTTCCGGATGACCTGTCCAAGCGTGATGTAATAGATGAGATCTCCTTCTTGTCAGAAAAGGCATCAGGATCATCCATCCGCAAATATGACCAATCATTTCGTTTAAATTCTTAGAGTGGGAAACTGCAGAGTGTGTTGCTTCATGTAGCAACAAATAGAGGTGCAGAAAGACTATGGCTAAGATAAGAATTGCAGGCGCAGTGTATAAGCCGCCTAACGCTAATATACTTAACGCTAGAAAAAGGGCACCCACATCAAAGACAATAATGGCAAAAGTTTTCCATCTGACTTCAGAATGACGAAATTTTTCGTTGCAACGTACCCATTCCTTTTTGTCCATTTTTAACAAGCCTCTGACATTTGTTTTTTAGAAAATCCTTCTACAAGAGCACTCATAGCGTCTTTTCGGTGCCAATAGACATTAGTTTCAAATCTTTCGTCAGGGAAGGGAATGGCAGGTATGTTTATTTCTTTTTTGAATCCGAGCGGTTCGCCAAGATGCTTAAAAGTTCGAATTTGCGCAGTTGCTACTACGCCGTCATAACCTAGCCTGTAGCAATGCAGAATTGCTTGGGACATGATTTCTTTTGCAAGTGTACGTCCAGAAAACTCAGCGGCGACCCATAGGCCACGCAATTCGCAGATGTTTTTTTCTGTGCAGATAATCCCTCTGAATTCTTCGGGTAAGAAGCTGCCATTTGCTTCCAGTGGCAGACAATGATTTTCACTTCTTGTATAAATCCGCGCCCCACCAATCATCTCCTCGGAAGATGTATCGGTAGCAATTATAGAATAAGTGCCCGGTACGATTTGTAAGTCCTCATGCATTAATATGACGTCTTTTATTCCGAATCGGCTTAAGGATATTTTTTGCTTTTCCAGTAGCTCATGAAATAGCACTTCTTTTCCATGTGTCAAATCTACAGTCGAAATTTTCCAGTCCATCGAATAGGGTTCCATGCTCAATAAGGTTATGTGAGATTGCTTTTATTTACCCCAAGTTTTCGCCGTGCAAAATAATAATGGAATTAATTACAATCAGCAAGTCAAACAGGATAAAGTATTTTGTAAACATTTAGCCCTTCCGTGGAAATCCCCCATCAAAACAATCATCGATAGAAGTGAAATCACGCCTCCTGATAAAAGGTATTGCGTACCTTGCAATAACAGGCAAGCAATACGCAAATAGTGCAAGCTTTTATCGGGGCATTTTGTACCGTTTAGGGCCATATTTGGCGGGGCTTGAGCCTTCATCATGCAGGTGCATAAAAATAGTGTGTTAAGTGGGCAGCCGAGGCGGGGTCACGGGGGCGCGCGCTGGGTGCTCAGGGCAGATGCTTCTCAAAATGCAGACGAAAAAAAGCCCGCGCTTACGGGCTTGCTGCTTGCTTGCTTTTTTACGCCACTACGTAAGGTTTGAAGCGGATCACCTCTACCCCCAGCCAGTCGTTTAACGCCTTCATGCGCTCTTGCAAGGGTTCAATCTCGTTATACGCAAACACGGTGGCGGCTTTTTCTACGTCACCTAAGCCGCCGGTGTTGTTGGGGATGATGCCCATCAGTTGCGCGGATACGCGGTGATCGCTCAGCTGGTCGTCACGGGTTACGTTCTTAATATTCCAGAAGTCATCCTTGGCAGCCACTTCAGAGATCGGCAAGATTTGCATACCGTCTTTCTTGCCGCTAGGCGCATACACCATTAGCCTTTTTATACGACCAGCTAGCAACACTAATCAATCTTTATGCCATCTTCAATAATTGAGATAAATCCAAAGCCGAGCGCACGCCCATTTTGGCGAAGACGTTGGCGCGGTGGACTTCTACCGTGCGAATTGCAATCTGCATCTCATCGGCAATTTGTTTATTGAGCTTGCCTTGTAAAATCCAATCCATCACTTCCCGCTCACGAGGGGTGAGCGAGCTAAGGCATTTTTCTAGTCGTTGCTGATTGTTTCTCAGCTGATGACGGCCAATCGCTACATCTAAAGCATCATTAATCCGCTCCAATAATTGCTTTTCGCTGCATGGTTTTTCTAGAAAATCGAAGGCACCTTGGCGTATGGCTTGCACTGCCATTGGGATATCACCGTGGCCAGATAAAAACAGCACAATCAGCTCGCTTCCCATTTCATACAGCAGCTTAAATACATCTGGCCCACTTAAGCCCGGCATGCGTACATCCAGCAGCACCACGCCCTCACTCTCTGGATGAATCTCGGCCAAGAGCTGCTCGCCACTTGCAAAGGCGTGCACGCTATAGCCATGTGACAGCAGCAGTAAGCCGAGTGAATCGCGCACGGCGATATCGTCATCCACTAAATAAACAGTTTTCATCGCGGTAAGCTCATATAAAAATAGGTGCCGCCTTGCAGGTGGGCTTCAAACCAAAGTTTACCTTGGTGCTGCTCCAAAATAGAGCGGCAAATATTTAAGCCTATGCCCATGCCCAGTGATTTGGTGGTAAAAAAAGCGTCAAATAAGCGATTAGCCACTTCGGGTGAAATGCCCGCACCACGGTCGCATACCGAAAGATACACGCCATCCTTATCGCAAGAGGTTGCCAGCCATACATCGCGGCGGCTTTGTGGCTGCTCTCCACTTGCATCCAACGCATTGCGTAATAAATTGAGCACCACCTGCCCCAAGAGCACTTCATCCGCATGGATTTGCGGCAAGTCGGCAGCCAAATTAAAGTGCAGTCGCACGCCTTGGCTGCGGGCGCTTGCATCGATTAATTCAAAGGCATTGCTCGCAATATCATTCAGATCGCAGTAAGAGCGTAGTGGGGTACGCTTTTGCACAAACTCGCGGATACGCTTCACCACGGCGGCGGCACGCTGAGCCTGCCCAGCAATTTTGCTAAGCGTTGAATCCAGCATCTCTTGATTATTTTGATTGGCAAACTGCCTAGCGGCGCTGGCGTAGTTGCTCATGGCCATCAGTGGCTGATTTAGCTCGTGCGCTAAGGTAGATGCCATTTCACCCATGGTAATCAGCTTGCCAGTATGGCGCAGCATTTCTTCCTGTTCTCTTTCCCGCGCTTCGGCGGCTTTTAAGGCCGTGATATCCACGACCGAGCTCATCCAGCCCCGCTGCTTGCCCGTAGCATCAATCAGCGGCGTGGTGTAAACACGCGTCGCCACCGAATGGCCATCGCGATGGCGCACCATTGATTCAAATCCCTCATGTGGGGCGCGGCCGCTGAGCACAATATCATTTTGTGCTTGATGCCCTGCGATATCTTCCTGCTTCCAGTATGGGTAAGGCGGCAGCGTGCCGATCAGCTCTTCGGGGGAATAACCCACCATGCCGCAAAACGCTGGGTTTACGTAGACAATTCGCCCATTCATATCACGGGCGCGCATCCCTACCGAGAGCGAGTTTTCCATGGCGGTGCGAAACGCATGTTCTTCGCGCAGGGCGTTTTCTGCCAAAATCCGCGCCTGCATTTGGCGGCGCAATCGCCACCAGCTAAACAATACAATAAATGCCAAGCCTATCACGCTGGCGGTGAGCAGCTTTTGCACGAGGCCAGTAGGATGGCGGTAAGCTGTGATCCGCAGTAGTAAGCCACTACTTACTAAATCAAAGGGCAGCTGATAGCTGAGATTAGTATCATCGGCCTCAATTTTTGATTTACTGGCGACTTCCCGCCCGTCCACATCAATCATCGCCAGCCGATATTTATAAGCGAACCACCACGGCACCTGTTGCTGTAAGAGTTTTGGCAGGGCAATCGACGCCACTAGCTCTAAATCATGCTCAGCCAAAATCAGCGCAATCATTCCCTTAGGGTAAAGCGGCACGGTATAACTAGGCCGGCCTATTCCTTTTGCCAAGGCAATCGGCTCCCGAGTAACCTCAGCCGATAAACGCTGACCATAGCTAAAGCTCTGATTTTTAGTGCGTAGTTGAATACCGGTAATCGCCGCATTTGCGCCAATAACCAAATGAGCACGGCCACGAAACTCGGCCTCGCTTAAGCTACCATCGCGAGATTGCTCTAATAGTGCAGCCAAGCGTTCTTCCGATTGCCCCAATACAAAACGCAAGTTTTGCTCTACCCACAACACATCACTAATCAGCACCAGCCGCGCTTCTTCACGCTCGCCGTGGCGCAAATAGGCGAATAAGCCCAGCACCGTGGCCAGAAACAAGACCAAGGCCAATCTTGGTAAAAACCAAGGATGTACACTAAGGTAGCGTGAAATATTTGTAAGCAAATGCATACTCCAATGTTAGCACAGCGCAATTTTATACTTACTGTGGTTTACCACAGTCGTGACAACCGCAATTGAAAAGATGCTCTCTCTCATCAACAATCATCAAGACATTCAACAGATTTGGAGATTGTAATGCGTACTTTACTAGCGGCCATCTTGGCTCTTACTGTCACTTCTTCCTTCGCGGCTGAAGCACCGATCGTGATCAAGTTTAGCCATGTGGTTGCCGTGGATACCCCCAAGGGCAAAGCTGCTGATTACTTCAAAAAAATCGCTGAAGAGCGCACCAAGGGCCGCGTAAAAGTTGAGGTCTATCCAAACAGCCAGCTTTACAAAGACAAAGAAGAAATGGAAGCGCTGCAATTAGGCGCAGTGCAAATGTTGGCACCTAGCCTTGCCAAATTTGGCCCGCTAGGCGTTAAAGAATTCGAGATTTTCGATCTGCCGTATATTTTTGATAGCTATGCCGAAGTCGATAAAGTGATGAAAGGCCCAATTGGTGCCAAGCTATTTACCAAGCTAGAAACCAAGGGCATTAAAGCGCTGGGTTTCTGGGAAAACGGCTTTAAGAATTTCTCCAGCAATAAACCCATACGCACTCCTGACAATTTACGCGGCATGAAAATCCGCATTCAATCCTCCAAAGTACTGGATGAAGAAATGCGCACCTTGGGTGCATTGCCACAGGTAATGGCGTTTTCTGAGGTTTACCAAGCGCTACAAACCGGTGTAGTAGATGGTACAGAGCTAGAGCCTTCCAATCTCTACACCAGCAAAGCCTTTGAAGTACAAAAACATCTCACCCTCACCAACCACGGCTTCCTTGGTTATGCCGTCATCGTCAACAAAACCTTCTGGGAAGGCCTGCCTGCCGACATTCGCGCCACACTCACCACCGCGATGAATGATTCATCGGTCTACGCCAATCAGATTGCCAAGCAAGAAACTGATAAAGCACTGGCCGCCATCAAAGCCAGCGGCAAAACCACTATCTACACCCCAACCGCCGCCGAACGCGCTGCTTTTCGCAAAGCACTCATCCCCGTCCACCAAAAAATGTCCTCCCGCTTTGGCCAAGATTTGCTGACTGAGATTTATAAAGAGACCGCTTTTAAACCGGTTGAATGATCGGCATAGGGCTTAAGAATCCCCCTTGAAACACGCCGAAGCGAGGAACAAGCGGGCGGGGTTTCGGCGAGGACTGTCTGAGCGAAGCGAGTTCCGCAGCCGCCGCTCGATTGTCCGCAGATAAGGGGCCTTCGTGTTTCGTGGGGTCGCCTTCTTTTGGTTCTTTTCTTGGCGAAGCAAGAAAAGAACGCCCCCGCGGGGGCACCCGCTCCAAAATCAACGCGCCGAAGGCGCTAAACAAACTCTTTTAACGATCAATATAAACGGCGGGTTCCAACCCGCCCAACAAGGGGCCACAAGCCCCTCTAAATAAAACCACCGTCCCTTCGGAGACTTTCATGAAAATACTCGATCACCTGGAAGAGTGGCTGATTGCCTCTCTGATGGCGGTGGCGACGCTGGTGATTTTTATCGCCGTGCTCCACCGCTACGCCTCCGGAGCCCATCTGCCCATCATCCAAAACTGGCTGCTCAGCATCAACCTTTCTTGGGCTCAAGAGCTGTGCATTATTTTATTTGTATGGATGGCTAAATTTGGCGCGGCGTATGGGGTACGCACCGGCATTCACGTAGGTGTTGATGTGATGATTAACCGGCTAGAGCCTAAGTATCGCACCGCCTTTGTCATGATTGGCCTGCTTGCTGGCGTGCTTTTTACCGGCATTGTTGCCATCCTTGGCACGCAATTTGTGTGGGGAAATGGCGCGCATTATGCCTTTAACCATGCTTTTGGTATGGCAATGGGGAGCCTCTACGAAGGCCCAACCACCCCAGATCTAGAGTGGCCAACATGGATGGTTTACAGCGCAATTCCACTAGGCACTAGCCTAATGTGCTTCCGGTTTTTACAAGTTGCCACCACCTTTATGCGCACTGGCGAGCTGCCTCACCATGACGTGGCCCACGTTGAAGGCTTAGAAGAAGAAGAAGGAAAACCAGCATGAGCAGCACGCCCAGCCTTATCCCGGTTGCAGAGGCAAACTGGTCCATAAAAATCCCTGCCCTGTTATTTGGTTCCCTCGCCATTATCGCCATCGTGGGTGGCAATAAAGCAGTTGTGTTCTGCCTGCTGCTGGCGCTGATGGCCACCGGTATGCCGATTTCCATCGCACTAGGCCTTACCGTACTTACCTTCTTATTTACCATGACCAATGTGCCTATTGAATCGGTGGCACTGAAATTGTTCACGGGGATAGAAAAATTTGAAATTATGGCCATTCCCTTCTTTATTCTGGCCGGTAATTTCCTCACCCACGGTGGCGTGGCTCGCCGCATGATCGATTTTGCCACCAGCATGGTGGGCCACTTTCATGGTGGCTTAGGTTTGGCGGGCGTACTTGCCTGCGCCTTATTTGCCGCTGTTTCAGGCTCCAGCCCAGCCACGGTGGTGGCGATTGGTTCCATCCTCTTACCCGCCATGATTAAGCAGGGCTTTCCACGTCAGTTTGGCGCAGGGGTGATCACCACAGCGGGCGCTTTGGGGATTCTGATTCCGCCCTCCATCGCCATGGTGATGTTCTCGGTTGCCACCAATACCTCGGTTGGCGCACTGTTTATGGCGGGGGTTGTGCCCGGCCTGATGTTAGCGTTCCTGCTAGGGCTAACTACTTGGTGGCGTGCACGTAAATTTGGCTATCCACGTATGCCTAAAGCCACTGCGGGCGAGCGTTGGGCCGCATTTCGCCGCTCGGTATGGGGGCTAATGCTGATTGTGGTAGTGCTAGGTGGGATTTACACCGGTATTTTCACGCCTACCGAAGCCGCAGCGATTGCCGCCGTTTACGCCTTTATCATCTCCGTATTTGTCTACCGTGATCTGCCACTCAGCCGCGTGCCTAAAGTACTACTCGATTCGGCCAGCATGAGCGCCATGCTGCTCTACATCATTACCAACGCCGTGTTGTTCTCGTTTGTAATGACCAACGAAGGTATTCCGCAAGCCATGGCCGATTGGCTACTGGGCATGGGCCTTGGCCCGATTACCTTCTTGCTGGCAGTGAATATTCTGCTGCTGCTGGCCGGTAATGTGATGGAGCCATCGTCCATCATCCTGATCATGGCCCCTATCTTGTTCCCTGTTGCTATCAAGCTGGGGATTGATCCGATTCACTTTGGGATTTTGATCACCGTAAATATGGAAGTCGGCATGTGCCATCCGCCGGTAGGGCTGAATCTTTACGTGGCCTCTGGCATCACCAAAATGGGCATTACCGAGCTCACCATCGCCGTCTGGCCTTGGCTGCTCACCATGCTGGCCTTCCTGATGCTCATCACCTATGTACCTATCATCTCGCTTTGGCTGCCAAGGGCAATGGGGATGATGTAATCCTTTACCGATAAGCAAACCACACAGGCCCCAAGCGCATTGATAGCGGTTGGGGCCTGTGTTAGTTTTGATCCCCCCTTGCCGAGAAAAACGCAAAATGATCCAGCCCCACTATCAGGCAAGAATCGACGCCCTATTAGCCAGTGGCCAGCGCAAACTGCTCGGCATCGTTGGCCCGCCAGGATCGGGCAAATCCACGCTAGCGCAAAAATTGTATGAGTTGCGGCCAGAGCAAAGCATGGTTGTGCCTATGGATGGCTATCACCTTGCGCAATGCCAGCTAGAGCGGCTAGGGCGAGCTGCGCGTAAAGGCGCAGAAGATACTTTTGATAGCGTAGGCTTTGTGGCGCTGGTGCAGCGGATAAAAACGCAAGACAGCGGCGAAACCATCTACGCCCCTGCTTTTGAACGCAAAATCGAAGAACCTATCGCCGGAGCCATCGCCATAGAGCCGCACACCCCGCTGATCATTATTGAGGGCAACTATCTGCTGTTCAATAGCGGCCACTGGAGCAAATTAAGCGGCTTATTTGATGAAATTTGGTATGTAGACGTAGACCACGCGCTCAGAGAGTCCCGCCTGATCCACCGCCATATGCAATTCGGCCGCAGTGAAGCCGCCGCTATCGAGTGGGTGCGCAATACCGATGGCCCGAATGCAAGGCTGATTGAGGCCAGTAAAAAACGGGCGGATGTGCTGTTTAGCTGGGATTAAATAAGCAGTAAATTATGGCAAAAAAGCAGCTCAGATGATTTTCAGATCATGGCAAAGCTTTGGGTATAATCAAAACACGAAAATATTTCTGGACTAAGCTATGTTGCGTCGCCTTGATTCTCGTTCTGCTGATTTCCAATCTCAACTCTCCCAGCTACTGGCCTTTGAAACCTCGCAAGATCCTGAGGTAGATACCCGTGTAGCGGCGATTCTGAGCGACGTAAAAACGCGTGGCGACGCTGCCGTATTGGAGTACACCCAGCGCTTTGATGCCGTACCTGCACAAAGCATGGAAGAGTTAGAGCTCACGCAGGCAGAGCTAAAAGCCGCTTTCGAGCGCCTGCCCGATGTGCAAAGAGATGCGTTAGTAGCCGCAGCGAAGCGAGTGCGCAAATACCACGAACACCAAAAAATGGCGTCTTGGCAATACACCGAAGCCGATGGCACGGTGCTAGGCCAGCAGGTTACCGCCTTAGATAGGGTGGGGATTTACGTGCCAGGTGGTAAGGCAAGCTATCCATCATCCGTATTAATGAATGCCATTCCCGCCCATGTAGCTGGTGTGGCCGAAATTATTATGGTGGTGCCAACACCACGCGGCGAAAAAAATGATCTGGTACTGGCCGCAGCCTATGTGGCCGGTGTCAGCCGTGCATTCTGTATTGGCGGCGCGCAAGCTGTGGGCGCGCTGGCTTTTGGTACAGAAACCGTGCCTGCTGTGGATAAAATCACTGGCCCTGGCAACGCCTATGTGGCCGCCGCCAAACGCCGTGTATTTGGTATGGTCGGCATCGATATGGTGGCTGGCCCTTCAGAGATTCTAGTGATTTGCGATGGCAGCACCGATCCAGATTGGATTGCGATGGATTTATTCAGCCAAGCCGAGCACGATGAAATTGCCCAGGCGATTCTGCTTTGCCCAGATAAAGATTTCATCCAGCAAGTTGCCGCCAGCATCGAAAAGCTACTCCCCACCATGCCAAGACAAGACATTATTCGCGCGTCCCTCACCGGCCGAGGCGCGCTTATCTTAGTAAAAGATTTACATGAAGCTTGCGAAATCGCCAACTATATCGCCCCAGAACACCTAGAATTGTCTATAGCTACCCCAAAAGTCTACCTACCTGAGCTGCGTCACGCGGGTGCAATCTTTATGGGGCGATTTACCAGCGAGTCTTTAGGCGATTATTGTGCTGGGCCAAATCATGTATTACCCACCGCCCGCACCGCCCGTTTTGCCAGCCCGCTGGGGGTATATGACTTTCAAAAACGCACGAGTTTAATCGAGGTTTCCGAGGCCGGTAGCCAAACCCTAGGCCGCATCGCCAGCACCCTAGCCCACGGCGAAGGGCTCACCGCCCATGCACGCTCGGCGGAATATCGTTTGAAGGGTTGATGAGTGAGCAAGGTATGGCCTCCGCCATACGGTAATCCCCCCACAAAACCAGCTCATTTTTAAGTAGAATTTTCTCGCAGTCTTTGAGGAGCTCTACATGAAAGCAGCACGTTATTCCGACAGCCAGATTAT
>JBDKJX010000075.1:0-15182 GCA_039796405.1 Pseudomonadota bacterium
AGACAAGCCTTTTTGCATCTGGATGCCATTGATGGGCATGATTCACCTCCGTAAAGCAGAACGTTCGTTCACTTTACGCCGCGCGAATGGCTAAATCAAGGGCTCTTGAGCAAGAGCTATAATCAGGTAAGATGAGCACACGGGACTAAAAATATTACAATGAAAGCTCAATTAATCTGTATGTTTTATATTTAATAAAATTCGCAGCATTTCTGTCAGAAGAGTATTTATACTTAATTTTGTTTATTTTTTTATTGAAAATAAATTTAAATAATTTAAAAAAAACTGGATATTTGTTTGATAAAAATTTATTTAGTGTTTTAGAAAAAGGGATAACCCTATCAACCAAAATATTATTAATTAAAGTTAGATTTCCACTCATATTTTCCGTCACATCAACGTCAGATAATATAGTAAATTTCTTTTCTTTTATGGTTTTATAAAACTTACCAATAGAGTGGCCTCCGCCTAGTGGTGAGTTTCCTTCAACATTATCCTTTGAGAAAAAGTCAAAAATAATTATTTTTCCATCTTTATTCATAATGTTACGCAAAACATCAAAAGCACTATCCATATCTACATATTGGAAGCTCTCACTAAAAAATGCGATATCATATTTTTTTTGTTGTGATAATTCTTCAAACTTACATGTGTAAATGGTGCTATGTGCACTATATAAGCTTATGTTCTCAGTGGCTAGTTTTGCCATCCACTTCGATGGGACAACACCATCAACAGCATGGCCCATACGTAATAATTTTTCCGTTGTTATTCCAATTCCACAACCGGCATCAATAATACTAAAAATCCTATCATCGCCCCCGTGACCATCCAAATTTTTTTGGATGGTTTCAAAAAGAACATCTGTATGCTTCTCTTGTGCGGCTGGAAAATTTTCTATGCTAACTAAATTGTCTTTTTCCCAGAATCCGTAATGAAGATTTTTAATATTAAATAGTTGTTGTACAGCAACTAGGCCAAATTCTTTACTATCCATCTTTCTACCTTATGTCTATTTTTTGATTCGAAATTAACACATGCCATGAGAATTTGTTCGTAGTCTTCCTCCTGATGTCCAGATTAAATAACCTGATTATACTTCTTGCTTAATTTCAGCTTAATTTGACCCGTGCGGGTAGGGTTTAACTAAAATAATCGCTTTAAGAAGTCGAGGAATTATTGAGAATAAGTCAGCTCGTTGATTAAATCATTGCTGCACTTCCGCTAAATAGCATGCCGCATATTCTTCAAATTTAAATTATGTGATGGAACCCCATAAGCAAGAATTACTCATAATTTTAGGCTTTTGGAGGTGAGTGAGCAAGAGGTTTAATCAGGTAAAAGTACGGCTTTGATTGGCAATCGTTGTTCATAAGCCAGAATTAAGTGCAACTACAATATTGCTATTTACTAAATCAACATTGTCGACAGATTCAACTTCCATACCGCGCTGAATATCTGCCAATGTAGCAGTGGAGTTTGGCTTTGGTATATTGGCTTCTTCCGTGTTTTCAGTAAATCAATGTATAAATTATTACCCATAGTCTAAAAAATATTCTTATCGCATAAGATAAACAGCCGTCAGTGGGCGCGGCAAATACCGCCCCAAGCGCTTAGTTAAGTAGCCGAAGTTGTCTTGGGTAAAGGAAATTACACTACGCTTTGCTGGGCTTTGATCATTTCACAGGCCAAAGTGGTGTAAGTGGCCGCCCATGCTTTTTTTACATCAAGGGTAAATGCATCGGCTAGACCTTGTTCTAGAGTCCAGAGTAGGGCTTTGCCAACCGTGGTGTAATGCTCTTCTTGCACATTGTATTGAGCGTGGCGCTCGCCCAGTTTTTGTATCGCAGGTAATAACACGGCTGGATTATTGATATTGTCTACTGCCAATTTGATACTGCCCATTAGCATAGCGCCTTGCTTTTTCATATCTCCTTTAAATAGGGGTTTTACTTCGGGGGCTACTTCAAATAAATGCTGATAAAACATTTCAGCAGCCGTGTCGGCTATCGGCAGGACAAGGGCAAGGGTTTCTTTAACAAGCGCAATATCTTTATCTGTTAATGCCATGATGTACATCCCTAAAAATGTGAAAGATTGATTTCAGCTCAAGCGCTTAAACGCCCATCATTTATTCACTATGGTCTGTCAAATATTGTCATGCTTGTTTGGCTGACTAGTGGCTAGCTGAGGTACATCATGATTCTCCCAATGGGTTTTTGCGCTAGGACGCGCTAGAATCTGGGCCATGGAAACTTCATCTTTTGCTTCGGCTTTTATTCTTTTACTTTTGGTGACAGATCCACTGGGTGGCATTCCTCTTTTTGTTTCTTTGATGAAACAAGTGCCCAAAGCACGGCGCACACGGATGATTTTGCGTGAAGTGTCGGTGGCTTTTTGTGTGCTGGTTACTTTTATGCTTTTTGGTCAGCAGTTTTTGCAGCTGATGCATTTATCTGAAACATCGCTTGGGATTGCAGGTGGGGTTATTTTGTTTTTGATTGCGCTGCGGATGGTTTTTCCGCACCCTGAGGGGGTCTTTGGTGATACCTCAGAGGATGAGCCCTTTATTGTACCGATAGCGATTCCCCTTTTGGCTGGGCCATCGGCCTTGGCGACGGTGCTGTTGTTGGTTTCGCGTGAACCGGCAAGGCTTTGGGAGTGGATAGGTGCTTTGGCTCTCACAATGCTGATGTGCGGCTTAACGCTGGCTTTCTCAGAAAAAATTAGTCTGCTGCTGGGGGAGCGGGTTACCACGGCTTTTGAGCGTTTAATGGGGCTGATCTTAACGGCGATTGCGGTAGAAATGTTGCTTTCAGGGATCCGCCATTATCTAGCTACGCTGCCTTGATAAGCCACAAGGCGCTAGAGTTTGAGCGGGTTACAATGTTTTTGTTAATTAATTATCCTACAGATGTTATGCGGAACGATTTACTTTGGCGATCGCTGTGTAATATCAAATCTTAAAAGGAAATCACAATGACTCAAGATGAATTGAAACAAGCCGTTGGCCGTGCAGCACTTGAATATGTGCCAGATAATTGCATTGTTGGCGTAGGTACTGGCTCCACTGCTAATTATTTTATTGATGCATTGGCGACTATGAAAGGCCGAATTCAAGGCGCTGTTTCTTCATCAGAGGCAAGTGTTGCACGGCTAAAATCACACGGTATTCCTGTATTTGAATTAAATACAGTGGATCGTTTACCGGTATATGTGGATGGTGCCGATGAAATTAATCGCCAATTGCAAATGATTAAAGGCGGCGGTGCGGCTTTAACGCGTGAAAAAATTGTCGCCGCGGTGGCCGAGCAATTTATTTGTATTGCCGATGAAAGCAAATTAGTGGATGTGCTGGGCAAGTTTCCATTACCGGTAGAAGTGATTCCAATGGCGCGCTCTTATGTGGCGAGGCAATTGGTTAAATTGGGCGGCCATCCAGCTTATCGCGATGGGGTGATTACAGATAATGGCAATATCATTTTAGATGTGCATGGCCTGAAAATTAGCGAAGCCAATAAATTAGAAAGCCAAATTAATGAAATTGTGGGTGTGGTGACTAATGGTTTATTTGCACACCGCCGCGCCGATGTACTGTTATTAGGCACGAGCAAAGGTGTGCAGGTATTAAAATAATAGTAGTCAATACCTAATATGTATTGTGCATGGTGGCAAGCCAAGTCATTGAATATAAATGGCTTGCTGCTTTTTTAAAATGGGCACACGGCTATTAATTAAAGATGCTATAAAGATAGCAGTAAGCGTTGCAAGCTATTTTTTATAGAGTTGCAATAAAATAGTCATATAGTTATGTTATTTTACGATGAGCTTAAACTGCAGGAGAATTCCTCGAATGTCTGAACATATTTCCAAACAATTTGATGCCGAGCTAGAAGATATTCGCTCACAAGTGATGGGCATGGCTGGCTTAGTTGAAGAACAAGTGCGTCAGGCTATGCAGGCTTTGGCCTCGGGTGATCTAAGCATCATCAATCATGTATTAGAAGAAGAAAACCGTGTTAACGATATGCACGTTTTGCTCGACGATATGTGTATTCATATGATTGCACGCCGTCAACCTGCCGCATCTGATTTACGCATGGTGATGACCGTTATTAAAGCGGTTGAAGATTTAGAGCGTATTGGTGATAAAGCCGCGCGCATTTGCAAGCGTGCCAAAAACATTTATGAATCAGGCCGATTGCAAGTTCCACGTTTTAATGAATTAAATCATATTGCTGAGCACGCCATTGATATGCTTTCTAAAGCATTGGATGCTTTTGCTCGCATGGATGCGGTAACGGCCACCAATGTAAAGCGTGCCGATGAACGTTTAGATGATGAATACCGTTCATTGCAACGCCAATTGATTACCGTAATGATGGAAGACCCGCGCGCAATTACCGTTACTTTAGAAATTCAATGGATTGCAAAAGCGATTGAGCGAATCGGTGATTTGGCCGTTAGCATTGCTGAGCAGGTTATTTTCTTGGTAAAAGGGCAAGATGTGCGCCATAAGAATCAAGAAGAAGTAGATCGCGTAGCACATAGCTAATTTCTTTGGGTTTTCTGCATTTTTAAGGGCAAAGTCGGTCACAACCGCCTTTGCCCTTTATACTTGTGGGGATTTTCCTGTTTGCCAGCAAGGCGGGCGCACGTTATCGTTACGCCCATGCTCTCATCTCGGTATTTACATGCCTGATTATCCTATCATTGCCGCAGTCGATCTTGGCTCTAACAGCTTTCGCTTGCAAATCGCTCGCGTGGTTGAAGGTGCTCTTTTCCCTTTAGATTCTCTAAAGGAAACCGTCAGGCTTGGGGCAGGTCTTGATGCCGCAGGCGCCCTTACACCAGAGGCCCAGCAGCAGGCCATCGAAGCGTTAGCGCGCTTTGGTGAGCGCCTACGTGGCTTGCCTGTAGAGTGTGTACGTGCAGTTGCTACCAATACTTTTCGGGTAGCCAAAAATGCCAGCACTTTTTTACCGCAAGCTGAAGCCGCTTTGGGTTTTCCAATTGAAGTGATCGCAGGGCGTGAGGAGGCGCGGCTGATTTATATTGGCGCGGCGCATAGCCTGCCTGCCACGCGGGATAAACGTTTGGTGGTGGATATTGGTGGTGGCTCAACCGAATTAATTACTGGCAGCCACTTTAGGATTTTCCGCACTGAAAGCGTACCTATGGGCTGTGTGAGCTGGAGCTTACGCTTTTTCCCCGATGGCATTATTACTGCCGAGCGCTTAGCTGAGGCCGAGCTTGCGGCGCGGGGTATGTTGCTTTCATTGGTGCCTGATTTTAATCATGAGCAGTGGCAGCGCGCCGTTGGCACATCGGGTACTGCACGTTCTATTGCCGATATTTTAGAGCTAAACGATTTCTCTGCTCTAGGCATTACCCGTACTGGTATGGATCAGCTGCGGGAGCATATTCTGGCTGCTGGCCATGTTGATAAGGTGCAGCTTAACGGCTTACGCGCTGATCGACGCCCCGTATTGCCAGGTGGCTTCGCCATTATGATGGCGGTGTTTGATATGCTGGCCGTAGATAGGATGGGCGTGACTTTTGGTGCCTTACGTGATGGGGTTTTATACGATTTAGTTGGGCGGCAATCTGAGCATGATATTCGGCATCGTTCGGTAGAGCAGTTTCAGCGCCGCTACCATGTTGATCCTTACCAAGCAGAAAGAGTGGCTAAGTTAGCTGGCCGCTTTTACGCTGCAATGGTGGCCGATGATGCGATAGGTGCGCATCGTTTAAATATGGCTGCAGGTTTACATGAAGTAGGGCGCTCAATTGCGCACGCCAGCTATCACAAGCATTCTGCATATATTTTATTGCACGCTGATATGCCGGGCTTTTCTAAGCGCGAACAGGCTTTGCTCGCAAGATTAGTATTAGCCCACCGTGGTGGCTTAGGTAAGCTGGATGAAAATGTGATTGATTTAGTTGAATGGTCGGCGATTTTAGCGCTGCGCTTAGCGGCTATTTTTTGCCGCTCGCGCACCGATATTGAATTACCGCTGTTGCGCTGTGAAGCCAATAGTAAGCAATTTTTATTAGAAGTCGATCACGCTTGGCTGGATGCTAATCCCCTGACTGCCTATGCACTGACTGAGGAGGTAAACGCGTGGCAAAACATCGGCATGAAACTACTCGTCGTAAGTTAAGAACGGTTCCGACCGCAAGTAAGGCAGGCATGGCACCTGGGACTATGCAATATGTAGGCCCACGTGCTGCGGATCAAACTTTAGCCAGCTTAATTGAATATGGCCAAGGCCCTGATGAGTTTTATGAAAAGCTGTTTACTTCTTTAGAAGAAGGGCAGGGCTATCAGCCCCAGCATCCTTTGCTCTGGCTTAATTTGCATGGTTTGGCCAATATTGATTTATTAAAGGTGGTAGGCCGTCGTTTTGGCTTACACCCCTTGGTGCTAGAAGACATCCTGAATACCGAGCAAAGGCCGAAAGTTGAGGTATTTAACGGCTATGTGTTTATTTGTGTACGCTTGGTGAGTGTCAGTGAAGCAGGGGAAATCAGTAGCGAGCACGTCAGTATTGTTTTGGGAAAAAACTATGTGCTGACTTTCCAAGAAAAACCGAGCGGCACTTTTAATCAGATTCGTGAAGGGCTGAAATCCAGCCAATCGCAATTACGCCGCTTTGGCTCAGATTATTTGGTGTATACCCTGCTGGATAAACTGGTCGATCGTTATTTCCTTGTGCTTGAAGCCATTAGCGAGCGCTGCGAGGATTTGGACGACGCAATCTCATCTGGCCCTAACCCTGCTCAATTGCAAGAAATTCAAGCTTTGCGCCGCACTATGCAATATGTAAAACGTGGCTTATGGCCATTGCGTGAAGTGATGAATACTTTACAGCGTGATGAGGCAGATTTTTTCCGTGATGAAACTCAGCTGTATTTGCGTGATGTTTACGATCACGTGGTGCAGATGATTGAAAGTGGCGAGGCCCTGCGGGATTTAATTAACTCACTGCAAGATAATTATATGTCTTTGCAATCGAACCGTATGAATATAGAAATGCGCCGGCTCACTGTGCTCACAACCATATTTATGCCGCTTACTTTAATTGCAGGGATTTACGGTATGAATTTTGAGATTATGCCGGAATTACATTGGCACTTTGGCTACTACGCGGTCTTGGGCTTAATGGCCTTTATTGGGCTGGGGTTAACTTTATACTTTAGAGCTAAGCGCTGGTTTTGAGAGTGCGGGTAGGCGTCGATCTGTATCTTCCCGGCGCTCGCTCAGAAATAGCCCTTCTTCTGTGCAACATGGAAGCTGTTGCTTATTTTTTTGCGCCTATCCGTTTGCTTTTCTACTTCAAAAAATGAAAAGTCATTTATTTGATGTGGGTAATTAGCATTCAATTTACTTTTCTATTTTATTTATTTAGTTATTCTTTTGAGTAAATTTTTATCATCTACTTAAAGGATTAAATAATTTTTGTTAAGGTGTATTGATTGTGCTGTTGAAATTTTTCAAGCAAGTAAATGATGTCTAATGATATGTATCTTGCCGATAAACGGTAAATACGCCGGTTTATTACTGTATATACATTTTTTTGTAATTTATAGCTAAGCTTTAAGGTTGTAGCGGCTGGTCGCTAGCATTGCAAATTATTATTTAGAATCACTTTTAAACCCACCAAGCAAATGCAAAGACGGCAAACATCGCTAGCCCGATGGCGATTTTGGCGATGGCTCCCACCAGCATGCCAATAAAGGTGGCAATCCCCACTTTGCCTGCCTGCAACACATCTTGCTTGGCCCAGAATTCCCCAACCGCGGCCCCAATTAATGGGCCGAGAATCATCCCTGGTATGCCCGCAAAAATACCTAAGATACCGCCGATCAAGGCCCCCCAAATGGCCTGCGGGCTGGCCCCCACTTTTTTTGCCCCCAAAGCACCTGCAATATAATCCAGCGCCATAGATAACAGCAGCAGCAAGCCCAGCACCGTTAGCCAGCCATAGCCAACACGGGCAAAGTGATCTAAATAAGCCGCCAGTAGCATGCCACCAAAAATAAATGGTGTAGAAGGCAAGAAGGGGAGCAGTGTGCCGACTAGGCCTGAAATCATCAGTGCCCAAGCGACTATCCACCAAATGATATCTGCGTTTAATACTGAGGGATCGGGCATATATTCCTTCATGGGTTTGGGATGGGCACAAGCGCTAGCTTGCCATCGAGTTTGCCTATAGCGGCAGATTGCGTGAGTAGTGTCCACCCTGCATATCAATTCAGTTTTTGTCGTAAAAACAGGCTGAGCTGCTCAACCAGCCAAGATAAAATCAGCATGGCGATGATAATGGTGGCGGCTTGCTGCTGCTGAAATAAAGACAGCGTGAAGTAGAGCTGCTGCCCAAGGCCGCCAGCCCCCACCAAGCCCAATACCGTAGCCATGCGGATATTGTTTTCCCAGCGATAAAGTGTATAGGCAATCCATTGGGCAAATACTTGTGGCATCAGCGCATAGCAAAATGCGCTAAAGCGGCGGCTGCCACTGCAAATTAAAGCGTCATAGGGTAGCGGGTTGGCGTTTTCCAGTGTTTCGGTAAACAGCCTGCCCAATACGCCGCAAGTATGCAGTGCCAGTGCCAGCGTACCTGCAAAAGGGCCTAGGCCAACCGCCAACACCATGATTGCAGCCCAGAGTAAATCCGGCACTCCGCGCAAAAAATTAAGTGCAAAGCGAGTGATCGCCTTGGGTAAAGCGCCCCAGCGGCCAGCGGCAGGCAGGGCCAGTACGGCCGCGCCAAGCAGTGCCAGTAAGGTTCCCACTGCCGAGATCGCTAGTGTTTCGACTGCGCCTTTTGCTACAAGTTGCAGGTGGGCGACGCTTAAATCAACTGGGAAAAAGTCGTACAGGTAGGTTAGTAAATTGCTACTGGCGCTAAAGGCCTGTTGCCAATCGCTCCATAGCCAGTAGGCAGAAAACATGAGTGCTGCCGCCGCCGCGATCAGTAGTTTTTTATAATCCGCTATCTTGCGAGCGGCCTGGCTGATGGCTTCAGTGCCGGTGACCAGCAGTAAAAACACCAGTAAGAGGCTACCAACTTCGCTGCCATTCATCATTTTGATGGAGGTATCAAGCAGTTGGCCTAAGCCGCCTGCGCCTACAAAACCCATCACTGCCGAGGCACGAATGGCGCATTCCCAGCGGTAAACTGAGTATGACAATAGCTCGGCAAAGGCTTGTGGTAACAGCGCGTGGCTAAAAATCTGCCAGCGGGATGCGCCGCTGGCAGCAAGGGCTGCGGCTGGCTCTTTGGGCTGAGATTCTAAAATCTCTGCATATACTTTGCCCAGCATACCGCCATATGCAAGAGCAATCGCCAGCACCGCCGCTGTAGAGCCTAGGCCAAAGGCACGCACAAAGAGCAGCGCCCAAACAATTTCTGGCACACCGCGTAACAGCAGCAAGCCACTACGTAAGAGTGGTACTCCTAGCCAGCGGGCAATACGCTGCCTTCCGGCGGTGAGCAGGGGGATGGATAGCGCCTCGGTGGAGAGTAGCGCAGCGGGAATGCCAATCAGCATGGCGAGGAAAGAGCCTGCCGTTGCAACGCACAGCGTTTGAATGGTGGCGAGGCCCATTTCGAGTAGAAAATCGGCGGAATGGGCGGGCGGGAAAAAGCCCGCTAAAAAGATAAATAAATGGTCTAAAGTGCCGTTTTCCCACAGCTTACTTGGTTCAACGCCGCTGAGCTGAAAGGCCGGTGCAAATAATATAATCACGGCCAGCGTGATGCCCAAGCGCAGCGGTGCGGCTGGGTCTTTAAAACGGCTGGCTAGCATCTTGCGCCTCGGGGAAGCGGGTGTTGCTCTACCGGACTAGTGTCAATGATTTCCCCTGCATAGAGTGTGGCTAAGTGCTCGCTACTGACTTGATCTGTAGGCAAATCAAACTGCACCGTGCCTTGGCGTAGGCCAATAATTCTTGGGAAAAACTGCAGGGCAAGATCAACCGAATGCAAGCTAGTTAGTAAGGTGGCTTTATTCGCTGCTGCGGCTTGGGTGAGCAAGGCAAGCGTTTTGCTCGCAAGGACAGGATCGAGCGCTGAAACGGGCTCGTCGGCCAGTAGCAGCTCGGGGGCTTGATAGAGCACTCGCGCCAAGCCCACTCTTTGCAGTTGCCCGCCGGATAAAGTATCGCAACATTCAAATAATTTATCCGCAAGGCCCACGCTGGCTAATACGCTGCTGATGCCTGCAATATCTTGCGGATAAGCCAGCGCCAATAAAGATTGCCAGAAGGATTGTTGGCCTAAGCGCCCAGCAGCAATCGCGGTAATCACACGGCTTTTGCCAGGCAACGGCGGCGCTTGATACGCCATACCAATGCGGCTGCGTAATTGCTGCAGACGGCGGCGATCTAGCAGCCACGGGTTTTGATCTAATAAACGCAGCTCGCCGCTATTGGGTGCATGGTGCGTACCCAGCAGCCTGAGTAAAGAAGACTTACCCGCACCAGAAGGCCCAATCAGCGCAATCTGTTCGCTCTGAGCGGCGGCAAGCGTGATGTTATTTAATACGCGAGTAGTGCCAAGCGTGAGGGAGAGCTGTTGCAGTTGGAACATGGTGAGCTTATGTTTTTTAAAGGGTAAAAAATCTGTAGACACAGAGATCGGGGGGAGCACAGAGCACACGGAGGAAAAGCGTCTTTAAGCTTAGCTGGCTTTTATCTACCGCATCAAAATTCGTAGGGTGTGCTTCACCCGCCCTACGAATGGCAATTTATGATTTCTCTGTGCTCTGCTTTTAAGTTCGGTGTGTGTCTACAGACCTTAGGTTTTTACTTAATTAAATCCACTTTCTTTGCAGATTCTTCAATCGCTTTGTAATTCTCTGCAGATGTTGGGATAAAGCGGCTGGCGCGTTGCAGATCGAGCACTTCTTTATGCGCTGGGTTTTTAGCATCTAGCTTTAAGAAAGCGGCTTTCAGCTTGGCAGCGATGCCAGCATCTAGATCAGAGCGGATTGTCCAGTTGTAATCAAAGAACGGTGGCGTGGTGTAGAAAACGCGTACCTTGCTTGGGTCAACTTTCTTTTGCTCGACCAATTTATCCCAAACCGAAGCATTCAGTGCACCGGCGTCGACCTTGCCCGAAGCCACCCAAGCCACGGTGGCATCGTGTGTGCCTGAATACGCTGGCAGGCCTTTGAAATCCTTATCAGGATCAATGCCTTTTTGCTCAATAAAGTAGCGCGGCATTAAATGGCCAGAAGTGCTGGAGGCCGAACCAAAGGCAAAGGTTTTGCCTTTTAGATCATTCAGGCTATTGATGTCGCTGCGGGCGGTAATCAATTTACTGGTGAAATGGGCGTCTTCTTCACGCTGCACCAGCGGCGTAACCTTGCCGCGTTTATTGGCTTGTACAAAGGTAAAGCCGCCCAGCCAAGCCAAATCAATGCGCTTGCCAGCGAGGGCTTCTACTACGGCGGCGTAATCCGTTACCGGCACAAACTGCACTTTCATGCCCAGCTCAGCTTCCAGATATTTGCCTAGCGGGGAAAATTTGCGTTGTAACTCAGTAGGCGATTCATCAGGAATCGCTGAGACTCTTAATACTTCCTCAGCTTGGCAAAAGCCAGCAGCCAGTAAAGATGCCACAAGGGCGATGGAGCGTAGTTTCATGGTGGTTTTCTCGAATATTTGATGTGAGCGGTGGTGTCGGGCGGGTTTCACCCGCCCGACAAAAGCTTAGGCATTACGTGATTTTTTGCTGCTCCACCAAAACAAATGCGCGCCAATCAGAATCATTGGTAGGCTAAGCAATTGCCCCATCGAAAGGTGCAGGGCTAAGTAGCCGAGGAAATCATCGGGCTCGCGGGCGAATTCGGCGATAAAGCGGAATAAGCCATAGCCTAGTAAAAATAGTGCAGAAACTTGGCCGGTGCGGCGTGGTTTGGCTGAATAAAACCAAAGCAAGGCAAATAAGACGATGCCTTCTAATGCAAACTGATACAGCTGCGAAGGGTGGCGTGGCAGCCCGTCGTGCGCCTGCGGAAAAATCATCGCAAACGGCATGTCCGGCGAAGTCACACGGCCCCACAGCTCGCCATTAATAAAGTTACCTAAGCGGCCAGCGGCTAAGCCCAGCGGCACCAGTGGGGCAATAAAGTCGGTCACTTGAAAGAAGCTACGGCTGGTTTTGCGCCCAAATACCCACATCGCCACCAATACGCCAAGGAAACCGCCATGAAACGCCATGCCGCCTTCCCAAACTTTGAGAATATCCAGCGGGTGCGAGAAGTAAAAGTCTGGCTTATAAAACAGCACATAACCCAGCCGCCCACCGAGAATCACCCCTAGCACGCCATAGAATAAAAGATCGTCTAGCTCTTCTGGCTTCCATGTGTTGGATTGCTTGGCTCGCATGCGGCCCAGAAGCAAAAACAGCATAAAACCGATCAAATACATCAGCCCATACCAGTGGATACCCACAGGGCCAAGATGGATGGCAATGGGGTCAAATTGCGGATGAATTAGCATGCAAACCAGCCTTCCGATAAAATGGGCCGATTATACGCTAGCAGCCTGTCGGACTTAGCATCAATCGGCTGCAAAATCACCTGATCGGCCCATATTTCACCAAATTTTTGACCAATAACTCGTTATTGGTGCTGCAAATCCGGCAAAATCTGGTCTCGACCATGCGATTTTTCGCTTCGACCGTCTAAGTCCGACAGGCTGCTAGGCAATGTTGACATTTGATTCGTAGAACGCGAAACAATGGGTAACTAAGCCGTACTTAGCCTGAATATTTCCTTTAGGCCGCCAGCCCTGCATGTTGGAGTGACAAAATTACTTTTACTACGCAGAGTCGATCAGCCGTTTTTTGAGCCTCCTGCTTTTACCCAAGCGGTTGATGTGCTCTTTATAAATACGGCTATTCAGATATTTGAAGTCTTTTTCTTGATTGATTTACCTCGTAGCAAGGAATGATTATGCCCGTCTACCGCTCCCGTACTACCACGCATGGCCGTAATATGGCTGGTGCCCGCGCCCTGTGGCGTGCAACTGGCATGAAAGATGGCGATTTTGATAAACCGATTATTGCCATTGCCAACTCTTTTACCCAATTTGTGCCTGGCCACGTTCACCTGCATAACTTAGGCCAGCTGGTGGCCAGAGAAATTGAAAAAGCCGGCGGCATCGCCAAAGAATTCAACACCATTGCCGTAGATGATGGCATTGCCATGGGGCATTCGGGCATGCTGTACAGCCTGCCCAGCCGTGATCTGATCGCCGATTCGGTTGAATATATGGTCAACGCGCATTGTGCCGATGCGATTGTGTGTATCTCCAATTGCGACAAAATCACTCCCGGCATGTTGATGGCCGCGCTACGCTTGAATATTCCGGTGATTTTTGTATCCGGCGGGCCGATGGAAGCGGGCAAGGTCGATTGGAAAGGCGGTGTGCGTAAGCTAGATCTGGTCGATGCCATGGTTGAAGCCGCGGACAGCAGTGTGAGCGATGAAGAAGTCGCCGCCGTAGAGCGCTCTGCCTGCCCAACTTGCGGCTCTTGCTCGGGCATGTTTACCGCCAACTCAATGAATTGCTTAACCGAAGCTTTGGGCTTGTCCTTGCCGGGCAATGGCTCGATGTTGGCCACGCACGGCGATCGCAAGCAATTATTCTTGCAAGCGGGTCGCACCATTGTTGAAATCGCCAAGCGCTATTACGAGCAAGATGATGATTCGGTCTTGCCGCGCAGCATTGCCACCAAGGCCGCATTTGAAAACGCCATGAGCTTAGATGTGGCGATGGGCGGCTCGACCAATACCGTCTTGCACCTGCTGGCTGCCGCGTTTGAGGCTGAAGTCGATTTCACCATGCAAGATATCGACCGCGTTTCCCGTGGCGTGCCGTGCTTGGCAAAAGTAGCACCCGCTACGCAAAAATATCATATGGAAGACGTGCACCGCGCCGGTGGTGTGATGGCGCTATTGGGCGAGCTAAACCGCGCTGGCTTGATCCATGGTGATGCTAAAACCGTGCATGCGCCGACCATGGGTGAAGCGCTGGCGAAGTGGGATATTAGCGTCAATGATAGAGACAGCGAAGCGCATCGCTTCTTTAGCGCAGCACCGGGCGGGGTGGCGACGACCATCGCATTTAGCCAATCAATGCGCTGGCCAGAGCTGGATCTAGACCGTGAAAATGGCTGCATCCGTAGCAAACAGTACGCTTACAGCACCGACGGTGGCCTTGCCGTGTTATCCGGCAATATCGCGCCGCTTGGCTGTATTGTTAAAACAGCGGGTGTGGATGATTCCATCCTTAAATACACCGGCCGCGCCCGTGTGTTTGAATCGCAAGACGATGCGGTTGCCTGCATTCTGGCCGATCAAATTGTAGCTGGCGATATCGTGGTGATTCGCTACGAAGGCCCGAAAGGCGGCCCCGGCATGCAAGAAATGCTCTACCCAACCAGCTATTTAAAATCCAAAGGCTTGGGTAAAGCGTGTGCGCTGCTGACCGATGGGCGCTTCTCTGGCGGCACTTCCGGCTTATCGATTGGCCACGTCAGCCCAGAAGCGGCCGATGGCGGCTTGATTGGCCTCGTGCACGAGGGCGACACCATCGAAATCGACATCCCACAACGCAGCATCCGCCTTAGCGTCGATGACGCAACGCTGGAAGAGCGCCGAGTAGAAATGGAAGCCCGTGGCAAAAACGCGTGGAAACCTGTTGATCGCCAACGCTATATCTCACCCGCGCTCAGAGCCTACGCCGCCATAACAACCTCCGCCCACACTGGAGCCGTGCGTGATGTAAGCCAGGTTGAACGTAAGGGTTAAAACCATAAATCTGTAGACACAGAGGACACGGAGAAAGGCGAGGAGAAAGGCGAGGAGAACAGGGAGAAAACCAAGTAAAAGTGGGTTTGGGTTTTCTCCGTGAAACTCTGTGTTCTCTGTGTTTTTCGTTTGGGTTTTTGCATCTCCATCCGTAGAGTACGCATTGCATCATTTTAGGGCGGATGAAACCCGCCAAATTTTGGCCTGAAATGCTACGTAAAATGGCGGGTTTCACCCCATGTGCGCTAACCAAATCGTTTTTTCATTAGCGGACACCGAAAAAACACAATGCCCACGCTCTCGGCATGGGGCTTAAATCCCCCTGAAGCACGCCGAAGCGAGGAACAAGCGGG
>JBDKJX010000076.1:0-14868 GCA_039796405.1 Pseudomonadota bacterium
TGCAGTTTTCCAGCGCTTTCTTGCCATTGCAACTGCGCACCATTGGTCGTGCCTACTCCCACTCCCTTTTCCGCACTGCTTTGCAGCTTGTTTTGCAGTTTGTTGCTGCCTAGCTGCTTGTTGCTGCTTGTTGCTGCCTAGCTGCTTGCCCTTACGCCAGACCTCAATTGCAATAATTGAATTAACTTTAGGGATGCTTACAAAGAAATGCTGCTCGGCTTGAGGCGTATCCGCTACTTCTATGGGGCTAAAGGGCTGGATAATGGTTTTGCCGCTGGCAGAAACAATATGCAATTCATACTCACCTTTGGAGCCTTCAGGGGCAGTACCGCTACGCAGTGAAACTGGATGAATGCTTGCACCACCAGCCGAAATACGCCCAGAAATATCCATCAGACTCATAGGCATGGAGAAACCCGCAAGCTTAGGCTGATCGTAATTACGCTGTTCCAGATAGTCCTGAATTTTGCGGTAGTTGTAATCAGAGAACCAGCGCCGCCCAGCGCAATAGCTCATTATATCGCTGTTATGATTTTTATCTAGTGTCAGCAGGGTCTTGGTTTCCGGATCGTAAGGCAGCGTATTGCCGATTGTACCGCCCTTATAGGGGAAGTCAGGGTCTGTTTTCTCTTCGCCTTCCTCTATCTTTATGCCGCATGGTGCATGATTTAGGCTCAGATTATGCCCCAGCTCGTGCCTCATGGTGCCGAGGTCTTTGTCGAGATGAGCATCAAGGCCAATGGCGGAGTGGTTGGGTGTAGTTGTATTCATATAGCCGATCCCTGAAGTGCCGCCTTTAAAATTTGGGTCTGGTACTAGGCCGTAGTAATGACGGGCATTGCCTTCTTGAACCCGCAATCGTTCTAACTCGGTCAGCACATGCTCCCAGCCTGTCAATTTATTGCTATCAATGAGGTTCATATTCTGTGTTGACGAGACAGAGCGCACTCGATAAGCGCTACGGATGGTGACGTTGATTGTACTGTCGGCCAGCGGGAAAAACTGGTTAAGCATTTGACGCACAGCGGCAGTAGTAGGCGCTTGTGCTTCGATAGGCATACCGAGGTCATTGTTATCGAATTGCAGTGGCACAAGCACCAAATCCATATTGCTTGGTTTGCCTACTACAGGAGTGATGGTTTTGCTGGCACCGCTGCTGACTTGTTGCTCTTCATCTGCCTTAATCTGTAGCGTTAGGCCCGGCTTAATCCATTGCTCTGGCAGGCGGGCATTAAAGCTTTGCTCAAGCGTAGCCTGTGATACAGAGGCCGGTACAGTGGCAGGCCCAGTCATGGCGATGGGTTCGCCTTGCAGCACGCCATTGATCGTGGCACTTAGCCAGACCCGTGGGCTGGCGAGTTTACTGCTTCTGCTGGAGATATTCGCCCGTACGATGGCAGGCTTACCTTGCACCAAGCGCTGATACTGTGCGCCAGCAAGCTGCGAGTAATTTTGTACCAAAGCGATACTTTCTAGTTCAATCGTGGCTTTTGGTGTGGTTGGTGGCGCACCGGGCTTATCTAATGTAAATTTTCCGGCGGAAACCAGCTGCTGCATACTGCCTTTTAAAATCACCTCGCCTTCGCCGTTGGCTGGCGTTAGCAGCGTAATACTGCTACTTGTTTTGCTGACTAGCGGCGCATTGATTACACCAATACTGGCGCTGCTAACCGCATTCAGCCCGCTGCCGCTAATCGTAATCAGTGTATTGGCTGGCCCGCCAAGTGGGTGCATGCCCGTCGCGCTGATTTGTGGGGCAAGTTCAAAGCGCGCTTGGCTACTTAGTGTTTTTTTACCCCAGGCAAAGGTCAGCGGGCCGCTGATGGCATTTTTAGGGATTTCTACTTCAAGGTGGTCTTCTGAGCGGCTTTTGATCTTGGCACGTTGGTTAGGACTAAATAACAGCTGCTCAACTTGATCAATGCCTTGGCCAATGAGGGTGATGGTTTCCCCTGGCAAGCCAAAGGCAGGGCTCAGCTTAGGGTCGGCCACGGGCCGCCAGATTCGTATACTTTGTGACAAGGTCTGCTGCCGGCCTCGTTTATCCTCTAAGGTCAAAAAGCCTGAACGGGCCGTATCAGGAATATTGATAGAAAGTTCAGTGGCCGACTGACTAACAATCGGTAGTATGACCCCGCCTAAGTGCACGTTTTTGAGCTGGTTGAGTTGGCTACCGCGCAAAATCAGGGTTTCACCCGTATTGAATTCTGTGTCAAAAGGCTCAGATACGCGTGGCTCTGCGATGAGGATTCTTTGCCTTGCCTGCACGCTGCTGTTGTCTTTGTGCAGCTCTAGCTCGCCAGATTGTGCCGCGTCATTAAGCATGACTTCTATTTGCTGGTCTGAAATAAGCGTAAAGCTGAGTGCCACGCCGCCTAGCATAACCTGTTTGATGCCGATAAACCCCTGGCCCGTTACAGTTAGTTTCTCGTTCTCGCTGGCTTCTAGCGGGCTAATGTTTTCAATGGTAAAGGCTGTTGCAGGTGGCAGGATGCTGACTACAGGCGGAGAGGCTGTGGTGGCAACCGTGCTGGTGGAGCCTGGCTCAGAAGAGCCCCCTCCTCCGCCACACGCGCTAACGGCGAGCAGCACACTGAGGCTGATTGTTTTTTTGCTGAAGAATTTAATATTTTGAAAAGCAGTGCTTGATTTTTTACGTTTTAGAGAAGAAGGCACGATAGAAGAGGATCCTAAAAATAAAACGAGAGCTGGCTGAGGGCGGGATACTGCAGGCCTGAGATTCGCTCATTCTATGGGAGTCAAACGGTCATTTAACTAACGTAAACTACGTAATCATATTCTTATATATTCAAATTAAATACAAGGTACATTAGAACGAATCGTCCTAGAAAAAGGCAAGGCCTACAGCAGAAAAAATGAGCTGGGCGGGCTGAATTTTGTGCAATTTAGTGCGGCTTTGAAACACCGGATGATTGTTTATTAGGCAATCGGCAACGAGAGATGTTTGTGCTGAGCTTGCTGCGGCAATGTGTTGTTTTTAACCTGCACACAATAGTGGAATGAGGCTTATTTTGCAGTAGGTATTTTTTAACAAACGCGGTCAAACCATCACAAATACACGGCTTTACTGGAACGGCCTTTTTGCTCTGGCGAGCTGTACATTTTCTCCTTTGTCATCTGCTTGCCTAACTTGCTCAAAGACACTAGTATTTGTGTTAACTCTTCTTGAAGAACACTACATATAGTGTTTCTCCACAAGAAATCCACAGAATTATCCACAGCAAGACGCAGCCGCCTTGCCTGCCCACTACATTAATGAGAGCCCTATGACCGATAGCGTTAATACTGCTCAAAATCACAGCAGCTATGCCGATTACAAAACCATTCGCCGTGATGGATCGGTGGTGCCCTTTGCACCGAACAAAATCACTGTAGCAGTGACCAAAACCTTTATCGCTGTGCTCGGTAGCGATGTTGCGTCCAGTGCCGCTGTACGTCAAAAAGCCATCTTGCTGACTGAATCCGTTGTATCGGCGCTGATGCGTCGTAAGCCAGAGGGCGGCGCGATTCATATTGAAGATATCCAAGATCAAGTTGAGCTAGCGCTGATGCGTGCCGGTGAGCACGATGTAGCTCGCGCTTATGTTTTGTATCGTGAAGAGCGCAGCAAAGAGCGTCATGCACGCTTTGAGCCAGAGCATCACCACGCCATTAATGTGCTTTACGCCGATGGCAGCAGCCGTCCGCTGGATTTGGCGCAGTTAAAAGCGCTGATCGCCTCTTGCTGCAAGGGCTTGGAAAGCACCACCGATCAAGCCGCCATTTTGGCTGAAACTTTAAAAAACGTGTACGACGGCGTACCGGCAGAAGAAGTTCGCCGCGCTTTGATTATGTCGTCGCGTCAGCTGATTGAAAAAGACCCTGCGTATAGCTTTGTTACCGCTCGTCTCTTGTTAAATAATCTGCGCTCAGAAGTATTGAGCAAAGAGGTGAGCCACGAAGAAATGGCTGATCGCTACATTAGCTACTTCCCGCAGTTTATTAAGCGCGGTATTGATGCGGAGCTGCTGGACGAAAATCTGGCTCAATATGATTTAGCAAAATTGGGCGCGGCGCTGGATCATAACCGTGATTACCAATTTGGCTATCTTGGCCTGCAAACCCTGTATGACCGCTATTTCCTGCATATCGAAGACAGCCGCATCGAGCTGCCACAAAGCTTCTTTATGCGCGTGGCGATGGGCTTGGCGATGAATGAAATCAACCGCGAAGAGCGTGCGATCGAGTTCTACAACGTCTTGTCTAGCTTTGACTTTATGAGCTCCACCCCTACGCTATTTAACGCCGGTAGCCGTCGCAGCCAGCTTTCTAGCTGCTACCTCACCACCGTATCCGATGATTTGGAAGGCATTTACGAAGCGCTCAAAGAAAACGCGCTGCTGTCTAAATACGCCGGTGGTTTGGGTAACGATTGGACACCTGTGCGCTCCCTAGGTAGCCATATCAAGGGCACCAACGGCAAGTCGCAAGGGATTGTGCCTTTCCTGAAAGTGGTGAATGACACCGCCGTAGCAGTTAACCAAGGCGGCAAGCGTAAGGGTGCGGTGTGCGCTTACCTTGAAACTTGGCACGCAGATATCGAAGAATTCCTCGAAATGCGTAAGAACACTGGTGACGACCGTCGCCGCACGCACGATATGAATACCGCTAATTGGATCCCTGATTTATTTATGAAGCGCGTGATGCAGGGCGGCGAGTGGACTTTATTTAGCCCATCCGAAGCGCCTGATTTACACGACAAGTTTGGTAAAGATTTTGAAAAAGCTTACGTGGCTTATGAAGCAAAAGCCGCCCGTGGCGAAATGAAAATCGCCAAGAAGATTCCTGCGCTGGGCTTATGGCGCAAGATGCTTTCTATGCTGTTTGAAACAGGCCATCCTTGGATTACCTTTAAAGATCCTTGCAATATTCGCAGCCCGCAGCAACACGTAGGCGTGGTGCATAGCTCGAATCTATGTACAGAAATCACCCTGAACACCAACGAGAACGAAATTGCGGTATGTAATTTGGGCTCGGTCAACTTGGTGAACCACATCAAGAATGGCGAACTCGATACCAATAAACTGGCGCGCACCATCAACACCGCGATGCGCATGCTGGATAACGTGATCGACATTAACTTCTACCCAGTGCGTAAAGCGCGTGAATCTAACTTGAAGCATCGCCCGGTAGGTATGGGCATTATGGGCTTCCAAGATTGCTTACATATGTTGCGCCTGCCTTACGGCTCGGATGCAGCGGTTGAGTTTGCCGATCTATCGATGGAAACCGTGGCTTACCACGCTTACTGGGCATCCACCGAGCTGGCACAAGAGCGCGGCACTTATCCTAGCTACAAAGGCAGCCTGTGGGATCGCGGTGTATTGCCACAAGATTCAATTAAATTGCTGGCAGAAGAGCGCGGTGGCTATCTAGAAATGGATACCAGCTCACGCTTAGATTGGACACAGCTGCGTGAACGCGTTCGCACCCACGGCATGCGCAATTCAAACTGCTTGGCCATTGCACCAACAGCCACCATTGCCAACATCATCGGCGTATCGGCGTGTATCGAGCCAACCTACCAAAACTTGTTCGTAAAATCGAACCTGTCGGGCGAATTTACCGTGGTGAATGAATACCTAGTGCGTGATCTAAAAGCGCGTGGTCTGTGGGATGAAGTGATGATCTCAGACCTGAAATTCTTTGACGGCTCGGTATCTAAAGTAGAACGCATTCCGCAAGACTTGCGTGACTTGTACGCCACGGCGTTTGAAGTGGATCCAAACTGGCTGGTTGAATGCGCATCGCGCCGCCAAAAGTGGATCGACCAAGGCCAATCGCTCAATCTCTATCTTGCTGGCGCATCAGGCAAAAAATTAGACGAGCTGTACAAATTTGCATGGTTGCGTGGCCTGAAAACCACTTACTACCTACGCACCATGGCCGCCACAGCAGCAGAAAAATCCACCGGTAGCGGTGGTGAGTTGAATGCAGTAGCGATCGATGGGGGATATACCCAAACCTCCGCCGCTGGCGCTAACTCGATCAGCTCCGCGCCAACCATGGCCGCAATCGACGCAGAATTACCTGCAACAGATATGAAATTCTGCTCGATTGATAACCCAGAGTGCGAAAGCTGCCAGTAAAAATGTAGGGCGGGTGAGTTGCTGGGTGGGTGTTTATGTCATTCAGTGATTACCCAGCCTAATTTTTTGGGAGGGCATGGCATGGAGAACGTAAAAGTTATGGATGCTGTGATTGCTGGGGGATTTACAGTCCTAGGGGCTGTGATTGGGGCTTTTGCTACTTATAAGTTTTCTTTGCGCATATCTCGGGATATTGAGTGGCTAAAAGCTTGTAATGAGTTTAGAGCCACGTTTTCTCCTGAAATTGCTTTTATGCGCTTACCAAGTACAACGTCAGGTATTGCTATTCAGCGAGAGCTAGAAACAGCATTTGTAAGGCATTGCGGTTGAAACTTTTCGGTTTTTTGTTCCTGCTAAAAAGCAGCGTGATTTTGATCAGGCATGGCGTGATTATTATGTGGATGGTGACGAGTGTCGTGATGGAAAACTTCTTTTTCATTCGCGCATAGCTGCTCTTTTTCAGTTCACTGATCGTTGCTCTGGGCTAAGAATCCCCTGAAAACACGCCGAGTGAGGAACAAGCGGGGCGGGGTAGTCGTCAATTCGTGTTTGAGCGAAGCGAGTTGAATTGACGCCGCTTCGATTGTCCGCAACGAGGGGATTTCGTGTTTTAGGGGTCGCCTTCTTTGCTTACTTTCTTGGCGAAGCAAGAAAGTAAGGCCCACGCGGGGGATTCCCGCACCAAAATGACCGTGCCGTAGGCACATAAACCTTGAGAGTCAAATGACCGAAGCCCTGCACCCTGTCGATCAACTGATCCTCGCTTTACCTAAAACCGAGCTGCATCTGCATATCGAAGGCACTTTAGAGCCTGAAATGATGTTCGAGCTGGCGCAAAAAAATGGCATTACCCTGCCTTACGCCAATGTAGAAGAAGTTCGTGCTGCGTATTCCTTTGATAATCTGCAATCCTTTCTCGATCTGTATTACGCCGGTGCCAGCGTGCTGGTTACTGAAGAAGATTTTTACGACCTGACTTGGGCTTATTGCGAGCGCGCTTACAGCGATCATATTGTGCATACCGAGATCTTTTTTGATCCGCAAACGCATACTGCGCGCGGCATTGATATTGGCACGGTGATTCGCGGTATTACCCGTGCTTTAAACGATGCCACCGATAAGCTGGGGATTAGCTCTAAGCTGATTTTGTGCTTTTTACGTCATCTTTCCGAAGTAGAAGGCAAAACCACCCTTGAGGCCGCGTTGCCTTATCTGGCGTTGATTGATGGCGTGGGGCTGGATTCCAGCGAGCTGGGCCATCCGCCAGCCAAATTCCAAAAATTATTTAAGCGTTGCCGTGATCTAGGTCTGCCCGCCGTGGCCCATGCTGGTGAAGAAGGTCCTGCTGCCTATATCACCGAAGCACTTGATGTGCTGGGTGCGCGGCGGATTGATCACGGCGTGCGCTGCACTGACGATGCCACCCTTGTGGTGCGCCTAGCCACCGAGCGTATTCCGCTCACCGTTTGCCCGCTTTCCAATTTAAAGCTCTGCGTGGTGGATGATCTATCCAAACATAATTTGCGTAATTTGTTGGCAGCAGGGCTGTGCGCGATGGTGAATTCTGACGATCCAGCGTATTTTGGCGGCTATCTCAACGCTAATTTATTAGCTTGCCGCGCCGCGATGGATTTATCTGCCAGTGAAGTGGTGCAATTAGTGAATCACAGCTTTGAAGCCTCTTGGTTGCCAGGTGCCGATAAAGCGCGCTGGCGTGCCGAAGTATTACGCATTGCGTGTATTGCCAAATGAGTTTTCTATCACGATGTGTGCAGGCCGTGGCCGGTGTGGCGAGTGCCTTAGTAGCTGCTTGTAGCGCGCAGCCCGCCTTGCAAATTGAAAATGGCCGCCTGCATCCACCTGCAGGGCAGGGCTATGTGGTGCTGGCTTTAACGCTGCAATCGCTCTCCCCAGATCAGGCAGATTTACAAGTTGAGCTGCTGGGGGCTAATAGCCGCCATAGCTTAAGGGCGGATATCAGCCGCGATAGTATTGTTGGCCCTGCTGGTGAAGTACGCGGCCGCTTGTGGGTTATGCCGCTGGCCGCAGGCAGCTATACGTTGAGCCAAGCTTGGGGTAATTGGGCTGCAAAAGGCGCGAATGGCCGGGGTGGGCAAACGCATTTTCAGCTGGATCGGCATTTCAAAGTTGCTGCGGGTGAAGTGCTGTATTTGGGTGAGATCAGCGCCCAACTTAATTTTGCTTCAACATTGGCGTATAGCGATCAATCCACGCGTGATTTTTATCAACTTAAGCAATGGGGTGTGCAAGATACAAGCCAGATTGCCACCCGCTTATTACATTAAAAGGTTGTCATATGTTTAAAGGTTTGTTACTGAGCTTTGCGCTGCTATTAAATGGCTGTGCGGTGGCACCGATTGCGGTGGTGCAAGGCAAGCTGAGCCCTCCGCCAGAGCAGGCTTATGCCATTGTCTCGTTAACCCTTAATTCTTTTGATCAAGATGGCGCTTCTGCTTGGCTGCGTTTACAAGGCCCTAAAGGCAATGTTGATTTAAACGCCAGCATCCTAACCGATACCATTGCCGCACCGGCTAAAAACGCTATCGGTAAATTACATGTGCTGGCTTTGGCTCCTGGTGAATACACCGCTGAGCAAGCGGTGGGTGATTGGTCTTACACTGCCGCCGGCTGGCCACAGCAGCGCCACGATCTACTCCCTATGGGCAAAAGTTTTACGGTAAAGGCGGGGGAGGTGGTTTACCTCGGTGAAGTGCATCTTGCGCTGAGCTTTCAATCTAGCCTTAAGCTGAGCGATCAACATGTGCGTGATTTTTACGCGCTGGGCCAGCAGTACGGCATTCAAGATTTATCCAATATTCAAACACACTTACTGAGTAATACAGCTCAGTAAGCATCAACATTAGTACGGAAATACAGGACTTAATATGCTTAATTTTGACGACGAAATCACGACCCCAGCCGCTGCCATCAATCTGGATGCCGCTACCGCTACCGCTAAACGCGTCAATGCTTCAGATAAGCGCGTAATTAACGGCACCACCGACGTGAATCAGCTGGTGCCGTTTAAGCACAAATGGGCTTGGGAAAAATACTTGGCGCAGTGTGCAAACCACTGGATGCCGCAAGAAGTAAACATGCAGCGCGATATTGAGCTGTGGAAAAGCCCGAACGGCCTGACCGATGACGAGCGCCGTTTGGTCAAACGCAATCTGGGTTTCTTTGTTACCGCGGACAGCCTTGCGGCTAATAACATCGTTTTGGGCACTTACCGCCAAATCACCTCGCCAGAATGCCGTCAGTTTTTACTGCGCCAAGCTTTCGACGAAGCCATCCACACTCACGCCTATCAATATATCGTTGAGTCTTTGGGCTTGGACGAGGGCGAAGTCTTTAATGCCTATAACGAAGTGGCCTCGATCCGCGATAAAGATGAATTCCTGATTCCATTTATTAATATCCTGACCGACCCAAGCTTTAAAACTGGCACGCTTGAAACAGATCAGCAATTGCTGCGCTCCATTATCGTGTTCGCCTGCATTATGGAAGGCTTGTTCTTCTATGTGGGCTTTGTGCAAATTCTGGCGTTGGGCCGCCAGAACAAAATGACTGGCGCTGCCGAGCAATACCAATACATCCTGCGTGATGAATCCATGCACTGTAATTTTGGTATTGATCTGATCAACACCATTAAAATGGAAAACCCACAGCTTTGGACTGAAGAATTCAAAGCCGAAATTTACGGCCTATTCAAGCGCGGCGTAGAGCTGGAATACGCCTACGCCGAAGACACCATGCCCCGCGGCGTGCTTGGCTTGAATGCATCGCAATTCAAAGAATATCTACGCTTTATCGCCAACCGCCGTTTGCAACAAATTGGCTTAGAGCCAATGTTCCCGGGAGTGACTAATCCATTCCCATGGATGAGCGAGATGATTGATTTGAAGAAAGAGAAGAATTTCTTTGAAACGAGGGTTACTGAGTATCAGACTGGTGGGGCGTTGAGCTGGGATTGAGGTTTATTTAATCGTCGAACGACACATAGTTCTTCCAAAACGACAGATAGTCTTTCATTGAACGACACATAGTTTGTCATTCAGTGACCGTGTTGGAATTTCGTGTTTAAAAAAATAAGTCCCGCAAATATTTGTAATAATATTCACTCAATAAAAAACCCCCTTCGTATTCAATATCACGAAGGGGGTTTTTATCAAATGCTGGAAGTTGAAGTTCGTTGCTCTGATTGTCGGAAATTCAGCCTGTAGCTGACCTTGCTGGGGTCAAGGAGGAGTCGAACGATTGCTTGTCATATTGCCCAGTACTCTGCTCAGCGCAAACGGCGCCTAATCCCAGCTTCTGTATCATGGTGGCTCGCTTCGTGATCGTATGTTTTCGCCAAGGCCATAAGAAGCTTTGAAGCGACAAACGGGTGAGATACCTGAAGCGCCTGGCCCCACTTACGGTACTTCTCCGCTAGTTCTCGTTCTTGGTTGCCGCCCTCACCGCGCCAGTGAACACCTCGAGAGTTGTAAACACCGGTATGGGCCCCCCCCATCATGGACTCTGACTGGATATCCTCTATTACATCCCGTACCGGCTCACATGGCCAGACACCATCCTCGCCTGCCGAAGCATGCGACAGCAACTTCCCAATGCAGCTATCTGCAATATCGGCACGACCTAATTTGGCACACGAATTACGAACGGTCGTAACCCACTGATCAAGGTACTCCACTTTCAATTCTTCAAGCTCATTGTGCCCAGGGATCCGCTCAATTGCTTCCAACAGTTTGTAGCCACGCTCTGCCCTAGTTTTGATGTGCTCAGGTGGCACCTGAAACTCTACTGGATCGGCTGCACCGTCATTACGCGTGTATGCCCAAGTGACCGCTTGAACGAAGAGCTCAGGGTGTGCCTCAACGTAGCGCTCAAGATTTGGGATTCCATAGCTTTCTCGGCGTGACCAAGGGCGTGCAAGAGCATCAATATATGCAAACTCCAAACCGGCCATTTGGTCAAGCGTTAGCACTGAGATACCGCTCAAGTGGTTGAATGCCTTCTCAACGTGATAGTGCTCTAGTGGATACTGGTCTGTTTGATCATTGCCACCTTGTGCCATTTCAGACAACAGGCGAAACAAGAGCTGCGCATCGATTTTTTCTGGGTGATACTTGACGCAAGAGAATGCTGCGCGGGGGCGTTTGGCCTTCAATAACCTTTCGATTGCTTCGTTATTCTCGGCTTCGTTGTCACGAAGCCAGTCTGGGGTTATGGCGCTCCAATACTTAGTCTGTGCCGCCACGCTGAGGGTATCGACCCATTTCCAGGTGCTCTTGCCAAATGGTGCGAGGGTAAACAGTTGCAGCGTTTCTTCTTCAGGCAGACTCGCAGTGATGCTTTTAAACATCGCTTCACGTTTTTCATTGTTGACCACAGCGCGTATTGCACCACTGATAAGATTTTTGTAAGAATGCGTCGCTTCTTTACCTGCAAGGATTGGCTCAAGCGCGAGCAGCAAGAAGCTTTGTAGTTCTTGTTCGGACAGCACGGAGCTGGCCATGAGAGCGCCGATCGCCCATGACGCGTTCCCGCGCTCTGACAGTTCAAGAATCCCCGCAAGACCTCGGTGCTTGAGAATTTCTCGTAACGCATCAGCCCTTAGACTGTTATTGCGCTCCTCACGCTGGTTGAAGTCGACTTCATCGCCACCCCAAATCTCATCAGCAGACTCGTCAACCCATCCATCGCGGAACATCCAAGCATACTTATTTAGAAGGTCGACTGGTTCAAGCGCGGCATAGGCAACCTCACCTGCAGTCGCTAGGCCCGTTGTCTTACCGCTCATCTTTGCGCGTCTAGCTGCTCGTTGCGAAAGAGTCGAGACTCGGATCTTCTCGCGCATATTGGCTTTGTCGGCGTCACTGGCTTTAGTCTTCGCCCAGTTCTCGATTAGAGCCCAGACACGATTCTGGTCTTCGTCGTTCAGGTCATGAAGTCGCTCAACAAGATCGCTAAACATTTCTAGCGAATGTTCTTTCCAGGTCAATGCCATCTCGACCATCTCGTGAACGAAAGCGATGATAGGCTCAAGGGTCGGAAATGGCTCGCCGAACCCATAACCATCAGGGCGCCAGCGCGGCTTGTGACTATAGTCGCCGATCTGGTGATGATTTCCGAATTGCCTGATGCAGATTTTCCAGGCAATGTCGGGAAATCTCTGGGCCAACCCCTTCATTAAATCCACACGCTGATCATGGGAAGCCGCCGTTTGTGGCATCCAAGCACGAAAGATGGATGCCAGCGAGTTAATTGGCTTGTTGGACCAGTTATCGTTAATTTCGACTTGTGCAAGCCGTGCCAGAATGTAAGTGGCTCTAGGTAATGTGGCAGGGCTCCATGACAACCCCTCTAATGCCCACAGCAGCCCAGTACGTTTAGGACTACTGCCAAACACAGCCGAACTCACAGGTTGTAGCAGCCCCAAAACAGCCGGAGCATCTGATTTCAAATCACGCTCGATAATTGAGAGAAACTCATCGGGAGCCGCTTCCGCATAGGTAGGAAGGTCATGGTCATTGGCTTCCAAAACCCGAGTCGTCAACGGCGTCGGAAGCAAGTCGCGTACTACGCTTGCCACGATAAGTTCGGTATCGATGCCGAGGCGGCTCTTGAACAACTGCTCACCACGAACAGCTAGTAAAACTAGCGTTTCAGAAATACCTTCCCGGAATACGCTGGAAAATTCACGCGTCTTGCCATGAACGGAGGCTGCCCAGCGCTGATCTTCGGCCAGATCAAGGGCTGGATCATCCTCTCCAAGAACCATGCGTGCCATTGTAAAGTAGCGATCAAGGTCCTCTGGTGTTACGGCGCCAACAATGGCATGAAGCAGATCTATCTTCGAAATCACCCCTCTAAATTTGCCGACAGACCAGATTGGTGCATCGTTCAATTGTGCAAGGTTTTGGCATTCTTTCTCAAGATTGTCATAGGAACGGCCTTCAGCCAAAAGAGAAAGTCCAATCTTATCCGTCTCGTTCTGAATGTTCCATGCTCCCACAAGTAGGAATGGGACAAGCTTCGCTGCCGTCTGGTTATCTGCTGCCCATTCAGGGGTTCGCATTGCGTGTACTGTCGAAAGCTGACGGCGCAGTACTGTCAGCGACCGACCGGAATCATCCGCAAGTCGTGAGGCCTCATCTCGGCTTTTGCCCATCTCTTCAAGTGCCTTGGTGAAGGCTTCATAGTTTGATGGCTCAAGAACGATATCTGGGTTGGTGATCGACGCGTTACGTGGGTAAATGACGAACGAATGCATCGACTTGGCGTAGGGGGCGAGTTCACGTTCGACCTCTCGCGTGAATGCGACGGGAATGAAAGACTGTGCGCCCTCTGCCAATCGGGGCAAGACACTGGGCTCGTCGAAGACCAGAACACGGTCACGGTATAAGGCCAGTTCCTCGCCGCCGCTCCTACTGAGCAACTGGGAAAGGAAGGCAAGGGCCTCTTCGGTAGAGTCAGCCTTAATCAGAATCGGCCCCTCTACTGGTTTAGATAGTCGAGAAGACACAAGACGCTTAGCCGCCTCGATAGCGGAGCTAAATAGATTGCCGTTCAACGGCGGCGTCGAGACACTGGCCCAGTCTGCCCAGCATTTGTCGAGCGAGCGGACGTGCTGCGCGGGGATGTGCGTCTCGTTGGCGAACCAGGCTTGCCCTGACAGGGACTGTTCTAGCCATTGCTCAAGATCACTCGCATCGTAAGCGCGAACATCCTTCCAAAGTTTCAACGCTGTTTTGGCTGCAATCCAAGCAGCCTTCCCTGCCCAGCGACGCGGCGTAACGAAAACAAACGTCATCTCCTCACGCTCACGCCCATTCTCGTTGTACGCTTTTACACTTTTATCGAAGTCGCCATCAGCCTTCGTCTTTGGGTCCTTGTTTGTACCAAACTCCCAACCGGAGCGCCCGAAAGGTATCCAAGGAGTCCCTTCGGCCGTTTCTACGAAACCGTCCCATCCCGGGCGCTCAGCATCGTCATTGCCAGGAAAATCCACTTTTATAAGACCGCGACCTGTCGAATGCACCAGTGTGCGTAAGAAAACAGCAAAGCGGGTGCGCGCCTGAATATTGTTGGGCAATACCCAAGCTTCAATATTGTTTGCCTTGATCGCTAAGAACGGTGGTACATAAGCCTTGGTATCGGCAGGTGCTTCCTTTTGCTCGGCTAGTGCGCTCTCGTACCGTGCTTGCATCTCCATAAGGTCTTTGAGCGGGTACTGAAAGGCCTTTTCCAGGCGTGTAGCCATTTCAGCGGACAAAGCTGCTTTACCATTAAGCAAGTTTGACAAAGCTGGGCGGCCTACACCTATGAGTTTTGCTGCCTGGGTGACTGACATTCCAGTCGGGATGACTTCGGCCTTGATTCGTAGTCCTGGATGTAGAGCATCTTTAGCTGGAAGCATGGGTGTCTCGGCTTATTGAGAAGTGAATGATGATTAGTGTAGCGTGTAACGCTGCACATTGCAACGGCATAAAAAATGGGGGGGGTAAAAATCCTTCACGACTCGCATAACGCTCGGCCAAAGATATAGGACCTCGTCGAGATACCTTTATGAATCGCACCGGGTTTCGCGGAGGCTCCAATTCTTGAGAGAATGGCGCCATGAAGAAATCAACTCACTTTTCCCCCGAAGTCCGTGAACGAGCAGTTCGCATGGTCATTGAACACCTTGCTGAAT
>JBDKJX010000077.1:0-14590 GCA_039796405.1 Pseudomonadota bacterium
CCGCGCAAGAAAGGAAGGTCCAGCGGGACGCCCGCACCTAAATTAACGTGCCGAAGGCACTAATAAAAAAGGCTTTTGACTTTGGTTAGCGCGTATGGGGTTGTACCCGCCCTACATGAAGTACATCGTATTGTTTGCTGCCCACTCAAAAAAATAGAGCACATCTGTGCTCTATTTTTTTGCCTGTTATGGCAGATGTTAAAGAAATCTGCCTCTGTTACTTATCAGAGGCTTGCTTGATAATGACCCTCCATCTGCATCTGCGAGTTTCTATGCTTACTGATTTAATTCTTTTGCTTCCGCTCGCGTTTACTGCCGGTTTAATCGACGCTGCCGTAGGCGGTGGTGGCCTTGTGATGATTCCTGGCCTATTTGCGATCTTGCCGCGTGAAATTCCAGCTGCACTTTTTGGTACTAATAAATTAGCTTCGATGATGGGTACGGCATCCGCGGCTGTGCGCTATGCGCGGCGGGTTAAATTGCCTTGGAATATCTTATTACCCACGGCCGGATCGGCTTTTGTTGGCTCTTATCTGGGCGCACGGTCTTTGCATTTTTTGCCATTGGAATGGGTACGCCCGTTGGTGATTGGCCTACTAGCCATTATGCTGGTCTACACATGGCTAAAACCCTCTTTTGGTCATGAAGATGCAGAGCGGGAGCTGACGCGCCGTGATCTCTATATCGGCTTATTGATTGGGCTAGTGATTGGTTTTTACGATGGATTCTTTGGCCCCGGCACCGGCTCTTTTTTGATTTTCTTATTTGTACGGCTATTTCATTTCGATTTTCTGCGTGCATCGGCGTCGGCCAAAGTGGTTAATTTAGCCACCAATCTGGCCGCGCTGGCTTTCTTTATTCCCGCCCAAATGCTGATCTGGGGTTATGCCATACCGATGGGTATTGCGAATGTCGCAGGGGCGCAAGTGGGAAGTAAAATGGCACTAAAAGGCGGTAACGTCTGGGTACGTCGCTTATTTTTGATCTTGTCGGTTATGCTGATTTCTAAGCTGGTATGGGATACTTTCCGGCACTAAATACTTATCAGAAAATAATATAGGATCTAAACCCAAATCTTAAAACACGGAGTTAAGTATAACTCGGAGGTGTACAGAAAAAACTAAGCTGAATTTCTCCGTATTCTCTGTGCCCTCCGTGGTGCAAGATTTGGGTTTAGATATTTGTTTTGTAAGGGGCTAAAGATGAATTACTGGTTAATGAAATCAGAGCCGGATGATGTGTCGATTGATGATCTGGCGCAGCGTCAAGATCAGACTGTGGGCTGGTATGGTGTACGCAATTATCAGGCGCGTAATTTTATGCGCGATGAGATGCGGCTAGGGGATCGAGTATTTTTTTATCACTCCAGCTGTAAAGAGCCGGGTATTGCTGGCCTTGCCGAGGTTTGCAGCCATGCCTATCCTGACCCAACTCAGTTTGATGCCAATTCTGAGTATTTTGACAGCAAATCGACGCAAGAAGCTCCACGTTGGCTGCAGGTTGACGTGCGTTTTGTGCAAAAGACCCGCTTGCTAAGCTTGAGCGAGCTGCGAGGCTACCCAGAGCTGGCCGAAATGCTGCTGCTGAAAAAAGGCTCGCGTTTGTCGATTACCCCTGTTGCAGCACAAGATATAGAGTTTCTATTGGAGAAATTAGCATGCTGACTGCAATTCTGGCCTATCTCTGCGTAGGGCTGGTGGCTGGATTCCTAGCGGGCTTGCTAGGCGTGGGCGGCGGGCTAGTGATTGTGCCTGCGCTGCTGTATGTGTTTGCCCTGCTTGGCTTGCCGCCAGAGCATCACCAGCATCTGGCTCTTGGCACCTCGATGGCGACGATTGTGTTTACAGGCATTGCCAGCCTGAAAGCCCACCATGCGCGTGGTGCTGTGCGCTGGCCGGTGGTGAAGATGATTACGCCTGGTATTTTGCTGGGCACTTTTGCTGGTGCGCAGCTGGCGGCGTTTGTACCCGGTTTAGGCTTGCAGTGGTTTTTTGTGGTGTTTGCTTATTTGGTGGCGGCGCAAATGTTGCTGGATTTCAAGCCTAAGCCATCTAGAGCATTACCAGCTATGGGCGGCATGAGCGCGGTAGGGACGACGATTGGCTTGGTTTCCAGCTGGGTAGGCATAGGCGGCGGCTCTTTATCGGTACCGTTTATGACGCTATGCAATGTGCCGGTGAAAGAAGCGATTGGTACATCGGCAGCGATTGGCTTGCCGATTGCATTGGCCGGTGCGCTAGGTTATATCGTGAGTGGCTGGTCTGCTGGCGCTCTACCTCAAGGGGCGTTGGGCTTTGTTTACTTACCTGCGCTGGCTGGTATTGTGCTGGCGAGTTTTCCCATGGCAAAAGTAGGAGCAGCAGCAGCACACCGCCTGCCAGTGCCTGTGCTAAAGAAATGCTTTGCCGCTTTATTGATTGTGCTGGCAAGTAAGATGCTGTGGAGCTTGCTGAGTTTAAAAGGTCTCTAGCAATGGCGATGTAAGGTGGGCAATTTTTTATGCCCACCTGTCTGTTTGCCTGGGCACGATCAGGCATACATATTTTAGAACTTTTACCTCAAGCCCTAAATCACATAAAACAAGATGCTGATAAATTGGCAAAGGCTGCCACCCAGCACGAACAGATGCCATATCCCGTGGCCGTGGGGGATGCGGGTATCGAGTACGTAAAAAACAATCCCCACCGTATAGACCACACCACCAGCGGCTAGCCATGTCATACCCGCTGCTGGTAAGGCTGCAGCTAAGGGTTTGATTGCAAACATAATCAACCAGCCCATCACCACATAAATCACTAGGGATAATGCGCGGGTGCGTTTGCCTAGAATGTTTTCTTGCACGATACCAATAATCGCCAGTGCCCAGTTCACGCCAAATATCGTCCAACCGAAAGGGCCGCGTAGGGTGACGAGTGCAAATGGCGTGTAGCTGCCTGCAATCAATAAATAAATGGCGCAGTGATCCAGCCGCTGGAAAACCGCCTTGGCCCTGCCTTTCAGCGAGTGATAGAGGGTGGATATCACATACAGCAGCACCAGCGTGCAGCCGTAAACGGCGACGCTGACTATTTTCCAAGGGTCGCCAGTCATGGCTGCAAAGGTGACAAGTAGAATCAGCCCACTGATCGCAAGGGCCGCGCCGATTAGATGGCTCCAGCTATTGAAGCGCTCTCCTTGGTACATATTTTTCCTTTATGTGCATAGCCTGTGCATGAGGATAACGGCTCTGTAGGTGGAGTGTCTGGTATAAATGCCAGATGAATGATGCATAATTTTATTACCGCAATATGAAGCTTGGTGCTTATAAACAGCGGGATACACAGTAAAATTTATTCTTTATGATAATTTTAAGGCGCTAATCTCTTGATTTTATGCTAGATTTGCCCCCCTTTCGGATCATGTGTATTCGCTTATTTATGTCTATGTCGTCTTTTGTGAATCTTCATTCTTTTAAAAAAATAAGTGGTCGGTTGGCTCTGCTTATTGGGCCGCTTGCTGTGCTTTTGCTTGGACGATATTTCGTGGATAGCCATTGGGGTTCACAGCGCCTCTTTTTTTCTGCTTTGCTATTTGCGTTGTTAGCGCTGCCCTTGAATCGTTGGGCTGCCGCTGTGGCCGCCATTAGTTTTGAAGGCTTGTTGTGCCACGCTAGTTGGCTAAAAGAAGGCCAGACAGGCGAGCCACTGCTCGCTAGAGATTTATTTGAAGTGTCTCAAGGCGTATCGCTGGCCAGTTATTTGAACTGGGAAATGATTGTTTTTGCGCTGCTGGCCATACTGGCAATTGGCCTTGGCGTTTGGAAAAGACCACGCTTTGCTTGGTGGCGTTTGGTGCTGGCCTTGCTGCTGCCTACGCTGTTATTGGTGCGTATTTTTGATCACGGCATTTTGACTAAGACCATATCAAACCACCTAGCTGATCATTTTAATGCGCCTTATCTTTCGTATAATTTTATTCAAAATACCCGCCAAAATGGGCTTTTAGTCCATCTTTATCAGACTGCAGAAAGCGTCAAGCTGCCCGCAGCAGGGCCACACACTTTTTATCAGCTAGGCGCGCTTAAAACACAGGAAGTCATAGAGCCAGACGTGGCCTTAATTCTGTGCGAGGCCTGTTTTACCAGCTTGAATGACGAGCGTTTTACCACCCCGATCGCCCGCTTAAAAGAAAAAGGCTTTAGCGCCAGTATGATGCTCAGCCCCGTATATGGTGGCGGCACGGCGGAGGCCGAGTTTGAAATGCTGACGGGTTTATCCTCGGCAGTTTTGCCAGGGATTGATTACCAAAATTACGCCAGTAGCTATCGCAGCAATGCAGCCACCTTGGTATCCCGATACAAAGATGCTGGATACCGAACGATAGGTATGCATAACTTCCACGGTAATTTCTGGAAGCGCCGGGATGTTTACCCAAGCTTTGGTTTTGATTCGACGCGTTTTGTAGAAGAAATGTCATGGAAAAGCAGAACTTGGCCGGACGATGGTCTTTTATACAATGCGGCGCTAAAGGCCTACGCAGAAGGGCCTGCCAAAGGCAAAACCATGTTATCGCTGGTGACGGTGATGACGCACGGCAATTACACCGACAGAGATTTTGACGGCGGCCTTGGCGATTACAATCAGCGCTTGGACGCTGCCGTTATTTATCTAGAGAAGTTTGTAAAACAGCTAGAAGCACAGGCAAAAAAACGTAAACGCCCACTAGTGATTGCCCTGATTGGTGATCACAAGCCTTCATTAACGGCCGCGTTTTATCGCAAGGGCGTGTTTGATGATACTTTTTTCAGGCAAAAAGGGGCGCGCAACGACAAATTTAGATTTGCCTACAATCTGACGCCGGCGCAGTGGCGAAAGCGCGCCGAAGTGCCGCTGTTTATCAAGGCTAGCACGCCTGAGTTAGCAGCGAGCATGACGAGTAATCTAGCCGAGAAGCCGATGTTTTGCTTACCAGGAGAGCTGGCTCAACTGGTGCCTGGGCAGGACCCATTCTGGGGGGCATTATCCAGCTTATGCAGCCGCGACCCTGATACGCTTGTGCCAACGCAGCAGCCAGCATGGCGTAAGGTCTTTGAGCCGGCGTTGTTTGCAGAGCGATTGTTTTAATTACAGATGCTCTTCACAAGCGGCCTCAACGCTAAGTAGGGCTTCATAGTAGAGGGTGAAGTAGTGGTTAGCGTTGATCCCGCATTCGACCAAGAGTTTTCCATCTGGGCATTGCGCTGATTCGCTGGCGATGGCTAAATTGAGAAAAGGTGCGTAGGGCCCCGTGCCTTGCAGTAAGGCGACGCAAACAACCTCTGGCAGCTTGAGCAGCCCAACAATTTGGGATAAGGGCCGGTGGATTAATTGCTCTAGCACTGAAAACAGGCCAAGTAGATATAAATGATCTTTTTCTTGAGGCCAGCGTTGGCTACCTAAGCGCTCGGTGAGCTCGGCACGTAATAAGGCGTGTTCAAGCAGAGAAGGGTTGGGTTTTTCTTGGCCGGGTAAAGAAAAAAGCAGCAAAGATAACCAGCGATAAAGCCGCTCTCGCCCTAATGCCACTAAGGCTTGGTCTAACGTATCAATTTTTTTATTTCTAGCTTCGGCCGCAGAATTGGCTTGTGCCAATACTCGGAAGGAGAGCAGTGGGTCGGTTTTAAGTGAAAGGGCAATCTCACTATTACTGGCATCTTGGCGCAGTAGATTAAGCAAATCCATCACGCGTAAAAACCCCGCCTCAATCGGCCCTTCTTGCCAAGTGTTTTGATGAAATAAGCGGCCTGCGGCATAGCTAATTTCTAATTGCTGGCAGAGTTGAAACTCATCATGCCATGCCAGATCAAGCATCAACACTGGCTTATTTGGGCCCTGTGCTTTGATGCGGCGTACCAGTCTTTCTATATCAGGGGCAAGTTTGCCATTTACAGAAAAAGCGAGCCATTGTGTTTGGGCGATGATTTCAGTCGACCAAGTCGCGGGGAGTTGAAGGGCTAGCCCGAGGCCTGCTTTCTGGAGTTTTTGTAAGGTTGCTAAGCCTCCCTCGGGTAGGGCGGTGTTGGTATTGAGTAAGAGCATGCCGTTTTGTGTGGCAAATTGAGTGAGCTCTGGCTGCAGCAGGCTACCCGCAGAAACTTCTAATAGGCGTAGACGTTTTTTCCCCATTACCGTGCCTAGGCGTACCGTGTGGCGTATCAATTCAGCCTCTTCGGCTAAAGTTTGGGCAATGCTTTCTTTATTTTGTTGGCGTCTACGAAGCAGGCTGCCAACAATTCTACTGCTGCCATCAATAATATTGACGTGCTGTAGCTGCAGGGCAATGGCGGGCACTGCTGAAATAGGCTTGCTTGGAGGGGCAGGAGCTTGAGTGGGCTTAGCAAGTAATTTTTGTAAGAATTTAAGCATATTGCCTTAACACGAGATACGTTAACAATTAAGTTTAGCAGCCGCGCCATCTTTATACTGGCTTACTATTGCAAGGCTTGTTGGGCGTGCTGAATCGCTGAAGTTTTTAGGTGGAATTTAGCACTTGATGCTAGGAGGATGAGGTGGAGGAGCCGACCTAGCATGGCTAGGGCGGCTAATACGGCTTATTTAGTCAGCTTATCCAATGCTTCGCGATATTTAGCGGCGGTTTTTTCCGCTACTTCTAAAGGCAAGGCAGGGGCGGGTGGGGTTTTGTCCCAGCCGGTGGTTTCCAGCCAGTCACGTACAAATTGCTTATCGTAGCTCGGTGGATTGCTGCCCGGTACATATTGATCGGCAGGCCAGAAGCGGCTTGAATCTGGCGTCAGTGCTTCATCCATCAGGCACAGCGTGCCGTCTACATCCAGACCAAACTCAAACTTCGTATCGGCAATGATAATGCCGCGCGTTGCGGCGTAAACGCTGGCCGCTTTGTAGAGCGCAATGGCGGTATCGCGTACCTTGGCGGCAAGCTCTACACCAATCACTTCTTCGCAACGCGCATAGCTGATGTTTTCATCATGGTCACCCAATTCTGCCTTGGTTGACGGGGTAAAAATAGGCTCTGGCAGTTGATCTGCTTCGCGTAAGCCCACTGGCAAAGCCATGCCGCAGATGGTGCCGTTTTGTTGATACTCTTTCCAGCCCGAGCCTGCGATATAGCCGCGAACAATCGCTTCTACGGCCACCGGCTTCAGGCGTTTCACCACTACGGCACGCCCTTCAACCTGCGGCAGATCTGCTGCGCTCACTACATCTTCTGCACGCTCGCCAGTGAAATGGCTAGGCACCACGTCTTTTAGTTTTTCAAACCAAAAATTGGAAATAGCGGTGAGGATTTTGCCTTTTTCAGGAATCGGCTCGGCCAGAATCACGTCAAACGCGGAAAGGCGGTCGGTTGCGATCATCAGCATGCGCGCATCATCAATCGCGTAAAGATCGCGTACTTTGCCTGAGTAAATTTTAGTCAGGCTGGTCAAATTGGTCGTGGTAAGGCCGGTCATCGCAATTCCTTAAGGCATCAGAGTGGAGCAACAGGCCGCTATTTTGCCCGATTATTTTAGCTTCTGCATAAAACTAGCTAACTCTTAGTCGGCTGAGCGAATGAAATCCCCAATCTTAAAACACGGAGGACACGGAGTTTCACCGAGAAACCCTAAAGGAGTGTTTTTTTGTGTGCCCATACTTTTTCAAAATGTGGAGTAAGCACAGCGCGCTAAAAGCAGCAATCTAGGAGAAATACGAAAGGCTTTGAAAAATGATTATTCTTCTTGGTTTTCTCGGTGAAACTTTGTGCCCACGCAGCCAGTATGGAATATCTGCGTGGGCACGATAAAGCGCTGTGCCCACCCTACATAAAATTTGCGCTCTCTGTATCTACAGATCTTGGGGTTTTTTAAACTATTGCATCCAGCTGCTGCAAGAGATACAGCCGTTGGTAGATACCGCGATCTATCCGCATCAGCTCGTCGTGGTGGCCTTTTTCTGCGATGCGGCCGTGGTTCAGTACGATGATTTGATCGGCATCGCGGATGGTAGACAGGCGGTGGGCGATGGAGATCATGGTCACTTTGCCGTGCAAGCGGCTGAGGGCCTGCTGGACGATTTGCTCGGTTTCGCTATCGATATGCGAGGTGGCTTCATCCAGCAGCAAGATGCGCGGCTTGCCAGCCAGTGCGCGGGCGATGGCGATGAGCTGCTTTTGTCCTGTAGAGAGCCGTGTGCCACTCTCTCCCATATCGGTGTCGTAGCCGTTTTCTAGGCTTAAAATAAGTTCGTGCACATTGGCGGCGATGGCTGCGGCTTGAATTTCTTCAAAGCTGAGATTACGGCCCATATCGATATTGTCGCGTGCGCTGGCGGCCAGCAGGAAAGGGTCTTGTGGCACTAAGCCCACCCCCGCCCGAAAAGCCACGTCGCCAATTTCTAATAGTGGAAACCCATCGATTTCGATCTTGCCAGCCTGCGGCGTATAAAAGCGTAGCAGTAAAGAGAGCAGGGTGGATTTCCCGCTGCCGGTGTGGCCCACAATGCCGTAGAACGCACCGGCTGGAATATTCAGTGATAGATCGTGCAGCACTGGGTGCTTGGCGTCATAACCAAAAGCGACGTCTTTAAACTGCACCGCGCCACGACTGATCGCACCTGCTCCTTCCCCGTTGGTGGCTTGTTTTTCGCTCAGCAACACATTTACACGGGCGGCAGACACCACTGCTTGCTGAATCTGGCTAAATTGCATGGTGATCTGAATCAGCGGCTCCACCACGCGGGCGATATAGCTAACAAAGGCGTACAGCACACCAATTTCTAGTCCGCTGAAGCTTTGCCGGCCAAACATCCAGATAACGGTGGCAAGTAGCGCCACGTTTAAGAAATCCAGCGCAGGGCGCAGCAGCCAAGCGTTGGCACGCAGCTCGGCCATGCGGGCGGCGTAGAGGCTGTGGTTGGTTTTTTCAAAGCGCGCGCTAAAGCGTTGCTCAGAGTTCGTTGCTTGTACTACGCTCATTCCAGCGATGGACTCGGCCATTTGTGCATTGATATCGCTGCGTAATTGGCGCGCTCTGGTGACCGAAGGCGCGCTCCAGCGCTGATACAGCCACACAATCAGAACCACTGCAGGAATCAAAATCAGTACGATCAACATTAAGCGCCAGTTCAGCCACGCCATAGCCGCCAACGTGCCGAGCACCACAATCAGGCTGTCTAGCATCACAAACAGTACCTGCACATAGAGTGCTTTAACCGATTCGGTATCGTTGGTCACGCGGCTAACCAGTCGGCCGGTGATGGCTTTATCAAAAAACGCCATGGGTAGCGCCAGCACATGGCTATAAACCTGCTCACGCAAGCGTTTTACCGAGCGCATCGCCACGCCAGCAAGACGCAGCAACTGCCAGTATCGCAAGATAGACGCTGCCCAGCCGCAGGCTAGCGCGCCGCCAAGCAGCATAAAAATCTCTGGCCAGTTTAAAACTTTGGGCAATAAGTGCTGATCGATAAACGCCTTGCCAAGCAAAGGCCCAGCGGCTTCTAGCAGCGCAGCACAGATCAGAAAAAACAACCCCAGCCACAAATGGCGGCGCTCCGGCAGCGCGGCCTTATTAAGCAGCGAAATAGCTTGCTTACGTTCGCTCATAGATCAACCTTTTTGCTTACAAGCAACTTCAAATCTGTAGGGAAAAATTTACTGTAAAGGTTTCAAAACCCAAACCTTGAAACGCCGTGTTCTCCTTTACTCCATGGTTTAAGATTTGGGTTTATTCAATCACTCTTCCAAGCTGGCTTCCAGCTGTTGGTAGCGCCATTGGCTGGCGTACCAGCCGTCTTGTTCGATGAGCTCCTGATGCTTGCCGCTTTCTACTACCTTGCCGTGCTTCAGCACCGCAATATGGTTGGCGTCGACTACGGCGGAGAGGCGGTGACTGACGATAATCATGCTGCGTCCTTGTTTGGCATCCCTTAGGTGATCCAGAATTTGCGTTTCGGTCTGTGTATCCACCGCCGACAGCGCGTCGTCGAGCAGTAAAAGTGGTGCATCAGAAAGCAGGGCACGGGCGATGGCGACGCGCTGGCGCTGTCCACCTGAAAGCGATACGCCTTTTTCACCGACTGGCGTGGCATATCCATCCGGCAAGCGCAGGATATCGTCGTGCACCGCAGCCAGCTTGGCGACATGCTCAATCTCTGCTTGCGTGGCGTCTGGCTTAATCAAGGCAATGTTTTCTGCAACTGATGCCGAGAATAAAAACGACTCCTGCGGCACCCAGCTCATGCTGCCGCGCAACTGCTGCAGCTTATAGTCTTCAACATTAACGCCATTCCAGCGCACTGCGCCGCTTTGTGGATGGTACTGGCGCAGCAGCATACGCAGCAGGGTAGATTTACCCGAGCCGGTTGGGCCAACCAGCGCCAGTGTTTGCCCAGCAGCAAGGGTGAGAGAAATACCCGCCAGTGCGGCGTGGTTTTGTTCTGGGTAAGTAAATTCAATGGCATCAAAATTGAGCAAGCCATTGGGTGCGGCTTCAACGATGCCATGATCGTCTACAGTCAATGGCTGGCTTAACAGCGGATCAAGCCGCTCCCATGCCGCCTTGCCGCGCTCTAAGAGGGAGAGCACCCAGCCTGCGGCAAACATTGGCCAGATCAGTTGGCCTAGATACATGCTAAAGCTGGTCAGCTCACCAATGGTTAGCTCGCTATGCCAGACCAGATAGCCACCTAAAGAAAGTGTTAATACACTGGCGGTGGTGAGCGTCATGCCAACGACTGGCTCAAAGGCCGCTTCCCAGCGCTGTGCATCTAGGCTGGCTTTGGCCGCGTTGGCCGCCAAGTCAGAGAGCACCTTGCTGTTTCGCCCTTCTAAACCCAGCGCGCGCAGCGTTCTTACCCCAGCCAGCGTTTCTTGCACATGATCGTTCAGCGCTGAAAAGCGCTGTAAAGAGTCGGTTGATGCCTGATGCACCTGACGGGATAGCCGCCAGAAACCAAACGCCATCAGCGGAAAAGGCAGCAGGGCAACGGCGGCTAAGCGCCAATCTATGCCTAGAGTCATCATGGCCAGCACCAGGATCAGCGTCATCGAGCCATCAAAACCAGCCAGCATGGCCTCTCCTGCGGCCATTTCTACCGCATCGATATCATTGGTACCGCGCGCCATTAAATCGCCAGTGCGTTGGCGGTGGTAAAACGCTGGGCCTTGAGCCGCAAGCTTTTGGTAAAGCTGAACCCGCAGCTCAATGCCTAGGCGATAGGCGGCAGTAAATAGCTGTAAGCGCCAGCCAACGCGCAAGAAATAAATGGCGAGGCCCATGAGGAGCAGCTCAGCCAGTTGCCAGAGCATGGCGTTATTACTCATCGATTTACTGACTAGGCCATCGATGAGAAACCCCACCTTGCGCGGAATCCATACCGTGAGCACCGCCACAGCAAAAAGCATTAACGCCGCCAAAATATAGGCACGCCAGTGGCGGCGGACAAAATCGCCCAATAATTTAAACAGCGTCATGTGTGTGATCTCGAAATGGCTAAGTGATATTTTTTCTTTAAGCGCAAGAGTTTATCTGGGAAACAGTAAGCTGAGAAGCCAGTAATTACGCTGGTTTGTGGCTTAAATGTACATTGGCTTGGGCTATGTTTATTGTGGCTGGCTGCGGTTTTTAGGTGCAGGCTGTTAATATTCGCCAGATCAGTAAATCATTTAATTAAGAGAGAATTCATGTCTTCCCATTACGACGTCCTTATTCTTGGTGCAGGCATGGCGGGCTTAAGCTGTGCACGACGTTTGCACGATGAAGGCAAAAAAGTATTGCTGCTCGAAAAAGCCCGTGGCCTAGGGGGGCGTATGGCTTGCAGGCGCACAGAAAAAGGCGCTTGGGATCATGGTGCTCAGTACTTTACCACCAGTGATGCTGGCTTTTCTGCGCAAGTTGCGGCTTGGCAGCAGGCAGGCTGTGTAGCCGAGTGGAGCGCTAAGATTCAGGCTTGGGATGGCCAACGCTTTACCAAGCCTAGCAAAATGCAGCGCTGGGTGGGTGTGCCTGCCATGAATGCGCCGCTGCATGCTCTGGCCGATGGGCTGGATATATTGTTTGATGTAAACGCGGAGTCACTGCTGCAGCTTGAGGGCGTGTGGCAATTGAAGGCAGGGGATCAAAGCTGGCAGGCTAAGCAGGTGGTGCTGACCACGCCACCCGAGCAACTCAGCAGCTTACTGCCCGTAGAGCACGCACTCACTACATTAGCCGCATCGTGCCAGATGGAGCCATGCTGGGCGCTACTGATTCATTCTGCTAGACCGATAGATTTGCCTTTTGATGGCTTGTTTATTAATCAGGGGCCGTTTACTTGGCTGGCTAGAAACACCAGCAAGCCAGACCGTGGCGGTGAAGAAAACTGGGTGGCACATGCCTCGCCAGAGTGGTCACGCGAGCATCTGGCTTTAACGCCAGATAAAGCCTGCGCCATGCTGACGCGTGCTTTTGGCGACGTGTTCCACGATATGCCGCTCGAGCATTTACCGGTGTTTAAGCTGCTAAAAATGAGTGCTCACCGCTGGCGCTTTGCCAGTGGAGCCTTGGTAGAAGGCGCAATGCCGTATGCAGTGAGTGCAGATGGTTTAGCATTGGCGGGTGATTGGCTTGCGGGGGGCAAGGTGGAAGGCGCTTATCGCTCTGGCTTTGCGCTGGCTGGTGCTTTGCTGGCGGCTTAATAGCGCTCTGTAGGGTGGGCAAAAGCTTTAGCTGGCCCATTGGCACCCCACCCTGAAATTACTTTAAAACTTAAAAAGGCATATCGCCAGTTCTGAACTCCACACCAAGCTCTTCTGAAAGGCTCAGCATTTCTTCATCATCGCTGCTTTTGGCCAGCCAGCCGCCGTAGCAATCGCCTTCGGTGGCCCAGTTCCAAAGCGTATAGCCTTGCGTTCTAAGCTGCTCGTAAGCGGCTTCCATCAGATCTGGCACGCTGGTGCTGTCTAGAAAATCATCATCATCGGTATCTTCAACGCCCCAATCAATGCTGATATCCACCCGCTCTACCAGTGCATCTAGGCTGGCGATAAATGATTCGGTGTCTTTCCAATCAACAAAGAAGCCAGATTCCCAATCGATTACATCTTTGATAATCCAGATGACTTCTGTTTCATCGTCATCTTCACTATCGTCTAAATTAGCGACCTCTTCCTCAAAGGCGGCCCATTGAGCTTCTACGGCAGCAAGGTCATCAAGGTTAATGAGTTCAAAAAGTCGCTTAACGGATTGTTCCTTTGTAGTGCTCATGGAGGGCTCCTTTGCTGCAGTCGCTAATATAAAAAGAAGGGATGGATTACGTTATAAGTGGAATGACAAGCAAAGCTAGAGATAGTTTCTGCTGTATTGATACTTACTATTAGCATAATAATACGTTCAAGGCATAGCTTGCACATTGCGTTTATATATCTGTCAGCGAGATGCTACATTGCTTTGTTTAAGCCTAGGTTAATCGTGTTTTTTGCTTGATAGTGTAGTGATCAAGTATTTTCAGACACCACGATCGGTGTTTTTGCTGCCATTTCTTGTTCGTCAATCATCGGTGACAAATTGCCTCGGGCTCAGTGCAATCGCATGCAGTTACCCCATTCTTTCGAACTGATCGGTCATTTGTATCGTATTTGACCAGTATGCTTCGTGGCCTGATCGGCAGAGACCGACCCACAGCGGCCGGTCAGCAGCAATATCGTGGTCTGTTCCGGATTAATTTCAATTGCTAGGACAAAAATCAGCAACCCGCCCTAAGTTAATTTTTAATCGGCAGAGGGGGCCGTTTTCAATCAGCGCCAACAGAATTGTAGGGACCGGATAGATGAAAGTCAGAGCTTACACACTCAATGCATTTGCGAAGACCAGTCAAGGGGGCAATCCAGCCGGAGTCGTCTTTGATGCGGACGCTTTGACTGAATCGCAAATGCATGAAATTGCCAGCATCATTGGCTTTAGCGAAACAGCTTTTTTGATGAAATCCAGTATCGCAGACTTCAAAGTGCGTTTTTTTACGCCAACAGATGAAGTGGATCTTTGTGGCCATGCCACGATAGCAACGTTCTTTGTTCTGGCGAAGTTGGGATTCGTGCTGCCAGGCCAGTACATGCAGGAAACTAAAGCCGGGTTGATGAAAGTCGTTGTAGCCGATGATTTGTCGATCCTGATGGATCAGAAAGCCCCAAGTTTTTTTGATGTTTTAGAACCCGCTAATATTGCAGCTTCTCTAAATCTGAATGTGGATGAACTTATGGCGGGCATGCCCGTACAGATAGTGAGCACTGGCATCCGGGATATTATGGTTCCGGTCAAGTCATTGAAAATCCTTCACGACATGAAGCCTGACTTTGACCGGGTTGCCGACATCAGCAGGCAGCAGAACGTCGTGGGCTTTCACGTATTCTGAATCGCACCGGGTTTCGCGGAGGCTGTTTGGTTTGAGTCAGACCAACATGGCCTGCTCGCTTTGATTACGATAATAATTTGCTTCTGCTTCCGCAGGTGGAATATGACCAATCGACCCAAGCAAACGATGGTGATTGAACCACGAAACCCATTCTAATGTCGCTAGCTCCACAGATTCTAGGCTTTTCCAAGGCCCCAAACGATGAATCACTTCCGCTTTGTAGAGTC
>JBDKJX010000078.1:0-14065 GCA_039796405.1 Pseudomonadota bacterium
CTGGGTTTGAAGTCGTGCGTTCGGCCTAAAAAGTACCGTTCATACAAGGGTGAATGCGGCAAAATCGCGCCAAATATATTGCAGCGGCAATTTAGTGCGGACAAGCCGAATCAGAAATGGGTGACCGGTGTGACTGAGTTTAATGTGCAGGGAGAAAAACTCTATCTATCGCCGGAGCTGGATTTATACAATGGGGAAATTATCGCTTTTGAAATGGCGCGTCGCCCAGTGTTTGCGCTGGTCAGTCAAATGCTAAAGAAAGCCTTAGCCAAGCTGAGCGTGGATGAAAAACCGCTGCTGCATTCAGATCAGGGTTGGCAGTATCAAATGGCAGAAAAAGGGCTGGTGCAAAGTATGTCAAGAAAAGGGAATTGCCACGATAATGCCACGATGGAAAGCTTCCTTGGCACGTTGAAATCAGAGTTCTTTTATCAAGAAAAATTCACTCCTCTTGAGCAACTAGAGCAAGGCATCGTGGATTACATCCATGACTATAACCACGACCGAATCAAGCTGAAGTTAAAAGGGCTGAGTACTGTGCAATACAGAACCCAGCCCTTGAACGCCTAGTTTTTAAACTGTCCAACTAATTGGGGTCAGTACACACAAGGGGCTTTCCTAATTACTTTACCTGCAAATATCAACCAAACAACTTGCCTTTAAGCATATCTAGCCCTGCTGAAAGCAGGTTACCGCTTCCTTCCGGCACGTCACCATTAGGTGTGAGTTGATTAATAAGCTGTGGCAGGTATTCAGAAATCTTGGCGGCGGCATCACTAGGATCTACACCCAGTTTTTCCGCTACAGAATTAACGGCATCGCTACCTAATACCGCTTGAATTTGCTCGACACTTACAGGTAGGTTTTCACCATTACCTACCCATGACTGCACGATATTGGTGAGCCCACCGTTTTGAAACTTTTCAACTAAACCAGAAATATCGCCTTGCTGCTCTAATACGCCAGATAAAGATTGGACCAAACCATCGGGTAATTCTTTTCCACCCAAAAACTGCCCAGCCAACTGATCGATAAGTCCCATACGGTGTACTCCAAGCAAAGAAGAAGGAAAGAGCATTTTGCCCTAAATGCGCGCTACTGACTTAGACTAGACCAAGAAAATCATAGGCCCTAGCAGATCTTATCCTTAGGGATCATCAGTTATAATTACAATCCATCGCCGCCCATAGGTTTTATTTCACAAAAATCAGACAGACACGCCACGCCTCGTCAGCTTTTTAACAGTAGCGTTGTCGTGGCATAGCAGAACATGGGACAATTTGCCTATCTGTTTAATTGCACTGGATTTTGCGTCATGGCTCTAATCATTACCGATGAATGTATCAATTGCGACGTTTGCGAACCTGAGTGCCCGAATAGCGCCATCAGCCAAGGCGACGAGATCTATGTGATTGATCCAAACCTCTGCACCGAATGCGTAGGGCACTACGATGAACCGCAATGCCAGCAAGTATGCCCTGTTGACTGTATCCCGATCGATCCTGAGCACAAGGAAACCAAAGAAGAGCTACATCAAAAGTACCTCATTATCAGCGCATAAAAATCTGTAAGTAGCGAGACAAAACGCCCCTAGCACCGCACACCAACCGTGGTGTAACCGCGCTGGCCACCTTTTGTCTCATTACTCATGAAGCATAGCGTGGGTATTTAATCCACTCTCTTAACACTTTGCGACTTACTGGTTTTACCCTAGACAGCGCTGTTCCCTTCGTAACAAATCCAATCCACGAGAATAATAATGAACCATCGCATTCTTTTTGTTGAAGATGATGCAGAACTGGCGGAGCTGGTTGGAAGTTTTTTACGCTCGTTTGAATTTACTGTTGAAGTCTTAGCCGATGGCAGCGGCCTCATTGAAGCGGTGCGTAATAACCCGCCATCCTTGGTCTTGCTCGATATTATGTTGCCCGGCAAAGATGGCCTAACGCTATGCCGTGAAATTCGCGAATTTTGGACTGGCCCAGTGATTTTGCTCACTTCGCTCAATAGCGATATGAATCAGATTCTAGGCTTTGAAATCGGCGCAACCGACTACGTGGTAAAAACCACGCCGCCTTCGGTATTGCTAGCCCGCATTCGGGCCCATCTGCGCAAAACGGCCAGCGGCACACCGCTTGTATCCAGCCCAGCGCCTGCGGCAGATCGCTCTACGCTGAATTTTGGCCAGCTTTTAGTTGATTTACGCAACCGCACCGCCAGTTATCGTGGCGAAGCGCTAGGCTTATCCACGGGTGATTTTGATTTGCTCTGGGCATTAGCCAGCCAAGCCGGCGATATTTTATCGCGCGATCACTTATTAAAAGTATTACGCGGCATTGAATACGACGGCATGGATCGCAGTATTGATGTGGCGATCTCACGTTTACGTAAAAAGCTGGATGATGATCCGCACGAGCCACGCAAAATCAAAACCATCCGCCACAAAGGTTATTTATTTGCGACGGATATCTGGTGGCAAGAATAAGCGCAGCATTAAGCGCATTCTAAATTGTATTTAATTTATCACGGCTTTAGGGTCTGTTGACGTTAGATTCACGGCTTCGCGCAAGGGCGAATCCAACGTCAACAGCACATCGTGATCTTCACGGGCCAAAACTAGTTTTGCGTACTATTCTCTCAGCAGCAAATAACCGTCCTCTGCTCCCCCATCCCCGACAAGCGATCCACTATGCGCCAACTCTTTCTACGCTTTTATCTTACCGTGGTGGTCTGTTTTTTGGCGTCATCCTTTGTGATTGATGAGCTGTATCAAAACTTATTTGAAAACAGCAATCAGCATTATCTATCGGATATTTTTAAAACCACCATTAGCGTGATTGAATCCAGCCTTGGCGATTTACCCCCTTCCATTTGGCACGATGAAGTTAAACGGCTTAAAAACAAACTACCGCTGCCAGTAGAAGTCGAAACCCTCAATACCTATACCCTTAGCAAAAGCAATCAGTTGGCCTTAATCAATGGCGATATTATTTTCTTAGAAAATCAGGACGTTTATCTACACCGCATCCCCCATACCGAGCTGATGGTGGTGCTAGGGCCGGTACCTTATTTGCAGCGGCTGGATAATTTTTCTTGGTCCGATATGGTGGCACTACTATTAATGTGTGCGGCGCTTGGTTTGCCTACTTGGCTATGGATGCGCCCACTTTGGCGAGATTTACAACATATGGCACGGCAAAGCCGCCAACTGGGAGAAGGGGATTTCAGTGTTCGGGTCACGCTAAATGAAAGCTCCACACTGAATTCGCTTGGTGTCACTTTTAATCGTATGGCCCACGACGTAGAAGAACTTACCGCCAGCCGCAAGGCGCTAATTGACGCGGTATCGCACGATCTGCGTACCCCTTTAGCTAGGCTGCGTTATCGTTTAGAAGCCATTAAAAGTGGTGCATCTACCAGCGAGCAAATCATTGCCATTGAGCGCGATCTAGGCCAAATCGACGAGTTAATCGAAGAATGGCTCACCATGTCGACCTTAGATAGGCCGCAACTTAATTTAGAAACACAGCCGATTGAAATTTTACCGTGGCTGCGGCGACAAATCAGCGAGTTTAGTAGCCAAAGTAGCTTCACTCCTGAGCTAATTAATTTACTTCCTGGACAAACACCTTACTTAGAAGCGGATAGTCATTACCTCACCCGCGCCCTCGCTAATTTAATGAGTAACTCTCGGCGTTATGGCGGCACCCAAATTGCGCTGACAGTGCAATGGGAAAACGGCTGGGCACAATTGCATATTGATGATAATGGCCAAGGGATTCCCGAATCAGAACGCCAACGCCTGCTACAACCATTTGAGCGCCTAGAAGTCAGCCGTAATCGCCAAACCGGCGGTTTTGGGCTTGGGCTCGCCATTGTTTCAATGATTATGCGTGGGCATGGTGGCTCGGCAGGCATTAGCGATGGCCCATTAGGTGGCGCACGCGTCACCCTCAACTGGCCAACACCACTAAAAGATGCAGGGCGCTCCGTGCAATAGCAGCAACGCATCCGATTTAGGCCCTTTTTCAGCCTTAACCAGCCTAGCGTACATAGCGTTACAGACTGCTACCAAGCGCTTATCGAACTTAAGCAAGGAAGTGTTGATAATCCATTCCATAGCACGACCAACCCAACAATCAATTCAGGATCTAAATCAAATGAACAAGCTTCTTGCCGTATTGCTCGCTACAGTTTTTGCTTCCGCTACAACATTCAGCGTTGCTGCTGATGCATCTACTGTTAAGACAGTTAAAGTTGAAAAGCACGCTAAGAAAGCTGCTCCAGCAGCATCTACAGTTCAAAAAGCTCAAGCTAAGAAAGCCACTGCTTCTGCTGCTTCTACTGTACAAAAAGCTCAAGCTAAGAAAGCCACTGCTTCTGCTGCTTCTACAGTACAAAAAGCTCAATCTAAGAAAGCCGCTGCTTCTGCTGCTTCTACAGTACAAAAAGCTCAATCTAAGAAAGCCGCTGCTTCTGCTGCTTCTACCGTACAAAAAGCTCAAGCTAAGAAAGCCGCTGCTTCTGCTGCTTCTACGGTACAAAAAGCCCAAGCTAAGAAAGCTGTTGCTTCTGCTGCTTCTACAGTTCAAAAAGCTCAAGCTAAAAAAGCCGCTGCTTCTGCTGCTTCTACTGTACAAAAAGCCCAAGCTAAGAAAGCTGTTGCTTCTGCTGCTTCTACAGTTCAAAAAGCTCAAGCTAAAAAAGCCGCTGCTTCTGCTGCTTCTACAGTTCAAAAAGCTCAAGCTAAGAAAGCCGCTGCTTCTGCTGCTTCTACTGTACAAAAAGCCCAAACTAAGAAAGCGGCTGCTTCAGCCGCTTCTGCTGCTAAGTAATACCCAATTCTGTATCAAAAACGGGGACCTCGGTCCCCGTTTTTGTTGTTTTAAAAGAATGATTTGCATAAGTGAATGAACTAAATGCCATCAACTTATCCTAATCACTCTTCACCATCCTTTTATGCCTGCACTAGCAGCCCCCAGCTACAATATTTAGCACGATCAAAACTTATAAATAAAATATGAAATACGCACTCCTTCTTCTTGCCCTCAGCTCTAGTGTCTTTGCCCAAACCAGTAAAGAAAACAAAATTTTGTTTTTTGGCCAAGATGATAGGGTATTTATTGCAGCCCCTTATACACAGCCATTTGCAGCGATTGGCCAACTAGAAACCGTAGCGGCAAGCACCTGCACTGCCACGCTGGTGGCGCCTGATCTAGCCATTACGGCCGCACATTGTTTCTTAATGGATGCAAAAAAGCTGGATGCAGGACGTTGGTTTAAAGCGGGATTCCATAAAGGTGAATATCAGGCACGCTATCAAGTTGTTGCGCAATATTTTCACCCACGCTTTAAAAAGGGCTTGGTTTATAAAGGGGATGACGTTTATATTCAGGACTCTGCTGCGGCCTACGATATCGCATGGTTGAAGCTAAAATTAGTGGATGGCAAAGCGCCAGAGCCACTGCCGCTATTTAATGGCAAAAAAGATCAATTAAAAGCCCTTATTGCCAGTGCAAAATCGCGAGCCACACAGGCAGGCTTTGCCGAAGACCACGATACCGAGCTAACCGCGCATAAAGACTGCAAAATTACCCGCTTACGCTCAAACAATACGATTTATCATCGTTGCGACACGCTGGCTGGTGACTCAGGCTCGCCAATCTGGCTAAATACCAGCAGCGGCCTGCAGATTATTGCGGTACAAAGCTCTGCTCCAGACTGGTTTAATCGTAAAAAAGCCGACAACGTCGGTGTAACAGTCTTGCAACTACCGCCTAAACCCTGATAATTGCAGCTCAAGAGGCCCAAAGGTAGAAAAATGGATATCAAAGCTTATATGCAGCAAGTGGGCCGCCAAGCCCGTGCAGCCAGCAGACTGATGGCAAAAGCGGACACGCAGACCAAAAATCAGGCATTAAATGCAATTGCCGATGCCCTGCTGCGCGATGCAGATACGCTGCTCGCCGCAAATAAGCGCGATATGGATCAAGCACATGAGCTAGAGCCTGCCATGCTTGATCGCCTACTGATCACATCCCAAACAATTGAAAGCATGGCCGCTGGCCTGCGTCAAATCGCTAGCCTGCCAGACCCTGTAGGTGAAATGGGAGATTTCAAATTTCGCCCATCCGGCATACAGCTAGGTAAAATGCGTGTGCCTTTAGGTGTAATTGGTATTATTTACGAGGCCCGTCCTAATGTCACCGCAGACGCCGCTGGACTCTGTATTAAATCTGGCAACGCCACTATTTTACGCGGTGGCCGCGAAGCATTTTATTGCAACCAAGCCATCGCCCTCTGTGTAAGCGAAGGACTAAAAATAGCCGGTCTACCTGCCACCGCCGTACAAATTATTGAAACACCCGATCGCGCCGCTGTGGGCGAGCTCATCACCATGAGCGAGTTTGTGGATGTGATTGTGCCGCGTGGCGGCAAAAGTCTGACTGCTAGAATCGCCGCTGATGCCCGAGTGCCCGTCATCAAGCACTTAGACGGTATTTGCCACGTTTATATCGACGACGAAGCCGATCCGGTGAAAGCGATTGCTATTAGCGATAACGCAAAAACGCATCGTTACGGCACCTGTAACACCATGGAAACATTGCTGGTGCACGAAACTGTCGCCGAGCTGATTTTGCCACCGCTGGCCGATATCTACGCCGCCAAAAGCGTGGAGCTACGCGGCTGCGCCAAAACACTGGCAGTGCTACCGCAGATTAATGCCGCCTCGGAAGAAGACTGGGCAACTGAATACTTAGCGCCCATTTTAGCAATCAAGATTGTCAGCGATTTAGACGAAGCGATTGAGCATATCAATACTTGGGGCAGCCATCATACCGATGCGATTGTCACCGAAAACTACACAAAATCACGGCAGTTTTTGCGTGAAGTAGATTCATCTAGCGTAATGATTAACGCCTCTACCCGCTTTGCCGATGGCTTTGAATATGGTTTAGGTGCAGAAATTGGCATCTCAACGGATAAAATCCATGCCCGTGGCCCCGTAGGGCTTAATGGTTTAACCAGCGAAAAATGGATTGTATTTGGCAACGGCGAAATCCGTAGCTAATGCAGGCACTAGGTATTTATGGTGGCACATTTAACCCTGTGCATTTTGGGCACTTGGCACTGGCCCGCTCACTGCGAGATACCTTTGCCTTAAGCGAAGTACGCCTGATTCCAACCGGTGTACCACCACACCGACCCGCCCCCCAAGCCACGCCCACCCAGCGTTTGGAATGGCTCAATCTTGCTTTAGCCACTGAGCAAAACCTGTTAAGTGACGATAGAGAAGTACGGGGTAAGGGTGTCAGTTATACCTTTGATACCCTGACAGAGATACAACAAGAACAACCGCATAGCCTATTAGTCTGGCTGATCGGTGGCGATTCATTAGCCCATCTGCCAAGCTGGTATCGATGGCAAGAGTTGTTAGAAGTGGGGCATTTGGTGGTTGCCAACCGCCCTGGGTTTAGTCAATTTCCTGAGCTCATCAGCAGTGAATTGGCCAAACGAAATGTACGAGCATCCCCGAAGAGCTTGGCTCGGGGTAAAATCAGCGTTTTACCACTCCCGCTACTGTCGGTATCTTCCACGCAATTGCGTGAGAAACTGGCGCGCGGTGAAGATGTAAGCGAACTTAGCCCAATTGCCGCAACTTTGCAGCAGTCGGGCGTCTACTCTAGAAGCACCTAGCACTGCTTTACAGTTTTAAATTTATTACTTTGGAAAAAGACAACAATGGCAATGAACGAATACACAATGCAAATGCGCGCAATTGCAATGACTGCACTAGAAGATATCAAGGGTAAAGATATTGTTGACCTTGATACCACTGAACTCACCGATCTATTTGACTGCATGATTGTGTGTACTGGTGACTCAAACCGCCAAGTTCGAGCCCTCGCTAACAATGTTGCCGTTGATTTGAAAGCAAAAGGCTATGACATCATGAGCACGGAAGGCCATGAATCAGGGGAGTGGGTACTCGTTGATGCGGGCTCATTGGTGGTACACGTGATGTTACCGCCAGTGCGCGATTACTACGATCTAGAACAACTTTGGGGCGGCCAAAAGCCAACATTCAGCCCATTGGGCAAGCCTTGGAGTGCGGTGTAATAGCATCTTTCTTGCGGCCAAGATAAAAAAGGGAGGCTCTAACCACAGTTAGAGCCACTCTTACATCAAAGCAAGGACTCGCCTGAATGAGTATCTTAGTGCTCTGGCGTTACTATCGTGTCGCTCTGCGAACATTCGCAATTGGGCTCGTGATTACGGTCGGCTTGCAAATTTGGCTGAGCATTCAGCACATACATGATGTGCAAACTCAGCTAGATCAACTGGCAATCAGCTACGCCGAACGAATTCAATCTCAGCTAGAAGTAGAAAACTATATTCTACGTGGTTTACAAAGCGCCTTTCTTGCAAATCCTAAACTCACTAATCAAGCCTTTACGCAAATTTTAAAGCAGCAAAATATTCAAGGTCGCTTCCCTAATTTTGTTTCTATTCAGTTTATTCGTGAAGTTCAATCTAGCAATTTAGAAAGTTATACCCGCTCCCGCCAATTAGAAAACCCTAGTTTTTCTGTAAAAACCACCCGCCCTCGTCCCGTATACCAAATTATTGATTTTCTATACCCCGATGGCCCAAGTACGCATAATCAAATTGGTTTAGACATCAGTAATCAAACGCTCAATCTAATTGGAATTGAGTATTCGCGCGATCAGGGCAGAGCCGTTACGTCGACGATCTACCCCATCGAAGATACTAAAAAATTTCCGCAGGGCTTTATTATTAATCTACCGGTTTATATGCCTAATACTCTACTTAGCAATCGAGTAGAGCGGCGGGCAGCATTTATTGGCTCTATTAATGCTGTTTTATCCATAGAGAACATTATTACCTGGCTAGGCAAAGACCTAAATAAAAGTGTTCGGATACAATTACAAGACACAGGATCAACCTCCGGCCTTATTGACACAAAAAAAACTACCGCTCTTTACCCCAAGCCAGGCCAATTACAGCCCCAAGCGTTTAATGAGCTCAGTTCTCGCGCAATTATTCAATTCCCTGGTCGCCAATGGCGCATTAGCCTATTTGCCAGCCCAAACGCATTCCCACAACAAAATATATTTAAATATTTAATTTGGCTGATAGGTTTTATTTTATCCATTGCTTTTGCTGTTTTGCTACAGCGTCAACGTAATAGTCATGAATCTGCATTAGATTTAGCTGAGCAGATCACCCAAGATTTGCGCAAACACGAACAACATTTTCAACAAATGGCGCAATTAGCAGAACAATCTCGGGATCTGATTATTAGCCGTGATCTGCAAGGCAATGTTGTCTATGCCAATCAAGCTGCGAGGATCTATTTTGCTGATTATGCGCCCATTTTATTAGGCCAAAACAAGCCACTTTTACTCTCTGCTGAGCTTGCACTCAATACCATTCCCATTCGGCAAGAGTGTCAGCACCGCAATACGGATGGCGATGTACACTATTTTGAGCTAACCCTGTTGCCTCTTTATAATCAGGAGGGTCAGCACGAAGGCTCGGCGATGTTTGCACATGATATTAGCCAACATAAAGAGCTTTTAGTTGAATTACAAAATAGCCGTGAGCGTTTTACTCATTTACTTGAGCTAGCTGCTGATTGGTATTGGGAGCAGGATACGCACTTTCGCTTTACACAAATTTCTGCTCGTTTTTTTAAAACCCATCCAATTGATCAATCATTATTGCTTGGCCGCTGTAGCTGGGAGATGGGGGATGATCAATTATCTACAGAAGACTGGCGAACACATAAAGCGCAATTAGATGCACAGCAAAGTTTTAATGACTTTGTTTACAGCATAAAAATCAATCAACACCAAATAATGGTCAGCAACTCGGGCCAAGCCTATTTTAATGAGAAAAATGAATTTCTAGGCTATCGTGGCGTAAGTAAAGAGATTCATAGCAAAAATGAGCATATCGCGTTGCAAGAGAAAATTGCTTCAATATTAAATAGCATGGCTGATGGCGTTATTACGGTGGGATTAACGGGGGAGATTGAATATATGAATCCAGCGGCGGCTCATATCCTTAATTGCCGCCCTACGGCCGTACTAGGCAAGCATATTGATCGTATTTATCGTGTTGTTTCTTCAGAAGAACACAGTCCATTAGTATCACTGACCCATCTTGCACTTAGCGCCACGCAAACATCCCCTCCCCCCAGAGAGGTATTCTTATTAAATGCGCACAGCAAATCTACGCTCATTCAAGAGTCGGTGATGCATTTAAAAAACAGTAAGGGCATACTAATTGGCTTGGCCCTGTTTTTTAGACATTTAAATACGTAACCAATGCGCTCCCCCTCAGGCAGGGGCACGCTGACTAGCAAGCCTCCATCAGGATGATTTAGTAGCTCCAACACACCACCGGTAATTGTCAAAGTAGTTGAGATGTTTTACGATTTAAGCTACCTGTAATTCCTCGCTTGTTTTAGTGTCAATAACCCTGTAGTAGTCAAGTATTTTCAGACACCGCAATCGGTGTTTTTGCTGGCATTTCTCGTTCATAAATCATTGGCGATCAATTGCCTCGAGCCGAGTGCAAACGTACGCAGTTGTAAAAGCCAACGATGTACTCGGTGATGTCTCTTGCCGCCTCCAAATGATTGGCATAATCACGACGCCAAACTCGTTCCATTTTTAAATTCAAGAAGACGCGCTCCATCACGGCGTTATCCCAGCAATGACCTTTGCGACTCATACTGCACTCGATGCCGTGCTGCTTGAGCAGCGCTTGGTACTCATGGCTCGTGTATTGGCTACCCCGCTCCGAATGCAGCACCAGACCCGCTGACGGTTTTCGGATTCAAGCTGGCGGATACGCTGCTGCTATGCGGTGAGCGGATGACCGATGCCAGGCTGACCCTTATGTTCGGCCTGCAATGGCTCAACCCAACGTCTTACTGCAGTCTTGCCGACTTCCATATTATTTGCCACCAGCAGCACACTGAGGCCCTGATCGACGACGATACGAGCGACTTCTAGTTGAAGTCAGTACTATAATTTTTACGCTTAGAAGCCATGTTTTTCCTTGTTTAGGCGAATGATGCACCTATCAAGGTGTCTGTTGGAATTAGACCACTACAACTCGATTGTCCGCAGCTGAGGGGCTGTCGTGCTGGTCGGGGCGGCCTCTTTGCGTACTATGATTTCTGGCCGTTCAAGAAAGTGAGTCCCTTGCGGGAATGCCGCACCAAAATCAACGTGCCGAAGGCACTAAAAAAAGATTACTGCTTAATCTTCGTGGAATTAAGTAAAAATAGCTACGGGTTTTAATTTATTATAAGGTGGGCGAAAGCCCGCCTTAACACTTTGAGCCAGCTCAACGCTATCCGCGTTATCTCGTGTTAAAAATGATATGGTATTTTGATATTGTTGCGGGCACAGTCCCTCAGTGATAATGGGGGCAGCGATTTAGGCTTGGCCCCAGCGGCCGCTAAAAAGACTTGATGATGATTGGCTTAATGCACACAAGGAAAAGATATGGCAACGCGTAACGATCTAGCAAATGCAATCCGCGCTTTAGCAATGGATGCAGTTCAGAAGGCTAATTCAGGCCATCCAGGTATGCCGATGGGCATGGCGGAAATTGGCTTGTCGCTGTGGGGCAACCACATGCGCTTTAATCCGGTAAATCCACAATGGGCTGATCGCGATCGTTTTATCTTATCTAACGGCCACGGCTCAATGTTGCAATACGCTTTGCTGCACCTGACTGGCTACGATGTATCGATGGATGATCTCAAAGCATTCCGTCAGTTCCACTCCAAAACTCCCGGCCACCCAGAGCTGCATTACACACCAGGAGTAGAAACCACGACTGGCCCGCTGGGCCAAGGTATTACTAATGCGGTAGGTTTTGCGCTGGCAGAAAAACTACTTGCACGCGATTTTAACAAGCCGGGTCTGGATATCGTTGATCACCACACTTATGTATTCCTCGGCGATGGTTGCCTGATGGAAGGCATTAGCCACGAAGCTTGCGCTTTGGCTGGCACATGGGGCCTCGGTAAGCTGATTGCATTCTGGGACGACAACGGTATTTCTATCGACGGCCATGTAGAAGGGTGGTTTACCGACGATACCCCTAAGCGTTTTGAAGCTTACAACTGGCATGTGATTTCTGTAGATGGCCACGATGTAGATGCCCTCGATGCAGCCATCGTTGCCGCTAAAGCAGTAAAAGATAAGCCAACGCTGATCTGCTGCAAAACCATTATCGGTAAAGGCTCGCCAAATAAAGCGGCCAGCCACGATTGCCACGGCGCGCCACTTGGTGATGTTGAAATTACCGCAACGCGTGCAGCCATTGGCTGGAACCACGGCCCGTTTGAAATCCCTGCCGATGTTTACGCAGGCTGGGACAAAAAAGAATCTGGCGCGCGTTTAGAATCTAATTGGGATGTGTTGTTTGCCAAATACGCAGCAGCTTATCCAGCGGAAGCCGCAGAATTCAAACGTCGTATCAGTAATGAATTGCCAGCGAATTGGCAAGATGTAGTAAAAGCGGCCGTAAGCGATGCAAATACTAAGGCAGAAACCATCGCCTCACGTAAAGCATCACAAAACGCGTTGAATGCTTTTGCGCCACAAGTGCCAGAACTCTTAGGCGGCTCGGCTGATTTGACCGGCTCCAACCTGACTAACTGGAAAGGCTGCGTTTCACTGAAGCGTGAAGGTAATGAGCTGATCGGTAACCATATCAGCTACGGCGTGCGTGAATTTGGTATGAGCGCCATTATGAATGGTGTGGTGCTGCACGGCGGTTTCCGTCCTTACGGCGCAACCTTCTTGATGTTCTGCGAATACGCACTGAATGCGCTGCGTATGGCCTCCCTAATGAAGACCAACAACCTCTTCGTTTACACCCATGATTCGATCGGTCTGGGTGAAGATGGCCCAACGCATCAGCCGGTAGAGCAATTGCAAACCCTGCGCTGCATTCCTAACCACCATGTATGGCGTCCATGCGACACCGTAGAGTCGATGGTGGCTTGGGCTCATGCGATCGAACAAAAATCGACGCCTTCTTCCTTGATCTTTAGCCGTCAAAACTTAATGTTTATGGCGCGTGATGAAGCCACCATCGCCAATATCAAGAAAGGCGGCTATGTATTAAAAGACGTCGCAAATCCTGCTGTAATCTTGATTGCAACTGGCTCTGAAGTTGAGCTGGCGGTGAAAGCCGCTGAAGCCTTGGCGGCAGAGGGCATTGCTGCTCGCGTAGTTTCTATGCCATCGACTAATGTATTTGATGGGCAAGATGCCGCTTATAAAGCAGCAGTATTACCGCGTGGAGTAGCTCGTCTTGCTATTGAAGCAGGCACATCTGATTTCTGGCGCAAATATGTTGGCCTAGAGGGTGATGTGATTGGTATGGATACCTTTGGTGAATCTGCACCGGCGGGCCAATTGTTTAAACACTTTGGCTTTACTGTAGAAAATGTAGTGGCAAAAGCGAAAGCAATTATTGCTTGATTGATTGCCGTATAAAAAACGGGCCAGCTGGCCCGTTTTTTATGCATTTTTTTACCTGACTATGTCTCTTGCTCAGTAACCCTTGATTTAGCCATTCGCGCGGCGTAAAGTGAACGAACGTTCTGCTTTACGGAGGTGAATCATGCCCATCAATGGCATCCAGATGCAAAAAGGCTTGTCTTTGCCTGAGTTCATCCAGTTGTACGGCACAGAGCAACAGTGCGAAGCCGCATTGCAAAAAGCGCGCTGGCCACAAGGGTTTCGCTGTCCAAAATGTCATAGACAAAATGCCAGCACATTTATACGCGGCAAAACGCGTATATGGGATTGTTGTCATTGTTCGCATCAAGCCAGTTTGACGGCAGGAACCATGATGCACCAGTCGCAACTCCCCCTGACCAAGTGGTTTCTGGCTGTTTATTTGGTGACGCAATTGAAAACCGATATCGCTGCTTTATCGCTACGCCGACAACTTGGCATCACTTGGAAAGCCGCATGGTTGCTGAAACATAAGTTGATGGAGA
>JBDKJX010000079.1:0-13933 GCA_039796405.1 Pseudomonadota bacterium
TCTTTAGCAAGTTCGGCGGCCAGAGCCTGTAATTTTTGACGGTCCATTGTGATGCCTGACATGAAATATCCTCGGGAAGAGGTTAATCGGCCAAAGGCATTTACACAATTTTAGTTACAGGCTCTCTATATAGCACTTCGGGCCGCATTTTTCGCACTTTATTCCTCAGCTTTTACACCTTGTCGCTTACACCTACTCAACCCTGCTTTTGCCTATTACATTGCCATTGTCAACACAGTGTAATGGAGTAAAAATCATGCGGTTCACTTCACATTTACTTGTTTTGTTTATTGTTGCTTTGGTCCACATTGCCATCTATATGGCAATTGTTAATGCGCATGAAGAAAGTATAAGAGACGCTCAGGTTTCTACTATCCCTTCCCAGTCTTATCAAGTTGCTTGGAATAAATAAGGGGCTCAATGTAGGCGGATGCGCTCGCTAGCATAAGTCTATTTGGCGAGAGCTTAAGGCGCATTCTCAGGTTATGGGTGAAATGAGTTTGGTTTCCAGTAGGGGCGTTTCACCTGCTGGTGCCTGATGTCCATTCAGAAATTAAGTTCAACTGATTGAGGCGTCTATTTATTTAGGGGCTTGGCTAAATATAGGCCAATTTGATTGGCGATTGCTTTGTCCAAGCCTTTAATAAATACCTGATGTTTAGGGTTTTGTCTTTGCTACGCTTTTTAATGATTTGACTTTATTTGCGTATTCCTCACTCGGCATTTAAATCAACTTCAACCCCTAGTCCTTCCTGATTAAAATAATCAATCACATTGAAATAAACGAATACTACGGACATCAGCTAACGGGGCGTTGATAAAAGGCTAATAAATGTTTGCTCCTTGCTGATAACATGGCTAGTGTGGGTGTTTTGCACTCTAAACTTGTCTAGATTAAATACGCAAGGGGGAGAAATCAATATCAAAGAGGCGGCTCTTAATAACCGTGCGACTTTCAGTAAGATAAAAATGACTTGTAGTTTTAGTAAATTAACTTACGCTGATAAGAAGCTACATTCTTGGTTGTTAAATTAATGGCCTAGATAGATGAAACATATCTGTTTTGACCTGCTTTTTTGATGTTTTGTACCCACCCTTTTGGAGTGACATCGCTATGAAGATAAGCCATAAAGTGGGATTGGCTGCAGCACTTGTTCTTTTGCGTGCCGCTCTGTTTATTTAAGGGCGATAAGTTTTGCGATATTCGATTCTCTCAAAAGGGGTGCAGGGGGGGCAATGTTAAAGAATATTTGGCTCCGCTAGCCAAGAGCGGGATGCCGGTTTGCTTTTACTCAATGAGTCATCCAAGGCTTGCGCCCATAAAAAATGCCGCACTTAAAGGGTGCGGCATTCGTTTTCCTCACCGTTTGTTAGGCGCTGGCGCTAGCCAAGGTTGGTTTTAGCATTTTCTCTTCGCGTTTGGTTTTGTTGGCGGGTGTGTCGTTCAACATAGTCAGTGCCAGTAAAACCATGGCTGCGACACATGAGCCGATCAGCAGCATAAAGCCGCCATCCCAGCCAAAATGATCCACCGTGTAGCCAACTACTGCGCTGGCCGCTACAGATCCGCCAAGGTAGCCAAATAGACCGGTGAATCCGGCGGCTGTTCCAGCGGCCTTTTTGGGGGCTAGCTCTAAAGCATGCAGGCCAATGAGCATGACTGGGCCATAGATAAAGAAGCCAATGGCAATCAGGGCGAGCATATCAACGGTTGGGTTGCCCGCTGGGTTTAGCCAGTAAACGATGGTGGCTATGGTGACTAAGCCCATAAAGAACAGGCCGGTTGCACCGCGGTTGCCTTTAAATACTTTATCTGACATCCAGCCGCAAAGTAGCGTGCCTGGAATGCCTGCCCATTCAAACAGAAAATATGCCCATGATGATTTGTCGACTGAAAACTGCTTGGCTTCTTTTAAGTAAGTTGGGGCCCAATCTAATACGCCGTAACGGAGTAAATAGACAAATACATTTGCAAAGGCGATATACCAGAGCAGTTTATTAGGCAGGATGTATTTTTTAAAAATCTCTTTGGCGCTCAGCTCAACTTCATGTTCAGCGTTGTAGTCTTTTGGATAGTCGTTTTTATATTCTTCAACCGGAGGTAGGCCGCAAGATTGTGGCGTATCACGCATCACCACAAAAACCAATACGGCAATGGCGATGGCAGCCGCAGCAGGCACATAAAATGCTGAGCGCCAATCGTTGAACCAACCCATGCCTAAAATAAACAGCGGCCCGATCATGCCGCCGCCCACGTTATGCGCGCAGTTCCATACCGAAACGACCGAGCCGCGTTCTTTCTGGCTCCACCAGTGCACCATCGTGCGCCCACACGGTGGCCAGCCCATGCCTTGTACCCAGCCATTCAAAAATAGCAGGACAAACATGATGGTGACGCTGGACGTAGCCCACGGCACAAAACCCATAAATAGAAAAATAGCCGCAGAAAGGAGCAAGCCTAAACATAAAAAGACGCGGGGGTTAGAGCGATCAGAAACCGCGCCCATCAGGAATTTTGATACTCCGTAAGCAATGGCTACGCCCGACATGGCAACACCTAAATCGCCACGAGAAAACCCTTGCTCAACTAAATAAGGCATGGCAAGTGAGAAGTTTTTACGTACTAAGTAATAACCGGCGTATCCCAAGAAAATGCCGAGGAAGAGTTGCCAGCGTAGCCGTTTATAGCTGCTATCGATTTTTTCTTCGTCCATACGGGCGATATGGGGGGCAGGCTTTAAAAATTTAAACACTTGAGCGCTCCTTATTCATTCGTCATGAAGGCCACGTTGGTTAAGCGAGGAGTGGGCCAGCCAAGACAGCTGGCCGGAAAATTTAGTGAATACCGTGAGCCAGTGCAGCAAGTACCGCACCGATGATTGAGCCGACTACAGGCACCCATGCGTAGCCCCAGTCGCTGTTTCTTTTTCCGGAAATAGGCAATAGCGCGTGCATGATGCGTGGGCCCAAATCACGGGCTGGGCTCATGGCGTAGCCCGTTGTTCCGCCTAGTGACACACCAATTCCCAGCACCAATAAGGCAACGGGCAGGGCGTCCATCGCACCGAGGGACATTTTTGGTGAAACCATGCTTAAAATCGCAAATACCAAGACAAATGTCGCTACGATTTCAGAAACTAAATTACCCGGTAGGCTACGAATAGCTGGGCCAGTGCAAAACACGGCTAGTTTTAGATCGCTGTCTTCGGTGCTTTCAAAGTGCTTGCGGTACATCAGCCACATCACCAATGCACCGGCCATGCCGCCTAACATTTGCGCGATGATATAACCCGCTACATCGTTCCAAGCAAACTTGCCTGCTACCGCTAAGGCGATCGTTACGGCTGGGTTTAAGTGTGCGCCGCTAATGGCTGCAACGCTAAATACACCAACAAATACGGCCATCGCCCAACCAAAAGCAATTACGATTAAGCCACTGTTTTGCCCTTTGGTTTTATTCAGTAATACATTGGCCACTACGCCGTTGCCTAATAAAACGAGTAGAGCGGTACCAATAAACTCTGCAATTAATGGGGTCATTTTGTATATCCTTAGTACCCTGCCCGCAGGGCAGGGCTTGAATAAATAGATTAAATCGCTTCGTGGTTTGCCCAGGTTTTGGTCGCTTCAACCGCGCGATGCCAGCCTTTTAGGTATTGCTCAGCTTTTTCTGCGGGCATTTCGGCACTAAAGCGCTTGTTTAGTTGCCATTGGCTTTGTACATCGTCAATGCTTTTCCAGTAACCGACGGCAATGCCCGCGAGATATGCCGCGCCTAGTGCGGTGGTTTCGGTGATTTTTGGGCGAATCACATCCGTGCCTAAAATATCGGCTTGAAACTGCATTAACAGTGGGTTGACGCTGGCTCCGCCGTCGACGCGTAATTCTGGAATACTAATGCCTGCATCGGCTTCCATTGCTTTCAGAACGTCAGCGGTTTGGTAGGCGATGCTATCTAGTGCTGCACGCGCGATATGGGCGGATTGAGTACCTAGTGTTGCGCCAAACAGAGAGCCGCGCGCGTCTTGATTCCAGTGCGGTGCCCCAAGGCCAGCAAATGCGGGCACTAAATACACGCCATCACTGTCGCTTACTTGGCCTGCGAGTTCATTAACTTCGGACGATTTGCTGATCATGCCGAGGCCGTCACGTAGCCATTGCACCACCGCGCCACCAATAAAAATACTGCCTTCTAAGGCGTATTCCACGCGGTCGCCAATTTGCCAAGCGATGGTAGTTAGTAGGTTGTTTTTAGAGATGATGGGGGTGACGCCGGTATTCATCATCATAAAGCAGCCCGTGCCGTAGGTATTCTTCACCATGCCTGGGCGAGTGCATTGCTGGCCAAATAGCGCAGCTTGTTGATCGCCTGCAATGCCGGATAAAGGCACGCGGCTACCCAGCATCGATTCATGGGTGTAGCCATAAATTTCGCTAGAAGAGCGTACTTCCGGCAAGATGCTGGCAGGAATATCCATCAGTTCCAGCAGGTCTTTATCCCAAGTCAGGGTCTGGATATTAAATAGCATGGTGCGAGAAGCATTTGATACGTCGGTAACGTGTACTTCGCCGTGGGTATAGTTCCATATTAGCCAGCTATCAATTGTACCAAAGGCCAGTTTGCCTGCTTTAGCCAGCTCACGCGCGCCTTCCACGTTATCTAGAATCCACTTGATTTTGCTGCCAGAGAAATAGGCATCAACCGGTAGGCCGGTTTTGCTGCGGATGGAGGCTTCTAAGCCTTGGGCCTTGATCTCGTCGCAATAATGCGCGGTGCGGCGGTCTTGCCAAACAATGGCGTTATACACCGGCAGGCCAGTTTCGCGATGCCACACCACGGTGGTTTCGCGTTGATTGGTGATGCCGATGCCTGCCAACTGAGTACTATCAATATTGGCGCGGGTAATGGCTTCGTGTGCTACGGTAGATTGACCGACCCAAATCTCAAGTGCGTCGTGTTCAACCCAGCCCGGCTGGGGATAGATTTGTTTGAATTCTTTTTGCGCCATCGAGATAATGTCGCCTGCCTGATTAAACAAAATTGCGCGTGAACTGGTTGTGCCTTGGTCAAGCGCCAAAATGTATTTTTCTTTCACTTTTATCTCCTTTGTAACTGTGCGGCAAGCGATGAGTTGTCGATGTGTGTTTGTTGTTTAAGCGCCCCCGTGTCTCTGGTGCACGGGTGGTCGTAAGGCAAGAAAAATTGGCTCTTACTGGCAAATGTTACTTTTTGATCGTTTTTGATTTTAATCGTTGTAACGGTGATTAAAATAAGGGAATGCCGCAGCTTGTAATTGATTTTTTTTGACTACGAAAGCACTAGTGCGAGTGTTTTCAACGGGGTACGGGTCTGGGGCATGTTTTTTTGTTTGTTACATGTTTATGCAAAGCGAGAAGAATTAATTAAAAAAGTCTGCTGAAATCGTGTTTAGCATGGGTGGAAAAAGGGTTGGCGCTGGGTCTTGTTGAGGCGCACTGAGGAATATGACTGCTTTTAGGGATCATATGAAGCCTGATGGCCCTGAAAAAGTGAGGGGTATCTTGTCTACGTAAAGCCACAATTCAAGGGGGGAGGGGGCTAAACCTTGAGTGGTGGAGGTGTTCATGGCGCAAAAAAACAGAAAAATACACAAAGTAGGATTTTTTGCTCTGTGAAGCTCTGTGGGCTTTAGTCTTCTCTGTGGTTTGTGGTTTAACTCGCCCCCCTTTTTTTTATGGGCGCGCTCTAGCTGAATGGGTTTTGCAAGTTTGATGAAAAAGTCATCAATAAAAACTAGCCAGCATTTGGCTCTGCCGAGGCAACGTAGAGTTGGGTTTTTGATTCTTTGATTACGTTTTCCATCGCCGTATCGACGGGCTTGTCGGTAAATAGCGCGGTAATTTGGGATAGGTGGCCTTGGCGTGCCAAGGCTGGGCGGCCAAATTTGGAGTGATCGGCCACCAAAAAAACGTGGCGCGATTGCTTAATTATCGCCTCGGCGGTACGTACCTCTCTAAAATCAAAATCGCGCAGCGTGCCATCGGCCTCAATGCTAGAAATGCCGATAATGCCGTAATCCACTTTAAATTGATTAATAAAGTCGATGGTGGCCTCGCCAGTGATGCCGCGATCTCGCCCCCGTACCATGCCGCCGGCAATAATCACCTCGCAATCGTGATAGGTGCACATCATCGCCGCAACATTCAAATTATTGGTAATCACATGCAGACCGTGATGATGGCGCAACGCTTTGGCCACTTCCTCTGTAGTGGTGCCTAAATTAATGAATAAAGAGGCATTGTTAGGAATGTGCGCGGCAACTTGTTCGGCAATGCGTTGTTTTTCTTCGATTAGCAACACTTGTCGTGCGGCATAGGCCACGTTTTCTACGCTTGAGAGTGTGCTGACACCACCATGCAGTTTTTGCACTAGCTTGTTTTCAACCAGCTGATGAATATCACGGCGGATGGTTTGCTGGGTGACATCAAAGTGTTCGGCCAGCTTGTCTACGCTGACATAAGCCTCTCTTTGCACCCATTTCAAAAGTTCTTGCTGGCGTAAATTAAGAATCATGCGGGGGTCTCAGTGGCAAGGCGGTGTGAGTGATCGGGGTTAATTGTTTTTTGCTAGTTTATCAAGCTCACGCAAGCTGCGCGATGAGAAAGTGTTTTTGCGTGTAGGGGTTTTCCATAAAAACATTTTCGAAAAAATAATGTTAGTATTTTGTTGTTTTGTATTTGTTTGTGTATAAATTCAGCTAATAATTAATAGAGTTCATCGCATATGGGGCAAAAGCGTGGAAGAGAAAATTTACGATGTACTGGTGGTTGGCGGGGGGATTAATGGGGTCGGGATCGCGCGGGATGCGGCTGGCCGTGGTCTTTCTGTTTGCCTGTGCGAAAAAGACGATCTGGCGCAGCATACGTCCTCCGCCAGCTCTAAGCTCATTCATGGTGGCTTACGCTATCTGGAATATTACGAATTTGGCTTGGTGCGCAAAGCGTTGCAAGAACGCGAAGTGCTGCTTGATTTAGCGCCGCACATTATTTGGCCACTGCGCTTTGTGATGCCGCACGATCCTGAAGGCCGCCCTAAGTGGCTGATTCGTACTGGATTGTTTCTTTATGATCATTTGGCCAGCCGAAAAGTATTAAAGGGCACTGAAACCATACGCTTTGATCGCCACGCTTCGGGTAAGCCATTAAAAACAGGGTATACCCATGGTTTTGCTTACTCAGATGGCTGGGTGCAAGATGCGCGTTTAGTGGTGCTTAATGCCATGGACGCCGAAGAACGGGGTGCGGTGGTTTATACCCAAACGGCTTGTGTGGCAGCTAAGCGCGAACAAGATTTATGGCACTGCACCTTACAGGGCGGGAGCGGCGTGCGGATGGTAAAAGCCCGCACCGTAGTGAATGCGGCAGGGGCCTGGGTGGAGTCCGTACTCAAAAATGTAGTTGGGCAAAGATCAGCACATGCGCTGCGTTTGGTAAAAGGCAGCCATATTGTAGTGAAAAAACTCTTTGATCATGCCGATGCGTATATTTTTCAGAACCCAGATAAGCGCATTATCTTTGCAATTCCTTATGAAAAAGACTTCACTCTCATCGGCACAACCGACGTTGAGTACAGTGCCGACCCCGGTAAAGTCAGTATTGATAAAGACGAAATTGCCTACCTTTGCCAGATGAGTAATCGCTATTTTGCGCAGCAAATCAGCCCTATTGATGTGGTAGCCACCTTTTCTGGTGTCCGCCCTTTGCTGGATGATGCCTCCGGCGATGCAGCTAGCGTGACCCGTGATTACTCTTTGGAATTCGATGAAAGCCAAGGTTTGCTCTCAGTGTTTGGTGGCAAGATTACAACTTATCGTAAGCTGGCAGAGCAAGCTGTTGATTTGCTTGCTCCCCATTTGGGTAATCAGCATCCGTCATGGAGCGCCAGTAAACCCTTGCCAGGTGGTGATCTAAATGGGCCTATCGAGGCCTTTATGCAGCAGCTGGCGCATGAATACGCATGGCTTCCTAGTGATTTATTGCAACGCTATGCCCGCACTTATGGATCGCGCACGGCGGTATTGCTTAAGGGTAAAAGCTGTGTGGCCGATTTAGGTGAAGCGATATTGCCGCAACTCTATGAGGTGGAAGTACGCTATTTAATGCAATTTGAGTGGGCAAAAAGCGCCGAAGATATTCTATGGCGTCGAACCAAATTGAAACTTCATCTGCCGCTGGGCGCAGAGGAAACACTTAAGCAATGGTTGAGCCGTCAAACCAGCCGCACGGCAGCGCTAGTTTAATCAAGGAAACATAATGCAAGTGATGGATACGCTAGATGCAACAATAAGCTGCCCTGTAAATATGGCAGCAAAGCGCGCCAAAATGGTTGTGGCTAATTGGAAGATGTTTGGCAATCTTGCGCTGTGCCGAGAAAGCTTGCCGCTCCTTGCAAAAGCGGCTGATGTCAGCGTTGAGCTTGTGGTATGCCCACCTGCGCCTTATTTGGGCGAGGTGGGGCGCTTAGCCAATCGCTCTGGTGTGCATTACGGCGCGCAGGATGTGGCTGAAGTGACGCATGGGGCACGCACCGGTGAATGGTCTGCCGATATGTTGGCTGAGCTAGGCTGCCGCTACACCATTGTGGGGCATTCAGAGCGCCGCGACCGCCATCGTGAATGCAATCAGACGGTGGCCGTAAAGGCCGCTATGTGCATTGCCGCCGGTGTTATTCCGATTGTTTGCGTGGGCGAAACGATGGAGGATCGAGAATCCGGCAAAACCGAAGTCGTATTGGCTGAACAGCTCAAAGCCATTTTGCAACGCATGCAAAAAAAGGCGGTGTTTGTGCTGGCTTACGAGCCGGTTTGGGCGATTGGTACCGGCCTTGCGGCAACGCCAGAAATGGCGCAGGGCGTACATGCTTTTTTACGCCGCCAACTGGCATTGTTTGTTCCGGCATGGGGTGGCTCGGTCACAATTTTATACGGTGGCAGCGTAAAAGCAGACAATGCCGCATCGCTTTTTGCTATGCCAGATATTGACGGTGGCCTAGTTGGAGGTGCCTCTTTGAATGTGTTGGATTTGCTGAGTATTTACCGATCAGCCATGATTTAAAGCCCATTAGTACGCTTTGCTTTGCGCATCCCCACCCGTTAGCTTAATTGCTAGCGGGTTTTTTTATGCGCAAAGCCAATAAATTTCAGTCGTTAAATTACAAAATCTTTCTACAAAATTTTACATGCTTTCTTTTTGTTTTTTGTTGATCTTTTATAACTAAAAAGTCATTGAAATGCCCCGCTTTAAATCTATATTATTTTTTTGGTAAGTCTTTTTTTTGATTTTTGAAATTACTTAGTAATTATTTTGTAATTTTCGTGGTGTGTTGCGAGTGTTTGTGCTGCATGCAATATTCGGCGGTTCGGTTTTTCAATGGTCACTGGGTTTTAAACTCAGCGCGCTACGCTTGTTTTCTGATGAGTCAATGGAGTGAATCATGCAAAATACGTGGATAGAGAAAAACAATGTTGCCCAGTTTCAAGGGGCAAACTGGGATAACTGGATCGGCACCAAAGCTTGCGGCAGCGTGCAGGCGGCCAGAGAGTATGCCGATTTGAATGCAGAGGTCAGCTTTTTTTTCTATTGCCGCCAAGGCATGGTGCTTACCAATGGCCGCAGTTTTAGCCCAGGTGATGCGGCTTTTTTCTCTGGCCAGCCTTGGTATGGCAGTGCACCACAATGTGATTCTTATCAAAAAGTAGTCTTCAACACCCCTGCATTTATCAATGATTTTCCTGTTGGCTCGGTTCAGAATGATGCCATCAGCTTGCAGTGGAATACCAATATCAGCGGGTTTACCACTCAGGCTATTTTGGGCGACCCGTGGAATTTACTTTACGCCAGCAATCAAACATCGTATTTCGATACGAATTTCACCACCATTCCCAGCACAGCTACCGCGGCTTTAATTCATTGGACGGCTTTCCCAAATCGCCTTAGCCAATATCTGGGTAAAGGTGCTTACCCTGCGAATCCTTATAACTATTCGTCTAAGCAGCTATTTGCGATTGCTGATCAATATGGCAGCACCGAAGTGCCTATTCCTGCTTTCCAAAATATCCCCACCCAGCTTTGCCCGCAAGCCACATGGAGTAGCGAGCTGCACATGTACGGCCCGTATGGCCCGCGCGGCTGGCAAGATGAGTATTGCGAATGGAGCGTTGTACGTGATCCGCAAAGCGATAAAATCACCCGCATTGATATGACCTGCGAAAACCCAGAGTACTGGAATACGCTGTGGATGATCGATCCGCAAAAAGTAGCCGATCTGTATTCATCCACGCTGAGTTTTGGTGCACCCGCGTCTGCCCAAGTTGTGGTGCCCGTCAGTGATTTGTATTTGCGAGATCCTGTGACTAAAGCCGCAGTGATTGATCCATCCACTGGCCGCCCTGCTTATAACCCACTGAATAAATGGAATAGCGGCCCCGTTGCCGTGCGGGGAAGCAGCAGTAATTATGGCGGTGCGATGCACTTAACTAGCACGCCAAATACCTTGCAAACAGAAATGGCTTTGGCAGGCGGCGCCACCATTCAGCGTAATTGCGGCAATAGCGTGCCGCAAACGCTGATTTGCTGCGCCCAATACGGGCAGGCCTATCGCAATAGCGATCCGCATATCGGGCAATCGGTGAATCAGGCAATTGGTGGGCAGTTAACTGGTTTCCCTTGCAAAGCGGCATTGGCTAATCCAACTGGCTTATATATTCAGGTGCCGGATTTAAGCGGCTTTACCCTGCCTGCAGATCCAAAACTTCCGGCGGGTGCTTCTGCCCAAGATTGCTGGCAGATTGTGCGTGGCGCGGCAGAATTAACCGACCCTGTTACCGGCATGTTGTTTGGTGCCACAGCAGCATCGCCACAAAATGGCGGCAATTTTGTGCTGCATGCTGTGTTTCAACTGCCGCAATCTTGGGTGGCGGCGGGGGTGTCGTTTACGATCGGCGATATCACTGATGCATCAGGCCAGCCAATTCAGTGGGGCGGGCAGCTAACACAGCAAATGTCCATTGGTTTGTGGGCGCGCCCAGTACAAGTTTCGGCAGCGCCTGCTGCTGAAGCTTGCGTGTTGCCTCCGCCTAGTGGCGTTACCCCGCCAGCCACACCCGTGCCGCCAGATTATGCTCAGCCACTGCAGCTATTCCATTCTGCAATATGGAATGCCAGCATTAATACCCCAGTCAGCAATCCAATGAATGCGCCGATTCCACTGGTCAGCAATTCAACCTTGATTGCGCCGATCGCTCGCCTTGGGCAAAGCAATATTCCCATGGTGTTGACCTGCTCTGCGCAGCTGGGGCCGCAGGGGCAATTGCCTGTGGCGGATTTTGGCCCTGATGTAACCGTGGTTGTTAGCAACTTTAACGACAATATTAACTACGCCGTGCCGGGAAATTCCTATCCATCGCAATGCGCTTCAGTCAACTTGCAGGTGAGCGTTGGGGCCAATGCGGCGCTTGGGCTGCGCGGCCTTAAGCTGACTAATTACGGCGATCCGGTACAAGCCGCTATGCCTGCCTTGCTTAATATTGTTCCTGCTTAAGAGGGGGTTGCCATGCTGAGATTAAATCGTGCTGATTGGTGGGTAATTTGCCTTGCGCTGGGGGCAAAAACGGCTGCTGCGGCTTGCCCAACGTGGGCGGGTGTGCCCGTTATGCAGCCTATTATTCCTTGCGATTCACTGGGCACTAATCAGAATGCGTTTAATAACTTAGCATGGCAGCAATTTATTACGCTTAACTGGGCGGCTAACCCCAATCTACCGGGGCAGCCGGATGCCAGCGTGCCTGCCTCTGCTTTTGGCGTGGCAGGCACGGCCAGCCCAGTGGTTTGGGAAAGCTATAAAGAATCATCCGAGGTGTTTCGCCCCAATGGCGCGCCCCCTTTACCATGGACGAATAAGCAGAGTATTCCGCTTGCGATGCGCTCTTTAATGAAAAGTAAAACCCTTAAAGCCACTTCGGCGCTGGGGGTAAAGGGCTTGTATCAGACGTCTAAATTTGGCGACTTGCCTGTGCCGCCTTTAAAAGACATCGCCGAGGCGGGTACCAATGGCGCGTGGTTGACGGCGCAGCCCAAAATGAATAATTACGTCACCCTGTTTGAAAAGCGGCTGAATCAGGATGAATACAACTATATCAATCAGAATCAGCTGTATATCGCCAACAAGCAGCCCGCGTTTGCTACCACACAGGGACTGAATCTGCCCGATGGATCTGCGACGTTTTCCACTTATGGCACGGTGGGGGCGATTGAAATCAAGGCGGCTTGGATAGAGCTGGATGACCCCACGCTCTGGCCGATGTTTAAAACATCCCAAGCATGGGTGAGTTATCCGATCACAGGCGGCGGCAGCACCACGCCCAAGCAGGTCACCGTGGGCCTAGTGGCTTTGCATATTATTCGCAAAACACCCAATGCCCAGCAGTTTATGTGGAGCACTTTTGAGCATGTTTATAATGCGCCCAGCAGAACCGAGCTAAGTGCGCCGCCCTTGCCTTGGTACACTTATTTCAATCTAAACTGTGATCCAGCAACGGATTACTACAAATGTGTGCAGAATAAAATGCCGGTGGTGGGTACGGATCCTTACAATGCGCCGGTGCAAGTGGTGCGTACTACTCCGATCAGCAATACCACCGCTAATAATATCGCAGCCCTTAACACCAATACTTGGGCCACGATTAAAGCGGCTAATCCCAATTCGGTATTTCTGAATTACCAGCTGGTAAATGTGCTGTGGCCCAATAGCAATACCCCCATCTACCCCGGTGCGACTTCACCGTTGCCCGATGGCAATGCCCAGCCCCCTGTGGCCCAGCAGCCCGTGGCAAATACGGTATTGGAAACCTACCATCAGGATATCAACTGCCTGAGCTGCCACACGGGGGCGACGGTAGCAGGGCAAAAGCAAACCTTGGCCAGCGATTATTCATTTTTATTCGGGGAAGCCAGCAATCCGGCGGCTCAATCTAAAAAGAGTAAAAGTAAACTGATGCGGGTGAAGTTGCCTTAAACGGGGTTGAAGTAATACTGTCAACTCAGCAAGGCTGGAAAATGTGGCGTTTTCGTAGGAGTGGCTTTAGCCGCGAAAGCGCTGCGTATAAAGACATTCGCGGCTAAACCGCTCCTACGTTACAGATGCTTAAGTTGATAGAGTTGAGGGCTTGCCGGATATTTCAGCGTTGGCCCGCTCAAACATCCGGCGTAATTCTTCCTGTACCACGGGCAGAGTATCAAAGCCCTCGCGTAACAAAAAATGCCCGCCGTTTTTTACCGTTAAAAACCGCGCATCCAACTGCTGGCTAAGGGATTCAGTCAGGGAAAAAGGAATAGTGGCATCGTTATCCGCAGCAATCACGCAGCGCTGCTTAATGTGCTGGCGCAGATGCGCGGTATTTAAAGGCTGCGCCGTAAATTCATCCAGCTGGGGCAACAGCGGTACGGCCTCAGCAAACCCCGCCACCAAGACCACACCGCCAATGGCTTGATTTATCTGCTCTAAATACCGCAGCACCGTAATGCAGCCCAAGCTATGCCCCACAAAATAAACATCCCCATCATGCACCGCCACGCTCTGCTTAATTTTAGCCAGCCAAGCGTTTAAATCTGGCTGACTGGAGTTCGGCATCGCCAGAATATGGCAACCCACGCCAAGAGCTGCGAGTTGATCCTGCAACCAAGGAAACCAGTGGTTGGAAGGTGCGGCGTCAAGGCCATGGATGATGTAGAGGGTGGGCATGGTGGGTTTCGGTTTTATATTATTTGGACACTATGAGCTTTGGCATGTTTTTAGTGCCAAAAGCTTTAATATTCCTGACTATGTCTCTTGCTCAGTAACCCTTGATTTAGCCATTCGCGCGGCGTAAAGTGAACGAACGTTCTGCTTTACGGAGGT
>JBDKJX010000080.1:0-13829 GCA_039796405.1 Pseudomonadota bacterium
CCCTGTTACCGTTCGACTTGCATGTGTAAAGCATGCCGCCAGCGTTCAATCTGAGCCAGGATCAAACTCTTTAGTTTAATCGCTAAGCTAGTACTTACTGGCTTACTTTATTCAGAGCAACCATCGCTGGTTACTCCTTACTCATGTAAGCACTTGTTTCACTTCCGAATCAAGCACTCACACTCATCGACTGTATTTTTTTAAAGATCGTTCGCTGCAGCTAGAACACCGTGTTGCTGTGTGTGCTGCAGCGAGAGGCCGAAATATACCGGCCTAGGTCGCCTAGGTCAACACCTTATCTGTGTTAAAACACAAGGAAGTCGCTAAGTCATTGATTTACATAAAGTCGACTGTCGCAGAAAATTTCGACTTGTAGAATTGTAAATTGCCCTCATCTATTATTAAATCTAAAAGACGGTTTTAAAGGACCCAAAATGGCCAATGTTTTAATGTATAGCACTGGGGTCTGCCCTTACTGCGTGATGGCTGAGCGTTTATTAAACAAAAAAGGCATCACTGAGATTGAAAAAGTGCACATCGATCTAAACCCAGAGCGCCGTGATGAGATGATGACGCGCACGAACCGCCGCACTGTGCCGCAGATTTATATTGGCGAGCGCCATATTGGTGGTTTTGATGATTTAGCTGCGCTAGATCATGCTGGCGAGCTGGATGCTTTATTAGCCGCGTAATACAATCAAACCAAGACAGACGGTAGTAATCTACATACAAATCGTGCGATGATTTCGCCTCACGTTTTACCCCACTTATATAAGTAGAAGATAAGGATTTGCCATGAGCGAACAAAACCAAGAGCTTCAACCCGTTTTTGCTATTCAAAAACTATATGTAAAAGATATCTCTCTTGAGTCCCCAAATTCACCGCAAGCCTTTTTAGAGCAAGCTGAGCCTGAATTTAATATTCAGTTCCGTAATCAAGCTCGCAGCTTTGACAATGGCTTTTTTGAAGTGTCACTCACGGTAACTGCGCAAGCAACAGTGGAAGACCGTACGATTTTCTTAGTTGAAGTAACCCAAAACGGTTTATTTAATATTGAAAACGTTCCTGAAGGTGAAATGGATCCGCTATTAGGCATTGGCTGCCCAAGCATTCTGTTCCCTTACCTTCGCGAAGCAGTATCTGACCTCACAACACGCGCTGGCTTCCCACCACTGATGTTGCAACCGATTAATTTTGAAGCAATCTACTTGCAACAGCGTCAGCAAGCAGAAGAGCAGGCAGCAAATGCACAAACCACTCATTAAACTGAGTGTCATCGCTGCGTTGGTTTTATCGGCCAACGCGGCTTTTGCGCTTGAGTATCGTTCTGTGGCTCGCCATGGCACTGTGTTATCTGAAGCCCCAAGCAATGAAGCAAAAAAGCTTTTTCTAGTCAGCAAAGGCATGCCACTTGAGCTACTTGCTGAGCAAGGTGACTGGGCTAGGGTGCGGGATAAAGCGGGCGGCCTAGCTTGGCTAAAGAAAAGCGAGTTATCGGCTAAGCATACGGTGCAAGTTTTGCGCGAAGCCAATATCTATAAAATGGCTGATGCTAAATCGCCGTTACTTTATCGAGCAGGAAAAGATCTACTCTTAGATTTACAAGACAACACCCGCACTGGCTGGCTAAAAGTTCGGCATCGTGACGGTGTTATTGGCTTTGTTCGTATTGAGGAAGTGTGGGGCGTATGAAATTAGCCGTATTGGGTGCAGGCTCTTGGGGGACTGCGCTGGCAATCCGCTTTGCCGATCAACACCAAGTAACGCTTTGGTCACGAGATGCGGATCAAGTGACTGAAATGCAAGCATCTGGTGCTAACCCTCGGTATTTAGCCGATGCAGTCTTCCCCTGCAGCTTATCGGTAACGCATGATTTAACCAGCGCCGTTAAAGATGCAGAGCTGGTACTGATTGTAACGCCGATGTCTGGCCTGCGTAGCTCGCTAAAAGCCTTGCATGGTATGGGTTGCAAATCCGCCGTACTCTGGGCTTGCAAAGGCTTAGAAGCGGGCACGATGCTATTGCCCCATCAAGTTGCCGCGCAAGAAATGTCTGATGATGTACCACGCGGCATGTTATCGGGGCCAAGTTTTGCTCAAGAAGTCGCCCAAGGCTTGCCTGCGGCCGTCACCATTGCCTCAAATGATGCGCAATTTGCCCGCCTTACTGTAACCGAACTCAACACCTCAGTATTACGCCTCTATGCCAGCGATGATTTAATTGGTGTAGAAATTGGTGCAGCGGTTAAAAACGTCATTGCGATTGCAGCTGGGGTTTGTGATGGGCTAAAGCTAGGGCTCAATGCCCGTGCAGCCCTGCTCACCCGTGGCCTTGCTGAAATGGCTCGTTTTGCCAGTGCGCTAGGTGGCAAAACCGAGACCATGATGGGCTTAGCAGGAATTGGCGATTTAATGCTCACAGCTACCGGTGATTTATCCCGTAATCGCCGAGTAGGCTTGCTGCTGGCACAAGGCTTAAACCTTGACGATATTCTCAAGAATTTAGGCCATGTTGCAGAAGGCGTACCCACTGCGCGTGAAGTGCTGCGCCAAGCTACGGAACTAGATATCGAAATGCCGATCACCGCCGCTGTTTGCAAGATGCTGTTTGATAATATGCCTGTGCAAGATATCTTGGCCGATTTAATGGGTAGAAGCCCAAAGATGGAGTCGGATATTTAGCCATCGATTCAGTAAGGCAAACCAAGCTGTAGTAGAGCTCAATAAACATACAAAGAGCACAGAGACCGACATCCGTTTTTTTTCTGTAAAACTCTGCGTACTCTGCCGCTTAGGAGTTTGCCTTCGAGACTACACAGCCAATTTACTCATCACAATCAACGCATTATTTGCAAAGCATCCGCATCAAAGCGTGCCAAAGTGGGCAAGACTAAATAGCGATCTGCATCTGGTACACCAAACCACTTGGCCAAGGGCCATGCTAGCTGCTCAACCGATAGGTCGGGAATATAACGCCCCTGCCCCACATCATCAGCACCACCCATAACCGGCTCAGGCACTCGTCCATAAATTTTACCGCCAGCGACCGCCCCCCCCATCACAAAATGATGGCTCGCCCAGCCGTGGTCAGAGCCATCGCCGTTGCTACTTAAAGTGCGGCCAAATTCCGAGCCGGTAAAAGTAGTGACTTGATCTTGCAGGCCAAGCTCAGTCATTGCGCCATCAAAAGCCATTAATGCATCGTTTACCATTTTGAGCAGAGGAGGATGCTTAGCGAGCAAACCATCATGCATATCAAAACCACCCAGCTGTACCATAAACACCTGCCGCTTATTTCCTAGTTGAGCGCGGGCACTAATCAACTTTGCTACCATTTTTAAGGAATCTGCCAAGCTATTGCCCGAGGGAAAACCAGAACTTAAGGTTGGTGCGGCTTTGAGCGCTGCATCAAGCTGCAACGAGGTATTTAATCCTCTCTGCGTGACTTTAACGTACTCGTTTTCTAGATAATTGTTTTTATTGGTACTCATCAAGGCTTTTAATTCATTGATATAGCTAGGGCTAAATAAATTAGTTGAGCCCCACAGTAACTGCGGATTACCCGTAACGCCCACAGTAAAACTACTCGCCTGTTTGCCACTTAAATATAAGCCCGTCCCGCCTACAGAAATGCAGCTAAGCGCAGCATTACTGTTGCCAGCAAGAAATAGATCCCCGATCCGCCCACCCCAACCAGAACTTGCCCCTTCTGCCATAGAGGACATCCAAAAACTTTGCTGATCATTATGTGAAAACAATTTGGGTGGCAGCGCCACGCTACGGCTTAAATACTGTGCTTTGGTGGTGGGTTGGACCAGCGGCCCCATATTGGCAACAACGGCCAAGCGGCCTTGGCCAAACAAAGAGGCTAAGCCCGTTAACTGCGGGGCGAATGCCATTTGCCGACCATCCGCCAGCAACCCTGACAGTGGCAAGAGCTTATCGCGTGGCGTGGCGATAGACTGACGAATCGTGGCATAGGCTTGATAGCTTTTTAAATCATAAGGAACCATGGTGTTTTGGTGATCGTTACCGCCAGAAAAAAACACGCAGACCAGCGCCTTATAATCACCTGGCGCTGTTGCCGCAGCGGCTTCACTCATTAACGATAAATTAAATGCCATCGGTGCAGCAGCACCAGAGGCGGCCAACATACCTGCGCGACGTAAAAACTCGCGACGAGAGAGAGAATTATCCATCGGAGTTCCTTACTTTAAGACCAAATATTCTGGATTACTCAGCACCATTAACAACATGGCGACCACACGATTTTGCTTCAAGGATTCTACTTTTGCAGGATTTGCATCCACGATATTGATTTTGCTAATACTATTAATAATGGCAGCCTTAAGCCCCTCACTAAGCTGGCCGCAGGCAAATAAAAGGTTAAACCGCTCAAGCAAAATGGCAGGCTGCTCCGCCATTTTTTTTTCCTCAAGCAACAATAACGACAAGCCTGTTTCCTTCTTGTCATTTACGTTATTGCCATTAGCATCGTTATAAGTACGCAAGGTACTGCTTTGCGGATCCATCAGTAGGTTGTACCAATAATTGACCTGCACCAGCGTTGACGTTTCAGAAACGATTTGCATCTCAGGCGCAACCAAGCCCTGCTTGGCCAGCTCGGATCCCGGAGGGGTATAACCTGGCCGAAAAAAATTAAACACGCTTACCGCCCCCAACGGGCCTTGACCTAAGCGCCAACTTGGATCAGTGGTATTTCCCAATCGCCAAGCCCCGTCTGGGCTGCGGTAATCTAAGGTACGGATCAACTGTACCAAACGAATCATGGGTTCTCTGTGCTTGCCTGCCGCTTGCCCAGTTAAATCAGCAGCAAGCCTAGCTTCCGGATCAAGCAGCACAGCCTTGATGACGGCGGTTAAATCACCTCGAATAGACTGACCATTATTATTAAACACACTGGCCACACGGGAGATATAAGCCGGAGAAGGGTTGCTACTTACAAAACGTTGAATCAGCTGCCTGCAAATAAATGGTCCCACATTGGGATGGTTAAATAAGGTATCAAGGGCAATTTTAAGCGAGGCTGGGCCTGCAGTGCCGGCAGGGATAGACGTCCCCAAAAAGTTTTTTTCCAGCAGCGAGTGATTGGCGGCTACATGCGTCATTGGCTGGTGGGAGACTTCATAATCAGGGCTTGGCACGTTAAATTGCAATGGTGCTGTCCAACCTGTAAAGACCCTAGCTAGATTGCTAACAGTATCCAAGGTATAAGTTTCGATAGGCTGACCATTGCTATCTTTTTTGAGGGTGCCATCTAGGTTTAACTCATAAAGGCCAATGGTAAACAGCTGCATCACTTCACGCGCGTAGTTTTCGTCAGGACGGCGACCTTTATTGTCTTCTTTTAAATTACCCAAAGTGCCCAGCATTCTGCCCATTGCTAAGCTCAGCGTCACATCCTCTAGCAACTGCCTAAAATTTCCGAAGGCGTTTTTTTGCAGTAAATCCATAAAATGCGCCATGGTCAGTGCCTTAATCGGCCCCGCCACATCTACGCCAGGGTAGCTAATTACAAAAATTTCAGACAAGGCAAGAGTCATTCGCTGTTGCAGAACATCTTTGCCAGAAAAAACACTCTGCCAAAGAATATTGGGTAAGACCTGCCAATTTTGAAATGCAGGCCAATCATTGCTTTTAAGCTGCATGCCATAGGCCCAACGAGAAGGCGCAGGGGCTTCGTTGATTTGTTGAGCTAACCAGCCCTCATACCCCATCGACTTCAGCCTATCAATGTCGTCGTACTTTCCACCAAACCCTGCCTGCGCCAAAAACCGTGACGCCTCAATATCACTAAGTGGGTTTGGCACAGGGATAAGAGCGGGGCGACTTGGATCTGACTCAGAGCCACCGCAAGCGGCTAATGCCAAGCTCGCTGTAAGCACAAGCCCTAGATCAGCACTCAGCGGCTTTTCTGTTGCTTTGACTAAATCTGCTTCCACGGTATCTCTCACTTTTTTATAATATAAGACTTTACTTATGTTAACTCGTGATCAAAAAAATGCGCGATAAATATCCATGAACGGACACTACAACATCATTTAAATGTTACTAACGGTAGTTATTATCTAAAAACAATAAACAAAAGAAAAACCACTTCATTTAACAATAAGCCACTCACTTCAATGTCACTTACATAACAAAATCATTAATAAGTATTGACTGCTTTAACAGCCACTCTTTGCACAAACACACTGCCAAGCCTTATTAACATTGAATTAGCGCATCAAGCAGCCAGCTGGTCCAACAACAGCCAACCTAATTTCAGTTACAATCAATACTCAATACTTACTCACAAATACTTTGGGCAGGAGTTTGCAATATGTCGATGTCTGATCGCGATGGGCTTATCTGGTATGACGGTCAATTAGTTGAATGGCGCAACGCAACCACACACGTTTTAACCCATACCCTGCATTACGGCATGGGCGTATTTGAAGGCGTACGCGCCTACGAAACCCCAAAGGGCACTGCGATCTTTCGCCTGCACGACCACACTGAGCGCTTGTTTAACTCGGCCAAAATTTTTCAAATGAACATTCCGTTCAGCTTTGAAGAGCTGTTCGAAGCGCAAAAAACGGTGGTGCGCGAAAACAAACTCGCCTCCTGCTACCTACGGCCACTGGCTTTTGTGGGCTCAGAAAAACTCGGCATTGCAGCCACGGGCAACAGCATCAATGTAATTGTGGCGGCTTGGCCTTGGGGCGCTTACCTTGGCACGGAAGGCTTGGAAAAAGGCATTCGCGTTAAGGTATCTAGCTTTACCCGCCACCATGTCAATGTATCAATGGTGCGTGCTAAAGCCAGTGGTTATTATGTAAATTCGATTCTGGCGCACCAAGAAGCGGCAGCAGATGGTTACGACGAAGCCATGCTGCTCGATACTGAAGGTTATGTATCTGAAGGGGCTGGCGAGAATTTATTTATCGTCAAAAAAGGCAAACTCTATACGCCTGATGTCTCTAGCTGTTTAGACGGCATCACCCGCAGCACGGTGATTACGCTGGCCAAAGAAGAAGGCATTGAAGTCATCGAAAAACGCATCACCCGCGATGAAGTCTATACCGCAGATGAAGCCTTCTTTACCGGCACGGCTGCGGAAGTCACCCCGATTCGTGAGCTCGATAATCGCCCAATTGGCATTGGTAGCCGTGGCCCGATTACTGAACGTCTGCAAAAACGCTATTTTGATTGTGTAAAGGGTTTAGATCCTAAGCACGAAGACTGGCTAACACTGGTTTAATATTGATAAGGGGGTGGAGTATCCATCCCCGTGAACTATGGTGATGTCATCACCAAGCATGAAAGAGAAAACCCATGGAACTCAAAGAAAACACCCAACGCGAAATCGAAGTACTGGCTAGCGATTTACCCCTGCATTGCCCTATGCCAGATATGCTGAGCTGGAACTCCCATCCGCGCGTCTTTTTGCCAGTAGCCAAAAATGGCGAAGCACTTTGCCCATACTGTGGTACGCATTACCGCCTTAAAGCAGGTGAAGTCGTTAAAGGCCATTAAGCCCTTAAAGCGATATGGACGGGGCTCGTGTATTCGACACCCGTCATCCCCTTCCTAAAGCCTGCTAAGCCAGCCATGAGCCCATCTTTGGCCTGCTCGTTTCACCTTCAGAGCATATGAAAAAAATCCTGATTATCGCCCCAGCATGGGTAGGCGACGCCATCATGGCACAGCCTCTTTATCGTCGACTGCACCAGCGTTATCCCGGCCTTATTTTAGATGTGCTGGCTCCAGCATGGACACGCCCCTTGCACGCCCGCATGCCCGAAGTCAATGAATCGTTTGATACGCCCTTCGGCCACGGCGAACTCAAGCTGGGTGCACGCTGGAGCTTAGCGCGGCAAATGAAAAAACGCGGCTATGACCAAGTCATTGTGTTGCCAAACTCGCTTAAATCGGCGCTGGTGCCCTTGTTTAGTGGCATCAAAACCCGTACGGGCTGGGTAGGTGAATCACGTTACGGCTTACTCAATGACACGCGAGTACTTGACCCGCTGGCTTTACCCAAGATGGTTGAGCGCTTTGCGGCCTTAGCCGAAGATTCAAACCAGCCCGTGCAGCGCCCTGTGCCCTTTCCACACTTGGTGGTCAGCGAACAAGAACGCAATGCCAGCAGCGCTAAACTAGGTTTTGATAGCCAAAAACCGATGATCGCGCTTTGCCCAGGTGCAGAATATGGCCCTGCGAAACGCTGGCCAGGCCGCCATATGGCCACACTGGCGCAAACCTTGATTGGGCGTGGTTTTCAAGTCTGTATCTTTGGTTCAAATAAAGACCGCGAAATTGCCGATGAAATTTTGGCTGGTGCACCCGAAGTGATTGATTACTGCGGAAAAACATCGCTAGCTGAAGCGATTGATATGATGTCATTTGCACAAGTAGTGATCAGCAATGATTCCGGTTTAATGCATGTCGCCGCCGCGCTAGAGCGGCCGTTGGTCGCTATTTATGGCTCCAGCTCACCAGAATTTACCCCGCCCTTATCTAGCAACGCCACGATTGCCACCTTAGACTTGGAATGCAGCCCTTGTTTTGAAAGGGTTTGCCCTCTCAAGCATATGAACTGCCTAAATCAGCTAGAGCCAAACAGGGTAATAACAGCAGTGGATTCATTATTGGCCTAAGCGTATGTTGATTGGATTGTTCATAGCGCTCTTAGGTACATCATGAAAAAATATATTAGCAAAGCAGGCATCGCCTTGGCTTTGCTGATTTCTTCCAGCGCTTGGGCCACCGATGGCGTTTCTGTGCAATTTGGACAAGCGGGATTTTATGGACGCTTAGATATTGGTAATTATCCACAGCCACAACTGATCTACCGTGAGCCTAGGATTATCCAACGAGTCACCGTCGCACAACCTCCTTTGTATTTAGTAGTACCACCTGGACATGCAAAAAAATGGTCTAAGCACTGCGGCAGGTACAATGCCTGTGCTCGGCCCGTCTATTTTGTGCAAGAAAGCTGGTACAACCATGAAGTCGTGCCTCGCTATCGTGATGAGCGTTATCGCGGCAGAGATGATCACGACCATAGAGGCCATAAACAGCATGGTCATGGGCACGGACGTGGGCACGATCGGGATTAAATCATTTCATACAGATTATGCTGGCAGCCACTGCAGGCATGATCTGGATGACTACTTATTTTTGCCTGCATCTTCTCGTACCAGCGTTCTCCCCATAAAATAAGCCTGAACCAAGACTTTGCCCCAGCCCTGCAACAATCATTCAACCTACCCTCAATACGGAATGCTCCATGGAACACAACCTAGACCTCGCCCCTATCGCCCGTGTCAACGGCACCGTTGCCCTGCCAGGCTCCAAAAGCATCTCCAACCGTACATTATTACTCGCCGCGCTAGCCAAAGGCACCACTTTGGTTAAAGGCCTACTGGCTGCAGATGATATCCACTATATGTTGGAGGCGCTAAAAGCCTTAGGGATTAAATGGGAGCAGCAAGGGGATAGCCGCGATTTCATCGTGCATGGTGCAGCAGGCGTGTTTCCGGTTAAAGCGGCGGCACTCTTTTTAGGCAATGCTGGCACTGCATTTCGTCCACTCACTGCAGCCCTGGCACTCAGCCAAGGCCACTACACCTTGAGTGGCGTAGCCCGTATGCACGAGCGGCCCATTGGTGATCTAGTCAATGCGCTACGTGAAGCTGGTGCCTTAATTGAATGCACGGGCGTTGAAGGCTATCCTCCACTCGCAATTCAACCCGCCAGCTATAACGGCCAAACAATTAAAGTAAAAGGAAATGTATCTAGCCAATTTTTAACGGCTTTACTGATGGCCCTACCCCTCACTGGTGAGGCGGTCACCATTGAAGTCATTGGCGAGCTAATCTCTAAGCCCTATATCGACATCACCCTTAAGCTGATGGCGAAATTTGGCGTGCAGGTTGAGCAAAATGGCTGGAGTCGCTTCACGATTGCCGCCAAACAAAGCTACCAAAGCCCAGGCGAGATTGATGTAGAGGGCGATGCCTCATCGGCCTCTTACTTTTTAGCCGCAGGGGCGATCGGTGGGGGCAAAGTACGCGTTACTGGCATGGGAGCAGATAGCATTCAAGGCGATAAACGCTTTGCCGAAGCGCTGGCCTTAATGGGGGCAGAGATTACTTGGGGCAGCCATTTTATTGAGGCCTCACCACCAAAGAGCGGCCGGTTGACCGGTATTGATGCGGATATGAACCATATTCCTGATGCCGCCATGACACTTGCCGTAGCGGCACTGTTTGCCAAGGGCCCGACCACACTGAGGAATATTGCCAGCTGGCGCGTCAAAGAAACCGACCGCCTAAGCGCCATGGCCACAGAGCTGCGTAAAGTCGGTGCAACGGTCGTTGAGGGAGAGGATTTTATTACCATTACCCCGCCAGATGTACTGATTGCCAATGCGGAGATTGATACTTACGACGATCACCGCATGGCTATGTGCTTCTCGCTCGTTGCCGTTACAGGAGTGGCGGTGCGGATTAATGATCCACAATGCACCGCCAAGACTTTCCCAACTTACTTTACCGAACTAGCTAAGATCTCTGCCTAAAAAAAACGCCCCCTTGCTTGGTTAAATATCCAAAGCACGGGGGGCAATCAATTTTAGCGATATTTGCCCATGATTTACGCCAGCTCTTGGCTACTTTCCCAAAGGGCAATCGCCCGATTCACCTCCACCACACTGACTTGCCCTGATTTAGAAACCCCACATTACCCTTTTGTTAAAAACTATTGAAAGTATTTGAAAATATATAAGCAAGCTTTAGCCTGAGTAGCCGTAAAAATAGCAGCGTCATCGCTGCCATTTTTTATACCATCGCTTAATACTTAATTAATGCTTTTTATGTACGACCGCTTTACGTTTAGTTGTGTGTTTTGCGCGAGCAGCTTTATGCTGCCCCTTTACAGACTGAGTGTGCCGCGAAGCGCTCCCCACCTTGCCCTTATGCTTCTTTGCCCCCGCTACCGAGCTTCGTTTCTTGGCCGAAGACCTATGCTTCTTGCCCGCTCGATGTGATTTAGCTGACATTTTAGTGCTATTTGCCTGCCGTTCTACTGATCTAGACGCAGGTTTACTCACTGCCGTACGTTGAATCACGGGTGCCGCAGAAGGCACATCAAACGGCAAGGGAGCGTCTTCTGCATAAGCAGTAAAACTAATAAATAGAACGCAAAACAGGGCAAAAACACGCATAAACATCTCAGCAGCAATTAAATCAACGCTGCAGTATACCGGATTCAAACCCACTATTAACGCCGCCTTAGCCCAAATTAATTGTAAATAGATACCAAAATTATAATAATTGTAATACCACTTATCGCCTAATTAGCGCTAGACCATGCCATCCGCTTGCTAGAAAGCCTTGCCTTATCAATACTCAGCTTTGTGCTGCAATTTAGCGCATCATCCTTAAGTACCCCTAAATAGAAAATTACTAAATACCTAATGAATTCGCCATTATTTGGCACAAAGTTGTGCCAAATTAATGTTCCGTATCAAAATCTACTTTTTGCTAAAAAAGCTTCAAGACTCATGCTGTAGTTATTGACAGCACAAGTATAGATGCTAACATCACCAGACCTTACAAATACAATTGAAGATACCACTTCAAATAAACCAGACTGGCGTATAGCCAGCAAATCTTATTAAACCTGAGCTTGCACTGAGGCTTAGCCTAAGCCTTAGCGATGCAACTGAGCTTTTTATGGATGGAGCGAGACCCAATGAAAACCAAGCTACACCTCACGGCCCTGCTGGCCGCGATGCTGATCAGCGCATCCGTCATGGCCGCAGACTGGAGCGCCAGCAGCACCTACACTGCAGGCAATACGGCCACTTATAAAAGCCAAACATGGAAAGCTAAATGGTGGACTCAAGGCAATGTGCCAAATACAGAGCAATGGGGACCGTGGGAGTTAGTCAGTGACACCACGCCAGTTCCAACGCTTGTACCAACTCAAATACCGACACCAACACCTGTGCCGACTAAAGTACCAACACTTGCACCGACGCCAGTTCGAACACCTGCACTTGGTGAGACAGCTTGTCAAGCCGACTGGGCATCCAGCAGTAGCTATGTCGGTGGCAGTATCGTTGGCTATCTAGGCCACAATTACACCGCCAAATGGTGGATTAATGCCGGTGAAGAACCAGGTAAAAGCAGCGCTTGGAACGATAGCGGTGCATGCAGCGGCTCATCAGGCGGCACCACCCCTCCTCCATCTACCGGTGGAGTTCCCACGCTAACGCAAGCCTTAGCACGTGAAACCGAGCTGACCAATAATGACTTTTTCCGCAAAGTAAAAGCTTCAGTACGCACCGCCAGCAATACCATAGTCGATGCCGTTACTGCAGGCAAAAGTGACAACCCAATCAATGTAAAACGCGTTGAAGCGCTGATTTCTGAGCAAAAATTTGTTTACTATTTCTCAATGCGTCACCCTAGTTATACCTATCAGCGCTTCTTGCAAGCCATCGCCAAATTCCCAGGCATTTGCGATGACTACAGCGATGGCCGCAATGCAGACCAAATCTGCCGCCGCTCACTAGCCACCATGTTTGCGCACTTTGCCCAAGAAACTGGCGGGCACAGCATCGCGCTATACGGCATCGATGAATGGCTTCAGGCGTTGGTGCATGTACGTGAAATGGGTTGCAACGAAACCGGCACAGGCTGCGGCTACAACACCGAATGTACCGATCCGGTATTTAACGGCGTATGGACCTGCGGTAAGAACGCGGACGGCAGCTTTAAAAAGTACTTTGGCCGTGGCGCTAAGCAGCTTTCTTACAACTACAACTATGGCCCGTTCTCGCAAGTGATGTTTAGTGGCGACCAAACCAAGCTACTCAACGAGCCGGATCTGATTGCTGAAAGCTGGTTGAATATGGCCTCTGCCACCTTCTTCTTTGTGTATCCACAGCCACCAAAACCATCGATGCTGCACGTGATCGACGGCACTTGGGTGCCTAATGCACAAGATAAGGCGCGTGGCTTGGGGAATGATTTTCCAACCACGATTCAAATTATCAATGCCGAATGCCAAGATGCAACCCTCAAACCAGCGGCTAAAAACCGCATCGACTACTACACCGAGTTTGCACGTGATTTAGGCTGGGATATCAAGCAAGAGTCGATGAACTGCACCAATATGCAACGCTTCGAAAAAGGCAGCTCCGCCGCCTACCCTATTTTCTGGGAAAAAACCTGGAGTGCAGGGCAAGATAATCAGTGCCAATTGGTCGACTATCAAACGCCATACAACGCACTGATCGAAGGCAATTACGTGAAGTGCGTGGAAAAGAACTGGAATGTGAAGCTGAAATAAAGCACTTTTATTAAGCCATCACAGGGCAATAGCCTAAGAAGCCCCCGCTTTAATAAAAGCGGGGGCTTTTTTATCAAATTTTTCAGCTCAAAAGCGATGGTGTACAGGCTGTGCCTAGCAATATTCGGCTATTTGATTTATTCAGCCCACCTCACACTCGCTGGTACGCGATGTTTATGCGCTGGCGAGTGTGAGGTGGGCTTTTACAAAGACTTGTTAATGGCCACGGTGTTTTAGAGAAAATTGCAGATTCTTATCAATTTATCCACCCGCTCTTATCGAATGTCGCCCCCCGCGCTTTCGTATTTACCCACAGGGCTTGAGTGGCAACACTTGGCCCAGACTGTGTAAAAACGTGTCTTGTAGTATGATTTTGCCATGACCACGGGACGAGGTGTTTGTTTTGAAACGCTTTATCGAAGGCGACAGCCGAACACAGACTACCTTGCTCCCAGAATGCC
>JBDKJX010000081.1:0-13824 GCA_039796405.1 Pseudomonadota bacterium
CGCCATAATCTGGCTGTCGGAATAACGTGCTGCTTTCATGTAGAGCTCCTCAAAGACTGCGAGAAAATTCTACTTAAAAATGAGCTGGTTTTGTGGGGGGATTACCAATGCAGCCGTAAAAACGATGCGTGTACTTAAGGTAGTCGGTATTGCTTGCGGTAGCTTGCGGGTGTGCAGCCTTTTAGCTCTACAAATTTACGATAAAACTGGCTCAAGGTAGGAAAACCACTGGCTTGAGCTATGGCAGGAATGGATTGCTTGCTGTGTAGTAAAAGTTGGCAGGCTTTGCCAATACGCAGCTGCACCAGCAGCGCACTAAAGCTAGTTTGCATTTGCTCGGCAAAGAGCCGTTTGATGGTGGCGCTGCTGGCTTTGGCCGCAAGGGCTAAATCGGTCAGAGTAGGGCGTTGGGTGTAATGCGCTTGCAAATAACTTAAGGCATCGTTTAAACGCCGATCACCATTATGTAGCTCCCCTTGTAAGAGACGCATCTCTGAATCTTGCTGTAGGCGGGCTAGGATATCCAATAAGCAGCTTAAGCGTGCCAGCCCGCGCAAGGTATGCAATAGCGCAAACTGAGGTGCTAATTCTTGGCAAACGCTGGGGCTAAAAATTACGCCTGTGTGGATTTGTTTTAGCCACTGGCAAAGAGAGTAGAGCTCGGGCGCGCCTTGGGCAGCCAGTGTTTGTAACCATCCCAAAGTAAAGTAGGCCACTTGCACTTCTTTTAAGCCCCCTTCTGGGCTGGAGTGCCAAGTATGGGGCTGATTGGGCGCAACGAGCGCTAAATCGAGCAGGCCAAATGGGCTGGCATCGCTGCCGATATAGCGTATTCCTTGGGCGTGTTGGGTAAAGGTCAGCTCAAATTCAGGGTGGTAATGCCATTGAAACGGGCAGAGCTGATCTTGGGAGTATAAATACTGCCAACCTTGCCCCTGTGTATTTCCAACCCACTCCCTTACTAGCATTTTGACCCACCGTTCTGATTTATGAGCTGATTGTAGAAGAAATGCAGCCAGATCTGGAACTTTGCTGTAAAGAGATCGGGCAGAATGGTTTTATTTACAGGAGCAGTCAGATGATGTTTTTAAATGCGCAGGCTTTGTTATTTGATATGGATGGCACACTGGTAGATTCATCGAGCAAGGTGGCTGAAGTTTGGTCGGCGTGGTGCCAGCGTCATGATATTGATTTTGCCACGGTAATGGCGATTCAGCAGGGTGTGCGTTCAGAAGACACCATTCGCCGCGTTGCCCCGCATTTAGATTGCGTTGCAGAAGGGCGGTGGGTGGATCAGTACGAGGCGGATGATTGCACGGGCGTGGTGCAGATCTTAGGGGCGACGCAATTTTTAGCAGCGCTCCCAAGCCATCGCTGGACGGTGGTGACTTCGGCTGGCTTGCAACTAGCCAGTCATCGCCTGAGCCATTGTATGCTGCCTATTCCTGCGCATATTGTTTGTGCAGAAGATGTGAGCGTGGGTAAACCAGATCCTGAAGCGTATCGCCTAGCCGCTAGCCGCCTTAATTTTGCGCCGCAGGATTGTATCGTTTTTGAAGATGCGCCAGCGGGTATTGCTAGTGCACTGGCCGCAGGCTGCCAAGTGGTGCAAATAGGGGGGGAGCAAAAGTTGCACCCCGATATATTGGCGGTGCTGCAAGATTGGCAAGCGTTAAGTGTTGTTTCAACGCGGGATGGCTTGTTACTGAGCTTGGGTGAAATGGCATTAAGTTACTAAGCGATGGCTGCTATGCCCCATCATTAGCAGCTCTTAGCTAAATCATTAGAGCGTTGCCAGCAATGCCTGCACAGGGTGGCGTAGCGTGGCTTGATCGATTAGCTTTGCTTGGCAACGGCATGAATAACCGGTGGCAAGCAGCTTGGATTGATTTGAATTCACCTCAGCGTGCTGCGCCACAATTTTGCCCCAGCTCTGGGCGTAAATTTGCTCTGACATCCCTCTATGATCTGCCTCGTGCCCAAACGTGCCCGCCATGCCGCAGCAGCCTGCCGCTTGGGTAGCAAGACTGTGGCCCAGCGCGGTAAAGACTTTATCCCAATCGCTATAGGCGCTGGCGACATTGGTTTTTTCGCTGCAATGCGGTAGCAGGGTAAAGCTTTGTGCCGGATTAGCGGGGGTTGCTGGGCGCTTGGCTAGCGCTTCTACCAGCCACTCTTGTAACAGGGCGACTTGGGGCGGATTTGCCAGTGTTTTGGCGTATTCGCTGCGGTAAGTCAGCGTCATGGAAGGATCGATCCCCACCAGCGGTATGCCACTTTGGGCCAGTGCTTGCAGCATCTTGCTGTTCTCTGCGGCAAGGCGAGCAAACTGCGGCAAAAAGCCGTGTACATGCAGCGGTTTTCCATTGGGTTTGTAGGGGGCAAGCAGCGGGGTGAAGCCGAGTTTTTTCAGTAGCTCAAACACATCCAGCACCAGCTGCGTTTCAAAAAAGCTGGTAAACGCATCTTGAACGATAATCACGGAGTTAGGGGTGTTTGGCGTATTTGCGCTTGCAATGGCAAAGCCACGATGCAATAAGGCAGCCTGTAGATCAATGCCGCTCAGCTGCGGGCTTTCCACCAAATTAAATTTTTTTTGCAGCTTTTTTGATAAGGGATGGCTTACTAGCCCGTTGTATAGACGTGGCATTTTAGCCAGCAGTGGCAGCGTGGCCTCTAGGCTGGCCACCAGATAATCCTTGGCGGGGCGCAAATAGCGGCCGTAATAAAGATGCATAAATTGTGAGCGTAGCGCCGGAATATCCACCTTAACTGGGCATTGTCCTGCACAGGATTTACACGCTAGGCAGCCGTTCATGGCCTCCATGACTTCTGCTGAAAAGTCCCCTTTTTTATTCAGGCTATTGATGAGGCGGCGTGGCCAGCTGGCAGGCTGAGTCTTGCTAGGGTCTACGCCTACTTCTGCCAACTGCCGTAGCCATTCACGCATCAAAGAGGCGCGCCCTTTAGGAGAATGGCGGCGCTCGCGAGTGGCTTTCCACGATGGACACATGGCGTCGTCAGGGTCGAAGTTATAACAAGCACCGTTGCCATTGCAGTGCAGGGCTCCTTCGTAATCTTTACGGATATGAATTGGAATTTGCCGGTCATACTGGCCACGGGTTGGCACGGCGTCGATTTTAAGCAGCGCTTCATCCGCTGATGGCGTGGCGATTTTGCCAGGGTTGAGCTGGTTATGCGGATCGAATACCTGCTTGATCTGTTGTATGCAGGGGTAGAGCTTGCCAAAAAAAGCCGGTGCGTATTCGCTGCGCAGCCCCTTGCCGTGCTCGCCCCACAAAACGCCATGATATTTTTGCGTTAGCGCCGCCACACCATCACTGATTTGTCGCACTAAGGCCAGCGAGCTGGGGTCTTTCATATCGATGGCGGGGCGAACGTGCAGCACACCGGCATCCACATGGCCAAACATGCCGTAAAACAGCCCGTGCGCATCAAGCAGGGCGCGAAATTCGGCAATATAATCGGCAAGGTGCTCAGGCGGAACGGCGGTGTCTTCCACAAAGGGAATGGGCCGGGCTTCACCGGCTCTGTTCGCTAACAGCCCAACCGACTTTTTACGCATTCCCCAGATGCGTTTTACCGCCGCATCGCCACGCGCCACGGTAAAGCGGCTATGGCCCAAGCCTTGTTCGATATGGGCAATTTGTGCGGTTAGATCGGCTTCATCGTCGCTGAGTACTTCAAGTAGATTAATCCCTAGCGCAGGTTCGCCGTCTTCAGGGAAAAAACCAGCAATGCCTTGCCAGATGAGATCTCCCTTAGCCAGCTGCAAAATGGTGGAATCAACGGTCTCGATCGAGGCCGCACCTAGCGCCATCAGCTGCGGGGCCTCGCGCAGCGCGGCATCAAAGCTTGTGTAGCGAATATTAATCAGTGCGCTGTATTTGGGTAGCGGCAGTACATTGAGCTTGGCCTCTACAATCAGTCCCAGCGTGCCTTCTGATCCACACAAAATAGCGTTTAGATCAAACTGGCCTTCGCTATTTCTGATATGGGCTAAATCGTAGCCGGTTAGGCAGCGGTTTAGCTTAGGGAAAGTGGCACTGATTTGCTCGCTATGATCTTTATAAATTTGCGCAATCAAGCCATGCAGATGGCCAACTGTATTGTGCTGCTCGCAAATTTGCAGCAGCAGCTCATCGTTTAGGGGCTGCGAATGCCAGAGCGTACCATCGAGTAAAACGGTAGCAAGCTCTAGCACATGATCGCGCGTTTTGCCGTAAAGGCAGGAACCTTGGCCGCTGGCATCGGTATTGATCATGCCGCCAATGGTGGCGCGGTTGGAGGTAGATAATTCAGGGGCAAAAAATAGCCCGTGCTTGGCCAACTCTTTATTGAGCTGATCTTTAACCACACCGGTTTCTACTCGCACCCAGCGCTCATTTGCGTTGATTTCCAGAATAGTATTCATATTTTTGGATAGATCAACGACCAGCCCATCGCCCAAAGATTGCCCATTTGTGCCGGTGCCACCGCCCCGTGGGTAAAGCTTGATGGGATGGAAGCGTGGCTCGCTAGCAAGCTTAACCACGCGGATCACATCGTCTTGGTGCTTGGGGGAAACCACGGCCTGCGGCAATAGTTGGTAAATCGAATTATCCGTCGCCAGCACGGTGCGATCCGCCAGCGCAGCGCTGATCTCCCCAGCAAAGCCACGTAAACGCAGTTCGGCAATAAAATCGAGGTAGATAGAGGCTGGGGCGGTTGTTTTGCTAAGGCGAGGGATCATGGAGTTTGGCGGGTAGGTGAGGAGGTGGTGAGGGGGCAATACCCATCTTAGGGCTAACTGTACGGTGGGCAAAGGGCTTTATCTTGCCCATACGGCACTAAGTAGCGCATTGACGCGTGGGCACAAAAACGTGCCCACTGTGCTCAATGCTTATTTTTTTGAGGCGTTAACTCGCCGCTGTCATCTTAAAAATACCTTGAGCATTGGAGGCATCAAAGCGCAGATCCAGCTGTGCGCTATCGGGGAGTTTATCGCGGCTGATAAATTCGTAGAAGGAGCCAGGCACGGTGCGGGTGATCGGGTGGTTTTTTTCATCAAGGAAAACACGCTGCACCATGGCGGCTTTAAGCGCTGTTTGCCTTACCGCACCAGAGCCAGAGATTTCTACGCTGTCTTTGATGGGGTAGCCTTTTGTCCGCAATTCGTCGGCCAGCTCTATTACATGGGGTACACGGTCGGTGGCGTGGTTAAAGCGGTTGCCTTCGGTGCTGATCCACGCCATTTCTGCAGATTCGGCCAGTACAGTTTCATAATCCACTAAATGTGGCGCTTCGTGCTGCACATCAAAACAGCCCACTAAGGCAGGGAGCAAGACAGCGGCATCATCAAAGCTTAATTCTTTTTGGCTGGCTAATTGCAGCAGCAGGCTGTGGTGCTGTGGCTCAAGCGGATCGCGTGATTTATGCACGATGCGTTCGGCTGCCACTTGGAAATTAATAGAAAACTGTTCAACGTGTAGCTCGGATACAAAAAACTGTGAGATGACTTCAGGGAAATCAATATGGCAGTATGCATGGCCGGTCATTTTTAGTTTTTTAAGTGGATAAACATGGGCAACCGCAAAACCCAGTGGTTCTAAAATCCGTTTAAATGCTTGCTGACCATGCGGCAAAGCACCGGTGCGCGCGGCATCTACCGTGCGCAGCGCGCCGTGATCAAACACCACTTTGCTGCCTGCGGCTAGTTTTTCTGCCACATAACGTGCGCCTTCTGGCACTGCACTTAGGTTTTGCGCAAACAGCATCATATTCATGGCTTGAGCCAGCACCGCACGGCTGACTTGATTGCTAGTGGGGCCGAGTAGGCGTGGATCGACTTCAATCATGGCAAAGAGTTGCTGGGTCTTGGCTGAGCCCGCAACTCGCAGCAGCAATTGCCCTAGCTGCGTGGTTTCGATGGCGGTGGTATCAAAAGAAGTGCGATCCATTTTTGTATTACCCTTTTAATTTGAAAAACATCTGTTGGGGCTTTTACCCCTCTCCACCAGTCCTTCTCCTAATAGGGGGAGAGGGAAGGAATTCAGTAGGTCTTGCATTACCCTTAGGTCACAGCCAGCCTTACTCAAATGCAATTAATCCAATTTTTCAGTCTGTGACGATTTGCGTTTAGGTTCAAGCGATGTATTCTTACCACTTCATTCCTAAAAGTCATGAACTATGCGGCGTATTCTTCCCTCTTTAGGCGCTTTGCAGTGTTTTGATGCTGCGGCTCGTGAGCTTAGCTTTACCCGTGCAGCCGAAGAGCTCAGCGTCACCCAGAGCGCAGTCAGTCGGCAAATCCGCTTATTGGAAGAGTTTTTGGGGCGTGCGCTTTTTCACCGGATTAAACAACGTTTAGTTCTGACCGAGGCAGGGGAGGCCTATGCGCGGGACATTCGGGATGTATTGGATAAGGCCGAGGCTGCCACACTGGCCCTGATGGCGTATAGCGGCACCAGCGGCGCGCTGAATCTGGCGATTTTGCCGACCTTTGGCTCGCGTTGGTTAGTACCAAGGCTGGGTAGCTTTACCACGCGTTACCCTGAGATTCAGCTTAATTTACTCACTCGCTTAAAGCCCTTTGATTTTGCCAAAGAAGAGATCGATGTGGCGATTCATTTTGGCGATACTTCCTGGCCAGGCGTGGAGTATCACTGGCTGATGGGGGAGGAGACTGTTCCTGTTTGCGCCCCTAGCCTATTGGAAGACCATGTGTTAACAGGTCCTGCCGATCTGGCAGGCTTTACATTATTGCAACAAACCACCCGCCCCCAAGCATGGCTCGATTGGTTTGAGGCGGTGGGTGTGCAAGCGCAAAATACCGGCAAAGGGCCAAGGTTTGAGCAGTTTTATATGGTGATTCAAGCCGCATTAGCGGGGCTAGGGATGGCGGTTTTGCCACTATTTTTAGTGCAAGAAGAGCTCGCGAGTGGGCGGCTTGTGGTGGCGATTAATCATCCAGTAAAAAGCCGAAATGCTTATTACCTCGTTCACCCCAAAAGCAAACACGATGCCTACCCAATACAGGTGTTTAGGGATTGGATCTTGGGTGAGTGTGAATTAACGCCAATGAGTAGTTAGAAGCTGAAGAATGAGGCAAGAGGATTTATTACGGGTAAAAAAATGACCGTTCACCTTGGTGGGAACGATCATTGAGTGGCTTATGCTCGGGCAGGCTCTCTCATAAGGGGCTTAAGTAAGCCCTCTTGGTGGAAGCCTTATAAACTCATCCCAGGTGACAACTGAGCGGGCAGAACTAAGCTGGCCGATTCAATCGATGCCATCGGTGTGGCGCAATAATCGGCTGCGTAATAGGCGCTAGGGCGATGATTGCCGGATTTGCCGGTGCCGCCAAATGGCGCGGCAGACGATGCGCCGTTGGTTGGGCGGTTCCAGTTCACCACACCTGCGTCGATTTCGGTTTTGAATTCATTCCACAGCGCTGGGTCATCGGCCAATAGGCCAGCAGATAGGCCATAGGCTGTATCGTTAGCAATCTCAATTGCCTTGGCAAAATCGCTGTAGCGAATGATTTGCGTCAGCGGGCCAAAGTATTCTTCGTCTGGCAGGCTGACCACCTTGCTCACATCCAGAACCGCCGGAGTCACAAAGGCGTTGCTTGGGTCGGCGTGTTGCATTTTCAGCAGCGGCACAGCGCCAAGGGCAATCAGCTTATCTTGCGCGGCCATCAGCTGGCGTGCGGCGGTTAAGGAGATCACCGAGCCCATAAAAGGTTGCTCGGCGGCGTCAAAATGGCCGATAGACAGTTTGCCAGCCACTTCAATCAGGCGGGCAAGGAAGCGATCGCCAAATTCACCGTGCGGCACCAGAATGCGGCGCGAGCAGGTGCAGCGTTGGCCAGCGGATAAAAACGCCGATTGAATGGTGTGGTGTACCGCCGCATCCAGTGCTTCGGTTGGGGCAATAAGCAGCGGGTTATTGCCGCCCATTTCCAGCGCCAGCATAAAGTCAGGTCGGCCAGCAAATTGCTTGTGCAGCGCCACGCCAGTGCCAGAGCTGCCGGTAAACAACAGGCCGTTCAGGTCATCGTGTTTAGCCAGCGCAATGCCGGTTTCTTTTTCACCTTGCAGCAGCGCAATCACACCGGCAGGCAGGCCTGCGGCTTGCCAAAGCTGAACGGTTTTCTCGGCCACCAGCGGCGCTTGCTCGGACGGTTTAAATACAATGCAATTGCCCGCCAGCAGCGCAGGCACAATATGGCCGTTGGGCAAATGGCCGGGGAAGTTGTAAGGGCCATACACCGCCACCACACCATGCGGGCGATGACGCAAAACTGCGTTGCCATCTGGCGTGGCGCTGCTGCGCTCACCCGTGCGCTCTGCATGGGCGCGGATAGAAATCTCGATCTTGCCCACCATCGCCGCCACTTCCTGACGCGATTCCCATAGTGGCTTACCCGTTTCAAAGCCAATCGCATGCGCTAGGCCTTCTTTATGTTCGCCCAGCAGTTCAGCAAAGCGGCGCACAATGGCAATCCGTGTTTCCAGCGAGGTGCGTTTCCAAGCTGGGAAAGCCGCGCGGGCGCTCTGGATGGCCAGATTCACATCGTCGCTGCTGGCGCTCTTGCCCTGCCACACCACGGCATTATTCGCCGGATTGGTAGAAATCAATTCACTACCCGTGCCATCTTGCCATTGACCATTAATAAACAGTTGAGCCATGTTGCTGTCCTTTGAAGTTAACTGCTAAAAAATTCTGTAGACACAGAGAACACAGAGAAAAGCTAAAACGAGAAAAGGGAGTTTCGTAGGGCGGGTGCAACCCGCCGGAGCGATGCACACGTAGGTTGGGTTACGCGATAAAGCTTGCTAACCCAACCTACAAATTCCCTTAAGTTGATAGGATTGGGGTGCAACCGGCCGGATTTTGTATTGATATATAACGAAGCCGGCGGGTTGCACCCGCCCTACAAATTGAGCCATTGCCTGCCCAAACCTTAGCTCGCTTTTTTCTCCCTGTGCTGCCTTATTTCTCCGTGTTCTCTGTGTCTACAGATTTATGCTTTAGAGGCTTACACCACTCTCCGTGGATAAGCTTCCATCATTCTGACCTGATCCCCTGTGCTCACTTGCAATGCCTTGGCTTCTGCTGGTGTCAGCATAATCAAGCCTTGCTCTGGCGCGGTGTAAATTAGCCCTGTGCGGAATGTCTTTAACTTACTGGTCGCAATTAAATGCGGTGCTGATGGTGCTTTTTCTGTATCGCCGATCACCACACTGCATAGCCCACTTTCCCGCATCACACGCAGGCTGTCGATACGGGCTTCTAGCACGGGGCCTGCTTCAAAGATATCGATGTGCCGCTCTAGGCGTAAGCCTTCACTTTCTAATAGATGACGGGCAGGGGTGGTGTCTTTGTGTGTGGCGCCAATACAGGCTTTGGCGTCGTCCGGTAAAAAGTCGATATACACTGGAAAACGTGGCATCAGTTCGGCAAGAAATGACTTTTTGCCGAGGGACACCAGCCGATCTGCTTCATGAAAATCGATGCGGTAAAAATGGCTGCCTAGCGCGCGCCAGAAAGGTGAGTCACCATTTTCATCAAATACGCCGCGCATTTCGGCGCAGACGCGCTCACCAAAGCGGTCGCTAAATTGCGCCAAAAACATAAAGCGAGATTTGGACAAGAGCGCGCCGTTGCAGCTGACACGGTGCAGCGGGTCTAAAAATAGCGAGCACAGCTCGGTGTAGCCGGTGAGATCGTGCGAGATGGTCAGCTTATCCATCTTGCTCCAGATATGCATTTCGCGGCTGGCATAGACCGAGGTATCGATGCGGTAGGTGTAAAACGGCTGCTCTAGCCCCACGGCGGTTTCAATACCGCAGACACCCACAATCTCGCCAGTGTCGGTTTCTTCCATTAAGAATAGATAGCCTTGGTCGGCTATGGCTGCGCTGCCTTCTATGGTGCGGCGAACACGGTCGATTCTGGCGGCCTGCGCGCCCGGATCGGGTTTAAGCGTGGTCATGCCGGGGCCCGCTTTATGCGCTAGCTCAACGAGTTTATCTACGTCACTAAATTGGCAGAGGCGGACAATCTTCATCATGCCGCTCCTGAGTGGTTAAGTTTTACACAGCGCACATCACTGCCGGTGCTGACTTCTAGTGTCGCAGCCAGTGCTGTTGGTAGTGCAATATCGTGGCTGAGTTGTTTGGGCAGGTGAGTTTTAATGCAGCGAAATTCGCTGGCTGAGGTATTGCAAACCAGATAGCTGGCCGTGCCGTGCACATCGGATGTGTAAGCTATATGATGCAGCGCGCTGTGGCGCAGCGAGTAACAGGCATCCAGCGTATTGGTTAGTATGGGCCCTGCGTCAAAAATATCGATAAAGCGATCTGGCTCAAAGCCCTCATTCAGATGGCATTGATAAGGCAGGCGCGATCCGGGATGTGGTTCACCCATTACACGCTGCGCATCAATGGACAGTAGCGGTACATAGAGCGGATCAACCGGCATCACTTCGGCAATAAAGCCACGGCTGCGCCCGCCTGATTCGATCTCCATTTCGGCAAAATCACGGCGGGTAAACTTACGCCCTACGCTGTCCCAGAATGGCGAGTTGCCATCTGCATCGGCAATCCCAGGTAGTACTGAGAAAATATCTTTACAAAAACGCTGGCGATGCTGGGCAATAAACAATAGCCGCGCACGGGAGAGCAGATCGGCATAAGCGGCTTTTTCTGGCTCGATATAAAAGCCAGTCAGCCGCGTACAGCTGGTCAGCTCATGCGACATCACCAAGGCGTGAATCCGATGATTGACATGCAGCTCGCGCGAGGCATGTACGACCACTTCATTGCGAAAAGCGTAGAAAGGCTCGTGCTGGCCTGCAAGGGCGACGATGCTAGCCGATCCATACAGAGTGCCGTTTTCTTCTAATACAAATAAATAGCTTTCTTCGCCAGGGTAGTCGATCTCGTTTTGCAGGGAGTCAATCGAGCGCAAAATCAGCTCTTGCAGGCGGGCACGATCCGGCGGCAGCGAATGTAAAATCGGCCCCTTAGAGCGCGCCATGCGTTCCAATTGATCAAGGTCGGACAGTTTTCCTGGTCTTACGATAAGCATAGGGGCGATCCGAATGGAGGTGGATGATGGAGCTTAAAACCCAAATCTTGAGCCACGGAGTTTGGGAGAACACGGAGTTACACGGAGAAAACCGTTGGGTATGACATGCTTGTGTTGAATTTGTTGTTCTCCGTGAAACTCCGTGTTCTCTGTGGTTTAAGGTGTTTGATCCTATGTGCAAATCTAAGCCGCAACAGTCGCCGGTACCAGCTCAGCAATCACGGCCTCTAAACGGCGCAGGCCTTCTGCTAGATCTGTTTCTGAAATCACTAATGACGGCAGCAGGCGTAATACATTCGGGCCTGCCATCAGCAGCACTACCCCGTGTTTTGCACCGAGTGTAACCACATCTTTAGCGCGGCCTTGCAATACAGGGGCTAGCTCTGCACCAATCAATAAGCCGCTGCCACGAATTTCTTTAAAGACACCGTGTTTTGCATTGATCTTATTTAAGCCATCTACAAACAGCTTATTGCGGTGTTTTACGCCATCTAATACGGCAGGCGTATTAATTAGTGCTATCACCTTGTCGGCCACGGCTGTAACAAGCGGGTTACCACCATAAGTCGAGCCGTGTGTGCCCACGACAAAGGATTTAGCAATTGCTTTGGTCGTCAGCATCGCGCCAATCGGCAGGCCATTACCCAGAGCCTTGGCCGAGGTCAAAATATCGGGTGTTACGCCGTAGTGCATATAAGCATAGAGGGAGCCGGAGCGGCCCACGCCTATCTGCACTTCATCAAAAATCAGCAGGGCATTGTGTTTGTCGCAAAGCGCACGCAGGCCGTTTAGGTATGCTTGCTTAGCAGGGATCACGCCGCCTTCGCCTTGCACGGGCTCCACAATCACCGCGCAGGTTTTGTCGCTGATCATGGCTTCAATTGCAGCCAAATCATTAAATGGCACGTGGCTGATACCGGCAGGCGTTGGGCCAAAGCCTTCTGCGTATTTTGGCTGGCCGCCTACCGATACAGTAAACAGGGTGCGGCCATGGAAAGACTGGGTGCAGGAAATAATCTGATCTTTATCGCTAGAGGAATGATCGACTGCATAGCGGCGGGCCAGCTTTAGCGCGGCTTCGTTGGCCTCTGCTCCAGAGTTACAAAAGAATACACGCTCAGCAAAGGTGGCATCGATCAGGCGCTGAGCCAGCCGCAGTGCTGGCTCATTGGTAAAACCATTGGATAAATGCCAGAGTTTATCGGCCTGATCGTGCAGCACAGCGGTTAGCTCAGGATGTAAATGCCCAAGGCTGGTAACAGCAATGCCACTGGAAAAATCCACATACTCACGGCCTTCTTGATCCCATAGGCGGGATGCAAGGCCTTTTACCGGAATAAACGGCGCAGGGGCGTAGTTTGGGACCATTACTTGATCAAATGTGGCGCGATTGACTGTAGACATTGCGTAGATCCTGCATGCGGGAGAGAGTGCATCCAGTGTAGAGCGGCCGCCCTTAATGAATCTTCTATAAATGCGACATAAAGCTATAGCTTTACACCTTCAGCACTTAGGGATATCCAGAGGGACATATCTGGAGGGGCTGTAGTGTTTAAAAATATGCCCATTGCAATCAATTCTTGGTTAAATGTTTTCTAATTCATCGGAACAGGGTATGCCGAGCCTAAAACTTATCCGTTACGTTCCTCTCTAGGAGAGATCCCAAAGTGGGCTCGATAAGCGGTAGAAAAATGCGCACCAGAAGAAAACCCGCAAGATAGCCCAATTTGTACCACAGAAATCCCCGTACGCTGCAATAGGGTACGGGCGCGCTCTAAGCGCAATTGCATATAGTGACGAGCGGGAAGAATAGCTAAATGCTGTTTAAATAAACGCTCTAATTGTCGACGGGAAAGGCCAACGTGCAGGGCGAGTGCATCGCTACTGATAGGCTCTTCTAAATTGGCCTCCATCAATTGTAAAACGGTGCTCAATTTAGGCTGGCGCTGGCCAAGTTGTAAGCCATGCGAAGTTCGCTGGCGAGTCTCTGTGCTACGCAAGTGTTCAATACATAGCGCTTCAGCAATCTGCTCAGCCAGCCCAAGTCCTTGTTGTTGGATAACAAAATGTAGCATGGTATCTAAAGTGGCCGCTCCTGCGCCGCAGCTAAAGTATTTGCGATCAAACTCAAATACGTTTTGCGTGCAAATCACTTTAGGAAATAAGGCTGAAAAATTGCCAAGCTCAGGCCAGCGCAAAGTTGCCCTATGCTGATCCAGTACACCACAAGCTGCTAGCCACCAAGCGCCACAATCGATGGCCCCAATTCGAGTCACTTTTTGTAGCAATGGTTTAAGTAGCGATAAGCGCGGGTCATGAGCAAATGGTGCAGTTTGGGCTAGCACCAGTAGTACATCAAAAGGTTGAGTTATTGTTAGTGCTGGCATTTGTGGATAGTGTCCACCTGTTGCCAATGCAATAGCCGCACCATCGAGTGAGTAATAATTAACTTTATATAAAGCTTCATCACTCAGTGTATTGGCTAAGCCAAGTACGGCATCAATGCTCGCGATACTAAGGAGTGGTGCTGGAGGTAGCAGCAAGACCGCAATTTGAGTAGGTATAGGGTTTTGTATAAGACTCATTTACTTATTTTTTCAGTAATTTAATGAGGTAAACCCCCGGCTCTGCCGGGGGACTCACCAAGGTTTGACCTATACGTCGGTCGCTTTGAAACTTCTATCTCGACCAAAAGAAGGAGTTTCAAAGTGAAAGAATATCAAAGTT
>JBDKJX010000082.1:0-13574 GCA_039796405.1 Pseudomonadota bacterium
TTGATTTATGCGCCCTTATTCCCCGCATGCTACATGCCTTACTCATTGCTAAGCCTTGCCCGCGTGGGCGATTAACTGAGCAAGAGACATAATCAGGTTTATTAAAGTAGAGTCTAACTTACTATCTTGCATATTTATGCAGCGCTGAATATAATTATTAAGCTCGGGCAGACTGAGGTCAAGTAGGAATGGCGCTAGGTTTTTTCCAACCACATCGCTTTCATTAAATTTAAAAACCATTTCTGCTTGCTTATTAATTTTTAATACTTTCCCATTATAATCAATCGTAAATATCACATCACCCACAGCATCAAGCACACATTCATATTTATCATTATTATTTTTTTTTGACTGCGAAAAATAATAAAAATCATCTTTAAGTTTTTTATTATTTTTTAACAAACCATAACATACGGCAAAAAAAGTACTTATTAGTGTTCCAAACAACAAACACCACGCATAATCATTTTTTTTATAAACCATATCAAAGTCATGACTACTTTTAATCATGAAGGTAAAATTTGTACCTGCATAATTAATTAAAAAATCCCTACCAAAGCTAGAATAATCTAAAGACTGCTTATTATTTTTATCCAAACTAAATATTTTATTTTCTTCTTTTTTTTCATTACCAAAATAAATACTAAAATTTAGAAAATTACTATATTCATTACTTATGCTTGCCATCATTTTTTCAGCGTCAATTGGCATATAAAACAAACCTAAAACCGTCCTCCCTTTACTTGAAATATTGCTGAATCTTGAATCCAAGCTATACCAAGGGACAAATACAAAAAAATCGGCATGATGCTGCGCGCAGATGGCCGCAGAGCGAATAATCAGCTCTTGTTCATGCGCCATTGCGGCCGCTAAGCGCTTGGCTAACTCTGGATCCTGCGCAAAGTCGTAACCCAATACTTCCGTTTTTAAAATACCTGGCTCTAATGCCTCAACAATAAAAGCATCAGTTAAACTCTGCACTTTATATTGCGTAATGGGCAAATACTGCTGGCTCTGCGCGTAATATTTATCCCAATCCTCAGCGGACACCTTCCTAATCAAACCAATAGATAAAGCTCCAGGTAAGGCAGCAGGCAAATTCAAGAACTGGATATAACGAGAAAACTCGATCGTGTTATTTCTATTTGCCCCTAAAAAAGCATGGGCATATCGTAAACTTACGGCGTAGTTAGACAGGCGGCTTTGTGTGGCTTGCACTAAGCGATCACTCATTTGTAGAAAAGCTGCATCTGCGCGCTCAGTTTCGGCTCGGTCTACAAACAAAGCCACAACAATGCTGAACAGCAGCCCCAATAAGCCAAGCAACATGGGGCCCTGCCATGCCGTTTTATACTCATCCATTCTTGACCAAAATAACTTCATTACCGCTCAGACCTAAGCATCTCCATGCAACTCAATATAGTGAGCAGCATGGCGTGTTGCCAGCCAAACGCCAATTAAATGACAAAGACATTGCCACATGTGTAATAAAATGACGAAAAAACGTTTTTTGTTCTTTTACCAAGTGAAGTAAATCAGCAGATCTATGGCTACAAGTGGCTATTTGCCAGTAATCCCACAAATATCTATCTATTCACCTCGCAGTAAGATGCAATATTGGGGATAATTCCTTATTCTCTTTAATATTCCGGTTTAGCCACGATGCCGCGCAAGATTCTCGTTACCTCCGCCCTTCCCTACGCCAACGGTGCGATTCACCTTGGCCATATGGTCGAACATATTCAGACTGATATCTGGGTACGCTTTCAAAAACAACGTGGCCATGAGTGCCACAGTGTTTGTGCGGATGACACCCACGGCGCACCGATTATGTTGCGCGCAGAAAAACTGGGAATCACGCCTGAAGCCCTGATTGCTGAATCACTTCGCTCACATATGAGTGATTTTGCTGGCTTTCATGTGAGCTATGACAACTACTACAGCACCAACAGCCCAGAAAACAAGCAACTGGCTTGTGAGATTTACAACAAGCTGAAAACGGATGGAAAAATTGCTCAGCGCAGCATTAGCCAGCTATTTGACCCGCAAAAAAACATGTTTCTGGCCGACCGTTTTGTAAAAGGCGAATGCCCGAAATGCGCGGCCAAAGATCAGTACGGTGACAATTGCGAGGTGTGCGGCGCCACTTACGCCCCTACCGAGCTAAAAAACCCTTACTCGGCCATTTCTGGTGCAACGCCGGAGTTAAGAGACTCCGAACACTATTTCTTTAAGCTAGGCGATTGCGAAGAGTTTCTTAAGGTGTGGACCAAAGAAACCACGCTGGTCGATGGCAAACAACGCCCGCGCCTGCAAAATGAAGCATCTAATAAGATGCAAGAATGGTTTGAATCTGGCCTTTCAGACTGGGATATCAGCCGCGATGCGCCTTACTTTGGCTTTGAGATTCCAGATGCGCCAGGCAAGTATTTCTACGTTTGGCTCGACGCACCAGTAGGCTATATGGCCAGCCATAAAAACCTCTGTGATCGCCTTGGCTTAGATTTTGATAGCTATTGGAATAAAGATTCTGATGCCGAGCTGTACCACTTTATTGGCAAAGATATTCTGTATTTCCACGCGCTATTTTGGCCTGCCATGCTGGAATACGCAGGCTACCGCACGCCTACCGCCATTAACGCCCACGGCTTTTTAACCGTAGATGGCGCAAAAATGAGTAAATCACGCGGCACCTTCATTACTGCTGAGTCTTACTTAAAACATCTGAACCCTGAATGGCTGCGTTATTACTTTGCCGCCAAGCTGGGCAGCGGTGTGGACGATCTGGATTTAAACCTAGAAGACTTTAGTGCCCGCGTTAACTCTGACTTGATCGGCAAGTACATTAATATCGCTAGCCGCGCAGCAGGCTTTATCAGCAAGCGCTTTGAAGGCCGTTTGCACGATGGTATTTTCACTGCCAGCGATTATCCTTTAATGGACAAAATCGTGGCTCTGCAAGCTCAGCTGCAGGGCGCTGGCGAGAAGCTGGCGGCCCTCTATGAGGCCCGCGAATACGGCCGCGCCATTCGTGAAATCATGGCTTTAAGCGATGAAGTAAATCAGTACGTAGATAGCGTAAAGCCATGGGCAATGGCGAAAGACCCTGAGCAAAGCCTGCATTTACATGTGGTGTGCAGCTTCTTGATTAATGCTTTCCGTATTCTGACGATCTACCTGAAGCCTGTACTGCCTAAGCTGGCTGCCGATGTTGAAGCCTTTCTTAATGTCGCACCATTTACATGGGCCGATGCGCAGGTATTGCTGCTGGATCACACCATCGAGCCTTACCAGCACCTCATGACCCGAATTGATCCTAAAAATATCGAAGCCATGGTCGAAGAAAACAAGCAAAACCTAGAAGCCACGCCAACAATCGCCCAACCAGACTACGAGATCCCGCCTATTGCGGAAACCATCAGCATCGATGACTTTATGAAAATCGATCTACGCGTGGCGATGATTACCGAAGCAAAGGCCGTAGAAGGCGCAGACAAGCTGGTTTCTTTAACGCTAGATATCGGCAATGAAAGCCGCCATGTATTTGCAGGTATTAAAGCCGCCTATAGGCCGGAAGATCTGCAAGGCCGTATGACGGTGATGGTTGCCAACCTAGCCCCGCGTAAAATGAAATTTGGTGTATCCGAAGGCATGGTACTGGCTGCAGGTGGGGATGGTGGCTTGTATATTCTGAGCCCAGATACCGGTGCAAAGCCTGGCATGCGTGTGAAATAAACTTGCTTAGGGGTGCATCAAAAACCAATCGACTCAATAAAACAAGGCGCGTTTTATCGCGAAGATGGATATTTCGAGACACCCTTAAATCAGCCGCCATTCGTGGCGGTTTTTTCTCTTTACACAAGAAACCTATGCTCAAACAGATTCTTCCTATTGCCCTACTGATCGCCAGTCAGGCTTACGCCGAGCCAGGCGAATCCTTAAATCAAAACCCTGCCGCATTTAAGCTAGGTTTTGAAACCATCACCCTGCCCAATGATGAAAATATGGGCATGATTGGGGGGAGTTATTTAATTGAAACTCTGCCCGGCCTCTACCTTGGCCCAGCGGCCTATGGCGCAATAACAGGCGAGCGCGGTGGATTTTTTACTGGCGGCGCAGAAATCACCTATCGCCTACCTATTAATAATTGCCTCAGCGTAGATAGCGGCATTTATCTAGGCGGTGGTGGTGGCGGCGCAGCAGGCGTGGGCAGTGGGCTGATGTTGCGCCCACATATCGATCTACTTTGGGATTTTGGCGGAATCAGAGCGGGGATATCGGCCTCTGAAGTGCGCTTTCCAAGCGGCCATTTTAATAGCCGCCAACTAGGGCTCATGCTGTCATTTGATGATAGCTTTAGCTATAGCGATGCTAGCCGAATCGGCCAATATTTAAGTAGCAGCACACGCAGTGGCGTGGGCTTTGATCGGATTGCCATTGTGGCGGCGCAATCTAAGCCACAAGGCGATGTAAAAACCACCACAGGCGCACCTGCACCCGATAGTACCTCCTACGCGGGCTTTCTAATGACGCAAGCTTTAGCCAATGGCTGGCTATGGGGCGTTGAAGCAGCTGGTGCCGTAAAAGGCGAATCCGATGGTTATGCTGAAGTATTGGGCACTTTCGGTTGGGAATACGCATTTAACCCCTCTTTACGCGCGGGCACCCGTGCCTCGCTCGGGATGGGCGGCGGCGGAGCCGTTGATACCGGCGGCGGCGGCTTAGGCAAAGCAGCCATTTTTGGCACGTATCAGCTCAACCGTGATTTAGACTTAACCTTAGAAACCGGTGTCTCTAAAGCCTTTGATGGCAGTTTTAGTGCTCGCTACGCCAGTTTGCAGCTCGGCATGGCACTAGATCACCCTCATGCCAGTACCGATATTCTTAGCCGAATCGAAGGCTGGGAATGGGATGCTAGCGTGCAGCAATACACCCGCGCCTCGCGCCGCGATGGCAGCAAACGCAGCATGCAAAACATTGGTTTTAAGCTCAATCGCCATATTGATGACGGGTTTTACCTTAGCGGCCAAGCACATAGCGCCTTAGGCGGGGGTGCAGGGGGTTATTCTGTCGGCCTAGTTGGCGCTGGCTGGGAAAGCCCAGAAGTGCTCGGCAAATTACGCCTTAGTGCAGAAATGCTGATCGGTGCTGCAGGGGGTGGCGGAGTGGATTCAGACGGCGGAGCCATCATGCAGCCTATGGCCTACGCCAGCTATCCTATTGCTAAAAACTGGCAAATCAAAGCGGGCGCTGGCGTCGTAAAATCATTCAAGGGCGAACTCAATAGCCCCGTCTTAGATTTGTCACTGGGCTACCGCTTTGGCTTAGCAAGACGTTAATAAAATAGGGGCGCTGCAAGCAGCGCCCCTATTTATTTTAAAGCCATCCAACTTATACCTTGAGTGACTTCGCGAGCAAAAACAGCCTTAGCCCGCGCTAAAAATCGCTACCATCTTAGCTAAATACGCCGCACAGCCCGCATCGCCCTCGGCTGGGGCCCAGCTGGCTTTTTCAGCCGCAGCCAGAGCCACATATGGCCCCGCCTTGCTTTCAAAAAACACCGAGCCACTTTCCAGCGCTACCATACTGTGAAACGCACCAGCAGGAATATTAATCCCCATATTGCCCTCTTTCGCACTCAAAACCACCTGCTGGGTGATTTCACCCTGAGCATCAAAAATAAGAATACCAAATCGACCACTCAAAGCGATCATGGTTTCGTCTTTTTCGCTATCTAAATGGCAATGCGGCTGCACATAAGTACCGGGCTCTAAAGCATTCAATAAGCGATGACAGCTGGATTCATTACTGGAGTGAAAATTAAAATTCTTGCGCAAACGCGGGCTAGCTTTCGCCCCTTGGGTTAGCTCAGCCAGTGTTTCTGTATTAATTAAACTAATCATAGGATCCTTGAAGCCACGTTAGATATGCATGACACAATATCAACTTACGCCGCTTGCCATGCTGGTAAAGGGAAAACTTTATCGTAAACCCAGTTATAGATGAAGGCATAAACCAAGTAAAAAGCGGCAAAGCCAAGATCCATAATAAAAGCGTCCCAAAGCCCTACCTTCAGCCACCACGCCACCAGCGGCAAACTCACCATCAGCAGCCCACCTTCAAACCCAATAGCGTGTATCACTCGCTCCACAGGGGTTTTATTCACGCGTTTTTTCCAACGCGCCAATAAATGATCAAAACCCACGTTGTAAACATAATTCCATACGGTAGCAATGATCGAGATCGCCACCGCTAGCACCCCAAGCTCTCCAACTGAAAAACCAAAGGCAAACTTAGCAAGGGGGACAAATAGCAGCAAGCCAATCACTTCAAAACCAATAACATGCCGGATGCGATCGGCCCGATTTCTCATCTGCATTTTAAGGTGCTCATCTTAGACACAATGACCACTAGCATACCCAGCTTCTATGATAGTTGTTAGTTGGTAACCATCTTAAAAGCAGATAGATGAAATATTCATTAGATCAGTTAAGTGCCTTTAAAGCCGCTGCCGAGTGCGGTTCTTTCTGCGCTGCGGCTCGGCGCATGGGCAAAGCTCAGTCTTTGATTAGCACAGCCATCGCCAATTTAGAGATTGATCTGGGCGTGAGCTTATTTCACCGCGCAGGGCGCTACCCCCAACTTAGTGCTGAAGGTAAGCGCTTATTGCCCGAGGCCATCGCTATTTTGCAGCGCTGCGAGCAGCTCAGCGGCATTGCTCATAGCCTGAATGCGGGGCAAGAAGCCAAACTACGCTTGGCCGTAGATGATTCAGCACAGATGCCCTGGCTGGGGGATTTACTGGAGCAATTAGCCACGAAATTTCCGCAACTAGAGGTGGAGTTGTTATTCCCCATCATGGATGATTTATACAAGCTCCTGCAATCAGGGCGAGTTGACTTAGGCATCAGCTATGAAGCGGCTGAGCAGCCCAAAGAATTAGCCTTTCATTGGCTCAAACAATGCGAAGTGCAATTTGTCGTATCTAGACAACATCCGCTTGCTGCAGCCAGCAGCGTGAGCCTCAGCATGCTGCAAAGTCACCGGCAACTAATGGTCACGGGTCGGCATAGCGGAGCCGAAAAAGAGCGCTTTCGCTATTCACCCTCAGTTTGGTGGGTAGAAGGCGATTGGGCCGTGCTCGAGCTGGTGCGTCGGGGCTTAGGCTGGGCTTGCTTACCCAAAAACTTTGCCAATGTTGCACTGGAGCAAGATATTATTCAGCTTCCCATCCGGTTTAGCGAAAGTCAGTTACAACTGGGCATTCAGCTAGTTTGGCATCCTGGGCATCAGCTGGGCCTAGCCGGCCAGTGGTTAAAAACTACACTGATTAAAGGAGCCATAGATGCCTAAGCGCTTGCCAGATACGCTCTGGCACAAATATCGATGCACTTACGCCTCAATCCCCTGTCTATGGGGTGAAATAAATCCTTATCTCTCTAGGCGACAAGGCAAATAATTCAAACACCGCCACTGTCGGTATAATCACTTTTTTGCCACCTTCCGTACAGGCCAGCCATGTACCTACCAGATCCTCGCCTCTACGCTAGAGTTAACGCACAAAACCCTATTATTCGACTACTGATGTCACTGCTGACAGAATCATCCAGCGAAGTGGTTAAGCAAAAACGTGAAGCGCTCACCGCCCTACTGGCCGACACTCTCGCCATTCAAGATCATGCCGCTTTAAATGCCGCCATGACCCAAGCGCCGTCTTTGGATGCTTATCTAGAGCTGTGGACGCTCCTGCGTAATGCCGTTGAAAACGCGCAAAAAAATGCCGAGCACTATGCCATCCCTTTTGCAATTCCAGTGATTTTAGTGGCGGGTTTCAAAGGCACAACCGAGCTAGCAGGCCAGTTATCCGATGTCGATGCCGTACTCGCACTATTAAAACAGCACGAAGTCATCAGCCCAGACGCCGATGTATGGCTATCAGCCAAGCTGGTGCACGCCGAAACACTGGCGAGCGTTAATCCATCACAACTCAGCCAATGGCGCGATCAATTGCAATACGCCTCTGGTGGCTTGCCGCTGGATTTAAACACCTCCCCAATGCCGCTTAAAGATGAAGCCGTATTTTTACGCTATCTCGTTGGCGTGGCGATGCAGAAAAAAGACGCAGCACCTGCCATTAAACTGGGTGGCAATTTAGGCGCTTGGGGCATGCAGTTGGCCAATCTGATTGGTGAGCAACTTAAAACCAATGGCGTGACTTTATTCCCGATTCCGCGCACCCCAATGCCGTGGCTCACCGCTGGCGAAGCAGGCCGTGAAACTCAGCTAGAAACCCGTTTGCAGCTCATGACCAGCAATGCATTACGCAGCATCCGCAGCAAAGGCCGCACACCGGTCATCTGTATTGCTGCGCATGAAAACGCCGAAATCCGCATGACCTTTTCGATGCTTGAAGATAAAGAGCGCTGGGAAGGTTTTGTTTGGCCGCTATCGGCTTGGGATCATGTGGAAAAAATTCATCAATACGCGGTTGAGTTATTCCGCGAATGTATGGTGACCGATATCCGCATTATCGAAAACGTACAGCCCAATATGGATGAGAGCGATCAACTGCCTTTCTTTGTAACAGCGCATATTCCGGCGGTTGTGCAGCATTAAATATGCCTGCGTGTAGCGGGTTTGCCTCGCCATACACTACTCTCAATACTCATTGAACCTACAGAGAAAATGATGAGCCACTATCAACATCACGTATTTTTTTGCCTTAACCAGCGCGAGCCAGGTGAGCGTCAAAGCTGTGCCAGCTGCGGTGCAGTAGAGATGTGGGAGCATGCCAAGGGCCGTATCAAAAAGCTCGGCTTAAGCCAGCCTGGCAAAGTGCGGATTAATAAAGCGGGCTGCTTGGAACGCTGCGAGGAAGGCCCCGTCTTGGTTATCTACCCCGAAGCGGTTTGGTATACCTATATCGATAAAAGCGACATCGATGAAATCATCGATGAGCATATCGTCAATAGCCGAGTGGTAGAGCGCTTAAAGCTTTAAGCTAGCACTCTTGCCTCGCCCTAAACCCAGAGTTCCATAAAAAATGACCACACCCCGCAAAGCCCCTAGTTTTGAACTGATTGCCATCACTGGCCCCGCAGGCCAGCTCGAATGCCTGCGTCTGCCTTCTGCTCTAGAACACACCGTGGGCATCGTACTGGTTGCGCATCCCAACCCCACCGAAGGTGGCACCTTCAATAATAAAATCGTGCATACCCTCGCAAAAACATTAAGTCGCCTCGGCTATATCGCCTATTGCCCCAATCTGCGCGGCGTGGGTCATTCAGCAGGCGCATTTGAGAATGGCGTTGGCGAAGTGGACGATATGGCGGCGGTACTAGCCTTTGCCAGAGCCGAAAATCCAACACTCACCCGCCTTACGCTGGCAGGGTTTTCTTTTGGCACCTTTGTTCAAAGCCAGCTCCGCCAGCGCTTAAGCGATAACGAAGTAGAAGGGATGATTTTGATTGGGCCAGCAGTAAGCCGGCATAACTTTCCGCACGTGCCCAATCACAACACGCTGCTGATTCATGGCGAAGAAGACGAAGTCATTAGCTTAGCTACCGTGCTCAATTGGGCAAGGCCACAATCATTACCCATAGTGGTGTTCCCCGGCGTTGGCCATTTTTTCCACGGCAAGCTCACCCAATTGGCTGATTGGATTAACAAAGAATGGCGCAATCGAAGCTAATCCCAAATCATTGCCAGATATGATTTAAAAAACCAAGGGGCACGACACACCGTGCCCTTATACAACACCTCAATGGTTTAACGTAAGCCTATGAATCTGATTGCCGCCCCCTTTGCACACTGGCTGCTTCTAATCGCATTATTGGTCAGTGGCGGCCTTATCTTGCACGCGGCAACGCGGATTGCTTGGTTTGCCCTTAGCCAAGAGCAATTAACAGGCTGGTTTGGGGCCAGCGTAGTTGTGCTGGGGTTTTGGCAAATGAAAGCCAATATTCAGCCGGGGCTGTCATTTCATCTACTCGGTGCCAGCGCCTTAGCCATGATTGCCGGCCGAGATAAAGCGCTGCTAGGGTTGGCCGCCGTATTAGCTGCGGATACCGCCTATGGGCACGGAGAATGGGCCAGCTTTGGGTTGTCTTACCTGATGATTGCCTTTATTCCCGTCACGCTGGCCCACACCCTGTTTACTTGGGCGCAGCGCGCCCTACCTGCCAACTACTTTATTTATATTTTTGTAAATTGCTTTGCTGCAAGCGCATTATCCATGTGGTGCGTAGGCCTGCTCACCTGTGGGCTGCTAGCGGCAAGCGGCGCGTATCCACTCGATTTTTTACTGGAAGAACAACTGCCCTATTATTTTTTATTAGGCTGGCCCGAAGGATTTAGCAGTGGTATTTATCTGACCCTGCTGGTAATTTGGCGGCCAGAGTGGGTCTGCACCTTTAATGATGCTTTTTATTTAACGCGTAAAAACTAAACCCAGACCATGCACAGCGCGGTTGCTTATTTTTGTGTGACTAAAACGACGAATGTTTCGCAAGCTAACTTGCTCTTTAATTACATTAAAGACTATTGTTAATAGCACATCACACCGCTTCAAAATTGCATGCACAGCATACGCTCACGCCTCAATCTGATCTTCCTTGCCATCGTGACGCTTTTTCTAGCGATCTCTGGTGTTATTTCCTATTGGCAAACGCAGCAAGAGCTAGAAAACAACATGCGGCACTCTGCGATCGCCTTGCAAAAGCGCTTGCAAACCGTACTACCAGGCATTTTGTGGAATTTTGACAGCACCCAATTAGGCCTCGTTGTAGAAGCAGAAATGCAATCCGCCGATTTATCCATGCTGCTGATTTACAACAACGAAGAACAAGTTGATGGCCGCATCAATGTACAAGGCAAGATGACCACGGTGCATGGCACCCCCCCCACAACAGATGCACAAACCTTCCCTATTTATTACCCAGCCAATGAAAAATCTAAGCCTATGGGTAAAGTTTATTATGTTTTTTCACGGGAAAAAATCACCGCTCGCCTCAATCAAATGGTGACTTCAAAAATAATAGAAGTCATTTTACTTGATTTACTCCTGTTTATGGCGCTCTCGCATAGCTTGTTAATAGTGGTGATTAGGCCTTTAGATCAGCTCAGAGAGTCACTTATCCACGCGTCAGACACCAAAGATTTTGATCTAAATACCATTATCCTGCCTCAAAATAGAAAAGATGAATTTGCCGATGTCGCTGATGCCGTACAAAGAATCACACGCAGGCTATGTGATGATTTAGAAAGCCGTAAAGCCGCTGAGCTTGCCATGCGCTTGGCTCGGGACCTCACCGAGACTGCGTTTAAGCAGCTCAATGAAACAAAAAATAATCTTGTTCAAGCAGAAAAGATGGCCTCTTTAGGGGGCTTAGTTGCTGGGGTAGCCCATGAGGTCAATACGCCTGTTGGGGTTATTTTGACCAGTGCTTCGGTTTTATCTGAAGAAACCATTTTGTTTAAAAATAGTTTAGATGCTGGTGCGATTAAAAAGTCGGAAGTCATGCGCTATTCAGAAATGGCGATTGAATCCAGCCGCTTGATTTTAGCCAATGCAGAACGCGCGGCACAGCTTATACAAAGCTTTAAACAAGTTGCAGTGGATCAAACCTCAGAAGCTCGCCGTAGTTTTGAATTGGGCGAATATATGGACGAGGTGATTATGAGCCTCAAGCCCACGCTAAAACGTACCTCCGTTACTATTGAAATCACCTGCCCTGAAAAAATAAATTTAGACGGCTACCCTGGTGCGATTTCGCAAGTGATCACTAACTTTTTAACCAATGCCTTAGCACACGCTTTTGCTGAAGGCCAGGTGGGATTAATTTCGCTGAGCGCAACACGCAGCGATGATAATGTCACCCTCAGTTTTGAAGACAATGGAGGAGGTATTCCTTCTGAGCATCTTAAAAAGATTTTCGACCCGTTTTTTACCACTAAACGCGGTAACGGCGGCAGCGGCTTAGGACTTAATGTGGTGTATAACCTCGTCACTCAAACATTGGGCGGCTCGCTGATTGTTAATTCAGAATTAGGTAAAGGCACAAGCTTTATTGCCCGCTTCCCGCTCATTGCTCCCCAAGCCAAAGAAAGCAAAACCAGTTAGAAACAGCCATAATCTGGTATCCTTACGCCCATGAAACATGCCATCCTATTTTATTGCCGCCCCGGTTTTGAAGCCGATGTGGAGGCCGAATTCACCTTTAAAGCAGATATTCCCGGCAAATGGGAAATCGGCCAAGGTTTTTGCCTCTTTTTACCTAAGCGCCCCGCCGATTGGGACAAGCTTTATCGAACACTAGAATGTGGCGATTGGGTTTTTCCGCGCCAAATCGTATTTGTGGCTGAAGCCCTTGATCTGCCCCCTAAAGATCGGCTCACCCCAATCTTAAATGCACTCGATGGCTTACACGAAACACACAAAGGTCCTTGGCGTGATGTATGGATTGAATACCCAGATACCAACGATGGCAAAGAAATTTCCTCGTTTAGCCGTAAATTTGGCGCACTTCTCAACGCCAAATTAGCCACCAAAGGCTGGGCGAACCAGCCAGAAGCAACCGCCCGTTTGCACTTGTTTTTCCCAACACTAGAACGCGTTTATATTGGCTTTACCCGCCCAGATTTTTCTGTAAATTGGCAACTTGGCATTCCACGCCTACGTATGCCAACAGATGCTCCTAGCCGTTCTACGCTAAAACTTGCCGAAGCATTTATGATGCTGGTGCCAGAATCTGCCCAAGTTAAACCAGGCATGAGCGCGGTTGACCTAGGCGCAGCGCCTGGCGGCTGGACTTGGCAAATGGTAAGCCGCGGCTGCACCAAGATTTTTGCCATTGATAACGGCCCAATGAAAGGCAGTATGGCGATCCACCCTAGCGTTAAGCATCTACGCGAAGATGGCTTTAGATATCGGCCCAAAAGCCCCGTTGATTGGTTAGTTTGCGATATGGTGGAGCAACCTGCTCGCATTGCTGCACTGATGGCCGATTGGATGATTAAAGGCCACGCGCGTCAGTTTATTTTTAACTTTAAACTGCCCATGAAAAAGCGCTGGAATGAGCTGCAACGCTGCATGGAAATCATCGATGATGCACTGGGCGGCGCAGGAATTCGCTATCAATTCCGTGCTCGCCATCTGTATCACGACCGTGAAGAAGTCACCTGCTATCTAAGCAAAATCAAACGCTAAAACTAGCTAACACTAAGGGGCGCAGCTTGCTGCGCCCTGCTCTGTTTGGGGCCTATAAATACCCACCCAAAACACTTGCCCAACAAGCGATATTTTATTCCCCAGCACTTTGGCTCCCAACACAGTTTTTCCAGCATTGGAATCGCTTAAGTAATACGCAATCAAATTAGCGCCATTTGCAAAGCACATTTGCTTGCCACTCTAGGCATTTCCCATCAAACATGCACACTACAGCTTATTAATTAAATTACCTCCGGCAAAGCCGGAGGTTTATTGCAGGGGCGCCTCGAAGGCGCTGGTAAATCAGGAGCCGCCTAAAGGCGGCTAGAGGCCTAGCTTCATTTGATCGTAACGATCATCCTCTTTT
>JBDKJX010000083.1:0-13179 GCA_039796405.1 Pseudomonadota bacterium
CTTGGGTCGATTGGTCATATCCCACCTGCGGAAGCAGAAGCAAATTATTATCGTAATCAAAGCGAGCAGGCCATGTTGGTCTGACTCAAACCAAACAGCCTCCGCGAAACCCGGTGCGATTCAGTATTCCATACTACTGGCTTGGCAGCTCAGTACATGCCCCCGTAAGGCCTTATAAATAAAGGGTTTACGGGTCATGGTATGTGTACCAGATTGGTTAAATCAGCTCTGTTTTTGTGTGTTTTATTGATTTGTGAGGTACACAGTGTTTTGCTAAAAGCAGTTTGTACAGCCTAGTGTGTACCTAAAACTCGCGGCTGTATACGGAAGAGGGCGAACGGTGTTGAACGATGAAGCGGCGTAAATGCTGGGTTTTTCAGGGATTTACGAACGTTGGCGAACCCCTGAAAACCTCTTTCTACTTTCCAATACAAAAACGGCTAAAAATCACCCCAAGTAAGTCATCAGAAGTGAATTGCCCTGTGATTTCGCTGAGTGCGTTTTGGGCTAGGCGCAGCTCTTCGGCAAAGATTTCTATCTGTAAATAAGCCATGTCCGCGGTGGCAAGGTGAGCTGCTGCACGGTGAATGGCGTTGAGATGGCGTTCGCGGGCGATAAAAACGCTGTCGTCATTGCCATGCCAGCCAACCAAGGCGAGTAGCTTGCTGCGCAGCTCAGTTAAACCAATGCCTGCTTTGGCCGAAACGTGGATTTCATTATCGGCCACAATGCCTGGCACATCGCCCGTTAGATCAATTTTGTTAAATACCCGTAGCACGGGCAGCTGTGGTGGCAGTTTATCCAAGATGGCTTGATCGTCTGCGGTGATGCCTTCGCGGCTATCAATAAGCAGCAGGGCGAGTTCTGCTTTGGCAATGGCGGCCCAAGTTCGCTCGATGCCGATTTTTTCTACGATATCTGTGGTGGTCCGTAGGCCTGCGGTGTCAATAATATGAGCTGGAACGCCATCGAGCTGGATCAGCTCTCGTACTGTATCGCGGGTAGTGCCAGCAATGGCGGTCACAATGGCCACTTCTTCACCTGCTAACGCATTCATTAGGCTACTTTTACCGACATTGGGCTGGCCAATGAGCACGACATGCACGCCTTCACGCAGCAATTTGCCTTGGGTGGCGGTGCCAAGTACCCGCTGCAGCTGGCTTTGTAGCTCTAGCAACTTGCCGTGGGCATTGGCGGCTTCTAGAAAATCGATATCTTCTTCGGGAAAATCGAGTGTGGCTTCAACCAGCATACGCAGTGTGATCAGCTCGTCGACCAATACATAGATTTCGCGTGAGAACGCACCATCCAGTGATTTAAGCGCTGATTTTGCGGCGGCGGTAGATTGGGCATCAATTAGATCGGCTACGGCTTCGGCCTGAGCCAAATCCATTTTATCGTTTAAGAAGGCACGTTTACTGAATTCCCCTGCTTCGGCAAAGCGCGCACCCAGCTCAATGCAGCGTGCTAACAACATTTGCATCACAATCGGCCCGCCGTGGCCTTGCAGCTCAATCACGTCTTCGCCGGTAAAAGAGTTGGGGCCGGGGAAATACAGGGCAATCCCTTCATCCACCACGCTGCCATCTGCGGCTTTAAAGCGGGCAAAGTGAGCATAGCGTGGAGTAAGCGGCTTGCCGATCAGCTTATCGGCGATATCGCCTAAATGACGGCCAGAAATACGAATAACGCCCACGCCACCTCGCCCTGGGGCGGTGGCAATGGCGGCGATGGTATCGGGGGTGTAGAGCATATTGATCTAATCACTTAAATATTTAAAACTCAAATCTTGAAATACGGGGTTGCGCAGAACAATCTAAGCACAGGCACTCTTTATTTTATCGAGCGGATGGTATTTATGGCTAGGTTTTGAGTGAGGACTGTTTTGTGAGCATATTTCAAGATTTGGGTTTTAGTGGTGAATGTAAAAACGCCGCCCTAGGGCGGCGTTTTGATAAGGTAGCAAACTTAGGCTTTCGCTTCAGTAACCTTATCTGTGTTTTCAATCTTACGCGTGATATACCATTGCTGGGCAATAGAAATCACGTTATTAACGACCCAGTACAGTACCAAACCAGCAGGGAAGAAGAAGAAGAACACACTGAACATCAGCGGCATAATCTTCATCATCTTAGCTTGCATCGGATCTGGTGGTGGTGGCGATAACGATGTTTGGATATACATCGAGATCGTCATCAATACTGGCAGTACGTAGTAAGGATCTTTCACTGATAAGTCAGTAATCCAGAACATCCATGGTGCTTGGCGTAGTTCAACCGATGCCAACAGCGCCCAATAGAGTGCAATAAACACAGGAATTTGTACCAGCATTGGCAGACAACCACCTAGCGGGTTCACTTTCTCGGTTTTATACATTTCCATCACGGCTTGCTGGAACTTCATCTTATCGTCGCCGTGCTTCGCTTTGAGCTGTTCCATGCGCGGTGCAAGCTTGCGCATTTTAGCCATTGAGCGGTAGCTGGCAGCGGCGAGTGGGAAGAACATCGCTTTGATCAGCATGGTCAGTAGAATAATCGACCAGCCCCAGTTGCCTACTATCTTGTGGATGAAATCCATTACCGCAAAGATAGGCTTAGAGAAAATGGTGAAAATCCCATAATCTTTAATCAGATCAAAGCCTTGCGATACGGTTTCAAGTACACGTGTTTCTTCTGGGCCAACAAACAATGGCACCGTTGTTTCGTACTTGGCATTGGCTGCAATCGCTGGCAAATCAACAATCACACCCGCTGAGTACAAGCCATCTGGCAGCTTTTTCAGCTCGTAACGAACGCCATTTTCACCGCCTACTGCAGGGGCTCCCACTGGGGATACAATCCATGCGGTAGCAAAGTAATGTTGCAACATGGCCACCCAGCCATCTTTGGCGGTTTGCTCATAATCGGCTTCGCCTTTATCGAGCTTGCTGAATTCTACCTTTTGGAATTTCTTCTTGTCGGTGTAAACAGCAGGGCCGGTAAAGGTAGTCGCGCCCATATAACCACCTCCGCCTTCAGGTGTTTTGCCATCACGTAGCAGGCGGAAGTAAGCCGAGGCTGTTAAAGGCTTACTTGTGCCGTTAACGATTTCGTACTTCACATCAATCAGATAGCTATTACGCTTAAAGGTGTACACCTTAGCGATTTTTACACCATCTGGGCCTGCAGCTTCTAAGCGAACCGCTACTTCATTTTGACCATCGGCCAATTGGTAAGCGCTTTGCGTGCTGGTGAAAATGCTTTTATGCGTAGGCAGGCCATCACCGATCAAGCCGGTTTGGGCAACATAGATATGCTCGCCTTCGTCTTGTAACAGTGCAAATGGCTTTTTAGCATTATCAATCATGCCATGCTTAAGCAGCTCTACACGGCGAAGATCGGCACCATTGGTGTCAATTTCAGCATTGAAGAGGTCGGTTTTTACCGTAATACGCTGACCGCGTTGCAGTCTGCCAGCATCTTGAGGTGCTTGGCCTGGGGCAGCTTGTTGGGGTGTAGAGCCATTGGTGGCGCTTGCTGTAGCAGCAGGCGTGGTTTTTATTTGAGGGTAACGCTGTTCCATCCACTTCTGCCAGAAGAAGAGAATGCCGAATGACAACGCGATAAAGAGGATAAGTCTCTTGGTATCCATTGGTGCTCGAAATGGTATGCGGATTTATGGTACCGGATCATGGCCGCATCCACCCCAAGGATGGCAGCGGCACAGCCGGCGAGTAGTTAGCCAGCCCCCTTTTATCACACCGTAGCGTGTCACGGCTTCAATGCCGTATTGGGAGCAAGTTGGCGTGTAGCGACAGCGGGGCCCAAGGAGCGGGCTAATAGTAAACCGATAAAGTGTTAGTAATGCGACAATTATTTTCGACATTTGTGAATCTTGCCGAGCAGTGAAATAAGTGCTTCACGTGCTGCAGCGCCTTCTTTTCGCCCAAATGGTCGACGTGCACGTACTACCAGATCGATGCCGGTTACTTTATCTGCGTTCAGACGAAATGTTTCTCGTACTGTGCGTTTGATGTAATTGCGGCCTACTGCCCGTTTGTCTGTTTTTTTTCCGACGACAACGCCAAGCCTAGCGTGATCTAGCCCGTTGGGCTTACCAAGTACTTGAAAGAAATCGTTGGAAGAAGAACAGCGCAAACTAAAAACGGATGAAAATTCATCCGCTTTCAGCAGGCGCATATTGCGCGCAAAACCAGTTTGGGAGTGTCCCAACAAAGCTTAGCATCAAGGTTCTGCCCGCAATTAAGCGGTCAAAACCTTGCGGCCCTTTGCGCGGCGAGCGTTGATAACGCGAACGCCACCAACGGTTTTCATGCGGGCACGAAAACCGTGAGTGCGTTTACGTTTGATAACTGAAGGTTGAAATGTACGTTTCATAATATTGGATCCCTGCCAAACAAAATCGAAGTAAACCGCCGTTTATATGCCTTCTATGCCCTTGTGTCAATGCATTTTATTGAGCGCCATCATGATCGGGCTGTGGATAAGTCGTGGATGAAGCGGTACAATCGCTCCTCGTTCTCTTTTGAAAACATCACCGTTTCCGTCGTGAGCCTCCAGTGCGGGGCTGTATTGTGTATGAGCAAATCACGGCGAACAGGATACCCCTATGTCTGTGCTGGAAAATTGCTGGCCCCACTGCCTTACTGAGTTGGAGCGTCGTTTGGGCGCGGACCAGTTTCGTATTTGGATTAAACCGCTTACGGTTGAAATGACCGATGAGGGTTTAAACCTGATCGTGCCTAATCAGATTTTTTTACAATTTATCCGTGATCGTTATCTTGGGATGATTGAAGAAGCCGCTGCGGCTTTTGCCGAAGGTGGTGATGCGCCGGTTATTGCTTTGCGTGTTGGTGTAATGCCAAGGCCGGTGGCTGCGTTACAAGCCAGCAGCCAAGAGGGCGGTGCTGCTAAGCCTGTGCCCGCCAAAGCGGTGATCAGCGTTTCGGCGGCCAATCACGAAACCACGCGGCTTAATCCTAACTTTACTTTTGAAACGCTGGTTACTGGTAAAGCCAACCAGTTGGCGCGCGCTGCGGCTATCCAGGTAGCAGAGAACCCAGGAGTAAGCTACAACCCGTTATTTGTGTATGGTGGTGTGGGCCTGGGTAAGACTCACTTGATTCAATCTATTGGTAACTATGTGCATCAGCGCAACCCTGGTGCAAAGATTCGCTATATCCACGCCGAAAAATACGTGCAAGACGTGGTGCGTGCTTACCAGCACAAAGCGTTTGATGAGTTTAAGCGTTACTACCATTCACTAGATTTACTACTGATCGACGATATTCAGTTTTTTGTGGGTAAAGATAAAACCCAAGAAGAATTCTTCTACGCCTTTAACGCATTAGTTGAAGCGCACAAGCAAATCATTATTACCTCGGATCGTTATCCAAAAGAAATTGATGGGCTGCAAGAGCGCCTAACTTCGCGCTTCTCGTGGGGGCTAACGGTTGCTATTGAGCCGCCTGAGCTAGAAATGCGCGTGGCAATTCTGATGAAAAAGGCCGAGCGTGAAAACTTTAAGCTTGATGCCAATGTGGCGTTTTTTGTGGCCAAACATATCCGCTCTAATGTGCGAGAGCTTGAAGGTGCGCTGAAACGGGTATTGGCTTATTCGCGCTTTACCAATCAGCCGATTACACTAGATGCAGCTAAAGAAGCGCTAAAAGATATTTTAGCATCTGGTAGCCGTCAGGTTTCGGTGGAAAATATTCAGAAAACCGTCGCAGATTTTTATAAAATCAAGATTGCAGACATGCACTCTAAAAAGCGCACTCGTGATATTGCAAGGCCAAGGCAAATTGCCATGGCGCTGACTAAAGAGCTAACCCAAATGTCTTTACCGGCAATTGGTGAAGCTTTTGGCGGGCGCGATCACACTACGGTCTTGCATGCCTGTCGTACCATTGAAGAAATGCGCGGTAGTGATAGCGAAATTGCTCACCAGTACGGTGTGTTGTTGCAAATGCTGCGTAGTTAATCTTTAGCGTGGCGGGTCATACCGCCGCTGCATTACCGCCTGTTTGAATACAATGTGCGTTTATGCGTTTTGTATAAATAACGGCGGGTTTTGTAAGTTTGAATGCTGCTGTGCTTATTTAACATGGCGAAGCGCCATTCATTCCCTACACATGCTGTAAATCGGTTAGAATCCTGCGGTTAAACCCATTTTTCGGAACGAGGCGCCATGCAACTCTTGCAAGCCGAACGCGATGCGCTCCTGAAGCCGCTGGCCACGGTCACCGGTATTGTTGAGCGCAGGCACACCCTGCCCATTCTCTCTAACGTGTTGATCAGGAAGGATGGTGACGCCCTGTCTTTTACCGGCACCGATCTTGAAATTCAGATCAGTAGCCGTCAGGCGGAAGGTTTTTCTGGCGATGATTTCGCCATTACAGTTGCAGCTAAAAAGCTGTCTGATATCTTGCGTGCGATTGCGGATAAAACCGTGGTGAGCATGGAAGAGGCTGATGGTCGTCTGACGATTAAGGCAGGCAAAAGCCGCTTTAATCTGCAAACGCTGCCCGCGGCTGATTTCCCGCAACTGGCAGTAGATACCAATTTGCGCGCCACAATCCGTATGCCACAGGGCCAGTTAAAAGCCCTGCTTGGCCGTACGCAATTTACGATGGCACACCAAGACATCCGTTATTACTTGAACGGCTTGTTTATGGTTACCGAAGGCAATCTACTGAAACTGGTTGCTACCGATGGCCATCGTTTAGCCTTTGCCTCGGCAGAAATTCCGGGTGATTTCGCTAAGAACGAAGTGATCTTGCCGCGCAAAACCATTTTAGAGCTGTACAAATTACTGGCCGATTCGGATGACGAAGTCACCATTGATATCGCCAGCAATCAAGTGCGCTTTGCTTTTGGCAATATTGTGATTCACAGCAAGGTAGTGGACGGTAAATTCCCCGATTACAACCGTGTGATTCCACAAAATAATGATAAAGGCCTGTTGATTGAGCGCCAGATGTTGTTGGCCTCCATGCAACGTGCGGCGATTTTATCGAACGAAAAATTCCGTGGTGTGCGCTTAGTGCTGACCGACGGCCTGCTTAAAATTATGTGTAATAACAATGAGCAGGAAGAAGCGCAGGAAGAAGTAGAAGTCGATTACAGCGGCGCGCCTTTGGATATTGGTTTTAACATCCAATATTTGCTGGACGTACTGACCAATACATCGGTTGAAACACTGCATTTCTCGTTTGGCGATGTGACTTCCTCGGTACTGGTGACTATTCCAGATAACGAGCACTTCAAATATATCGTCATGCCAATGCGCATCTAGCCTCGGTAAGTTGACGGGTAAGGTCGGGGTTGCCCCGGCCTTTTGCATTTGTAAGATGTTAGATTTATGTCTGTTGCGAAGAAGTATTCGCACTGTTTTTATGATTTTGATTGGCTTTTCTTCAAGCTTTTGGGCTTGAACATACAGCGCACATCTTTATAAAAATTTAGCTTGGTCATCAAATAGGCCAAGCTCGTATGTTGATTTAAGGAATTAGCAATGTCTGAGCAACAAGAATATGGCGCCGATAGCATTAAAATTCTGAAAGGCCTTGAAGCCGTTCGGAAACGTCCGGGCATGTATATCGGTGATACACAGGACGGCAGCGGCCTGCACCATATGGTGTTCGAAGTGCTGGATAACGCCATTGACGAGTCGTTAGCAGGGCATTGCGACACCATTAAAGTGATTATTCATGCTGATAACTCCATCAGTGTGGAAGACAACGGCCGTGGTATTCCTACTGATATCAAAGAAGACGACGAATTTAAGCGCTCTGCCGCCGAAATCGTCATGACCGAGCTGCACGCCGGCGGTAAGTTTGACCAGAACAGCTACAAGGTTTCTGGCGGCTTGCACGGTGTGGGTGTATCGGTGGTGAATGCCCTATCTGATTGGCTAAAGCTAACGATTCGCCGTAATGGCAAAGCGCACAGCATGGAGTTCCGTCAGGGCGAAGCGGTATCCCCGCTGGCCGTGATTGGCGACACCGAGCGCCGTGGTACCGAAGTGCACTTTATGGCTTCGATCGAGACGTTTGGCTTGATTGAATACCACTTTGAGATTCTGGCAAAGCGTATTCGCGAGCTGTCTTTCTTAAATAATGGTGTAAAAATCCAATTGCTGGATCGCAGCCATGGCAAAGAAGAAAACTTTGCCTATGAAGGTGGCGTAAGCGGCTTTGTGCAATATATGAACCGCAATAAATCCGTATTGCACCCGCATATCTTCCATGCGGTTGGCGAAAAAGACGGCATGATTGTGGAAGTGGCGATGCAATGGAATGATTCTTACCAAGAATCCGTGCAATGTTTTACCAATAATATCCCGCAGCGCGACGGCGGCAGCCACATGACGGCGCTGCGCCAAGTGATGACCCGTACCCTCAATCAATATATTGAGCAAAACGATCACGCCAAAAAGGCCAAGGTAGAAACCTCTGGCGACGATATGCGCGAAGGCTTGACCTGCGTGTTATCGGTGAAAATGCCTGATCCAAAATTCAGCAGCCAAACCAAAGATAAGCTGGTTTCCAGCGAAATTGGCCCGGTAGTCAGCGAAGTCATCAGCCAAGCTTTGGCTGATTTCCTCTTAGAAAACCCAAACGATGCCAAAATCATTTGCGGCAAGATTGTAGATGCAGCGCGTGCCCGCGATGCAGCTCGCCGCGCCCGTGAGCTAACCCGTCGTAAAGGCGTGCTAGATGGCCTTGGCCTGCCGGGTAAGCTGGCCGATTGCCAAGAAAAAGACCCTGCAAAATCTGAAATTTACCTCGTCGAGGGTGATTCTGCGGGTGGATCTGCCAAGCAAGGCCGCGATCGTAAGTTTCAAGCGATTCTGCCTTTAAAAGGTAAAATCCTGAACGTAGAACGCGCACGTTTCGATAAAATGATCTCTAGCCAAGAAGTCGGCACGCTGATTACCGCGCTGGGTTGCGGCATTGGTAAAGACGATTTTAATATCGACAAACTGCGCTATCACCGCATTATTATCATGACCGATGCGGACGTGGACGGCTCGCACATCCGCACCCTGCTGCTCACCTTTTTCTATCGCCAACTGCCAGAATTGGTTGAGCGCGGCTATATCTATATCGCCCAGCCGCCACTATTCAAAATTAAGCACGGCAAGAGCGAGACTTATCTAAAAGACGAAGCAGAGCTGAAGCAATACCTGCTGCGCCAAGCCTTAAACGGCGCATCGCTGCTACCAAGCGCAGATGCCGAAGCGATTGCTGGCGACGCGCTAGAAAAATTGGCCCGCCAATATTTCGCCTCTGAAGCCGTGATCGACAGGCATAGCCGCTTTATCGACGCTGCCGTATTACAAGCCATGATTGGTTTGCCTGTTTTGGACTTGGGCACAGAAGCCGCAGCGCAGCAAAGTGTTGATCTGCTGACTGCCGCCTTAGACAAAATCGTCACGCCAAACAGCCCGCGTTACACCTTTAGCTTTAATCGCTCAGAAGAAAGCTTTGTGTTCAAGGTATCCCGTCGTCAGCACGGTGTATCCACCATCCAATATCTGGACGAAGCCTTCCTGCTATCTGGCGATTACGCGCAAATGCGCAAAACCGCCGACATGCTCAGTGGCCTGTTGGGTGACGGCGCTAAAGTAAAACGTGGCGAGCAAATTCAGTCAGTGACCAACTTTAAAGACGCCATCGAATGGCTACTCGGCCTAATCCGCCGCAACGTAGCCATCCAGCGCTATAAAGGTCTGGGCGAAATGAACCCAGAACAGCTCTGGGAAACCACCATGGACGTCACCGTCCGCCGCCTGCTGAAAGTAAACGTAGAAGACGCTTTGGGCGCGGATGCAGTGTTTACCACTCTGATGGGTGATCAGGTAGAACCGCGACGTCAATTTATCGAACAAAACGCGCTGATTGCGCGGAATGTGGATATTTGATGGGGTGTCGATGTAAGCATCTGTGATAAGTAAGGCCGCAAAGACTCCATTAAGGGGTCTTTGTGCATATTGGGCTTCTGAAAAATGAGTACTTAATATGCGGAGAGATATGGGGTGGGTACTGTGTATTTCTTAGTAACAGCGGTAGTAATTTATAAAACCTATTTTGTGGGCTGATCGGGATATGAGATATTTCCATCTCGATAGCGTAATCATGTTGATGATATTGGCTGAGTAATAATGTAAGGATAGGGTGCTGATATGACACGGGATGAACAGTATTTACAAAGCTTGGTTCATGAACTGGTTGGGTTGCCGAGAGAAACAGGGTGGTTAGAGTTTAAGCATAATGATGCGGAGCCTCAGCGCATTGGTGAATATATTTCCGCATTAGCTAATTCGGCGGCTCTTGATGGAAAGGCATGTGCCTATATGCTGTGGGGAGTCGATGATGTAACCCACGCTTTGTTGGGAACAACTTTTAATCCGAGGACTAAGCGCAAAGGCAATGAAGAGTTAGAAAGCTGGTTATTGCGTCAGCTTTCCCCAAAAATTGGCTTTCGTTTTTATCAGGTTCAGCTGGATGAGTTGGATATAGTCATTCTTGAGATTGATCGAGCATTTCGGCATCCTGTGCAGTTTGAGGGATCATCGTTTGTACGGATTGGCTCTTATATGAAACGGCTGAAAGATTTTGCTGAAAAAGAGCGTGAATTATGGCGAACACTGGATGCAACCCCTTTTGAGATGCTGCCTGCTGTAGAGAAAGTAAGTGCTGATGAAGTGCTTAAGCTGCTTGATTATTCCGCCTATTTTGATTTGCTTGATAAGCCATTACCTAACGGACGTGATGTAATCCTTGATGCTTTGGCTGCTGATCGATTGATTGAGCCAATGGGCGGAGGGTATTGGCGGATATTTAATTTGGGTGCGGTGCTGTTTGCTAAAAAGCTTTCTGAGTTTGGTCGTTTGCAGCGCAAGGCTGTTCGGGTGATCGTTTACCAAGGTATGGGGCGTATTACTACTTTACGAGAGCAAGAAGGGACAAAGGGATACGCTGCCGGTTTTGAAGGCTTAATTGAGTATATTAATGGGCTACTGCCTGTTAATGAGGTGATTGGGCAAGCTTTACGTAAAGCGGTGCCGGTTTATCCTGAATTGGCGATTCGTGAGTTAGTGGCGAATGCGATTATTCATCAGGATTTCAGTATTACTGGTAGTGGCCCAATGGTAGAGATTTTTGATGATCGTATGGAAATTACCAATCCTGGTATTCCATTGCTTGATCCAACACGCTTGCTAGATAGCCCTCCGCGGTCACGGAACGAAAGCTTTGCTTCATTGATGCGAAGAATTGGGATTTGTGAAGAGCGTGGTAGTGGTGTTGATAAAGTTGTGTTTCAAACAGAGTTTTATCAACTACCTGCACCAGCCTTTGAAATTACGGGTGATTCAATGCGCAGTACCTTATTTGCCCCGAGGCCGCTAACCAAGATGGATAGTGAGGATCGTATTCGCGCGGTCTATCTTCACGCCTGCCTACGCTATGTTAGGCGTGAATTTATGACAAATACGTCGTTGCGTGAGCGGTTTGGGATTGAGGCAAAGAATAGTGCAACTGCTTCGCGCTTACTTAAAGAGGCGCTTAGTGCTCAAGTCATTAAGCTTCATGATGAATTGGCACCACCTAAGCTACGTAAATATGTTCCATGCTGGGCTTGAGTTACTTGATGGGTATTTGATAGACAGAGCAATAATGGTGCGGTGAATATAAAAAGTTATTTAAAATCAATGGTTTGTTTTTTGTTTTTTACTTGATGGGTATTTGATAGTTTGCTTCATGCACTGCTGCTTAAGTGAGTCGTAAAGTACCTTGTCGGTTTTTTTAGATAGAACTTTTTTACTTATTTGGGTTTGTGCCAAGGCAATTTGTACTGGTTTTTAGCCTTGCCGAAAAAGTAATAGACAGCACCATGCCTAACCCAAGGTGCTTCAAATCAGCAATATCATCCGTAGCATTGGTGGGCGAGTTCCTGCTATCCGAGGATTACGCGCAAATTCGTAAAACCGCCGACATGCTCAGCGGCCTGCTGGGGGATGACGCCAAAGTAAAACGCGGTGAGCAAATCTAGTCTGTGACCAATTTTAACGTCGCCATCGAATGGCTACTCGGCTTAATCCGCCGTAACGTAGCCATCCAGCGCTATAAAGGTCTGGGCGAAATGAACCCAGAACAGCTCTGGGAAACCACTATGGACGTCACCGTCCGCCGCCTGCTGAAAGTAAACGTAGAAGATGCTTTGGGTGCGGATGCGGTATTTACCACCCTGATGGGTGATCAGGTAGAGCCACGACGTCAATTTATTGAACAGAATGCGCTGATTGCGCGGAATGTGGATATTTGATGGGGATGTAGGATCCCATTAACTTCTAGATATTTCCCACTTTTCTAGATTTATGGGATCACAGTTTGAAGCTAAAAAAGCCCCGGAAGGGGCTTTTTTATTGAACCTTTCCCTTATTTATACACGAAAATCGTCGTAGGATTTGCAATAACCTGCATTGGATTTTGTCCACCACGGTTACAACACCGAAATTTAAAAGTCCAAGGTTTAGGGTAGTTACTCGACCACGAAATAGGCTGAGTGAATCGCCCCAGTTTTCGTAGATACTTTTGAGTGGCCGCTTTGGCCGATCTGTCGATGTCCAAGGCTGAAAAATGAAAAGCCGCAAACAATCAGGTTGCGGCCTTCATTATTTTTGCCTGGTGCCAGTGCTGTTCGTCCTAAGCAGACATTTTAGTAAGACTCGGAAGTATCTAGGATACCTGAGGCGATTCAACTTTTTTTGCTAGGCGCTGCATGTTGAGTGAGCTAGTCGTCAACCCAGCACGGTTGAAACGGTATCGCATGTACGCCGAGATATCTTCTTCATGTGAGGATACGATGAGCTGACAATGCTTGAGCTCACATCGAAGTAGGTCGGTCAGAGAGGCAACGTTCACTTCGTCTAAGGACTGAGATGGATCGTCGATGAGGATGAGTGGGACATTTGAATAGACCTTGTTGAGCGAAAGAAAGAAGGCGAGACTGAGGGCTGATACTTGGCCTGTGCTCATGGACATTAGAGCCTGTAAATCTTTCTGTGTAAATGCCTGTGGAATTAATGGTGGCCGTTTAGGCGGTCACCAAATTCTATAACGAAACGATTTAGCGCCATGCGCCAATTTTGAATTGGCATCGTCCATTTTTT
>JBDKJX010000084.1:0-12408 GCA_039796405.1 Pseudomonadota bacterium
TCGTAAAGAACTCACGACCCTTGATTACTCAAACGCCGCTCTTTCGTACTACCGAGGCGCATGGACAATTCCTCGGGCGGGACTTTAACCCGCTAGCTAAATTACTGTTACTGCGAACCTCTGACCCTAGTTATTTTCTATTTTCTTATTTTCTAGTTATATTGCTAGTTATAGGGGAGCTGCTTGCTGCTCCCCTACAGTATAGACCCGCTATACGATACACGGCTTTGTTTGAGAAAGAGACATAAGCAGGAAGGTATTTATTAAAAATTCCTGTTTTTTAAATCACATGTACTTCTTTTCCTGTTGTCTTTTTTAATATGGAGGGGTAATAAAAATATATAAGAATCAAGCTTACAATCAACCCATTAAACATTAAAGATAATGGCAGTGAGATTGCGGAAAGAAATATTGAAAAAACACTCAGCCCAGAGCTATTTATAATTATTTTGTGTATAAAAAAAGAAAATGGCTGAAGCGGAATTAATATTATCCACAGCATTGGGTGGGGGAAGTAATGACGCTTTAGCTTGTTCTCTATAATAGTTTGATGTATGCCATTTTTGTATACAAATATATTGTCTTCCTCTTTGAATAAAGTTGCTCTTAATTCTGGATCGTAAAATATTTTATGTATATTTTTTGCAGCATATAGCATCCACCAAATATTAGAACCAATTCCTATAACTAACCCAGTTAATTTTAACTGCCATGACAAAGGGGTAAATATATAAGGACTTATAACAGAATTAGTGAAAAGATATGATGCAGAAAAGAAAACAACGATAGTTGCTCCAGCCCATTTTGTTGTTAGTGGTGTTTTTTTTGAAAAAAATAAATATGTAAGGATTAATAAGCTTATTACTAATAGGCATGCGCCAATTGACCAGCCATTGTTTTCTACTCCAATGTCATTGCTATATAAGGTTGCAGATAAACCTAAACCAATAAGAAAAAAAAGAGTACTTCCAACTGCCGCTAATTTTATTATTAAATCTACGTCGTCAGGACTGTGAAAGTTTTCTTTACTGCTTTTTATTTTTGCCATAAAATGAACTTCTCGTATTCTTTTTCAGATTTTTCTTTTAAATATTCCCATTTTTCACTAATAGACTTTCCTGCTCTTCTTAAAATAACTCGGGTCAGAACAAAATTAAATACTACTATGCTTAATGCTCTTAGAGCCAAAGAAAGCGGATTTAACTTTACTCTGACCCTAGTTATTCCTAGTTATTCCTAGTTATTCCTAGTTATTTTACTGTTTTTTAAATCACATGCACTTCTTTTCCTGTTGTATTTTTTAATATAGAGGGGTAATAAAAATACACAAGCACATGACTTATGATCATGCCATTGAACATTAATGATAGTGGCAATGAAATTGCTGAAATAAAAATAGAAAAAAAATCAATTCCAAAATTGCTAATAACTATTTTGTGTAGAATGAATGAGAATGGTTGGAGTGGAATTAATATTACCCATAAAATTGGGTGTGGCAGATAACGGCGTTTTAGTTTTTTCTCGATAATAGTTTGTTGTACACCATTTTTATATATAAATGCATCTGATTCTTCTTTGTATAAACTTTGTTTTAATGATGGCTTGGAAACAATCATTACTATATTTTTTGCGGAGTAAAAAACCCACCATAGGTTTGTTCCAATTCCAACAAGTAGCCCTAGTAATTTAAATTCCCAAGGCATTGAACTGAAAATATATGGGCTAACTACAGCATTGGTAAATAAATAGGATACTGAAAATAAAAAAATAATCCCTGAGCCTGCCCATTTTGTTACGGGTTGGGTGGTCTTTGAAAAAAACATAAAAATCAGGATTAGTAAAGTAATCGCTAGTAAGTATATTCCAATAAGCCAGCTATTGTTAGTGTTGCCTATTTCTGTGCTATATAAGGATGAAGACATACCTGCTCCCAAAAGGAAACAAATTATGCAGCCGAATCCAGCTAGCTTTATTATAAAATCTACATCGTCAGGACTGTGGAAGTTGTCTTTGCTGGTTTTTACTTTTGCCATAAAATGAACTCCTCGTATTCTAAAACTCAATACCAACATATTTTCCAGTTAACTTTCTCAGTTTTAAAGGGTAGTAAAAATATATAAGTATCGTAGTTACAATTAGTCCGTTAAACATTAAAGAAAGAGGTAGTGCGAGGGCAGAAATAAATACAGTGAAATAGTTAATTCCAAAATTGTTGATTATTATTTTATGTATAAAAAATGAAAGAGGTTGCAGTGGAATAAGAATTATCCAGACTATAGGGTTAGGGAGGTAATGTCGCTTTAATTTATTTTCAATAATAATTTGTTGGATTCCATTTTTGTATATGAATTGGTTATCCTCTTCTTTGTACAAAATGGCCGCCAGTGCTGGATTGTAAAATATATTATGAATATTTTTAGCTGTATAAGCAGTCCACCACAAATTAGCACCAACGCCAATAAATAGCCCTAAAAGCTGAAAATACCAAGGCATGGAGTTGAAAATATATGGGTTTATTACTGAATTAGTTACTAAATATGATACGGAAAACAGGCATATCGTTGTTGACCCACCCCATTTTTGTATTAAAGGCGTTTTTTTAGAGAAAAAAAGAAACGTAAGGATGGATAAACAAATGGTCAAAAAAGTAAATCCAAAAATCCATTTGTTATTGTCGGTAGTGGGATTATCCCCGTATAGAAAAAAATCTGTACTTATGCCTAAAGAAAAAAATATTAAAGTACCAATGCTACATATTTTGATAACAAAGTTAATATCTTCTGGGCCATAAAGGCTAGTTTTTTTTTTGCTTACCATAAAACGAACTCCTCGTATTCTTTTTCTGATTTTGTTTTTAAATAGCTCCATGCCTCGCTTATGGCCGCTCCAGCCATTCTTAATTTTGGGGCTGCATAACCAGAAATTCCATTATTCTCTCCATTTAATTTCATACCTGCTTTTTTGTCAATAATGTCTAAATTATAATTTATAAAAATTGATGCAAATATTCCAAATGTGCCAATCGCTAATATAGGAATAGCCCCCGTTAATAAAAATGATAGTAAAAGAACAACTATCGCCGTTATTATCGATGCTAACGCGGCAGCTAATACAGTTTTAATTAAAGATATTATTACATTTGATACGAAATCATAAGCATCATTTTTCGAGTCTGATTGCCACTCTAAAAATGCAGTTACGGTTGAAAAACATAAGCTGATTAGTGCATTGCTTTTAAATGAGCCTTTGATTGTATTCCAAGCGGAAGAAACAGTACTTTTTATGCTTCCAGTCCCTGAAAATATTTGCATTATCTTAGCGTGTGATGTGCCATGACCACCTTGCTTATAAACGGGGTTCACTTTGCTATAGCCGGAGAAATATACTTTTATTTTCCCATTTATTTTATGAAATTTAGCCTTTACAAGTCGAGTGCCTTTGGCAGTTTTTGTATCTACACTATTTCTTAGCCACTCCCAATTATCTGCAACGTATGCAGTTGTTCCTGCCAGTTGCCCATATAACCAGTTCCTTGTTGTGACTTCATTTATATCTAAATCAACTAATCCAGATTTTCCTCCGCCACTTTGAAAGTGTTTTAAGACTTTTTCTGGGATACCTTCTTCTTTAACCTGTACTACTTGTATAACTGGGTGTGGCTCTTCAATAAAGCTAGCTCTAAAATTTGCAGCTTCTGATTTCGGGTTAATTGAGGTGGAAAATGGGGCTGTTTTTTTGGGTAAAAAATCATCTGTTGCACTAGATTTATTTTCTTCTTGAGATACATCATTCTTTAATGCAATTATAAATGGCGCAGGCTTATCTTTAGGATCTTCTCCATACTTTATAGGGTCAAGCTTTTCTATATTGTATTTTCCAATAATACTATTGCTGGCTTTAAGTACTAAGTGCCCTTTGAAGTCACGTGCCACCCAAAGATGCAGACGCTCTTCATTTTGTAGAGTAACTTTTCTACCCGCAGAAATTAATTTTTTATCCCGCACTGAATAAAAGGGGCTTGTTTCAGATTCTATAGTGTAATTCAATCCCTTAAGCAGCTTGATGTCTAAAACAACATCACGATGCTTTCTAAGAATAACTTTTATTTTGTTTTTGGAGCGGGTGCATTGTATTGCTTCACCTGGCAAGTCTATATTTACACATTGAAATTCATCTTGTTCTTTATTTGAAGACGTTTTTGGCATGATTTATTTTCCACGACGTTTAGTTTGAGCAGCTTTTAAAACGCCCCATGGCGCATTTTTGACTGTTGCTTTTCCAGATTCATCAAGCGCTATTTTTTCGTTTTTACCATCACCAAAAATAAGTTTAATTTCTTCACCGGCTGGGGCGCTATTTCCATCTGCATCTTCGTATAAAATTTCCAAGTCAGATTTCTTATCCAAGTCAGCAAGGTTAAATGGAGCGTTTGGTAAAGTTAGAGATGCTGGCCCGCTCCAATCATGGCTGCCGCCCTTTATACTCACTTTCCCCGGCGCATGCAGCTCAATCTTGCCGTCTTTGATGCGGATATAAGCGCCACCGGCGGTCATCAGGATTTCTTGCTTGGCGTTGAACAGGCCCTTGCCTTTGATGGCGGTGAATTTGGTGTTTTTGTCGGCGGTGATTTCGATATCGTCGCTTTGCGCCTGCATTTGCAGTTGGCCTTTGGCGGCGATCAGCTTTAGGGTGATTTGGTCTTTTACGCCCCCCACAAACAGGCTGATGTGCTGGCTGACGTTGTGAATCCAGCGGCGGCCGGTGCTTTGGTTGGTGTCACGCTGGGCGATTTGATCCAGGTTGCTGCCTGCGGTGAGGGTTTGGCTTTGCGGGCTGGTGATGGCTACACCGTCCTCGCCGTGCAGCAGGATGATTTTTTGCTGACCTGCTTGCTCTTTAGATTTGCTTTTGCCATCTTTATCGGTGTTTGACCCAGCCTCAAAGCTTTTGCTGGCGTGCACATGGTGATAAAGGTGGCCGGTGCTGGCTTTGCTGCCGGGGCTATTGTCGGGTTTGACGGTTTGATCGTCGTCGCCGGTTTCCATGCTGTCGGCGAGTTGTTTAGCTGCGTATTCGCCAAGGTTTTTGGCGGTATCTAGGGCCGATTCCAGCTGGCTTTGGGCGGGGCTGCGGTCTAGCTGCTTGCCGGATGCGCCGTCTTTGGCTTCAGCAAGCCGCTGGCGCGAATGGCACCTTGTTTATCGCTGCGTAATTCAAAGCCTTCGCCGCGTGCTTCGCCTTTTCCATCCGTTCTTGGGTGAATTAAGTAGCCCAGATTAAGCTGGGTTTTACCGTGCTCGCTAGATAATTTAGTGCGCACTTCGCCTTTGCTATCGTCAAACAGCAGCTCGCCGTATTGGCTGCCCTCAAATTCTTTGGTTTTGATGCCAGATAATGTTTTGTTGGCGGGCAAAGCACCTGCGCCGCTGAATGTTGGCACAGGATGACTACCGTTGTGGACTACGCCGGTGACGATGGGGCGATCGATATCATTTTCGAGGAAATCCACCAGAACTTCTTGCCCAATGCGCGGGATGAACTGGTGACCAAAGCCTGCACCCGCACTTGGCATCGAGACGCGCACCCAGCAGGATGACTTGTCATCCATATTTGCGCCAAACTCAGGGTGCTCTGCGGCACGCTGCCAGTGGAATTCTATTTTTATGCGGCCGTGCTCATCCGTATGCACCTCTGATTGTTGGCTAGAGTCGGCAGCGCTGCCTTGTGGGCCAACTACGGTGGCGGTTTGTACGCCTAGGCTGGTGGGCTTGGTAAATTCTTGCCCACCCAGATGGCTGAGCAGCGGCTGGCCGCGTCTTTGGGCAGTAAAGTCCGCTTGGTAAGGCGCATTATCTTTGGCAGGCGTGGCAAGCAGGCTAGGCGCAGCTTGGAGTAATGCACGGGTTAGATCCACCGGAAAATTATTGTTTGCGGTGAATTTAAGCTCAGTGATGGCGAACTCTCGCTGCTCAGGCGAATCGAAATTATGGGCGGGGTGATCTTCTAATCTGAACCATTGCCCCGCTTGCAGGCTGCGCAATGTGCCAGAGCCGGTGAAGGATTTCTTTTGCGCATCCATTGCGTCTTGGCGCAGCTTGGCATCGTTGTTGAACTGGTCTACATCGCTGGCGTAGTAATGCGTTTGTGGGTCGTAATATTCTAGGCTTGACTGAATTTGCTGCCCGCCTTCGCCCTGATCGATCGCGCTATCGCTCAGGCTGTGGCTGGTACTGGTCGTTTTGTAGTCGAAGCTGGCAAGAGAAACTGAGCTGCTGCCGATTTGCCGCTGGCTGTGCCATTGGGTAAGAGAGTCACTTTTTTCGCTGGCATCGGCGCGATGAAAGCGAGCGATCGGCTCCAAAGCTTCGGGGATGGAGAAAACATCATCAAAAACCACGAGCTGCACTTGTGGAGAGTCACCCGCCAAATGTTCAAAGCGCCACGATAAGCCGCATTCTTTCATTAAGCGGCATAGAAAGGCGTAATCGTTCTCACGGTATTGCAGGCAATAAGAGCGGGGCGGGTATTCGCCCGATAGTTTGAAATCCAGCGTTTGCACTGAGGCAAATACAGGATTCTTGGCCTGATGTTCGGCCAGTACCTGTTTCACAATATCGACAGGGGATAAATCCTGAAACACCCGCGAAGTACGGCGGTATCTGAGTAGCGCAAACGGCGGCTCTACCGTCAGTGCGTATTTTGCAAAGCCCCCATCAGAACCTAATAGCTGCGCCTGACTCACCACCCCGCAACGCTCAATCGCATCACCATTGGCGTTTTCTATCGCCAATACCACCGGCAAGCCTAATAGCGATTTAAGTTCTAAATCGCCATTGGAGGATAGGCACTCAACCTGATAGCGATACGCTTGGCAGATCCCCTCGCTACCTGTTACGCGCTGGGGCAATAATTGCTGGCCCCATGCTGCTCCGTCGCCTAGTTGAAGAGAGATAAGACGCTGATCTTGATTAAAAGCAGCGGCGAATGAGGCAAGCAGATCGAAGGTCATTTTAAACCAAGGGCTTACGAGAAGCTCCGTATATTACACGAGGCTTTACACATGCTGATCTAGCTTTGAAAAGAATGTATGGTGTAATTATGAACAAAATCATATTTTGTAAGGTATTGTGCTTATTTTTCCTGTTTTGTGTTTTGTTATGGCGCAAGCTATTTTGTGTAATTTTGCGTTAAAGATTGTTCTAATATCTCGTTTTGCCTAATGACAATGCGGCCTCTCAGACCATACTTTGAAGTTGAGATATTAGAACGTAATGTGTGTTTATTTAATTAAATCATATGGTTATAAAAATAATGCCACGTGCAGAGAGCGTGTCCATTATGTTTTTCGTTATTTTTATAAAAGGTTTTAGTAAGTATGGCTAGCAATTTTTTACATATTGAATCAATAGGCCGTGGGCCGGATGTGGTTTTGCTGCATGGCTGGGCGATGAATAGCACGGTTTGGCGTGGCGTGGCTGACGCTTTGAGCGATGATTTTTGCCTGCATCTGGTGGATTTACCCGGCCACGGCAAAAGCCATAGCGATCAGCCTTTATCGCTGGACTATATGGTGGCTGCGCTGGATGCCGCCTTCCCTCGGCCCGTGCAAGTGGTGGGTTGGTCTTTAGGGGGGGCGGTAGCTAGCCGCTGGGCTTTGGCGCAGCCGGATAAAATCCGCTCCTTAAGCTTGATCGCCTCAACACCATGTTTTATGCAAAGAGAAGACTGGCAGCCTGCTATGGCCCCAGCCACCATGAGCCAGTTTGCCGACAGCCTTGCAGCAGATTGGCAAGGCACTTTAAAGCGCTTTATTAGCTTGCAAGTACAAGGTGGCGAGGCCGCAAGGGCGCTGGCTAAAACACTGAGTCAAGAATTATTTTTACACGGCGAACCTAGTCTTGCCGCCTTACAGCAGGGGCTGGCTATTTTGCGCGATACCGATCTACGCGAGCAAATGGCCGAGCTAAGCTGCCCAGTATTACTCCAGTTTGGCAACCGCGATACGCTCACACCGCTGGGCGCAGGGGAGTGGCTAGCGCAAACCTTGCCACATGCCGAGTTGGTGGTTCACGCTGGCGCAGCGCACGTACCCTTTGCATCGCATTTAGATAACTTTGTTGCGGTGCAGCGCCGGTTTTTGGCGCGCGGTATGTAAGCGCCGTTCAATCCTAAACCACAGAGCACACGTTATTTCATCGTGAAAAGCCGTGGTCTGTGGTTTAGCGCTGACTGGCTTTTATTTCTTTTGCAGGGTAAGCGAGCCATCTTTGCTTTTTAGCTCAATCTTGCCTGCTTCTAGCACTTTTACCTCGGCACCATTGGCAAAGGCTTGGCCCACTGCGCGGCTGATCGCGCTATTGTCTTCGCCAAGGCAGGCCATCATGGTTGATGCCAGCATGCCTTTTAGTTGTTGATTCTCGTCTTTTAAACTACCCATCACGCGGTTACAGCCATCAAAGCCAGTAATACGCATGGTTTTAGCATCAAAAGCCAGCATCGCTTTGCTTTCGCTGCTTACCGCGTTATCGCCCACTTTCACAATGCTCCATTCACCATCAAAACTAGCCGCCGCACTAGGAGCGGCTTGCATTGAGCTGGCACAGGCAGATAGGCCAAGCACAATCATCGAGCCAAGAAACAATTTACGCATCGTGTTTATCCTGAAAAGCTGCTGCAAATAATGCGTCAGCATGGTTAAGTGCCAAAAGTGCAGCGCATGCTCAGTGTAGTCAACATGCAGTCAGTCGGTATTAAGTAGGCTTCGGTAGTATTTGCGGGGGGAGTTAGGTGCTGAAATAAAATGGCGGCTGCTTATATCAATATAGGCACTGGTTATGCCTCATGCGTTTGCTCGGTTTGATTTTATCCTGCAGTGGTTTTTCTACCGATTACTTTTCAATATGCACGCCTCTTTCATAAAATCGCACTTTAAGTGCGGAACCGTACAGACCCCAGTTCACTGCTCGCTTAACTTGATACTGGCATCACCGCACTCAGTGATACCGATATCACACAACGAAATGAGTTCTTAACTGGAGGTAAGCATGAATTACACCGACCGTGATACTTATGGCATGTACAAGAACAAAAGTGGCGCTGGCCCCGGCCCTGCGCTAATGGGTGCTAACACCCTTATAGATAACAATGTATTTAACCAGAAGGACGAAGATCTGGGGCAGATCAAAGAGATTATGCTGGATGTGGCTTCCGGTTGTATTTCTTATGCGGTCTTGTCTTTTGGCGGCGTTCTTGGAATGGGAACGAAGTTCTTTGCCGTGCCATGGAGTGCGTTGAAACTCGATCCGGTGAAGAAACGCTTCATTTTGAAAGTGGATAAAGATCGGCTCGAAAAAGCCCCTGGCTTTGATAAGGACGATTGGCCAAACATGGCTGATCCAACATGGGAACAGAACATCCATGCCTATTATGGGACCGAGCCAGGTTCACTTCTGAATCATCACTAAAGCACATCACCTGCCTTGTGTGGGTCAGGGGCCAAGGCCGTGTAAATAGCTTGGCTTGGCCTCGTTTGTGCCGCCTACAAGCTGCTAGATATCGATCTACCTAGAACGATTTTCAAGCTTATGTGATATTCAAAAAAGGATGCATCATGCAAACTCAGCCACTTGCGCCGAATGGCCCACTAACTCATTTAAGTGTGGACGATAGCTGCCATGCCTCTGGAGTATCTTGGGGGGCCGTCTTGGCGGGGGCTGCCGTAGCTGCAGCGCTATCGTTTATCCTCTTGATTTTAGGCGTTGGTCTTGGCCTGTCATCTATCTCCCCTTACTCCTATAGCTCAGCTCCTATTGGTTTGCCGACGATCGCATGGCTTATGTTTATGCAGCTGGTGGCCTCTGGCATCGGAGGATACATAGCCGGTCGCTTGCGTGTGAAATGGGCGGGTATACATGGTGATGAGGTGCATTTTCGTGATACCGCGCATGGCCTCTTGGCTTGGGCGCTGGCAACCTTAGTGACGGTCGCACTGCTTGCTGGTGGCGCAAAGGCGGTCTTAAGCAGCGCCATTGATGCTGGAGTAACGGCACCCGCCGCTATCCATGCTCAGCAATCAATCTATTCAACTGAATATTTTGTGAATGCGATGCTACGTGCAAATTCCACAGCGCCTGCGCCGGATTCATTACGCGGCGAGGTTGGATGGCTTTTGACGAGCAGCGTGATGTCAAGAAGTATCCGCCATGATGATCGCACTTATCTTGGCCAATTGATTGCAAAGCATACTGGCCTTGGCCAAGCAGATGCAGAACGTAGAGTGGATGAAATCTATACGCGTGCGGTTAGAACGGCTGCAGATACCAAAGCAAAAAGCAAGGCAATGGCCGAAGAGGCTCGTAAGATTGCTGCACATTCCGCCCTGTGGATGTTCGTCGCACTTCTCTTGGGAGCATTTATCGCCAGCCTTTCGGCCACCTTTGGTGGGCGAGCCCGCGACCATGATCGCGCTATCTTGCGCCCAATTCAGTAAGCCATCCGGAGAAAACCATGCGCTCAATTCTTCTTTTACTTGGTATTCCCATTCCTATCATTATTTTGATTGCTTTGTTCGTGCATTAAATGGGCAAGATCATCACAAGGATCTCGCCATGATGAGCACAAGCACGACGATCAAGATGCCACTCGCGCATTAAGCGCCTTGATTTAAGTTTCATTGGCGGCCTAAGCTGGGCTTGCAATCGACGATCTGGGATGAAACCGTGAAAATTGCTGGAGCCGACCCAGATTTTCACCGGCGCGATATGTTTGAGGCCATTCAGTCAGGAGCCTTCCCCGAGTGGGAGTTTGCCGTGCAACTCTTCTCCGAAGAAGAGGCTGACAAGTTTCCGTTCGATCACCTTGATGCGACCAAGCTTATTCCCGAAGAGCTTGTGCCACTCAAAGTTATTGGACGCATGGTACTCGACCGTTGGCCTGACAACTTCTTTGTCGAAACCGAGCAGGTCGCCTTTTGTCCATCGCATCTTGTGCCTGGTATCGATTTTTCGAACGACCCGCTGCTGCAAGGCCGGCTCTTTTCCTATCTCGATACCCAACTCTCTAGATTGGGCTCGCCTAACTTTCACCAGCTTCCAATCAATGCACCTAAGTGCCCATTTGCCAACCAACAGCGCGATGGACACATGCAGATGCAGCCGCAAAAGGGGCGGGTTGCTTTCGACCCGAACACCCTGTCAGCGGATTCGCCGCGCGAGTCACCAGAACTCGGTTTTCATAGTATGGCGGCAAGCGAAAGTGGCAACAAAGGACGCATCCGCCCAGAGAGCTTTGCTGACCACTACAGCCAAGCGCGAATGTTCTATCGCAGCCAGACGGATTATGAACAGGCGCACATTGCATCGGCGCTTGTGTTTGAGCTTTCTAAGGTACAAGCATCATTGATTCGCGAAGCAATAATCGGGCACCTGATTCACATTGACGGCGATCTTGCTCATCGGGTTGCGCACGGATTGGCTTTGGATACCATGCCAGGTGCACCGTTGCCTGCTGCCGTAGTGAAGGACTTGGCGCTTTCTCCGGCTCTGCAAATCATCGGCAAGATGAAGAACACCCTTGAAGGTCGGTGCATCGGCATTCTTATCAATGACGGGTCGGATGGCAAAACCATTGCCTCCATCAAAAAAGCTGCCCTTGCTGCAGGCGCGACGGTGAAGATCGTCTCGCCAAAAATAGGGGGAGTCAAACTGGCCGACGGCTCGTTGCTGCCTGCGGACGGGCAACTAGCTGGCTCACCCTCGGTTCTTTTCGATGCCGTGGCTGTAGTGCTGTCAGAGTTGGGCGCTAAGATGTTGTGTGGAGAAGGGGCTGCGATTGATTTTGTTCGTGATGCATTCAGCCATTTAAAAGCAATCGCCCTCGATAAAGGGGGGCAGGCACTATTGCAAAAATCCTGTGTAACTCCAGACGCCGGCGTGATTGATGCCTGCGAAATTGACAGGTTTATCACGATGGCTAAAACCCGGCAGTGGGATCGCGAGCAATCTGTAAGAACCTTAGCTTAGCCCAAATATTTGTCTGCTAAGTATGGGCAACTATCAACAGGGATAAGCTCATCTCTGGGGCAAAATGGCGCCGCAGCACGGTGTGTAAAAGCCAAAAAATCAGGCCAGCGGCCTCCTTCATCCCTTTACTAGCCGGTAATAGGGGGGAGGGGCTGTGCTTTATATCCTGCTTTGTTTCATACACTCAGAGCCGATGCAAGCATATTTAACTTTACTCTGACCCTAGTTATTCTAGTTATTTGACCCCAGTTATTCATCTAAAAAAACAGGCCCGCTTGATGCGGGCCTGTTTTTTTAGAGCGACTATTCAGTTGTAGAAGTTCAGCTCAGTTTAAAGCGGCTAATAGATTGCTTTAGGGCGGTGGCCAGTTGCGCCAGATTATTGGAT
>JBDKJX010000085.1:0-11974 GCA_039796405.1 Pseudomonadota bacterium
TGCTTGGGTCGATTGGTCATATCCCACCTGCGGAAGCAGAAGCAAATTATTATCGTAATCAAAGCGAGCAGGCCATGTTGGTCTGACTCAAACCAAACAGCCTCCGCGAAACCCGGTGCGATTCAAACAGTATTTAGGTGGGAATATGCGCGTAACTTACGCCTCTCTGGGGGCAAGATATCTTGCTAGGCGCAATACCGCTTTAAACGGCGAATGGATTTATGCCTGATGATTTCGGCACCTTAAGACGATTACATAGGGAAAACCTTCACCAGAAGGAGGAAATACGCTGAAATTGAACAAGAAAAATAATTGGTGTAACTACTTAAGTAAATTCACCTACAAACCATTTTTAAATAAAAAAAATAATTTTATTGATAATATGTTGATGAGAATCGATATATCGTGTTAACTTGCTTGTCATTAATTATTTTACAAATTAATAAGAAAATGTAATAAAATAAATTTTTGCTTACTTGCCATTTTTATTATATCTGTCAGCCCATCCTAAGTTCAGAGAGAATGCACAAGTGTTCTTTCCTCTACAACCGATAGCAACAATTTATATTGAACTGCGGTATACACAATAATAATTACAATGTACAAAGACGATGTCTCTTGGGGGAAATAGCCCACCCTGCGGACAATAAACTCTCAAAATGGTATAACTTTCAAATACAAAGATATGAGCCCTCCCAACTTTTCACCCTGGTTTGTTGAATAGATTCTTTTAACCTAGACTTAAGCTTTTAGCTAAGAATAGTTAGGATAAGTAAATGAAAAAAATTGTTTTTACCCTGATTTTTTCTCTATATGCAATCTGCGCACAAGCAGAAACAACCAATGTTTTTTGCGCTGCCGCGGATGGCGATTATTGGTATTGGGCTAAAGATAAAAATGAGAATGTAGCGCAAGTTTCCGGAACATGGGAACGAGCATTTCCGAGTTCCGGCGCCTACTTCTACTATTTCAGTATTTCTGAAGAAAGCTTTAACAACGTCAGAAAATTATGCCGTCAGGGCGAACATACTCAGCCTGCGGATAATAAACACTCAAAATGGTATATTTTTCAAATCACTAAACCTGATCAATCCCATTATTTTGCCCCAGGACGTTATACAGATCTAATTGATCTGGATTCAAGCTTCCAGTTGCGTGTATAAAGAATAAAACCACTTATTTGTAAATGAGCGGCTTTATTTTAGAAAGAAAACCATGTCGCTACATTGGGCCGATATCTGTATATCTGATTGTGCTTCTTGCTCAATTTCAGTGCACTTCATTTCTTGTGGGCAGGATTTGCGCAATCTAATCTTTTTAAGATTTCGTTGGATCATCACCAAATAGCCATAGGATTTAAGCAAGAGCTCCTCACCAGAGAGTGATTGCGCTGCCGTGAAATAAAACATGGTTTTTCTACGGGGTAATGTGTAAATAAGTCTTCGTTCACTTTTAGGGTTTTGAGCTCATGATTATATTTTTTTAATATTTTATTGCTAGGTTATTATCTTAATTTATTAGTGTAGGTGTTAATTAATTTATTTATGATTAACTTTAAATTAAAGGTGGATATTTTGGCTTATCACATCAAAAAAAATATTTTTTCTATTACAATGGCAATTTATGCTGGTAACGTTTTTTCTGAAAATTTTAATATGTATGAAGTGTATCAGCAACCATTTTTCCCTGCGAGAAACTGCTTTCCCGGCTATCAGCTATTGACCGCTGATAATGCAAGGGCATTGCAGAGTTGGTTGGTAAGTAGAATGGGTGTATGGGATGTTATGGCTTTAGCTGATGGTTGGACTATTAGTGGTTCGGGGCATAAAAGTCAAATTCAAGTCGGCAAAGTTGTTCCTGTGCAAGGGTGGTGCACATCTACAACCCCTCCATTAAAGCCTATAATTCCAAATCTCCCACCGATATCTTATCCTGAAAGCAGTGATGCTGTTTTTGAGTGGGTTTTGGTCAATAAAGAAAGTTTTTTTAAGCCTCTCTCCCTTTTGGCCCATTACTTTGGATATGCTTGGACATCGGGAAATTATGTGGATAAAGTTGGTCAAGGCATGATTATTAATCGGTCGTTAACGAAGCCAGGTGGATATCTGATTGAAGGGTATAACGAGGGAACATGCATTGGTTATCGCTGTAAAGACAGATTATCGATAGAAGTTGATAACTTTAGTTACTTGATTGATTCGGGTAAATTTAACGTTGGCTCGATTACTACTTCGGGGAAGCAGAGAATAGCAAGTAAATCTGTTTTTATAACAAATAGCTCCAATACTCAGCAAACGAGTACAGTCGCATTGTCTTATATTGTCTTATCAAATTGGTCTAAAACAGATTCATATGCTTATGGTCAGAAAGTGACAACAAAGAATAAATTTCAATGGCCATTTGTTGGTGAAACTGAGCTTGCTATTGAGGTTAGTGCAAACCAAAGTTGGGCATCATTAAAAGGGGGGAGTGATTCTAAAACTGTAACAGATACGGTTTCTGTTTCCGTACCCCCTCACAGTAAAATTGAAGTTTACATGGAAACATTTGTTTCTAACATTGAGTATCCCTACACATTTGATGCTGATGTGAGTTATGACGTCAATTTTTCTGGGTTTATGCGGTTTGAAGGAAATGCTTTGCTTAGCCATGACCAAAATCGGCCCACGATCAATAAAAAATATACAATAGGTCGAGCCAGTGATTCAATGACAAACCTCGTTTATCAGTATAGCAACCCAGGCTTAGGAGATACGGGGGACTATTGGGATTGGCGGTGGATGATTGATCGCTACAGTAAGGCAGTGATTGAAGATACTTTAGCTCAAGTGACTCAACCTTTGAAAGTAAAAATAAAAGGTGTTTTTACTGCAAACACAGCATATGGGTCATCAATTGTGTATGGTCCATCCACCCCACTCTCCACACGATCTACTCGATCTACTCGATCGGTGGAAAAGGGATTAAGTAATGCTGAATTGGAAAAACACGGGATCAAAAATTTAGAAATTACCGTGAAAAGAGTGCCGTAATTATTTTTATTTTTTATGCTCCTTTGATATATTGGGGGGATTACTCATCACTTCGCCGCATTTAATCCAATCTTGAAAAGGCAGCCAAGCGAAGAGCAGCCCGCCCAGTATCCACGCCAAAACTTGAAATGCCACCAGATAGTCTATCCAGCGATGCCAGCGAAAGAAGCTTACAGTCAAACTCATATTGTTAACCTGATTAAGAATCATTTTTGTGGGCGCTATTCTAAGGCCATCATTTGTGGGCGGGGCACAGTTCTTTGAATGAAGCGGATGCAGAGGATTTGTGAGCTCAGGCTGATCAAGTTATTACAATCAAAGAAACCGGTTTGCTGCTGTTTAAATGCTTACGTGAATATTGGCCGAAAGATAACTGGATTGAAATGAATTGCCTACGTAAGATTACACAAGAGATGAGCCAGTGCAGATCACGCTATCTAAATCTGGGCTGTGTTTTGTTCTCAATATGCAATTGAGCTTAGGAACACCAGAATGTCACAGAAAAAACCATCGCCAGCAGGCGGCTGGGGCGCGCTTAAAGCGACACTTGCCACCATTGAGCCAAGTCATGCAGGTAAATCCGTGATTGCCTTAGCCAAAGCCAATCAGCCCGATGGCTTTGATTGCCCCGGCTGTGCCTGGCCAGACAAGCCTAATACGCTGGTGCAATTTTGTGAGAATGGTGCCAAGGCCATTGGCCATGAGATTACATCTAAGCGGGTTGAGGCTGATTTTTTTGCAGAGCATAGCGTCAGCGATTTGCAGCTATGGGATGATTATTCGCTGGAGCAGCAAGGCAGGCTGACCGCACCAATGCGCTTTGATGCAGCAAGCGATCGCTATTTGCCGATTAGCTGGGATGATGCGTTTCAACTGATTGCAAAGCATTTGAAAGAGATCAAGCCGGACGAAGCGCATTTTTATACTTCGGGCCGTACAGGTAATGAAACGGCGTTTTTATATCAGTTATTTGTGCGTCTTTATGGCACGAATAATATGCCCGATTGCTCAAATATGTGCCACGAGCCCAGCGGCTTGGCGATGAACGCCAGCATTGGCGTGGGCAAGGGCACGGTGACGCTAGAAGACTTTGATCATGCCGAGGCGATTTTTATTTTTGGGCAAAACCCCGGCACCAATCACCCACGCATGTTAGGCACTTTACAAGAAGCGGCGCAGCGGGGCTGCCAGATTGTGGTGATTAACCCACTGAAAGAGCGTGGCTTGGTCTTGTTTCAAGACCCACAAAATCCGCTACAAATGTTGAGTAATTCAGCTTCGCCAATTGCTTCGCTGTATGTGCAGCCGCAGCTGGGCGGCGATCTGGCGATTGCAAAAGCACTGCTTAAATCGGTGCTGGAGGCAGGCGCTGCAGATCAGGCTTTTATAGCTGAGCATACCGAAGGCTTTGCCGAGCTGGTGGCCGATATTACCGCTACTTCTTGGGAAGATCTGGTCAGCCATAGCGGCTTAACACTGACCGAATTGAAGCAGCTTGGTGATGTGTACATCCAGAGCAAAGCCACAATTATTACTTGGGGGATGGGCATTACCCAGCATCAGCATGCGGTAGCCACCATCCAAATGCTTTGCAATGTGCTGCTGGTGAAGGGCAATATTGGCAAGCCCGGTGCGGGTGTTTGCCCGGTGCGTGGGCATTCCAATGTGCAGGGTGATCGCACCATGGGGATTAATGAGCGCCCCAGTGCGGCCTTTTTGCAGCAGCTAGGCAAGGCCTGTGGCTTTACGCCGCCATCCCAACAAGGGCGAAATGTGGTGGAAAGCATTGCCGCGATGGAGTCAGGTGTTGGCAAGGTGTTTATCGCCATGGGCGGCAACTTTGCCGCCGCCACGCCGGATACTGAACGCACCCATGCCGCTCTGCGTAAGCAAAACCTAACCGTGCATATCACCACCACGCTTAATCGTTCGCACCTTGTGCCGGGGCTGGATGCCTTGATTTTGCCCTGCCTTGGCCGCACAGAAATCGATCTGCAAAATGAGCAGCCGCAAAGCATTTCTGTTGAAGATTCGATGAGTATGGTGCATCTAACTCACGGCATTAAAACACCAGCATCACCGCATTTATTGTCCGAGCCAGAAATAGTGGCGCGTATGGCGGCCGCCACACTGAGTAATAGCCCCGTTGATTTTATGGCCTTGATTCAGGATTACGATTTAATCCGCGATTTAATCGCCGTTGCAATTCCAGACTTTGCCGATTTTAATCAGCGCGTGCGCGTGCCAGGCGGTTTTTATCTGGGGAATACGGCAAGGGAGCGGCGCTGGGTGGTGGGCAAGGCGCGTTTTAAAGTTCACGCTTTGCAAGCGTCTGTCCGTGATCAGCTGCAGGGGCTGACGACCCATCCGCTGCTGACCCTTTCTACTATTCGGAGCCATGATCAGTACAACACCACGGTGTACCGCAGAAATGATCGCTATCGCGGCATTCATAATGAGCGAAAAGTATTATTTATCAATGCTGAGGATATGGCTGAGCTGGGCTTGCAAGCCGATCAGTATGTGAACATTGTTTCGGTCTGGTTTGACCACGAACGGCAGGTGAATGATTTCCGCCTGCAGCCTTTTGACACGCCGCGTGGCTGCCTGGCTGCGTATTTCCCAGAAACCAATCCGCTCGTGCCCTTGGATTACTACGCAATTGACGCAATGACACCCGCTAGCAAAGCCGTAGTGGTGTATCTGCAAGCATGAGCAAGGGCATTCAAACCGTAACAGCACATTTTTATGTCGATGATGGCTTACAAACACTGAAGCAGCAGGTGGCAGAAGAAGTGCCGCTGCTTCTGGTCTACAACGGCGTGGCCTATCTGGTGATGCTGTGCAGCCCGCTTCATTTAGAGCAACTTGCGATTGGCTTTAGCCTAAGCGAAGGCATTGTGAATGCCTATTACCAAATACTGGCCGTAGACATCAGAGCCAGCCACGATGGCTATGAGGCGCATTTGCAAATTCCCAATGAATTTGCCGCTAAGCTACGCAGCCGTCGCCGCAACCTGCAAAGCCGCACCGCATGCGGCTTGTGCGGCAGTGAGCAGCTGGCCGAGGTGATGCGTACGCCACCCGCGTTTGATTCTGATTTTCAAATTGAGCCGCAGGCTATTTGGGCCGGCATGCAAGCTTTGAGTCAGCTGCAAACCATGAATCAGCAAACAGGCGGCGTGCATGCAGCGGGCTGGTGGGCGGCAGAGCAGTTAACGGTATTTGAAGACTTGGGCCGCCATAATGCCTTAGATAAATTAATCGGCCATTTAGCTAGCCAGCGACAAAGGACGGATGGTGTATTGCTGATGACTTCGCGCCTCTCTTACGATCTGATCCAAAAAGCAGCCCGCGCCCAAATGCCTGTCATCGCCGCAATCTCCGCCCCCAGCCATTTGGCGATTGAACAAGCAAGGCTGGCCAATATCACCCTGCTCGGCTTTGTTCGAGAGCCGCGCCTTACTATTTATACGCATCCGGAAAGGGTGTTGACTTGAGCTCTGCAAGTTAATTCAGCCAGGTATTTGCTCTGCTTTTTACAGCCAAGCCCCATGATGATGCTTGCCAGCCCTAAGCCCATCAGAAAAGCAATGGGCAGAGTAGAGAGCAGGTTTTCACCTACCCTACCCCATCAAACCGTGCATGCGATTTTCTCGCACACGGCTTTCCAGTGTTTTTCACGCCTAGGCATGCGCTGTTTTCCAGCCTGCTTTTGTCGGTATTTTATATAGCCCATAGCGTCCATACCGATCAAAACTCGGGAATCGGCCTTCACCAATGCCTCTGTCTTTCACTTTATGCCGCTTCATCAAATGTGCACGCACACGTTGCTCCACGTGAGATTTGACCTTCTCCAACGCCTGATTTGAGTTCCGATAGTGAAAGTAATTCGCCCAGCCAGAGAGACTGCGGTTCACACTCCCAACGATTTTACCTAAAAGAATGGGTACCAACTCTCGCCCCATTAGTGCCGTCATCTTCGCCTTGATTTTTAATAGCGAGTTGTCAGATGGGCAGACGTGCGGATACGGATTCCTCGACTTATCCGAATCGCAAACCCCAAACAATCAAACAACTCTTTGCGGGCGTCTACAGTATGCGTTTTAGCCTCATTGAGACTGAGACCTAAGCGCTCCAGCATATGGCGCACAACTTTGAGCGGCTCTTATACATCCCTCGCGCATAACATCACAAAGTCATCGCCATAGCGCACCAGATGGTGCATGTAGCCTGTTTTTTCAGTTGGTACTTTTGCCAGATACGGTCAAGCACATGCAGATAGCAGTTCGATCAGTAATGGCGAAATGACACTACCTTGCGGTGTGCTTTTACTATTCGGTTTGCCACCTCCCACGGTGCTGCGCCTTTTTCGCCGCATCCGCCTCAGCCGTGCGGTTGGCCATAAAGGTGTTGCCTTCTTGCAGGAAGGTTTTGGTGGCGCTGAATAGCTCGTTGATTTTTTCAGGTTTAAAATCGTTGGCGAGCGTTTGCTGCGCGCCATCGGTATCGCGGTTTAGGCTGGCGATGGTTTCAGAGGCGGTTTTACCGGTCAGCTCTTTCTGCTTGGCTTCGTCGGTGATGGTGATTTTGGCGGTGGCGATGGCGCTTTTGGTGGTGCTTGTACCATTGTCACCAGCGCTAAGTGCAACCGGCATGGTGGGCGTAACGCCGCTTGGGCCTGCGTCGTAGAGTTTGCTTCCAGCAGGGGCGGCGGCCTGATCGCCACTTGGGGCTTTGCCGTCTTCCGGTTTTTTCTCAGTGCCGCCCATGCTAAAGCCACCGCCAATGCCGATGCTGCTGGCGCTGTATTCGGCGTGGTTGTTGATGTCTTTTTGGGTGAGCGTGCCAGTGCTGAGGGTGTTGTCGTCCGATTTGCTGGCGATCACCGCGCCGTTCAGGTCGGTATTGTTTTTAACCTTAATCTCAAAGCCGTCTTTGCCTGCAAATAAGCCGCTTTGCTCGGTGACTGCCTCGTAATCAGATTTCATTTTGTCCTGACTGATGCTGGCGCTGCCCGATACACCCGCCCCTGCCGTGACGCTGGCACTGGCGCTGCCTTGCTTGCTGTCAAACTGGCTGGTGTCTTGGCGGCTGGCGAGTTTTAAATCGCCGCCGATGTCGGCAATGATTTTGCTGCCGCTGACCACGGCACCTTCGATACGGGTGTCGTTGCCGGATTCCAGCGCCAGGGTTTTACCTGCGTTGATATGGCTGTTTTGCTGGGCGGTGTCTTTGCCATCGGCATGGCCGCGACTCAGGCTGCCGTTAGCGGTGACGCCATAGCTTGCACTACCTTGCCCCACGGAAATCGCAACACCCGCACCCCAACTGGAGCTGCTGTTTTTGCTGTGTTGCTCACTCTCATCCAGCGCCGATTGCAAGTTGATATCGCTATCCGATTTCAGCTTGACATTGCCTTTGGCATTGATCTCGCTGCCCTGCACATTCAGCTGGCTGGCTTTACCATCGCCCACGGCAGCAATGCTGATATTCCCGCCCGCATTGAGCGTGCTACCGCTGTGGCTGATGTTGCTGGTTTTGGTGGTGCTTTCAGATTTGGATTCGCCGTAAGTAATGCTCACGCTCACCGAAGAAGGATCTGAAAAAATGGAGCCAAGTCTTGCAATACAACAAATAGTTTAACTAAATTATTGCATTGCAAGACGGTATCTGATCCTCGCTTTCCTCATGCCCGACACCGTCCAGTTTACTTAGCTAGCCTTGTTTCAGCGACGCCAACGAGAGTACTTCGTCATACTGCGGCCAATCTTCCCGCGCCCGCTTCAGTACCCCTTGCATCAGTTCATCTAATTCGGGTACGGGTTGCTCAGGTGGTAAATGATCGAACGGCGCGGCCATCAACGGATGATCCAACACTGGCTTTGCCAAATCTTCCCATTCGCGCAAACGGAAGAGCAGTAGAATTTCTACTGGCACGCGCTCCAAATTCCAATCTGAGTTGAAATCATAAAATTTCTTCAGTGTGTCTTTGCCAGCTTGATGCGTATGTCGATCACACGCGGCCAAGAGACAAGGCACTAAGGCCTCTGGATCAGGATTGCGCCAATGCTGCAGCAGCGCCTCATAAATCGGCTCGTCATAGGCGTAAGCTGGCCATTGGTGCGACACATCGCCCACCCAATCGGCAAACAAACGCAACATAAAGGCTTGGGCGCGACGATGCTCTTCGGTGTATTGAAGCTCTAATTGATAGCTGCGATTCAAAGCGGAGTGAATCAAATACCCATGATAAATTACCGCGTCTTTCCAGCCTAATATGGCCATCGTCGCCATCATTTGTGCCGCTGTCTGCATACTAAACATACGCAGACCACCATTTTGAGAGTCAGGAAATAAAATATCAAATTGTTGATGCCAAAAATACGCCTGTTTGATGCCAACTTCGTAATATCGCATCCAATGCACCAGCTCCCCCAGCCACAGTGGATTATCTGGCGCAGTGGCTAATACTTCATGAACTTTGATACGACCTAGTTCCTCTGACCAACTATGAGTAGCATTGCGCTTATTGGGGATTTTCTTGTCCGACGAAGAATCTTCCCGTGTATTGTATTCGCGGATGCGGTTCAGCTCCATTTCAACCAGAGTTACATCAGAACCCGCCCAGCCAGCCTCTAGTGCCTTGATATGGCCGATAACCGTTTTGTATTTTGTCCATCTAGGATTAACCCCAGCTCGTTCACAAATCTTTATTTTTTCGGCCATGATTCCACCTTGAATGCTGTTTTACCTGTTGTGCCGGGAGCCGGAACGCCCACCTTCACTGTGATGCCCTGTATTTTGAAGTCACCTGAAGCCATTGCCTCGCGAATTTCGGCGATTAGCACTCTGTTTTCCTTAGATGCTACGGCAATATTGGGTTTGGCAAGCCATCCACGAAGCCTTGCCATAGGATCCCCGGCCGCGTCCTTGGCAAAATCCACACCATTTTGCGAAGATTTTGCATCCATCACCACCACCGTGATCTTATCGCCGTTGATGGACACCAAACAACCATCGCAACCATGCCCGCTGGCATTTTGCAGTGGTTTGAATGTCAAGCCGGTTTCCTTATGTAGCATCTCGATGGCCAGTCGTTCACCCAAATGCCCATCCTGCCTCCGCATGATACTGGTCACTTCCGGGCCATCAATCGTTTTGCCCAGTAAGCCGTCCAGTTTAGTGAGACCGTTAACCTTATTGGCAACATTGGCGGCATCCTCCGCTTTCTTCGCAAGTTGCGCTGCATCCAAAGCGGTTTCAGTGGCCTTGCCTACATTTTTAATCGTTCCAGCACCGCCGCCAATTGGCAAACTTGCGACGGTTTCTCCGGCTATCCGACCAATTGTTTCAACATCACCCCGCTCGTAGGCCTGAGCCAGTTTCTCGCGCTTTTCTGGCGTCATTGCACCCAATAGATAAGGCAAGTTATCCAGATCAGAAACATAATCCCATGCCGCGCCAGCCCCTGCCTTGAGCTGCGTTTGAGCTTGTGGATCACCCAATAAGGCTTTAAATGCCGTTTTAGCGCCCGAGTAAGCACTTTCAGCAGCATCAACCATCGATTGGCCGTAACCTTTAAGTACATCGCTGGTATTAACACCGCCCATACTTTGCTGCGCGAGAAGTGTAGCTTCAGCTTCTTTTTCTTTTGCTACAAACGTTAAAGCTGCATCAGCCAGCAAGGAAGTTGAGCGAATATAGCTTGCCGCAGCATTGCGTACATCCTGCCGGATTGCGTCGCACTGGGGAGTTTTAACATTAGCGCAAGCATCTAAAGCAAGATTTGTTGCGTCATCTTTCTTTTTAAGTGCTTTCGTTTCTTGTTCACACTTGCTATCGCATTTACCAGAGAACTTCAGTCGAGTGAGTTGCTCTAGTTTTGTCGCCTCAGATTTACCGAGATAGTTATTCTCCATCTCAATCTGAGCCGCATTATTCGCCGCCGCTGCATTGCCATCCGTTGCCGCAACAATGCCGGTGATGATAGAACCCACCAGATTCTTACGTTTTTCCTTTTCACTAGCGGTCATCTTATCTGCGTTGGTGTTTTCGATTTCAGACAAGACGTTGTTGATGACGACGCTGGAAGCGGCTCCCACGGCGGCGCTGCTGCAGTTGCTACTCGTTGCTGCCGCTCCCGCGCAGGAGGCGATGGCGTGCAGGGCGGCGCGGACGTTTTGGCTGGTTTGGTTTTCTTCTCCCTTCTTGGTCTGGAAACTGTCGGCGATGTCTTTGATTTTTTCAGCGCCGATGCTTTGCAAGTAAGCCACAGAGGCGTTTTGCACCAAGCCTGTTACGCCACCGCTGACATTACCACCCACTGCGGCTTGCAGTGCGGTCATGGCGCGGCCGTAATCTCCGCCGGGTGTCCATTTATTGGCTTCGGTCAGCTTATCTTTTAAGGTTTTTTCTGCATTTGGATCGGTGTTTTCTGCCAGCGCTTTTTTCGCCGCATCCGCCTCAGCCGTACGGTTGGCCATAAAGGTGTTGCCTTCTTGTAGGAAGGTTTTGGTAGCGCTGAATAGCTCGTTGATTTTTTCAGGTTTAAAATCGTTGGCGAGCGTTTGCTGTGCGCCATCGGTATCGCGGTTTAGGCTGGCGATGGTTTCGGCGGCAGTTTTACCAGTCAGCTCTTTTTGCTTGGCTTCGTCGGTAATCGTAATTTTGGCGGTGGCGATGGCGCTTTTGGTGGTGCTCGTGCCATTGTCCCCAGCGCTAAGTGCAACCGGCATGGTGGGCGTAACGCCGCTTGGGCCTGCGTCGTAGAGTTTGCTACCAGAAGGGGCTGCGGCCTGATCGCCACTTGGGGCGGTAATCCCCCCACAAAACCAGCTCATTTTTAAGTAGAATTTTCTCGCAGTCTTTGAGGAGCTCTACATGAAAGCAGCACGTTATTCCGACAGCCAGATTATGGCGATTTTAAAGCAAGCCGAAAC
>JBDKJX010000086.1:0-11610 GCA_039796405.1 Pseudomonadota bacterium
TTAGCGCCGATGATAGTGCAGATTACCTGTGTGAAAGTAGGTCATTGCCAGACACCCCATTAGTAGTAAAGACGTAGTAAGCAAACCCCCGTACTCGAAAGAGGCGGGGGTTTTGCTTTGCGTGAAAACTGGCGCAAACATTACTACTTTATTCGCCAGTATTGGCCATGCTAAGAGCTAGTTCGTTCTGTGCTGTAGGGGTAAATGGGTGAAGATGGGCAAGAAATTGCTGGCTTGCTGCGGCCCATGAGAATTTTTCGGCGTGTTTACGTACGTCTTCTCGACTGATTTTTAATGAATCTAGGCATGCTTTTTGTAAGTCTTCGCAGAGTGAACCAGGGCCATCTTTGCCGATAACATCGATGGGACCTGTGACTGGATATGCAGCAACAGGGCAGCCACAGGCCATGGCCTCTAGCAATACCAGTCCAAATGTGTCGGTTTTTGATGGGAAAACAAACGAATCAGCAGCGTTATAGACCTTGGCTAATTCTTCTTGGCTTAAGACACCGAGCCAGTTGATTCCAGGATATTTAAGGCGCAATTGTGCTGCTGCTGGGCCATCACCGCAAATCCATTTAGAGCCAGGTAGATCGAGTTGTAAAAAAGATTCAATATTTTTTTCAACCGCAACGCGGCCTACATAAACAAAAATAGGATGACGAGTTTGTAGCCGGTCTCTGTCGCCTGGGCTAAATATTTTTAGATCTACCCCGCGTGACCACATCACTACTTTTTTAAAGCCACGCGCTTCTAGATCATTCACAACAACGTGAGTAGGGGCCATGACCGCTTCAGCTGCATTATGGAAACGAGCTAGCCAAGCGTAAGTCCAGGAAAGAGGAATGCCAAAACGAAGCTGAACATATTCTGGAAAACGTGAGTGATAGGCTGTGGTAAATGGAAGTTTATTTTTTATACAATAGCGACGTGCAGCTAAGCCGAGAGGTCCTTCTGTGGCGATATGAATGGCATCAGGATGAAAGGCTTTAATACGTTGGGCGATTTTCCTGCTAGGAAATAAAGAGAGTTGAATCTCGGGATACGTAGGACAAGGAATGGTGCGAAATTCGAGAGGAGATAGCACGTCAACGATGTGTCCCAAGTGTTCTAGTTCTTGGCGTGTTTGCTTGAGCGTGCGCACAACGCCGTTGACTTGAGGTTCCCATGCATCTGTCACAATCAGAATATTCATGCTGCAATTCCTTCGAAAAGAGGAGGATGAGGAGCGTATAAATTGATCAGCTCTGCTTGTTGGTCGATAAAGAATTTTTGCCAAGTAATAATGCGTAATTCACCATCAGCTAGCTCAACTAAAGCGGTGAGGCTTTCTACCCAATCGCCATCATTACAGTAAAGAACACCATTAATTTCACGCATTTCTGCTTTGTGGATATGGCCACAAATGACGCCATCTAAACCACGCTCTTTCGCTTCACTGGCGACGGCTGCTTCAAAATTAGAAACAAAGCTAACGGCTGTTTTGACTTTATGCTTAAGAAATTGTGAAAGTGACCAGTAACCTAAGCCTAAGCGAGCACGAGCTCGGTTAAATAAATGGTTCAGTTTCAGTGTAATGGTATAGAGGCGATCGCCCACAATCGCCAGCCATTTTGCGCATTGCACCACGCCATCAAATTTATCGCCGTGCAGCACCAAGAAGCGTTTACCATTGGCCATTGTATGAATTACTTCATCTTCAATGGTGATATCGCCAAACATGAGGCCCAAAAATTGCCGAGCACCTTCGTCATGATTGCCAGGAATATAGGTTACTTTGGTGCCTTTGCGAGCTTTTCTAAGAAGCTTCTGGATGACATCATTATGGCTTTGTTGCCAAAACCAAGAGCGTCTTAAGGCCCAGCCATCAATGATATCGCCCACTAAATAGAGGTGGTCTGAATCGCAGTGTTTTAAAAAATCAAGTAGGTACTCAGTCTGGCAGCCCGAAGTGCCAAGATGAAGGTCAGAGATCCATATACTGCGAAACTTGAGAGTGCACTCCGACATACGAGTAACCCAGCTAGGTGATTTGGCAATAGTACTGATGTTTGATGACAGATTCGGGTACTTTATGTGACAGCTTGATTTGTTTTAAATTTGGCGCTGGCGGAGTTGCCGTCAGCGGTTCATTGTGGAGAGAGTATGTTAAAAAAAGAGCGCCCTAGTTCGCCTTGTATCGCTGTTTGCTCAACGGCACTAGGGGATGAGATATGCCGAGGTTGTGGCCGGAGTGTTGTAGAAGTATCAACGTGGGTGATGATGTCTGAGGAACAGAAGGAGAAAATCTGGGCTCGCTTAGAGGAGCAATGGCGGCTAGGGGGAAAAACTGCGCCATGGCTTCGATAAATTTATTCAGTACAAGGATATTTTTTATCCATGAAAAGCATGAAATACAAAAAAAACACGGAAATTAACTCGCTTTTTGGTCGATTCCCATTATAAAAATGCTTATTTTCATGCTTTTCGTGGGCTCACTTTTAGCTTAACATCCATGATGTTTAATATGGCCACGGCAGTTATATTGACTGTTTAAAATTTAATTACGCCGCTCCCACACGCCCAATTCCATGCCGTTTTCTGCCTGCAGTACACGCCACGCGTATTGTGCATCAAGCTGTTGGCGTAGCAAGGGAAAGGCGGTGGGGGCACGGGCTTGATCGAAGCGGCTCCATACAATGTAGCGAATGTTTTGGCTAACTAACCAAGCGCCAGCATCTGGCAAGGCACCGTGATAAAGCGTTCGGATTTTACCCGCTTGGGTTTGAATAAAGGCGGGTTGATTGCGCCAAAGGCTTTCATGATCTGGCCAACCTAAGGCGGCAGCTTGGCCGCTATGCAGGGCAAAGGCGCTAGTTGCTGTATAAGAGCCAGCATCTAAGCACTCTAAGACCAAGCCTTTTTCGGCACTACGCAAATGCTTGAGAATTGCCCTATGAGCCACGTCATTTTTTAGCCAGCCATCTCCTGCTAATTGGCCAAGGCTAGTTTTGGGCTGATAAAGCCAATATTTTGCTTGGGGTATAGCATAAGTACAGACGGCAAGCAGGGGCACGGCGGCAAGGCAACACTTCCAGTACTTTTGGCTGCTTAGGTTGATTGAGCCCAGTAATAAGAGGGCCGCAGGATAAAGCCAAGACCACCATTTTAAGGTGGAATTAAAACGGTTATAGCTGCCAGAAAGGGGGTCATCGATATAGATGATTTCCATGGCAGCAAGTAAAAGCAATACGCTTGCCGCGCTCCACAGTGCAATTTTGTTTTCTTTTCCTTGGCTAAGCGCAAGGGCTGCTAACCATAATACCGGCCACCAAATGGCAAACCCTTGGCGTAATGGGGTGTGATCCTCGGCCGCGACAAAGGCAAATCCAGCTGAAAGCGCATTGGGTGCGTAGCTATTAATAAAGGGGTAAAGCAGCAGTAAGGCTAAGCATGCACCAAGGATTAGATATTTTAAATAGCAGCTTTGCCCTGAGTAGCGGCGATAGCCGCACCATACCAGCAGCAGCAAGCCTTGTAAGGGCAGATTCCAAGCATTAACGGCCAACAGTAACGGCACGCTTGCCCCAAGCGCTATCGCAAGAGGCCTAGCTTGTGGCGTGTTTTCTAACTTCATCATCAGTGCGAGCGCAAAAAATAGCAGGGCAAACCCTGCCAAGGGTGGATGCAGATCACCCAAATAGATATAGTAAGCCAGTGTTTCAAGTGGTAGTTCGCGTGGTGCACTATCTACCGCAGCCTTAGGAAATAGGGTGGCTCCGATGGAGGTATTGATTTGCTGATCGTAAAGCCCTGTAAAGCGCGTGTTTGCCCAGAGTTGATTTACGGCGGCTTGCGTATTTGCAATTGGGCTAGCGTCAGCTTGTGAGTAAAGTATCGGTACGAGTGGAGAAACACCTGTACCACCCATTAATAAGGCTGCAATAACTAGGTATTTTTTCCAAGTTACTGAACAAAAATGGCTCACAATACTCCAAGCCAAGCTGATGCTAAAAGCAATCGTCAAGCAAAAACCTAGGTTCATGGCTAAGCCTGCTGGAATAGCGAGTATTCTGCCTGCTAATGCCGTTGCGTAATGCAAGAAGCCATAATAGATATCAAACTGGTAACCTGGCAGCCAAACGTCGCTGGGGGGAAGGCGGCTGCCACTGATGTAATTGGAGACAAAGGCTAAGTCGGTAAGATGCTCGGATTGGGCATCAATATCAGGGAAGACAAAGCGCCAAGCAAAGACATAGAGAAAGGGTAGCCAAAAGGGGAGCTCTGAGTGCCAGTCACCTGCTTTCCAGTGCTTGAATAAGATTGCAATACTGCATAAAGTGCTCAGTGGCCAAACCCAGTTAAGTGATCCAAGCCCTAGGAAATGTTCAATAAAGAATAAGCTGGTGATTAATGTTAGCGTGCCGCTGGCTCGTGCAATCTGAGCATCGGCAAAGTAATAAGTAAACACACGGCCCAACGCTGCTAAATTGATTAGCAAAATAAAGACCGTTAATACTAAGTAAATCAAATACATATCGCACTCCCACATTGTCATCAGGGTGATGATCTGATTTTATTGGCTTGATTGTACATAAGGGAAAAATGAAATGGGCTATTCTTGGTGCTAATTTTGTTTGTAAACGCAGTAGCATAAGTCCTGCAAAATTGTAATAAGTGGGAAAAGGGAAAAGGTGGCTTGCCAACGCTGCATGATTCCCGTCCAATTCGTGCTGGTTTATTGGAGTTGGGGCGTGCTGTATTAAGTATATGTGGTTGTAAATCCCCGTTTTTTGCTGGGGATAAGCTTATTTTTAATATGCAGTGATGTGACGTTTCAATTAATACGCTCTCATATGTATGATATACAAAGAGTCCTGAATGGAAAAAATACTGAAAACAATGCAGGCAGCAGCAGTAGATCAAGCTGTTGAACTAATCATCAATTTAGTTACTGCATTGCGTCCCACTAAAGTGAATGACACCACACAAGCGATTAATAATATTCAAGCGCTTTGCTATTTACTAGAGCAAAATATTGAACTGCGCGGTGGATTACGACGCCACTTATTACATATATTATCGACCAGTAAGCAGGTTCATCTTTATACCGACACGGGTATTCTTTCTAATGAAAGCCTTTATGATGCATTGGTTCGACGAATTGGTCATCGGATTTTGCCCCCAACCATTAATTTATCTTCATTAAAAGATTTATTTGCTGCGGCATTTAATCACCCAGAGGATCATATATGGTTTGGCAATGTACCCCATCAAGTTTGGTTTGATTTAGGCCAAGCCTTACATTTTAATGATGAAACGGATAGAGACAGCATCAATCGCACTTTGCTGCAAATGTTAGAGGCGATTCAAGTTTTATCTTGCAGAGTTTCTGCAATTGGGCTTGAGCCAGAAATTGTTAAAAATCATCCTGATATCGAACGCTTTGAATCTCCTTTTGTGCGCCAGAATGTAGAAACATTGGCATGGATAGAGCGCTATCGCCAAGATTTAATCCATGATGGTAAGCCTAGCGAAGATGACTTGCAGATTCGGGTATTATTGGCTCAGTGTGAAGAAGTTATTGCTAGGGTGCGTAAAAATGCGGCCAAGAAGGGGGTATCTGTTAGTCTTACCTACTTATTGATTCGATTGCGTCAGCATATTGATAGGCTAAAAACGCTATTAACTTTGGCAAATCCTGAGCCATCAACAGAAAAAGCAAAGACTTTACTCAATACCCTGCATGCTTTTGTATTGGCAGAGAATCGCAAATATAGCTTAAGAGATTTATTTGCTGAAAATACTGAATTACTGGCCTTGCAAGTCACAGAACATGCAAGCCATACTGGCGAGCACTATATTGCTGAAACACGCCGTGATTGGGCTGGCATGTTTAAATCCGCAGCAGGAGCGGGTGTTGTCGTTGGTTTTATGGCGATGTTTAAAATTTTAATTACGAAGGCGCACTTGCCTTTAGTCCTAGAAGCAATTGCATTCAGCTTTAATTATGCTTTTGGTTTTATGCTGATTCATATGCTGCACTTTACTGTTGCCACCAAACAGCCCGCAATGACGGCAGCTAAAATTGCCGCATCAATTCATTACTCCTCTAAGCAAAAAGATAGTTTAAACGAGCTGGTTGAGTTAATTGTCAGCGTATTTAGAACTCAGTTTGTAGCGATTGCAGGCAATGTATTACTCGCCATGCCTGTGGCATTATTGTTGGGGATGGCTTGGCAGTGGCAGCTCGGCGAGCCTTTCGTAGGTGCGGAAAAAGCTGAGCATTTACTGCAAGATTTAAGCCCGATTGCTAGTCTCGCTATTTTCCACGCCGCAATTGCTGGGGTGTGTTTGTTTATGTCGGGGCTGATTTCAGGTTATTATGACAATAAAGCGATTTATAATGAAATTCCTGGACGAATTGCCGCGCTTCCTTGGTTAAAACGCTGGTTTGGTGAAAGCCGAGCCAGCAGCATTGCTAATTATATTGAGAATAATTTAGGCGCTTTAGCGGGTAATTTTTATTTTGGTATTATGCTGGGTTCGATTGGCACCGTGGGTACGTTGCTGGGCTTGCCTATAGATATTCGCCATATTACTTTTTCTTCGGCTAATTTTTCTTTTGCACTGGTTGCTCAGAATTTTCAGATGAGCTGGCAAATTGTGGTGATTTCATTACTAGGCGTGGCTACTATTGGTATGACCAACCTAGTGATTAGTTTTTCCTTGGCGCTTTGGGTGGCATTACGTTCGCGTAAATTATCCTTTAGGCAGACTCGGCCGCTATTGGGCCAATTAATGCGACGTTTCTTAAAGCGCCCTGCAGATTTTTTTATCCCAATAAAAGATGATACATCGAGTGAAACAAGTAGCAATGGGCATTGAGTTAATGATTGATGGCTTAGTCGAGAAGGGCTTTGCCGTATTGCCGCGGTTTTTAGCTCAACATGAGGTAAATGCGCTTGCTAAGGTGATGCAAGAGCGGAAAAATTTATTTCATCAGGCAGGGGTAGGCCGCAAAGAAGGCCGTGCGGTGCGGGAGCAAATTAGAGGGGATGAAATTTGTTGGATTGAACCAACAGACCCTCTGGCGTCTACGGCATTAGCACAGTTAGCTGAGGTAAAACATGCGCTTAATGCGTATTTATACTTGGGCTTGGATGAGCTGGAGTGCCATTTTGCCACGTATCCGGTTGGTAGTTTTTATAAGCGACATTTAGATCAACACCGTGGAGAAGATACCCGAGTTGTGACTATTGTTTTATATTTAAACCCAGAATGGCAGGAAAATGATGGGGGTGAATTACGTTTATATCTAGAAAAAGAGCAATCTATGGATATTGCTCCATTAGGAGGTAGTTTGGTGGTTTTTTTATCTAATCAATTTGAACATGAAGTATTGGTTTCTAAGCGCGAGCGTTTATCGCTTACAGGGTGGTTTCGTCGCCGGCCTATATGATTCAGTTCATAGGGCATATCGTTGACACGAATTACAATGATGAAAGAGCCACATCGGGCTGCCATTGGGGGAAGTAGTATTCATGCTGCATCATAATGCTCGCCCTATTCATTTTATGGGGGATATGTGAGTATGTTGCGTCGTTGCTGTGTTTTGATATTGCTGTTGAGTAGTTCTCCTAGCTGGGCTATTTCGGTTCTATTTATTAATCCAGGTAAAACTAGCGAAGCATTTTGGGTAAGCGTAAGCCAATCCATGGCTGCTGCTGCGCAAGATTTAGGCATGGAACTACGCATTATTTATGCTGAGCGAGATCATTTGCGCATGCCTTTGTTGCTACAGCAGGCAATTGATCAAGGGGCAAAGCCGGATTATTTAATTGTGGTGAATGAGCGGCAAATGGCTCCACCATTATTAGCGATTGCTGAACGTGCGCATATTCCTACTCTGCTAGCATTTAATGATTTAACCCCTGAGCAACTCATGCAGTCAGGATTGCCTAGGAAGAAATTAAAATACTGGATTGGTAGTTTAACGACTGATAATCGCCAAGCTGGCTATTTAACCGGAAAGACGCTATTAAAGCGTTTGGTGCAGAGTAAAAAAATTGGCATAGATGGCCGATATCAATTGTTGGCGATGTCAGGGGATAAATCTACGCCTGCTTCTCAAGAGCGTTTATTAGGTTTGCAAGATGCATTGCAAGAATTCCCCAATGTCGAGCTTAAACAAGTTATTTACGGCAATTGGAGTCGTGGCTTGGCTACTGAGCAAATGGCCGTCTTATTAGATCGCTACCCTGATGTAGCTGCGGTATGGTGTTCTAACGACCTGATGGCATTTGGAGTATTATCTAGCTTAGAGCGTCGATATGGGCCTGATCATGGCGTTTTAGTCTCGGCAATTAATCATTCTAATGATGCAATATCTATGATAAAAAATGGCCGTTTGACAGCTTTAGCAGCAGGCCACTTCCTATTAGGGGCATGGAGTATGGTGCTGCTGTATGATTATGCTCATGGCTATGATTTTTCCGCACAAGGTACTCAGATACAGTTGCCTATGTTTAGCTTGCTGAATGCCAATAATGCGGATTTATTTTTATCGCGTTTTAGCCGCCAAGGTTTAAGCCATTATGATTTTTCACGTTACAGCAAAGCCATTAATCCTAGAATAAATAATTATAGCGGGGATTCTTCCGCTACTTTGGATGCTTGTGTTTCGACTGGAATGGCTGGAAAAACAAACAAATCAAGGGCTTGCGCACAGGATGGTAAGCTGCTTATTGCAAGGAGTAGTATGAAGTGAGTGGCCATTCTTCGGCGAAGCTATCTAGATCAAAGCGCAATTTTCAACCGATAGCGAAGCGCTTGAATAAAGTATTGCTGCGGATTGGCGTATTATTTATGCTGATTTTGATTGTTGCGTATGCAGGTATTGTTTATTTTGATATTTCATCTGGATTGCGCACTCGTCTTAGCAATACTGTGCAAGATCATGGCCCGCGCTTAACGGCGGCTCTGTGGGATATTGATCCAACCACTATTAATGAAGAGCTTGATGCGCTGGCAGCTTTACCCAGTATTGCTGGCGTAGTATTAATCACTCCAAGTGGTGCTCGATACGAGCGCGGTTTAAGCCATCGGGTTGAAAATGAGTTCAGCTATTCCGTTTCATTAGTGCATAAAAACAGCAGCAACACGGTTGGCAAATTAAGCCTAATTGGTGATGCCTCGGCGGTATGGTCTGAATTGTTATCTCGAGTACTGCCTTTTTTTATGGCACAAATTATTCTAGTGCTCGGTATTTTATTGGTATTGCAATGGTTATTGCGCCGGGTTGTGGTGCGGCGTTTGGATGCTTTGACTATTCATACTCATTTATTGCAAGCGAATCGAATCGAAAAAGCACCTGCACCGCCTGCCTTTGCCACCGTGGTACAAGATGAGCTTGATTGCCTATTAGAAGGCTTTGCCTCCTTACAAGGTAATTTATTAAAAAATGAACAAGAGCGTGAGCAATTAATTCATGCTTTGGCAGAAAGCCGTGATCAGTTAGAAATTGAAGTGGCGCAACGTACCGGCGAAACACTTTACTTATCTGGTTTTTTACATATGCTGTCTAAAGATGCTCAACGCTATTTAGATTTACCATTAGATCAGGCCCAGTTTGGATTAGAAGAAACCTTGGCTCAAACTGGGGTTTTGCTAGGGTTAGATGCTTTAGTTGCAGTATGTTTCTCAGATGATGTTTTGCCAGAAGAAGTTTATTTATGGCATAAGGAGGGGCGTAAGCTTCGTGCTGATTTTGTATTGGGAACGCGTGCTTTATATAAACTGAGTGAATACAATTTAAATCTTCAATCTGTGTTTTTTATTGATACTGTAGATGAATTGGATGTTGGCTGCGGCGAGGCAGTACTGTGCCGAGACTTAAATTTGGCAAAATTAGTAGCTTTACCTTTTGATTTTAATGCAGAGCGGCTTGGCGTTTTATTTGTTGGTTTAAAAAGCCCGCATCGGAAATATTCAAAATTAGAGATGCGTATTTTGCCGATGGTCGTAGGCTTATGCTCCAATGTGTTGGCGCATCATCGCCAACAACTAGCCTTACAGGCGACTAAAGAAGCTTTGCTTGCTGCCAATGCAAAATTGGCATTGCAGGCCAATCATGATGGGCTTACTGATATTGCTAATCGCCGTGCTTTTGATGAGAGCTTATTACAAGAAATGCGTCGAGCAACGCGTAGTGATCAAGCTTTATTGCTGATCATTTTAGATGTAGATCTTTTTAAACAATATAATGATTCATATGGCCATGGTGAAGGGGATAATGCGCTAAAGAAAATTGCTGCAGTATTAGCGCAATTTGCTGAGCGAGCAGGAGATTGTGCTGCTCGAATTGGTGGTGAAGAATTTGCACTCTTATTGCCGCATACGGATATACGTATTGGAAAATCATTATCTGAACGGGTAAGGCTGGCGATTATCAAATTGGGTTTATTACAGGCCGATGGCCAGCCTCTAACGGTAAGTCAAGGGCTTGCGATTTTTTCAGGGGAGGAAGAAGTCAGCCCTGCTGACTTCTTACGTATGGCAGATCAAGCGCTGTATCATGCTAAGAATGGTGGGCGTAATCAGGTATGTATAGCCAAAATGCCTAGCGGCCCAAGCGCTGGCATACTGTAGAAACGGCACCGGCAGCATTCAGGGTATAAAAATGCAGGCCGGGTGCACCTCCTGCTAATACACGGTCAGATAATTCGGTGACAAAATCCAAACCAAAAGCACGAATCGAGGCGGTATCGTCACCAAATGCTTGTAAACGTAGCCTTAGCCAACGTGGAATTTCCGCACCGCACATTTCAGAAAAACGAGCCAATTGGCTAAAATTTTGGATAGGCATAATGCCAGGCACAATAGGGATACTAATGCCACGTGCGTTTACTTCATCCACAAAGCGGAAATACGCATCTGCATTAAAGAAGTATTGAGTAATGGCCGAATCAGCCCCTGCCCGTACTTTATTTATAAAGTTACGAATGTCCGCTTCTGCGCTTTGGGCCTGCGGGTGAAACTCTGGATAGGCTGCTACTTCAATATGAAACCAATCCCCAAACTCTTGGCGTAAAAAGCTGACCAATTCATTGGCGTAACGAAACTCGCCAAAATCTCCCATCCCTGAAGGAATATCACCGCGTAAGGCCACAATATGGCGGATGCCGTGGTCCTTATAGTTTTGCACAATGCTGCGGATATTTTCTTTGGAGGAGCCCACACAGGAAAGGTGTGGCGCGGCAGCGTGCCCTTCAGATTGAATATCGAGCACGGCATTGAGCGTGCCTTCTTGTGTGGTGCCACCTGCTCCAAAGGTCACGGAAAAAAATTCTGGTTTAAATTGAGCGAGCTGTCTGCGCGTATTGCGTAGTTTTTCTGCGCCTTCAGCGGTTCTGGGCGGGAAAAACTCAAAGCTGATAGGGGAAGGCGTCATGTTTTTTATCCAAAGCACTAATTGATTCATCTTAACATTGTCGCATTAGAGATTTGGTAATCCCCCCATTTTTAAGCTCACTTAGAAGTAGAGGCTAGGCATGTAATGCCAGTTTTTGTTTCGGGGTGATGCCGCCCAATCCCATATGCGGGCGCTCGTTATTGTAAATCCAAAGCCAT
>JBDKJX010000087.1:0-11029 GCA_039796405.1 Pseudomonadota bacterium
AGGCGAATAGCTGGCTATTCAACGAGAAAATGCGTGAAATATGGCCAAATCCGGCTTTTCCGTAGTAGATCAGTCTTAAGTCCGACAGGCTGCTAGCCATGAATCAGCGGTCAACAGCCCCACGATATCACTATATTTTAGCGCTAAAAATAATCGTTTTTGTAATTCTTGCTGGGTATTTAATCCCGCACTACCCCTTGTGTGAGTGTTAAGGTATAAGGCAACTCTCTTTGTTAGAAAACGACCTATGTACTGCTTATCCCTCCACACTACTCCAGACCTATTGGCGCTGCATGCCAGTGATCCTGCACGTTTTCCTGCTTTGGCTGAAACAGGCGGTGGCCACGCGGGTTGGGACATCTTATTTGCCCTGCCACGGGAGGTGCGTATTTATGCTGCGGGAGAAGGAGATGCGTTTGTCCGTGATTTGCGTGAATTATCGCTTAATCCAGATTTAGCTCGCCCTGAAGATTTACCCGCTGATGCGCCCTTTGCCGGCGGCTGGTTTGCCTACGCAGGCTACGAGCTGCTGTCTACTTTTGAGCCACACGTGGCGCATAGATTGGAGGCGGATTTCCCGCTTGCGGCGTTATTACGTATTCCGGCAGCAATTGTATTACAGCGCCCATCCGGCCTAGCTTGGTTAGTCGCTGAGACTTTAGAAGAGCTGGAGATGCTGGCTGAAAAGCTAGCCGCCTGCCGCAAATTTACCCCTGCTTTGCCACAAGTTGCATCCATTAGCGAGGATGAGCCAGCGGCCTTTTTACAAGGAGCAGAACGGGCGCTTATATATATAGGAGAAGGCGACGTTTTTCAGGTGAATTTATCGCGCGGCTGGGATGTGCAATTGGCCGAGCCATTAAGCCCGGCCGAGCTGTTTGCCAGCCTGCGGGTACGCAACCCTGCTCCCTTTTCTACCCTACTAGATTTAGGCGTGCATGGCGCAGTGGTAAGCTCTTCCCCTGAACGCTTGGTTAAAGTCAGCGGCGATCAGGTCGAAACTCGCCCGATTGCAGGGACGCATCCTCGATCTACCGATCCTATTGAAGATGCAGAGTTAAAAAATCGCCTACTTGCCACACCAAAAGAGCGTGCTGAGCACATTATGTTGGTCGATCTAGAACGCAATGATTTAGGCCGCATTTGCCAGCCAGGCACGGTAAAAGTGGATGAGTTGATGGCCGTGGCCACCTACGCCTTTGTGCATCATATTGAATCCAATGTTCGTGGCACTCTAACGTCAGGCCAAACGCCGGCAGATATCTTAAGGGCGTTGTTCCCGGGGGGGACTATTACAGGTTGCCCTAAGGTTCGCTGCATGCAAATTATCAGAGAGCTAGAAGATAGGCCGCGTTATGCTTACACCGGCAGTTTGGGTTATATCAACCTAGATGGGTCTATGGATCTCAATATTCTGATTCGTACCTTCTTGCAAAAACAAGATCATCTTTACTTTAGAGCCGGTGCAGGGATTGTGATTGATTCAGATCCTGAACGTGAGTTACAAGAAACTCGGCATAAAGCCCGTGGCTTGCTCCGTGCCTTGGGCGTGCAAGAGTAGCAGCGTCAAAACCCAGCCCTTGAACTACGGAGCACACAGAGAGCAGGGCGTTTCACAAAGAAAACCTTACTTAAAATAGCGAAGCATTTTCTATGACTTGTTCTTAAATATGTTCCGTGTGCCGAAGATTTGTATTTAGTAAAAACATGATGAATAAATTGTGCGTTTTAGGGTGTAAGAATGCGATTACTTAATGGGCAGCCACAAGACGTTATCAGTATGGCTGATCGGGCGTTTCAATTTGGTGATGGTGTGTTTCGCACCTTGCGCTGCGAAGGTGGGCAGATTGAGTTTTGGCAGCGGCATTACGCCCGCTTACAGCAAGATTGCGCCGCCTTAGGAATTAACTGCCCAGCTGAGGCAGTACTGCTCGAAGACTTACGAATAATTACGCCAGTTGACGCGGCAATTAAAATAATAATTACACGTGGCGAAACAATTCGTGGGTATGGAACTTCTGATTTTCTGACGCCAAATAGAATTACTCAGTGTGCGGCACTGCCCAACTACCCTAAATATTTACATCAACAAGGGGCCAATGTGCGTGTATGCAGCACAAAAGCAAGTTGGCAACCTGCCTTGGCAGGGGTTAAGCATTTGAATCGCTTAGAAAATGTTTTAGCGCGACGCGAATGGCAAGACCCAAGTATTTTTGAGGGGCTGATGTTGGATCGAGATGGCTGGGTTATCGAAGGCGTGATGAGTAATGTGTTGGTTTTATGCGACACCCATTTATTTACCCCAAAACTGGATCAAAGTGGGGTCAATGGAGTGATGTGCGAGGTGGCTTTTGATGCTGCGTTGCAGCATGGATTCGCTGTCGAAAAACGAGCTTTAACACTGGATGATGTCAAAAAAGCAGATGCAGTTTGGTTAACAAATAGCCTAGTGGGATTATTGCCAGTGGCTAATATATGCGACCGGCATTTTCTACCGCACCCCGCGCAGGCTCTACTATCGAAGGCGGTGAACCACTTGCGCCAGCTAGAAAAATTTACGATTGTTGAATCGCCGGATATGCCGAAAGGGTAATTTTTACTGGGGTGGACGAGACGCTTGGCCTTATGCTGGCGCTCCTTGTAGGATCAGAACGCAAAAACGGCAAGCCCGAAAGCTTGCCGTTTTCACTGATTCTGGAGGAGAGAGGGGGATTCGAACCCCCGATACTCTCGCGAGTACGCCTGATTTCGAGTCAGGTACATTCAACCACTCTGCCACCTCTCCAAAGAGGAGACGAATTCTAGCGCAAATTTTACCCAAGGCAAAGCAATGTTTGTGCTTTGGGGAGGAATTAGTGCAGAATGCGGCCGGTATCAACAAACGGGATGCGCATGAAACATTTGCTCATGGCTCTAGCAACAGTTGTCCTAACGGGTTGTGGCGATATGCCGCAGCAATCTTCCAACCAGGTTCTTCCTTGGGCAGAATCACAAGAACTCGTCGTGCTGGTACAAAACGGTCCGACCACACTCTATGTCGATGCTGAAGGCAATTACGCAGGCTTGGAGTACGACCTCGTTACTCGCTTTGCAGCAGCAAATGGGCTGAAGGTGCGTTTTATTGTGACCAACAGCTATGCCGAATTGTTATCTAGGCTAAAGCAGCATGAAGCGCACTTTGCAGTGGGCGTGCAAAAAGATTTTGAAGGAGCAGGCTTGGCATTTGGGCCTGCTTACCAAAGCATTGAACCTGTCTTGGTTTACCCAAGCAGCCGCTCTGCCAGCAGTGTTTTATCTGAACTGACAGCGGGTGAGGCTTTGATTAGCACCTTGCCACAGTATGTGATGGCGCTGAATAAGCTAAAAGTAAGCAAGCCCAATCTCAGCTGGCAGATCGTCGAAGATGGCGATAGCGAAGATCTGATTGAGCGCGTGGCTAATGGTCAGCTTAGCTACGCTATGGTTGATTCACACGCCGCAGATGTTGCGCAAAATTACTTTCCTAAGGTGGCAATTAGCCGCGAAATGGGCTCTGCTCAACAACTGGCTTGGGCCGTACCTGAGAGCGATAGCGAGCTATATGGTTTGTTCCAAGGCTTTTTTAGCAAAATAGCTAAAAATGGCGAGATGCACAGCCTACTTGATCGATATTACGGCCATGTGAATCGCCTTGCACCCGTTGATGCCATGGCGTTTTTGGATAAGCGTAAAGCCACTTTGCCACGTTATAAAAAGTGGTTTAAAGAGGCGGAAACAAAAACTGGTTTGGATTGGCGCTTAGTGGCCGCGCTGTCTTATCAAGAATCAATGTGGGACCCTGAGGCGGTGTCGATGTCGGGCGTGCGTGGCATGATGATGCTCACAAACGACACGGCAGAGCGCTTAGGGGTGAATCGCCTAGATCCCTACCAAAGTATTCAAGGTGGGGCGCGTTATATCCAGACGATGAAAGACAGCTTGGCGGAAAACATTACTGAGCCGGATCGTACTTGGCTGGCCCTTGCCGCATACAACGTAGGGCTTGGCCACTTGCTCGACGCGCGCGCTTTGGCGGTGAAGCTAGGCAAGAACCCAGATAGCTGGGTAGACGTGAAAACCACGCTGCCGCTGCTGCGTAATCCGCAGTACTTTAAATCGGCAAAATATGGCTATGCCCGTGGTGGCGAGCCCGTGATTTTTGTTGAACGTCTACGTACGTATTACGACATCCTCGTGCGTTTTGAAAGCCCTGTACAAAGCACTATGCCGATGCTTAGCGAAAATATCGTGGTGCAAAACCCAGATAACTTGCAGTTAAATATCAATAATCGTGTGTTGGCTGCTCAGCAGGTTCGCACTGCTGCTTTATAAGGCTGCTAGCAGCCTGTCGGACTTAGCATCAGTCAGCTGCAAAATCACCTGATCGGCCTATATTTCACCAGATTTTTGACCAATAACTCGTTATTGGCGCTGCAAATCCGGCAAAATCTGGTCTCGACCATGCGATTTTTCGCTTCGACCGTCTAAGTCCGACAGGCTGCTAGGCTCTTTTTATGTCCATGCGTTTAGTCGCTGTGCGCTCGCGTAAGTAAGTTGAGGTTTTTGCCTAGCCTAAAATAAAAAGGGAGCCAAGCGGCTCCCTTTTTAATTACTGACAAATTAAACCTTACTTTAAGCGCTCATAGCCTGGCAAGGTCAGAAACTCAACAAAATCCTCGCTGGTGGTCAGCTCGTCAAACATCTGCGCGGCTTCATCGAGCGTGCTGGCAAAGCGGCCGGTGGTGTGGATTTTGGCGACTTCTTCGGGTAGCCACTGGCGAAATAGCGCCGTGCTCACCTTGCGGCCATCGTCCAGTACACCTTTGGGCGACCTGATCCATTGCCAGATTTGTGAGCGGCTGATTTCTGCGGTGGCGGCATCTTCCATCAGATTATGAATGGGTACGCAGCCAAGACCAGAAATCCATGCCGCCAGATATTGCACACCTACGCTAATATTGCCACGCAGGCCAGCTTCGGTAATCGGTGCGCTTGGCTGAAAATCCAGTAAATCGCTGCCTGCAACGTGTACATCAGGGCGTTGCTTACTGATTTGATTAGGCTTACTGCCTAGCACCGCATCCCAAGCCGCCTGAGCGATCTCAACTAGCCCAGGGTGAGCAACCCAGCCACCGTCGTAGCCATCGTTGGCATCACGCTCTTTATCAGCGCGTACCTGCTGCATGGCTTTTTCATTAGCGGCTTCGTCGTTTTTGATTGGGATGACCGCGCTCATGCCGCCCATCGCTGGCGCATTGCGATGGTGGCAGGTTTTGATCAGCAGCAAGGAATAAGCACGCATAAAGGGTACGGTCATGGTAATCAGGCTGCGATTGGCGAGGCAGAAATCCGTATTGACGCGGAATTTCTTAATGCAGCTAAAGATGTAATCCCAGCGACCGGCATTTAGGCCTGCCGAGTGCTCACGCAGCTCATAAAGGATTTCGTCCATTTCAAAAGCGGCCAAAATGGTTTCGATCAGTACCGTGCCCTTGATGCAGCCGTGCGGCGCGGCCAACTCTGCTTCGGCCCAAGTAAAGACATCGTTCCAGAGCCGTGCTTCTAAATGCGATTCCATTTTTGGTAGATAGAAATAACACGATGTGCCTTGGCTAAGGCGGTATTTCAGGTTGTGAAATACGGCCAAGCCAAAATCAAATAAGGAGCCCGCCATGATTTCGCCGTCAACTTCAAGGTGTTTTTCCATTAAATGCCAGCCGCGTGGGCGCAGAATCAGCGTGGCGATTTCAGGGTTTAATTTGTATTCTTTACCTTCGGGCGAACGGTAGGACAGCTCTTTACGATAGGCGTCTTTTACATTGATCTGGCCTTCGACTTGGTTTTCCCAAGTGGGCGTATTGGAATCCTCAAAATCGGCCATAAACGATTTAGCGCCGGAATTAAGCGCATTAATCATCATCTTGCGCTCAACGGGGCCGGTGATTTCGGTGCGACGATCGAGTAAATCGGCGGGCAGGGGCGCAATACTCCAGTTGCCATCACGGATATGCTGGGTATCAGCTAGGAAATCGGGCACTTCACCGGCATCTAGCCGTGCTTGGCGTTCGGTACGGGCGACCATTAGCTCACGGCGGCGCGGCTCAAAACTGCGGTGCAGCTCAGCTAAAAAAGCCAGTGCATCGGGGGTAAGAATAGGGGCAAAAGCAGGGCTGATATGGCCGAGAACTCGAATACCTGCAAGCGTGATTGTCATATTGTTCCCTCATTTATCGTCGGGTGGGTTAGGCCGCTCTTTGAGGTCATCTTCGCGCTGATATATTTCGGCCGCGTACCCATCTTGGCGCTACGGCGGGTACGCGGCCAAGATACGACAGCGCTTATATCTAGTACATTTTACTGGCCTAACCCACCCTAAGGATTACAGATCTTTTGTAAGTCTTAGTGGAACTGTTCTTCTTCGGTCGAGCCTTTCAGCGCGGTGGTAGAAGACTGGCCTTGCTGGATCACTTGCGTGACCGCATCAAAGTAGCCTGTGCCCACTTCGCGTTGGTGTTTCACTGCGGTAAAGCCACGATCGGCGGCGGCGAATTCGGCTTCTTGTAGCTCAACAAAGGCACTCATACCACGGCGGGCGTAGCCGTGGGCCAGATTAAACATGCCGTAGTTCAGTGCGTGGAAGCCAGCCAAAGTGATGAACTGGAATTTGTAACCCATCTTGCCAAGCTCAGCTTGGAACGTGGCGATGGTGGCGTCATCCAGATTTTTCTTCCAGTTAAACGATGGCGAGCAGTTATAAGCCAGTAATTTTCCTGGGAACTGAGCGTGAATTGCGGTCGCAAATTTGCGTGCGTATTCCAGATCCGGCTTGCCGGTTTCACACCATACCAAATCAGCATACGGTGCATAGGCAAGGCCACGGCTAATGGCTTGCTCTAGGCCCGGTCTGGTTTTGTAAAAGCCTTCTGGCGTGCGCTCGCCAGTGCAAAATGGCTGATCGTTAGCGTCTACATCGGAGGTCAGCAAATCAGCCGCTTCTGCGTCGGTACGTGCGACAACTAGCGTTGGCACCCCCATGATGTCGGCAGCAAAACGCGCTGCAACCAGTTTTTCTACAGCTTCACGCGTTGGCACCAATACCTTGCCGCCCATGTGGCCACATTTTTTTACAGAGGCCAGCTGGTCTTCAAAGTGAACACCGGCAGCACCGGCTTCGATCATGGATTTCATCAGCTCGTGTGCGTTCAGTACGCCGCCAAAGCCGGCTTCTGCATCGGCTACGATCGGTGCAAAGAAATCGATGCTGTCGTCGCCTTCGGCGTGATTGATCTGGTCGGCACGGGTCAGCGCATTATTGATGCGGCGCACCACCAGTGGAACCGAGTTCGCTGGGTAAAGCGATTGGTCTGGATACATTTCACCGGCGATGTTTGCATCAGCGGCAACTTGCCAGCCTGAAAGGTAGATGGCTTTCAAGCCAGCTTTAATTTGTTGCATGGCTTGATTGCCGGTCAAAGCGCCTAGAGCATGCACATAGGGTGTTTCGTTCACTAAGGACCACAGTTTTTCTGCGCCACGGCGGGCTAGTGTGTGCTCGACTTGCACATTGCCACGCAGGCGTTCAACGTCTGCAGCGGTATAAGGGCGGGTGATGCCTTTCCAGCGTGGATTGGTGTCCCAGTCTTGCTGGATGGCGGCGATCTTTTGTTCCTTTGTACTCATAACAATACTCCCTAATGGGTGATGGGCTGCATGTCTAAGTAAAGCATTTTATAGCCGTGTTGCAGAGTTATTTTGCAGTGCACCATTCGATTGTAGTTGTAAAATATTGACTACATATTGGGGCTTTCATGTACTTTTTTTTCCGTAAGAATTAAGTAAAGTAGTAGTCAATAATTGTTTAAAATGACCAGCGAATATGCTTTGATTTTATCTACCTTAAAACGACTGTTTTAAAAGCATAAAGTTGCAAAATATGCGGAAAATGTAGTTTTTAATCTATTTTTATTTGTCAGCTACATGCTGTTAAACAGGTGTTTGAAGAAAAAACTGCGTAGGAAAAAATTGAATTTTTTGAGCGTGTTCGTGGCAGATTAGCTAAAAAATGTTTAAAAAAAGGGATGAAAAATGCTCAAGCCGCAGTGCTTTGTAGCGTATTGAGTTGATTTCCTCGGCTTCTACTGCAAGCTCTTGCAATCTATGCACTTGAAATGCTCCGTGATAACCCCATCTGCCTTTGCATGTTTGAAATAGTTTTGACTGGAGTTCCCTATGAGCAACGAAACCGAACAAGTACTGAATGAAGATGTGTTGGCCGCTACCGCGGATGCAGGCATTGAGGCCGCTAGCGAAGGCATTACTTTAGAAACACAGTTAGCCGCTGCAACTGCAGATATTGAGAAAGCCCGTCAAGATGTGCTGTATGCCAAGGCAGAGGCAGAAAATAATCGCCGCCGTGCACTTGAAGAAATCGACAAAGCCCGCAAATTTGCGGTAGAGAAATTTGCGATGGAATTGCTGGCGGTAAAAGATTCGCTAGAAATGGCGCTGAGTGATCAAACCGGTGATGTAGATGCCCTGAAAAATGGCGTGGAACTCACTTTAAAACAGTTGACTGCGGCGTTTGAGAAATCGCAATTGATCGAAATTAACCCAATGGGTGACAAGCTAGATCCGCATAAACACCAAGCGATTGCGATGGTGCCAAGCGATGCAGAGGCCAATACCGTGGTGCAAGTCATGCAAAAAGGCTATGAGCTAGCTGGCCGCGTGATTCGCCCTGCGATGGTCATGGTTTCCGCGGCTAAATAATCTCTAGGGGCAAGCTAGACGCGTCTCATAGCGGGTAAATGTTTTGTTGAACACCGCATATCGTACCGCTACTTGAAAATGTTTCTGGCATCCCCATTTTGTAAACATGGTTGTTAATTTACCGCTGCCTAGGGTGGCGAAGATAAGGAATTCTAAAAAATGGCAAAGATGATTGGTATTGACTTAGGCACAACAAACTCTTGCGTGGCAGTGTTTGAAAATGGCCAACCTAAAGTAATCGAAAACGCAGAAGGCACACGTACAACGCCGTCTATTATTGCTTACCAAGAAGACGGTGAGATCTTAGTTGGTGCTCCAGCTAAGCGTCAGGCTGTAACCAATCCAAAAAACACGCTGTACGCGGTAAAGCGTTTGATTGGCCGTAAGTTTGAAGATAAAGAAGTACAAAAAGACATCGATCTGATGCCTTTTGCCATTGTAAAAGCGGATAACGGCGACGCATGGATCTCGGTGCGCGACAAAAAAATGGCTCCGCCACAAATCTCCGCAGAAGTACTGCGCAAGATGAAGAAAACCGCTGAAGATTATCTTGGTGAAGAAGTAACCGAAGCGGTTGTAACCGTACCTGCTTACTTTAACGATGCACAACGCCAAGCCACTAAAGACGCTGGCCGCATTGCGGGTCTGGATGTAAAACGTATTATTAATGAGCCAACTGCCGCAGCGCTGGCTTTTGGTATGGACAAGAAAGAAAAAGGCGACAGCAAGATTGCTGTGTATGACTTAGGTGGCGGTACATTCGACGTATCCATTATCGAAATTGCCGATGTAGATGGTGATAAGCAATTTGAAGTATTGGCCACGAACGGCGACACTTTCTTGGGCGGTGAAGATTTCGACCAACGCATCATTGATTACATCATTGATGAATTCAAGAAAGATACAGGTATCAACCTGAAGCAAGATGTAATGGCACTGCAACGCCTGAAAGAAGCGGCAGAAAAAGCCAAGATTGAATTGTCATCCACTACGCAAACAGAAATCAACTTGCCGTACGTGACGATGGATGCATCCGGTCCTAAGCACTTAACGCTGAAAATCACCCGCGCTAAATATGAAAGCTTGGTTGAAGATTTAGTGGCTCGCACTATCGAGCCTTGCCGCATTGCCCTGCAAGACGCTGGTCTAAAAATTACTGATATTGATGACATCATCTTGGTTGGCGGTCAGACCCGCATGCCTATGGTGCAAGATAAAGTTAAAGAATTCTTCGGCAAAGAAGCACGTCGTGACGTAAACCCAGACGAAGCGGTTGCTGTGGGCGCTGCATTGCAAGGCTCGGTATTGTCTGGCGATCGTACTGACGTATTGCTCCTGGATGTAACCCCGTTGTCGCTGGGTATTGAAACCATGGGTGGCATCTTGACTAAGCTGATCAAGAAAAACACCACGATTCCTACTAAGGCATCGCAAGTGTTCTCTACCGCAGAAGATAACCAAACTGCCGTAACCATCCACGTGCTGCAAGGTGAGCGTGAACGTGCTTCTGCCAATAAGAGCTTGGGTCAGTTTAATCTTGGCGATATTCCTGCGGCTCCACGTGGCGTGCCACAGGTTGAAGTTACATTTGATATCGATGCCAACGGTATTTTGCACGTAGGTGCTAAAGACAAGGCCAGCGGTAAAGAAGCGCGCATCACCATTCAAGCTTCAAGCGGATTATCCGAAGCTGAAATCGAAGCAATGGTTCGCGATGCTGAGCTAAATGCTGAAGAAGACAAAAAGCTGACTGAGTTAGTTGGTGCGCGTAACCAAGCGGATGGCATGGTTCACTCAGTGAAAAAATCACTGGCTGAATTTGGCGACAAGATTGGCGCAGATGAAAAAGCCAAGATTGAAGCCGCTATGGCCGAAGTTGAGCTGGTATTAAAAGACCACTCAGATGACAAAGAAAAAATCGAAGCGGCTACAGCCACACTGACCGAAGCATCACACAAGTTAGCTGAGCAAATGTACGCTCAACAACCTGAAGGTGCAGCAGCAGGCGCGGCCGCAGGTGCTGGCCCAGAAGCTGAAGCCAAGAAAGATGACGGCAATGTGGTTGATGCTGAATTCACTGAAGTAAAAGATAAATAAGCTCAGCTTATTTAAATGAAAAACAGGCCCGCTTGATGCGGGCCTGTTTTTTTAGAGCGACTATTCAGTTGTAGAAGTTCAGCTCAGTTTAAAGCGGCTAATAGATTGCTTTAGGGCGGTGGCCAGTTGCGCCAGATTATTGGAT
>JBDKJX010000088.1:0-10829 GCA_039796405.1 Pseudomonadota bacterium
TTTCGGCTTGCTTTAAAATCGCCATAATCTGGCTGTCGGAATAACGTGCTGCTTTCATGTAGAGCTCCTCAAAGACTGCGAGAAAATTCTACTTAAAAATGAGCTGGTTTTGTGGGGGGATTACCGTCGAATTGCTAATGGTTCTATATTTACTTACTTATGGGGTTGTATCTTTGTAATTTAGTTTTGCCCAAAAATGAACAGTTGGAAGGATGATCAGGGCTTTGGTTTTGCAGTTCAGAGTTGGGGTGGGGAGCGAGCTTTTTTGCAGTATTAAGGCTTTTTAAAATTGTACTCAGCACTCAGTAGAGGGAGATTTGATTACTTATGTGCAGGTTTAAGATGATAAGGGTCTGTTTCAGGCGGAGCAGGTTCGTTTTGTGAGGCAGCGCAGAGTCTGGCTTTGTCTCGCTCTTGTGGTCCTTGGTATTTAGTACAAGCAACAAACTCAATCAGCAGCAATCAAGCTGAAAGCTCATAAGAAGTACTTCGCCCACCCGATTCAGATTTATGCAGCACCCCCAGATTCAGCAATTCAGTAATGTCTCTCAGTGCGGTATCGGTTGAGCATTTGGCGATGGTGGCCCATTTTTTTGAGGTGAGTTTGCCGTCAAAGCCGTCCTGTAGACGGTTGAGTAATTTGATTTGCCTTTCATTGAATGATGTTGCCGACCAGCGCTGCCAGAAATTCGCCTTTAAGAGTACGGCACCTAGAGTGAGCTGGGCTTGTGCAATGGCTTGGAGCAGGGTGGCAAGAAACCAACTCAGCCAGCGCGTGATATCCAGCGTGCCTTTTTGAGTTTTTTCCAAGATGTCGTAATAGCCAGCTCGCTCACGCTGGATTTGTGCCGACAGGCTGTAAAAGCGTTGAGTATTGCCATCCGCGCGGGCCAGCAGTAAATCACCCACCGCGCGGGCAATTCTGCCGTTGCCATCATCGAAGGGGTGCAGGGTTACAAACCATAAGTGCGCAATCCCTGCCTTTAAAATGGCGTGGTCTTCTAGGCTTCCGTGATTTAGCCAATCCAGAAAATGAGCTATTTCTTGCTGCAAGTCTTCTGCCGGAGGCGCTTCGTAGTGCACCTTTTGCCGACCAATCGGGCCGGAAACGACTTGCATGGGGCCATCTTCATCTGCTCTGAATTCGCCAATCTGGATGCGGCTCATGCCGCTAAAGCCGGTGGGGAACAGGGCGGCGTGCCAGCCGAATAGGCGCTCTAATGTGAGGGCATCCGCACTGTGGCTTGTTGCATCCAGCACCATCTCGACCACACCTTCGACGTGTCGGTCTGTGGCAGCTAGTGCGCCAATATCAACGCCAAGGCGTCGTGCAATCGATGAGCGCACGGTGCAGGCATCAAAGTGCTCGCCTTCGATTTCACTGGTCTTAAGTACATCTTCGGTCAATACCAGCAGGCTGGCTTGCTCACGCAGATTCATGCCCACATCACTTAATCGCCCGAGCAGCATGCCTTGGGCACGGCAAACCTCAGCCAGTGGTTTTGCCAGCGCTGCCAGATCGTAATGCCAATTTGGCCAGTCGCTAGACTGCCATATATATTTATAATCGCCGCTATTCATGCGGTGATTATGGAGTGCATTCACCGCAAGAGCAATATAATGTCTGCAAAATATGCGGTGAATAAATAAACTATTCGCCGCACTGTTACAATCCGACGTCTCTAATGGCCGAATCACTGTGTTTGCTTGCTCAGAACTTTGCAGTAGTGTTCTTCAATAATCCTCTCTCCTTTTTAAATTATCAAACGAGTTTCTATGCGCTTTCAAGGAAAAATCAGTAGTTGGAAGGATGATCAAGGCTTTGGTTTTGTCGTTCAAAACGGCGGCGGGGAGCGGGCTTTTTTGCATATTAAGGCGTTTGAAAATCGCACTCAGCGGCCAGCAGAGGGCGATTTGATTACTTATGTGCAGGTGCGTGATGACAAAGGCCGGTTTCGGGCGGAGCAGGTTTGTTTTGTGGGGCAGCGAAGGGTGGCTGCGGCTGAATCTGGCTCTTGGCCTGTGATTTGGGTGCTGGTGTTTTGTGTATTTATAGTCTCTGCCTGCTATATAGGGCGTTTGCCGTGGCTGATTGCAGGTGGCTATTTGTTGATGAGCATCGTGGCTTTTATTGCCTATGCCCTAGATAAATCCGCCGCCAAGAATAACCGCTGGCGCACTCAAGAGAGCACTTTGCATTTGCTGGGGCTGTTGGGTGGCTGGCCGGGGGCTTTGTTGGCGCAGCGGGTGCTGAGGCATAAATCTAAAAAGGCTGCGTTTTTGGTGGTGTTTTGGGCGACGGTGCTGATTAATAGTGCGGTGTTGCTGTGGGTTTTGATGCGCTGGCGTTGAGCGGCTTAAGGCCAAAGGCGGTGCGCAAGAGACGCGACTTGCACACCCGATACAAACTCATTTCACAAGCTAGGCACGGTAGATAGTCACAGCGATATCGCACCTTTAATGTTATTCCACGTCACCATCCAAGTGTTCCAGCCAAAGTTGAATCCAGATGGGTTGCTGCGGGATAATGTTTTGGGTACGGGCTAGATTGTTTGCTTCGTGAAAGGACATGATTTTTCCTAAAGAAATAAGTAATGAAGCCAACATCCCCTTTATGCTGCACTGCAACATTGATGCTTATCAATCTGCTGACTACTTTTCTTTATTTTGCAGCTGAAATATCAATGCTTTTCTAGCAGTATGTTTTGGTGTAATTACCATGCAATTTTATGATGGTTTATTTTTAATAATTATGTAAATAAGGTACTAGCAGCCTGTCGGACTTAAGCGATCGTAGTGAGGGAAAGCCCGGTTTGAGACAGATTTAACGGATTTTTGAGGCGAATAGCTGGCTATTCAACGAAAAAATGCGTTGAATATGGCCAAATCCGGCTTTTTCGTAGTAGATCAGTCTTAAGTCCGACAGGCTGCTTGGGGCTGGGGTGGGGGCAAATCAGTTATTTTGAACAGGTAAAAGGCGCTGACTATGTTCGCCCCCGAGTTTAGCCTGCTGCAGCAAAGATATGCCGCCAGCGTAAATAACCATACATTCGATAAGGCTCTTGCCCAGCGTAAATAAGCCGCACACGTCGGCCTGTTTTGTACTCTTCGATTATTTTATTATTCTCAGCTATTTGTGCATTATTTTTTCCGACCAGATTTTGCGTATCGGCCTCCGAAATACCGGCTCTCCGCTGGGTATCGGGGTTCGCCAGCAGATATTCATTCGTTTGCTTTAACTCATGATTTTCACGCTGAAGCCTTGCTATTTCTACTTTAGTCTCGTCAGCGGCTTCTGCGCCAAGTGGCTTAAACCACGCTCTGGAATCATGCATTAATGTTTCAAAAAAAGGCAGGCACGGCGCTGGGCAGTTGCCTAACCACAATGCTTTAATTCCCTCATCCCATTCTTTTTGCTTATCTTTCATTACATTAGCGACCGAATGCCGAGCAAGTAAACTCAGGCCCGTGGATACTATAGGGCCAGGAAAGACGCTTGTAGCAACGCTTGTTCCTCTAAGTATTTTTTCAATCACCGGATCATCCGAATTTAAATATTTATACGAGGATTGATCCTGCAAAAAATCCAGCTCTAGCTTGAGCTGCTGATCTGTCACCTTAAAATCAACAATATCTTGCGCCTTAGAAACGGCAGTAGATGCATTCAGGCTAGCCTGTTCATGGGCATGCCCCAGAATAGAGCGCCGCCATTGCAAAAAATAGCCATAGTGCTGATGTATTAGTTTTAGCAGGGGCATCGAAGGCTGGCGCTCAACAGGCCACATCGGGTCAATCGCAGCCAGGCTGGCTTTACTGACTGGGCTGCTCGATGGGGTACTAAGCTTGCTGGTGGCTTGCACATAGTCGTTAAATTTTTTAATCGTTTGGCTGTCAATTTTAAAATTACTTTCCCGAAAGCCCTTCCATTCGCTTGGATTAGTCATCGGCACGCCCGCCATCAGCGCCTCGTGGTACATTTGTGCCAGCGTAATTTGCGAGATTTTTTTCTGATCTCCCTCGCTACCCTTACCATTCGCACGCCCCTGATCATCCGGCAAATAACCGCCGCCAATATCGGAGTGCACTCCGGGATAAACCACCTCTTTCAAATGACGGCCACTCCCTACCGAATCCAAAGGAAACGAAGCCCTTACCTCGTGCGCAGCCACCAGATGCACACAGCGTTTAACACTGGAAGAAACGCTTAAATTCTGCTCGGTGGCCCAAGCATAATGACCATCTGCCCCAGGTGCAGACCGGGAAATCCCTACCGATGCTACGGTGTCAAACAAGCCAAGAAAATCAATACTCAGCGCTATCCCGCCCACCCCGCCGCCATAGGCATTCAGCAGCCAGTTACAAAATGCACGGGCCTCTGCCGCTCCGCGAGAAAACCCAAACACCGAAATCCTGACCCGCCGTAATGAAGGCTTATTGGCCAGCCTTACTTTAATTTTTTCGTGCAATGCTTGGCTGCGTTTAGCCAGCACCGTCGCCCGGCTAAAGTCCGCCTGCGGATTGGGTATTTCTAACCACTGACCCGGCTTGGTCTGATAAGGCTGTATTTTTAGCGTGGGCGGCAGCGGCTTTTGCTCCCCATACCAGCGATCAAGCATCTTTTGCGCCAGCTCGCCGTCATTATCCAGCGGATCAGTCAGGTTTTCACCCAGCAAAGCGGCAGAAATATGGTTGGTGACTTGCAGCAGAGCCCAGCACATTCTGACTTCTGCATGCATAGCCGCGGCCAGCCCGCCTGTTTTATCACGATCTTCACCGCTATCCCCCAGCTTTTTAAACGGCGTACCCACGCCGGGAATATAGGTTTTACGATACAAATACGGATCTGTTCCCGGCCCCTTTAGGTAAGGCTCATCCGCTTTGGCTGCACCGCTGGTTAAAGCCAGCTGCGACACCGTGCCCTTGCCCGGATAAGCCTCGTATAAACGGGCTACATTGCTATGGCAGTATTCAGGCGTATCCCGATATTTATTGTTATTGGTGCCATCGAAAAAAAAGCCGAGAAAGATATCTTCTTCGCAGGTGAGGCAGGAGGGCTCATCAAAAGCTATGCCACTAACAATTTGCTCTGCACCATCTAGCATCAAAGGTAAGGGGCGGCAAAGCTCAGCAAATCGTGCGGCCATTTTTATTCTTCCTCAAAGGTTAATGAGCACATTTTTTTGTCAATATTCCACTTATCTAAACAGTCATTAATTAGCTGTTTACATGCTTCTCTATTTATTGGTGGATTGCTAGATGTTCTAATTGCCTTTTCTGTACACGACTGTCTCATTCTTGCGGCTTGTTCCTCTTTTGACCCAATCCGATACTTCGGCAACGATTGCATACAAAATTTCTTGGTGTTTTTTTGCAGACATGCATCCAGCGGAGGCGCTTTGATTTTGCCTGGCCAATCTGGGTGCGATGGTTCCACGGGCGAGGCAATTACTTCCAGCTGATGCTCGGGGTAAAACACCAGATACACATCGCCCGGCTTTTGATAGCGGGGTATTTCCTGCGTTTGCCGGTAGATTTCAGGGCGAATTTCCTTATCTGCCTCTTGCCACTCCACCTTAATTTTAATCCCCGGCCGCCAGACTTTAGGCAAGTTCACGCAGCAGCTTTTGGCCCCGCCTGCCGCCAGCGGCACAACAATCCCACCGGCAACCGCTTCTTTGGGGCTGCCGCCAGACACATCAAAGGCGGTGTATTTAATTTCTAAATCTGCGTTGTAATTCACCTGATCTACCGACACCGTTACGCTATCAGCAGGCACTTTACTGGCCGCGGCTAGCGCTTCTTCATCTGCTGAAATATCTTTTTGGCAGGCAAATAATAAAGGCACGAACAAAATGCATAGATACTGTTTAAACACTGTTATTTCCTTTGTGCTGCATCACTTATTTAAGGCCTGCTCTCTTGTAAGCGCGCCGTGCAAAAGGATGCCACTTCGGCAACCTCAGTTAAGCCTTCTGCCCTTGCCGCCATACACTCATTGCTTACCTGGGCATAAGCCAGCGACGCTTGTGCAGGAAGTAGCGCCTGTAATTGATCGCGGTAGATTTGCTGCAATACCTGATCAGGCAGGGAGTGATCCATCATCTGATTGAATTGCAGCTCATCTAATATCAGCGGCTTATCCGCAATCTGCGGCTGATGAGCACCATTCACAACCACCGGCTTCGCTGCGCGATCAAAATAAGCCAGCTTCACAAAGGGGCGTAAAAACATGGCGCTTTGCTCTGGGCTTAAAGTAGCAAGCAGATTGGGCAAAATACGCGTATCCGCGTAACGCAAAATCATGCTTATTTTTTCAGGCAAAAGAATGACATCACAATAATTGGCAAAGTGGCTAAAAACAGCCTCTCTATCGAGCGGGCTAAGCCAGAAACTCAGCATGGGCTGCCCTGCAGTGATCTGCAGTAAAAGCTCAATCTGTGCCTGCAGCCCGCTTTGCGTATTGAGCGGGCAGAGCAAGGGCGAGACTTCCACATCCCCTCCCTGATCCTGATACAAAGCCGTATAGCTAATGCGATTCTTCATTTTAAGCAGCAGTTTTGGATCAAAGCTGTGATCCAGCAATGCATACAGGTGATTTTCCGTGTTTAGGCTCGGCTCTAGCCACTGCATCAAAACTTGGGCCGTTTGTTGCGGATAAAGATCAATCATCATGTTTTTCTCGCAAAAGGGCTGCCCGCATCTTTTGCTTTTAGTATGCAGGATTTACAAATTGAATGAGGAAACTGCGGCAAAGTTGGCATCATTTGCGCTGGCCCGCTCCAATCATGGCTGCCGCCTTTAATGCTGATTTTTCCCGGTGCATGCAGCTCGATTTTGCCGTCTTTGATGCGGATATACGCGCCACCGGCGGTCATCAGAATTTCTTGCTTGGCGTTGAATAGGCCCTTGCCTTTAATCGCCGTGAATTTGGTGTTTTTGTCGGCGGTGATTTCAATATCGTCGCTTTGCGCCTGCATTTGCAGCTGGCCTTTGGCGGCGATCAGTTTTAGGGTGATTTTGTCTTTCACTCCACCCACAAACAGGCTGATGTGCTGGCCAACGTTGTGAATCCAGCGGCGGCCGGTGCTTTGGTTGGTGTCACGCTGGGCGACTTGATCCAGGTTGCTGCCTGCGCTGATGGTCTGGCTTTGTGGGGTGGTAATGGCTACACCGTCCTCGCCGTGCAGCAGGATGATTTTTTGTTGGCCGGTTTGCTCTTTAGATTTGGTTTTGCCGTCTTGATCTGTGTTGCTGCCCGCTTCAAAACTTTTGCTGGCGTGCACATGGTGGTGCAAGTGGCCGGTGGTGGCTTTGCTGCCGGGGCTGTTGTCGGGTTTTACAGTTTGATCGTCGTCGCCGGTTTCCATGCTGTCGGCAAGTTGTTTAGCCGCGTATTCGCCAAGGTTTTTAGCGGTGTCTAAGGCGGATTCCAGCTGGCTTTGGGCGGGGCTGCGGTCTAGCTGTTTACCGGATGCGCCGTCTTTGGCTTCGGTGCTAATCAGTAAGCCGCTGGCGCGGATTGCGCCTTGTTTATCGCTGCGTAATTCAAAGCCTTCACCGCGTGCTTCGCCTTTTCCATCCGTTCTTGGGTGAATTAAGTAGCCAAGGTTGAGCTGGGTTTTACCGTGCTCGCTAGATAATTTAGTGCGCACTTCGCCTTTGCTATCGTCAAACAGCAGCTCGCCGTATTGCCCGCCCTCAAATTCTTTGGTCTTGATGCCAGACAGTGTTTTGTTGGCGGGCAAAGCACCTGCTCCGCTAAACGCGGGCACAGGATGACTACCGTTATGGACTACACCGGTGACGATGGGGCGGTCGATATCATTTTCGAGGAAATCCACCAGAACTTCCTGGCCGATGCGCGGAATAAACTGATGCCCAAAGCCTGCACCGGCACTTGGCATGGAGACGCGCACCCAGCAGGATGACTTGTCATCCATATTTGCGCCAAACTCTGGGTGCTCCTTAACCCTCTGCCAGTGAAAATTTATTTTTATGCGGCCGTGCTCATCCGTATGCACCTCTGCTTGTTGGCTAGAGTCGGCACCGCTGCTTTGTGGGCCAACTACGGTGGCGGTTTGTACGCCTAGGCTTTTGGGTTTGCTGTGTTCGGTATGAGCAAAGTTAGGCGTAATCGGCTGGCCGCGTCTTTGGGCGGTGAAGTTAACTTGGTAAGGAGGATTCGCAGCTGAAGCCGCTGCGACCAGTAGGCTGGGCGCGACTAGGCCAAGTTGCTGAGTTAAATCTGCTGGCAAATTATTATTGGCGGTGAATTTAAGCTCGGTAATGGCGAATTCCCGTTGTTCCGCTGACGTCCCCTCATGCGCGGGGTGGCCTTCTAAGCGGAACCAATGCCCCGCTTGTAAGCTGCGCAAAGTGCCAGAGCCGGTGAAGGATTTCTTTTGCGCGTCCAAAGCTTGCTGACGCAAGTTGGCATAGTGGCTGAGGCCCTCTGTATCGCTGGCGTAATAGTGGGTCTGGGTATCGTAATCTTCAAGGCTGGTCTGGATTTGCTGCCCGCCATCGCCTTGATCAATGCGGCTTTCATCAAAGCTTTGATTTGTTGTGGTGGCCTTGTAATCGAAGCTGGCAAGGGAAACCGAGCTGCTGCCGATTTGCCGCTGAGTTGACCATTCGGTAAGAGAATCACTCTCCTCCGTCACGTCAGCTCTATGAAAGCGCACTAGTGATTCTTGCGCCTCTGGAATCGCAAACGCATCGTCAAAGATCAGCAGCTGAACTTGGGGGCTATCTCCGGCCAGATGAAGCCAACTCCAGCCAAGCCCTTCCTCCGCCAATAGCCGTGTAATAAAATCGCTATCTGATTCTCTATACTGCGTACAGTAAGATCGGGGCGCGTACGTGCCGGATAGCTTGAAATCCAGCGTTTGCACGGCAGCAAACACAGGATTCTTGGCCTGATGCTCGGCCAAAATTTGCTTAACGATATCTGGCACGGATAAATTTTGAAATACGCGGGAAGTACGGCGGTGTCTGAGCAAGGCAAAAGGCGGCTCTACGGTGAGGGAATATTGAGCGAAGCCCCCATCAGAACCTAATAGCTGCGCCTGACTCACCACCCCGCAACGCTCAATCGCATCGCCATTGGCGTTTTCTATCGCCAATACCACCGGCAAGCCCAATAGCGATTTAAGTTCTAAATCGCCATTGGAGGATAAGCAATTTACCTCGTAGTGAAAAGCGCGATTTATCCCCTCGCTACCTGTTACGCGCTGGGGCAATAACTGCTGGCCCCAAGCTGCACCATCGCCTAATTGAAGAGAGATAAGGCGCTGATCTTGATTAAAGGCAGCGGCGAAGGAGGCAAGCAGATCGAAGGTCATGTTAAACCAAGAACTTATAGTAATAATTGCATATTACACGAAGCTGTATGCTCTCTACGCTAGGATTTCGATAGTTGTACGGTGTAATTATAAACGAAAGTAGTTTTTGTAAGGTTTACTGCTTATTTGGGGCTTTTAAGGCTGGACACTAAATGTGGACAGCCTTATGGCCTATATTTGGTGGCCTTTTGCCTCGCGCCCATGCATCACAGCTCAATCACTCCACCGCCTACGCGATGTGCGTTGCCACCTACGCGGATGACTCGGTTTTCGTCGACCTCTACCAAGATCACGCTGAGGCGGGATACCAGTCTGTGGATGGTGTGGCCTTGCTCAATGCGTAGCGAGAAGGGGGCACTTTGGCCGGAGGCTAAGAGCCAGCCGGCGATATTGGCGGCGCCGGTGCCGGAGCCAAAATCCTCATAAACGGTGAATGCATCACATGAGAAAAAGCGGAGCGTAATTTGGTTGTCGTCTCGGCACCATACGGCGGCTTGCGGCAGGTTTTTGCTGGATTGGGCCAGCTTGGCTAAGCCTTGTGGCTGTGGGTTGGCTTGTAAGACGGATTGCTGCGATTTAACTTGCACAATCAGTTGCTCTAAGCCGCAATCTACAAATAATGGCCTGCCAACAATATCTTTAGGATTAAGCGCCAGTGCTTTGGCGATTTCTAATACGCTGTGTATCGATTGCCTTGTATGCGGCGTGTTCATTTGGTTCCACCAGCGATCTCCTTGACGCAATAGCCATGTTTCGCCTAGATGCGTTTTATATACTTGCGCGGCTAGGCCTATTTCATTGGGATGGGTGGCTTCGGCGGTAGAGAGTAAGGCTTGGCTAGAGAAGGGCAGTGCGTATTGGGGGGAGTGCACGTGCACTAGGGTATCGTCATCGCTGATAAAGGCGGTTTCGGCCACGGCCATTTGGTAGGCAAGCGTTTGCCGAGTTTGCTCATCAGGCATCTCGGCGGTGGTAAAGACCACCACAGGGTTTCCACCTAAGCGGCGTTCTGCAAACATATTAATAAGGTGGAAGGGGTAAGACGTCATTTTTTTAGACCTTGGTAAGTGGCGCATGTTTGTTATTTAATTTAATTAAAACTTTCTTATGCCTTTCATTTTTTTATTAAAATACTTACTCTTTATTTTAATAATTAATTAAACCGCTGACTATTGGTAAATAATTGCAATCGGTGTGAATGTTTACACTTCGGCTTTTATGCGTTTTTTAGCTGGATGTTGAGTGGATATCTGCGAATCTTCTTTAGAAGTGCCACACTGCGCTTACATTTATTATTTATCCTTTTTGCATCTACTCTTATAGATCAATTCTCTATTTGAAATGTAGTCTGTATATTTGTATTACATATTTATTCCTGACTATGTCTCTTGCTCAGTAACCCTTGATTTAGCTATTCGCGCGGCGTAAAGTGAACGAACGTTCTGCTTTACGGAGGTGAATCATGCCCATCAATGGCATCCAGAT
>JBDKJX010000089.1:0-9458 GCA_039796405.1 Pseudomonadota bacterium
TTACTTTATTTTGAACATCCATCGCTGGATATTCATCACTCATGTAAGCACTTGTTTCGCTTCCGAATCAAGCACTCACACTCATCGACTGTATTTTTTTAAAGATCATTCGCTGCGGCTAGAACACCGTGTTGCTGTGTGTGCTGCAGCGAGAGGCCGAAATATACGGGCTGGGGCCGCATCGGTCAACCACTACCATGAAATAAAATGCAGGCAATACGGTAAGTTGTTGATTACTAAAAGTAAGAAACTCGATCTATTAAATCTAGCGACGTTGTCTGCCGGATAATTTGCAAAGCAAGCTATGGAAACACCGTGTAGATTGCGTACCGAGTTGTATATTTCACCCGAAACCAGAGCGCCCCATGCCTACTGAGCAGCAGAGTATTGTTATAAGTAATGAAATTCGCACAGCTATTTTAAGACTTCACCAGCTAGATGATGCCGAATGCGCCGAGCTGCTAGCTACCCTGCAAACCATTGGCCTGACTGATGATCAATCTATCTGGGAAATCATCGGACTTTCCGCCGCCGATGACTCTGCCTGGAAGACACTTCAAATGGGTGAATTGAAAACGCTACTGGCCTTGGCCATTGGCGACAAACACACCACCCTAGAAGGCTGCGACTGGGTGCATCACTTCGGCCAAATGGAAGAATCCCGCCGCCGCGTGTATCGCTGTGTGGATGGCCTGATTAATATGCACAAGACCGAGATGTTTCATCACTCATTAGAACTCATGTATGGCACTGAAACGCTGTACCTAGCGATGGACTTATTAAAGCGCAAGCAACGCTTCTTTGGCTTGGACGAGCTTGGCTTGGATATGTAGCCCGACTTTATGGATGTTTGCTTGATGCTTATGACAAGCTAGGATTAAACGTAGCTAAGCCTGCAAAACCTAAGCTTTTATAGCCATTTATTTATATATAGAAGTTCACCACCAGCAACACACCCTACTGACGCACCTTAGCCACACAGCGAGCGCGCACTTCGCCTGAACTTCCCTGCTCATTGGCGCTGCATGCACGATAGCGCTCGGCATATTGATTAAAATTAGCCCGAGCCTGCTCCAACGGCAGTTGGATTAGTTCATTAATATAACGGCGGCTGCCAATTTCGAAATGCTGGTAATCAATGGGTGCATCCCAATCGCCGCCCCAAGTCATAAAGCCATGCTGGGCAAATATGCTGACCACCGACTCGTTCACTAAACCGGCACGGCGAGTTTTCTCTGGGCGCAGCTCGTTACGATTGAGATAACTCTTCGCACTAGCCGCAGGCAACACATTCACCCCGCCATCATCTGCAAAGCTTATATATGGATTTTGCAACGGATTAATATCCATCGCCACGCCATAAGCATGCTTAGACCAGCTTTTAGCCCCCGTTATCGCCCGGCCATTAAATCCACTGCTATTATTGGCATTCATAGACAGCACATCATCACCAGCAAACTGCTCCAGAGGCAGCGCCGAATAGAGTGGAAATTTGGCCTGATATAAAGCAGCAAACAACGCATCAACCTGCGGCGCCACCACATCCAGCACCAGCAACTGCCCCTCTGCTTTTTGCCCCTTCAGATCCCAATGCAAAAAACGCACTCTTTGCAAACGATCGCAAGGCAAGGGATTAGCCGCCGTAATCACGCCACGCTCTTGCAGCAAGGCGCAATCTGTGGGGGTTAACGGTACGGAGGCCGCGTATGATGCGATTGGCAAATAAAGAAGGCACAAGAATCGTAGCAATGCCCCTCTCGCACAGATTCTATTTTTGCAACCACTACTCTGCAGCAGATGCATTGCCGCCCCCCTCAACGATTTCATCCCAGTTTTTTCCATCATGCAATTCAGTTAAGACCTCGCGCAATACTTCAGCCTTGCTCCGATCAACTTCAGCGATCCGTAAAATAACTCCAGATTGTTGCTGACGTCTTTGCTCAATTTCAGCCTTATGTTTTAGGGAGAATTTTTTCATTCGCTCACGTAGGGTAAGATCTGCCCCCATTGAAAGCCCCCCTTTTATACGATCATGATTCCAGTAAAACCATAAGAAATCGAGCCACCACTCCAGTTGTTCATGATTAGGGGATGCTTCCCCCCAGCACACTTCGAATAGCCAATCTTCTATTTTCTGGCTTAAGGTTGTATCTGTTTGTTTGGTACTTAGTGAACGTAGCCTCATCCAGGTAGCTAACAAAAACTCTCGAAGGCGGGCTGGCGGAGCCTCAGTCACGCTACGTGTGCCAGCAATCGCTTTTCCCGTGGGTCGATCATCTTGCAGAGCCCGTTTAGGAGTTAAATATTGCTTCTGGAACTTTTCCCACAGCACTTTATGAGCCCAGCTAACCAGCTCTCTTGGGGCTTGATACGATATTTCAAAGTACACCAGCATGGCATCTTGGTAACCCAGTAAGACGTTGGTAGTGCGATCATCGCGTAACATTGCATTTAGCAGATCAAACCAAATTTTACTTAAGATCTCTTGGCCTTGAGAATGGCCATTAGCGATGAGCTGCCCAAGCAAGTTGGCCATATCTACACGTCCTGGTGTGAATGTCTCTATGGCATGAAAACGCGGTAGTGCTTGCAGGTATTCAGTCAGTAACTCACGCTGTTGCTCAGGTGTGTAATGATTGAACTGGGCCAGCAATACTTGCCACAAGGCGTATTCATGCTGATCCTGCCAGTCACTGCGTGGTGCCAAAACATACTCTCTCAACAAACCAGCCAAGCCATCTCCCTGTGCCAGCCATTTCTGACGAAACAAATAGGGATAGCGCCATGAATTGTGCAAATCTGGTTCAGTTTGTAGTTCGATCAAATGCAAGTAGCGCAGTAAGTTACCTTGGTTTGCACCTGCACGAACAAGTAGGGGGTGGCAGTCGTGTTGATCATGATCTTTTAGGTTTAAAAGATCATGATGGAATAATTTGAGCATGAGTAGTTCAAACCTGTCCTGCTGGATAGCAGTATATAGGTGGCGCAGTTTAAGCGACTCGAACCATAGTGATAGACCCTCGCCTTGTTCGTATTTACTTTCGTCTTGTGGGTTTCGTTTGATTAACAAAGCACGGTATTCGTTCTTGTACACCCTTGAGCAAAGCTCGCGATATATTGCGGGAAATTCAGATTGCAGCAAGAGCAAATGCAGCAGATCCGCCGCGTCAAAGTCATGCAGCTTGATCGGAACCCCTTTCGGCCAACACAGACATAGCTGATTGAATAGGTGGCGTAGCTGACGCACATTGCCAAGAAAGCTTGAATAGATATATTCAAGATTACCTACTTTACTCTCTGGTTTTTCTTGATTATTCAGCGCAATTCTCAACCATAGCTTTGATTCATTAGCCTGAGCAGTGCTAAGCTCAACTGCTTGCGTCATTATCGTATCGACGATTTCCCGCCAAATCTCATCGCCATTTTGCCATCCAGCCTTAAGACGTAAATACTCTTTTTGTAAGCCGTACTCAGGCACCTGTAAAAAAATACGTGCACCAACAAACTTATCAAGAAACTCATACAACGTCTGGCTGGACAGATCGCCACCGTGCTGACGGTGCAGCTCGGCTTTATGCGCCAATTGCTGCTGGTCGTAGCACAGCACATAGCGCAGCCGAGGCAAGGGAAAGCATTTGTGCAGTGCAAATAGCAAGTCGCGTACGCTGCTTGGCTCTGCACGATCAAGATCGTCAATCACCACGACCAATCGGAAATTTTGCGGCAGACGGCGATCTAGCTGTGCCTCGATCTGAGCAAGAGCTTCCTCGATAGAGTTGGGCTGGTTATTCAGAGTCAGCTTCAATGGCCCGCCACTTAGCTCCAGCGCACCCTGCAAACTACCTAAATAACCTTGCACAGCGCCACTCAACTCAGGCAAATAATAGTCCTGCTGAAGTTTTTCGAGTAAACCAAGCACAAATTGCTGGATCAGATCGGGATTACCTGCGTATTTGAGCAGTTCGAAGCGATATACAACTACCTTGTATTCAGATTGCTCATCACGCCAGTACTTCTCACACAAGTTAATAAAGGAAGTTTTTCCGGTTCCCCACGGCGCTTCCACACCAAACGCAGTGCCATCCGCCTGCAGCACTTCACGACCAAATGCTGTGACCTTGCCTTCCCAAGCAAACAGATCTTGATCGACGGAATCAATTGGGGCATCGGGCTGAATGCGGCCAAGATTATGCTTTGACCTGGCCGCCGTAAAATATTGCGTAACACATGTGAAAACACCCACACGAAGGCACAACAGAAATTTTGCAAACGCACTATCAAATAGGCTCAGTAGACCCAACCCAGGCAGGAGCAATAAACCATACAGTAATAGCCAGTAATCTGACGCAGTGTCCAATGGTGGGTTGGGTACAAAAATGGCGTCATAAATAAAGGTGATCGCCAGCAGATACCCCACCCAGATGCCCAACGCTGCGCAGGCCAACAAATCAAACCGCTTGCTACATAAATAAACCCAAATTTTTGGTAGTAATGGATAACTACGACAAATTAATACCCCAATGTATCTGAACAGAGGCTGGGGGCTTCTATCAGGACGTTGATTTTTCTTGAGTTCATGATCCAGCAATAGTTGAAGTGGAATTAACAGCAATATAACTATTGGCAATAGAATCAACACGAACTGCCAATCACGCCAACTATTAATGAAATAATTAAATAGCCCAGTTAGGTCACTTGAACAGGTACGCACCTGCACAACCCACAACACAACGCTGCCAAGCAAAACAACCAACAAAGGCAGACAAAAATAACTTAACCAGAGGCGGTAATTCGGCTTGGCTAGCGGAGAATCGGTGTTGCATTCGGCCATTTTTTGCAATCAAAGAGTCAGTTTGGCGATAGCTTATACTATAAAATATGCAAGCATCAGGCTTGCTGTTATTAGCCTCTGTGCAAGCGTAGAAAAAACGCAAACTTCAGACGAAGCCAAGACAGAATCTGGCCAAGCTCAAAAACTGCCAAATCCCTAAACTTGGATAGAGCAAGACGCCTCTTTCTGGATCTCTACATGGCAAGGCTGACAAAGGCTTATTGCATAACAAGCTGATCGTTAATTCTGACCATCACCCCTATCGTTTTTCACCTCGCACTAAAGCCCTCAACCTGATTTATCTGACCACCGAGTTTGACCCCACCCCTCCCCCAATAGGACAATGCGGCCAGCAGCCTTTCTTTAAATTGTGGTTATCATTTTTCTTGGTGCTAAACCAGCACCACAGCGGTGCTTTATAACGCCCCGTGTAGCAACAATTGCTACGCGCTGATAGGAAAAAATGCGCCATGATTAATCAGAACATAAAAGTAGAAGTAAATTATGCAAGAACATCAAGCAGTTACAGACATCAAACCCAGCCGCCGTTATTCCATCGCGCCGATGCTGGACTGGACGGACCGCCATTATCGTTATTTCTCGAGACTGCTAACCAAGCACACTTGGCTGTACACAGAGATGGTGACCACTGGGGCGATTATTCATGGGGATAAGCAGCGACATCTTAATTTTGATGAGATTGAAAACCCGATTGCTTTGCAGCTGGGCGGGTCTAATCCGATGGCTTTGGCAACTTGCGCCAAGATTGGCGAGAGCTGGGGCTATGACGAGATTAATCTGAATGTGGGTTGCCCTTCCGAGCGGGTGCAAAATGGCGCGTTTGGCGCTTGTCTAATGGCGGAGCCGCGTTTGGTGGCGGATTGTGTAAAGGCCATGAAAGATGTGGTGGATATTGATGTCACCATCAAGCATCGTATCGGTATTGATAATGAAGAAAGCTACGACTTTGTACGCGATTTTGTCGGTACGGTCGCTGATGAAGGTTGTCATACTTTTATTGTGCATGCACGGAATGCGATTTTAAAAGGCTTGTCGCCCAAAGAAAACCGCGAAATTCCGCCGCTTAAATATCATTATGCTTATCAGTTAAAACAAGATTTCCCGCATTTAGAGATTATTGTAAATGGCGGCATTACTACGCATGAGCAGGCGGCGGAGCATTTAAAGCATCTGGATGGCGTAATGGTGGGGCGTGAGGCTTACCATAATCCTTGGATACTGACGCAGGTGGATGAGTTGTTTTACGGCCGCTCAGCGCATACCGCCTCCCGCGTCCAAGTGATGCACGCAATGCGGCGCTTTATTGAGGCAGAAATGGCGCAGGGCTTGCCGATACGCTTAATGACCCGACATATTCTGGGCTTATTTCAGCATCAGCCGGGCGCTAGAACTTGGCGACGGATGTTGTCTGATTCCAAATTGCTTAAAGATGCTGACTTCCAGCTGATTGAAAACGCTCTACGTGAAGTAACTAAAGGCCATTCTTAACATGAAACAAGTGGCCCTGATTTTTGCATTGCTTGCCTCTCCCGTATTTGCCACCGAGGTTACACTGCTTGCAGCGATGGGCAGCAAGGGTATTTTGCTAATCAATGGGCAAAAAAAGACCTTAACTGTGGGGCAGCAAATTGGTGAAGTAAAGTTAGTAACGCTTAGCAACGAGCAAGCCGTAGTCAGTATTGCGGGCCGCCAACGTCAGCTATTACTTGGGCAAGGCTATATCGCCAGCAGTAACCGTGAGGCCGATACCGCTGGAGGTCTCACGCTGAGCCCGGATGCGCAAGGCCATTATTATGCCGATATTGCCGTGCGTGGTATCAGCCAGCGCGGCATTATTGATACTGGCGCAAGCTTTTTATCTATGCCGCGTAATCTGGCCAGCAATATGGGTGTGGATTATAAGCAAGGTATCGAGGCCCGCACGCAAACGGCCAATGGCGTGATTAAATCTTGGCAAGTAACCATCCCCCAACTGCGCATTGGCTCCTTGCTACTTTATAACGTGCCCGCCAGCATTCGCGACCAAGACAATGGCCCTTTATTAATTGGCAATAGTGTTTTGAACCGCTTTCAAATGAAGCGCGAACAAGAGCTGCTTATCTTACAAAAGAAGAATTACCAATGACGAGCCCCCTAGATACAAACCGAAAGATCATCGTTTTAGCCAGCAATAACGCCGGTAAGGTGAAAGAATTTAACCGCCTGTTTGCCGCGCTGGATATCCAGATTGTTCCGCAGGGCGAGCTGGGCGTGGCTGAGTGCGAAGAGCCGCACCACACGTTTATTGAAAACGCCTTAGAAAAAGCCCGCCATGCCAGCCGGATTACCGGCCTGCCTGCGCTAGCCGATGATTCAGGCCTTTGTGTGCATGCACTGGGCGGAGCACCGGGTGTGTACTCGGCCCGCTTTGCGGGTGAGCCAAAATCGGATGCGCGCAATAATCAAAAATTGATCGAGAGCTTGGCCGGGCAAGCGGATCGCAGCGCTTATTACTATGCCGCACTGGTCTTGGTTCGCCATGCGGATGACCCGCAGCCGCTGGTTAGCGATGGCATTTGCCGGGGAGAAATCCTTGAAACTAGCCGAGGTGAGGGTGGTTTTGGCTATGATCCGCTGTTTTTGCTGCCGCCGTTTGGGAAAACCGCCGCCGAAATCAGCGCAGACGAAAAAAGCCAGATCTCGCATCGCGGCAAAGCCTTGCGCGAATTGATCGCTAAACTACAGGAAACAGGCTTATGAGCGCGGCTGTAAATCAAGGTGAAACCCGCTGGGCAACATGGCTGAGAGTCGATGAATCGGTGGTGTCTTGCACTGAAAAAGTAAAAGTCATGAATGAGAATTTGGATGAGCTAAAACAAATGGCTCAGGATTTGCTGGAAGACGGGCTGCTGATGGAAGTATCAGAAGCCCAGATCAAAGCCGTGCTGCACAGGCTGGTGGATGAGCTGCATAATCCGTATCAGAAATAACGAATTAGCATCGATTAAAATCAAAAAGGTCTGTAGACACAGAAAACGGGAAGAACACAGAGCGCACTGAAAAAAACTACCTAGCCTATTCACCCGTCCTACGAATGATGCAATGCTTACAGCGGCGACAGAATGACTAATACCTAACATTTTTCTCTGTGCCTACAGACCTTTTGCCCGACCTTTTGCTTTAAAAGCCCGCAATACCCATAAAGAAGTGAACACCATGCAATCGATTTCCATGCCCATCGGCAAAGCTAACTGGGCGCTTTCTGCCTTACCGCCTTTGGCGCTGTATATTCACTTTCCTTGGTGCATTAAAAAATGCCCCTACTGTGATTTCAACTCGCACGCGCAAAAAGGCGCGTTGCCAGAGCAGCAGTATATTGCCGCCCTGCTGGCCGATTTAGAATCCTGTTTGCCGCTGATGTGGGGCAGGCCGATTACTAGTATTTTTATGGGTGGCGGCACGCCAAGCCTGTTTTCTGCTGAGGCGATTAATCAATTACTGGAAGGGATTCGGGCCAGAGTGCGTTTGCACCCCGATGCCGAGATCACGCTAGAAGCCAATCCAGGCACCTTCGAGAGCGAGAAATTTGCTGGCTACCGCGCCGCAGGGATTACGCGTTTATCGATTGGTATTCAAAGCTTTAATGCCGAGCATCTTAAAGCGCTGGGCCGTGTGCATGATGATAAAGAAGCGCACCGCGCCATTGAGATTGCCCATCAACATTTTGATAATTTTAATCTCGATATGATGTATGCGCTGCCTAAGCAAACGCTGGCCGAGGCACTGCTGGATATTCGCACCGCCATTGCTTGTAAATCCACGCATCTTTCGGCCTACCACCTGACTTTAGAGCCTAATACCCTGTTCCACCGCTACCCGCCTGCCTTGCCAGATGAAGATTGCAGCGCCGATATGTCGGATGCGATTGAAGCAGAGCTGGCCGCTGCAGGCTTTGAGCATTACGAAACCAGCGCCTTTGCCCAGCCTAAGCGTCAGGCTAAGCACAATTTAAATTACTGGCAGTTTGGCGATTACCTGGGGATTGGTGCAGGGGCGCACGCTAAGATCAGCTTCCCAGATAAAATCATCCGACAGATGCGCTATAAACAGCCGACCGAATATTTGCAAAAAATGGCGACGGGTTCAGCGGTGCAAACGGAAGAGCAAATTACTTTAGAGCAGCTGCCGTTTGAATTTATGCTCAACGCCCTGCGTCTTACGGGTGGATTTGATTTAAGCCTGTTTGAAGAGCGCACTGGCTTGCCGCTGACTAAAGCGATTCACCAGATTGAAAAAGCCGTTGCAGATGGATTACTCGAGCGCCAGCTTAATCATATCCAGCCCACTTTACGCGGCCAGCGGTTTTTAAATACGCTGCTAGAGCGGTTTTTGCCTTAAAAAAATCTCATATAGGGTGGGTCAATTTTTATGCCCGCCACACGCATCACTAAAGCCAATGGCATGCACGGCCTTTTTTGTAGGGCGGGTGAAACCCCATGTGCGCTAACCAAAGTCAAAAGCCTTTTTTATTAGTGCCTTCGGCACGTTAATTTAGCTGCGGGCGTCCCGCTGGACCTTCCTTTCTTGCGCGGCCAAGAAACGAAGCCAAAGAAGGCCGCCCCAAACA
>JBDKJX010000090.1:0-9231 GCA_039796405.1 Pseudomonadota bacterium
CAGCAAGGTGTTCAATGACCATGCGAACTGCTCGTTCACGGACTTCGGGGGAAAAGTGAGTTGATTTCTTCATGGCGCCATTCTCTCAAGAATTGGAGCCTCCGCGAAACCCGGTGTGATTCAGTTTTGTGAGTCGTGCTAGAAAATATACGAGCGGTAGTAGGGCTCGTTGATTAGTTTATGGACATCTCAAACTTTATAAAAAATATATATTCTGTTAAATGCGGTGGATAAAGTGATGGCATATTCCAACCTTGAAAAATGAGCATATCGACAAGTTTATATTTTTAATGTTGAAATTAATATGCGTGGGTACCTGTTTATAAAAGATTTAATCTGATTATGCCTCTTGCTCAGTTTCAGTGTAATTCCACCCCCGCTGTCTGGGTTTGGCCAAAATAATCGCTTTAGGGGGGGGCGAGGAACCATTGCGCATAAGTCGGCTCGCCGATTAAATTGGTACTGCACTTGCGCTAAATAGCGGGCCGCATATTTGTTTAAATTTAAATGCATGATGCGTACTGGATGGCGTGGTTTTTAAGTTGCTTAACGGTCTAGTTTCGCGTCCTAAGCATTTTTTAGGCTTAATCTGCAAATTTAATTCTAAATCACAGTCAATCCTGTAGACACGTTTATGATTCCAGCGCTTTTTGTTGCGCAGAAGTAAAAAAAGGCCAAGGCCTAAGTTCGATGAGTTTCAGTGGGCTGAATTAACCATTCCGCAATTTTTGCGTTTTCTGCATCGAGCTTACGAATATGTCTGTTGCATGTAGTGCTGATTGCAAAGCTGGCGCAAGCTGCACGAATAGATAATGCCTTTGTTTCAACGGTCTAGCGAGCCATCTCGCGACGCAAAGATGTTTCAGGGGATTTCTGACATGGCTACCTTGATGACATCCGCCTGTGTTTGGGTTTCGATATACATCTTTTTAAGCCGCTTGTTTCCGTCTTTCAACTCCTTCATCCGCGTCATCATCGAAACGTTCATGCCGCCAAACTTGGCACGCCACTTCTAGAATGATGCGGCGCCTTATCGCCGTGTTCACGGCATAAATCCGCAACGATCGAGTTCGCTTCGACCTGCTTTAAAGTCGCCATAATTTGCCATGATCAATTGCCTACGGTTTTTATGTGGAGCGCCTCAAAAACTGCGAGAAAACGCTACTTAAAAATGAGCTGGTTTTGTGGCGGGGGGGGGCTATCTGTACCTGTCTAGTTGAGTACTTGCCTAGTTTAGTACCTGTCTGATTTGTTTTGCTTAATTTGGAAGGCACAATGCGAGCTCTGTGGCGTGTGTTGTGACATGGTGATGTTTTTGTCTTGAGTTAGGAGTGCAAATTAAGTCCGCCAGCGCAATAAACATTCGGGTTTAATGTGCAATTAATTAACTAAATAAATTAGGGCAATTCGTGAGTTTTACTTTCAAAGCCTTGTCTGGCCCGTTGAATGGGGTGGAATTTTCTCTTAGTCGCGAGGCTTATTGTATATGTGTCGGGGCGAAGGAGGGGGAGGATACCCAGTTGGCGGCTAGTTTGGCCCTGACTGAGCGCACCTTGTTTATTCTGGCTAGCGCACCGCAAATTAATTTCTCGCTGCATTTGGATGAAGATCTCACTGGGGATGCTTTTAGCATTACGGTGTATCACCCAGCTCAGCATGAAAAAGTTCAGCTTAAATACAATGAAATACAGGCGGTTGGGGGCTTGCGTTTTGCAATTAAACGTTCTGACGAGCCGTGGTGTGATGAGGTACTGCAAGGGAATGGGCAGCAGTTGCTGATTGCTGAGGCTGCCGCTCAGTCAAGCAAGCTTGTTTTTTCGTCCACAACGGGCAGTAGGGCTTGGCTTGCATGGGTGCCCCGCTTAGGTGGGGTGGGGTGGGGCTTGCTTGTGTTGCTTACCCTTCTTTTGTTGGGAGGCGGTGCGCTGACCTGGAAGGCCCAATCATCAACTCCAAAAATAGAGAATATTCATAAAATTTTACATGGTTCGAGTAGTGCCTATACGGTGAGTTTTGGGCGTGATCAGATATACACCGTGTTTGCACGGACTGAGCGTGACGCATTATGGGCACGCCAAGCTTTGATGCGCAGCAGCTTGGACACGGCTTGGCGAGTGACCACTGCTGCGGATGAGATAAGGCGTTTAAGCCCATTGTTGGAGCGCGAAGGTATTATGTTCTTTACTCTTCGCTTTCAAGCCCCGTTGCAGCCCACGATATTATTGAGTAGTACTCGTATGAGTAATGACGCCAGCACCCAGTCACGTGTGCGCAGTTTACTTATGCAAATTATGCCTTATGCCGAGAAGGTGAGTATGCAGTGGCATAGCGACACAGTCGTTGTTGAGGCCGCACAAGACAGTCTTAAACGAATTGGTCTTGAGTATCGCCTACAGCAGGGTGAAAAAGAAATCGGTTTAATTAGCTCAGTATATGCGGGTGATGTAGGTTTGGCGGAGTTTAAGCGTGTTACTGAAGCGTTTTACGCTACTTGGGGTGATCGCTATGTCCATTTTAATGCTGAATTACGTGATGATTGGCTTAAGGATAAATCATTTAAATATGGCCAAGAGGGTTATGTGCGCATGAGCCCCTCGCACTGGTTAATTGGGGAGCTAGCAGGCTATTCAAATTAGTAGCATGCTTTTTAATCACGAGAAAAATTATATGACTAGTTTAAATTTCGCCCTATGTTCGTATGAGGTGGGGCTTTATCTGTGAGCGTACTTTATTTAGTGGCCTTATTAACTTCATTGGAGTCATAAAAATAGTAATTTCTAATTTTGGTTATAGTGGAATAATTTTAAATAGGCATTCTATCGCTGAGGCAGCTACTAAAAATATTAATACGACAGAAAACCAAAGTAGTGAATTGGCTAATTTTTTTTTAGAGAATGTGGTCTCCCTTGAAATGGAGTATTTGAAGGAGATAAAAGAAAAGGTAATTCAAGATGCATATAACAAAGCGTATAAGAAACGCTTTGCGAGTTTAAAGCTCGGTGATCCAATGAGTTCTGAGTTTTTAACTGCAGTGCCCTCCTCAAAAGAGTTGGCTGCTAATAATGTGATTTCCGGCACAAATACAGTGCAGTTCACCGATGAGAACAGGATTTCTTCTGAGCGTCCTTAGTTTGGCGCACCTTATTAATTTTACTGGAGTAATACACATGGCAATTCCTAATTTTGGTCACAGTGGGTTGATTTCAAATCAACAAGCAATGGCAGATATTGTTTCTGAGAATCGTAATTCGGCCCAAAATCCAACTACGGTATTGGCTGATTTTTTTTCAAAAAATGCAGAGACACTTGAAAAAGATGCTTTGAGTGAGCTGAAAAAGCTGGAAGCGCAGGTAGGTAAGGATACATATAAAGAGGCCTATGATAGGTACTTGGCCGGTAAGACTATTACGCTTGCGCTAGTCGCTGAAGCAGAAAATGCCGGCAGGGTAGCTGCTAAAGCTCACCCTGATTATGCTGAGTTGTTATTGGCAGTAAAAAGCACACATGTACTGTCCTTTCAAGGCGCAGAGTGGCGTGGTTTTATCGATACGCTGTCTGGTGGTTTTAATGAAGGTGTGCAAAATTTGAATAAAGCACTATCTGCAGCGACATCTGGGCTGCAGGACGACCCTACCGATCCATCCAAGCTTGCCAAAGTACAATCTGCGCTGAGCGAATATACCATTTACCGTAATTCGCAATCGAATATGAGTAAGGCCTTTAAAGATATTGCATCCTCTGCTGCGCAAAACTTACGCTAGTGTAGGGTTGTGGCATATGCCTGCTACTTACCTAGCATGGTACCTCTCAATTTTTGAATTAAGGAAAAATCATGGCAATGCCTAATTTTGGCCATTCAGGCCTGGTATCCAATGTTGAAGCTGGCGTTAATGCTGGCAATGGCGCGAAATGGGCTGGGTTTGTTGATCAGCTATCGGGTGAGTTTAATACTGGCGTAAAGGATTTAAACGCAGCTCTTAGCTCAGCGCTCAAGGAGCTTACAGCGAACCCGACGGATCCATCTTTGCTGGCGAAGGTGCAGTCATCTTTGAGTGAATACACGATTTATCGTAACGCACAATCCAATGCTTCTAAGGCATTTAAGGATATTGCTGCGGGTACTGTGCAAAACTTCCGTTAATACCCGTTTTTTTAACGTGCCACGGATGTCGTTTAACGACAGGAAAATTTGCGTACTCCCCCGTTTTTTGCTGGGGAGTATGAGTTATATGACCAGTGGGGTGAGACCAATAACAAGGTTGAGCCTATCCATTTTATAAGTAAAAAACACAATGAATATAGTACCTATTTCCTCTGTATCGATGTCGCTTGATAGCAGTATGCCTATTGCTGAGCCCAGTATGGGCTTGGCTGAGCGCGCAAGCCAAGCCTTTGCCCGTATGAGTGTGGATGCTGATGTGCGTCGTGGCGCGGTGACTGATGGCATCAATAGTGCTGCTGTGACTAATCCCGCGCAACTCTATGAAATGCAAATGGCGATTGCTAATTACACTCTCGATATATCACTCGCCAGTACGCTGGCTCGTAAGGCTGTGAGTACTGTTGAAACACTGGTAAAGGCTCAGTAATGTTTAACTGTTTACGTGCCTGCTTGTTGGCGTGTTGCGTGCTGTTGGCGGGCTGTGAGCAAGAGCTATTAAAATCTCTGGATCAGCGCCAGGCTAATGAGGTGTTGGCTGTCTTGCAGCAGGCCAATATAGCCGCAAATAAAAAAGATGCGGGCAAGCTTGGATATGCCATTTTGGTCGATGAAAAAGATTTTAGTGCTGCAGTTGATCTGCTTAAAACGCGAGATTTGCCATCTAAGGCACGTATTGAAATCAGCCAGTTATTCCCTGCTGAATCACTCGTTTCTTCCCCTCGGGCTGAAAAAGCGCGCCTGTATTCAGCCATTGAGCAGCGTTTAGAGCAATCTTTGCTTACGATGCCCGAGATTGTTTCTGCTCGCCTGCATTTGAGTTATGACGTGGAAGGGGTGGACACGCGTAAGCAAGTTGGCGGAGTGCATTTATCCGCTTTGGTGATTTACCAAAATGATGTGAATGAACCCTTATTGATTAATGAAATTAAGCGATTTCTGAAAAATAGTTTTCAAACTGTAAATTACGATGATATTTCTGTGGTGCTTGCTAAAAAGCCACTTGCTCAGCATTCCTCGCCTTTGGTGAAAACAGCGCTTTCGCCTTGGTTGTTGGGCGGGCTTTGCGTACTTTTTCTCGGTCTACTTGGTGGAACTCTAATGCTGTGCTGGATTAAATTCGGACGGCGCTTATACCCGTCGAAGCGGGAAGCGCAGTGATGAAGCGGTTATTAAGTGTGCTTTATGCGCCCGCTGATTATATTCATCCGCAGCGCTTTAAATCTTTAGATCGTCCCCAAGGCTCCGCTCAGCAGCAGATATTAAATTCGCATTTACTAGCCCATTTGGGGCTATGTAGTAATTTGCCCGCTGCGACTGCCACAAGTGAGCTGATGCGCACACTGGTCAGCAATTGGAGTCATTTAAGAACGGCCGCTACTTTACTTGGTTGTAAGCTTGGACGGGCTGATTTCGTGCGCAGTGGGCAATTGGCCTCACTCAGCTTGATGCAGCAGTCTTACTTGGGATTGCCAATCATTGCTCCTCAAATTGCACTCCCTGATAAAGGCTGCATACAAACCCGTGCGCAAGCACTAGGGGCAAGTTATTTGTTGTTGTTTGCACCGCAATTACCCAATGCGCTTGCACAGAGGCTGCCGCTGCTGTTTGCACCAGAGCAGCTTAATATTGCTATGCCGCCCGGCCTTGAGCCCAACCACACTTTACTGAACTTTGCCATCGATTATGCCAAGACAAATAACCCTTAATCCACATACTCAGATTCAACAGGATGTGCTTATACGGCGACGCCAGCTGGTCGATAGTGAACGCAGCCATGCTACCTTAAGCGAGGCTCAGGCTCGTGCTAGCAGCATATTGCGTGAGGCCAATGCGCAAGCGCAGGCAATTTATCAGGCGGCTTATACCGATGGATTTAGGACTGGCCTGGCACAGAGTCTGCATGAGGTTTATGCGCATTTACAGGGTAGTGCTCAGTTACAAGCAGATATTGAAAGCCGCATTAAGGATGATATGCGTAAGGCTTTGAGTGATGCTTTGGATGTGCCTTCTTTGCTTTTGCAACTTTTGGAAGACTGGTTAAGTAAAGCGCCTAAGGTAAGCTCGCTTCGCATTGTTTTACCCCAGCGTGGCAAGGCCCAAACTCTTCAAATGGCGCGGCGGGTCAGGGAAGTACTGGGGTTTGAGCCTTATATGCAAATCGATACGGGTGAGCGTTTTATGCTTGAATATGGTGAACATGTACAGGAGTTTTCTCCCGTGCATGTGTTGAATGAGATGGATCATAAACTCAAGCAAACCTTAGAAAGTTTGAGCCTAGCAGAGCGGTGTGAAGCGCTTAGGGTGAAATCGACGCAAGCCTGGTTGTATCAGTTAGAGGAGCACAAAGGTGCTTCTCAATTAGCGGAAGGAGAAGCCCGTGTCAGGGTTTAAAATTATGCCTATAAGCTCTCAGCCTTCTTCTATGCAAGCAATGCCAACCGGCATTCAAGACCTTGCTGGTCGTGCGGCTGCTTGTTTGGCAAATGTGGAGCAGCCCCGTTCTGGTCTTCACACCTGCTCTGCAGGCAAAACGGGCGATGTGCCTAAAACAATCACGGCAGAGGGGCCGAAGCAGATTTTACATAAGAAACTTTATGCAGAATTAGAGAGCCAATTTGCTGCGGCAACGAAGCATGGGCGGCAACTCACCTTTAACGAGATGATCAGCTATGCAAAGTCGATGCGGGGGGACGATGGACAGCCTGCTTTTCCTCGCACTGCTGATTTACAAGCCGCGTTTGCATTTTGTAAGGGGAGTGCTAAGGCGTGTGATGGGCAGAAGGAGCCCATGACACCGTTGGAAAGTTTATTTCTTGGGGTATGTACCCAATTAACAGCGACAGCTTACTTTTTCGACCGTTTCTCTGACATGACTTTTTTTCCGGATGAAGACAATGGGGATATTAAGCTGGAGTCTGATTGGTAAGTGCTTTTTCAGGAGGATTTATATTGTTTTTTATCAGTAAAGTTATGCTTTTTGTATTGATGTTTTGGGGGAGTTCGCGAGTGCATGCGGGGATTTATGCTTTTGTGGATGAGAATGGGCAATTGAGCATTAGCGCTGAGGCAGCTGATTCACGATTTAAACACTTCAATCCTCACAAGCTGTACCGCTCAAGTATTGTCGAACCAAAGCGCACTGTTAAAGTAATTAAGCTTTCTGAGCAGAAGCGTCAGCTATTTCCCATTATTGATGCAATTGCACAAGAAGAGGGGGTAGATCCACGTTTATTGCATGCCGTTATTAAAGTTGAATCGCAGTATGATCCAGAGGCTCGCTCGGCCAAAGGGGCGCTGGGTTTAATGCAGTTAATTCCAGCTACTGCTAGTCGTTTTGGTGCTAGTGATGCGTTAGACCCAAGGGCGAATGTGCGTGCAGGAGCGCGCTACCTTAAGTGGTTAAATAACGTATTTTTAGCCGATTTATCATTAGTCTTGGCTGCTTATAATGCAGGTGAAGGCGCTGTACGTAAATACGGTAACGCGATTCCTCCTTACCCAGAAACTCAAGCCTATGTGCGTAAGGTTTTATCGTTTTTGTAATGCCATTAAATGGTTGGGTAATTTGTTGTAGAGGGCAGTCATGTAATGCCAATTTTCGTTTCAAGGTGATGTCACACAACCGCACATGCAGGCGCTCGTTATTGTAAGTCCAAAGTCACTGAATCGCGATTTTTTTGTGCTTCCGTAATACTTTTAATATCATCACAAGCCAGTTATTGATAATGCGCTATACGATTATAGCGCTCAATAGATATAATCTGCTGCAGGCTCGTATGTCCTCGGTGACTTTATGCTATTTTTAAAAAATAAATATTGTATTTGAAGTGAATTAAATTATAAATTTATATTCGTACCAGTCCGCTATAATTTAATCTAATTTAATATTTGTTCCGTGTCTTTTTATCATATTATTCGATATACTTGATGTTTGTATTTCTTGTTGACTTAAGAGTTATTATTGGTAGGGCAGGGCTATATGGTAAGGAATAGTTGGCATGATCCTATTTTCTTTATTTTATCTAGGGTATTAATCTAAGTAAGATTAATTTACAAGCTCGAAGAGAGCCATACTTCCACGAAGAAATACAGATGGGTATTCGTTCTGCCTGTATTGTGGGGAAGAGGAATTTGTACTCTGAGATGAACGAGCTATTGCTATACTGAAAACTTAAAAATTTCTCTGGCGCTAGAGCGGGAGTTGTGTGTTGCTGAGCGTGCTAAAGCTGGCTTTACCAATTGCTGATCCTAGTTCTGGCATTGATAAAAAATATATGGCACCTGATGTGTGCTGGATTTTTATAAGGAGCGTAGATATGGCTGCGTTTGGGATTGATATTATCATTGCAGACGATCATCCTGCCGTTTTATTGGGTGTAATTGCCAGCTTGGGCGATTCACCCAGCATTCGAGTTCAGGGCTGTGCCAGTAATTCGACGCAGATCGCTAAGTTGCTTGAGTTGCATGGCTGTAGCGTTTTGGTGAGCGATTACTCAATGCCGGGTGGTGTTTATGGCGATGGAAGTAGTATGTTGAGCGCTTTGAAGCGCCTCTATCCTAAATTGGGCATCGTGGTGATGACTTCAGTGAACAGCAGTTTGGTATTGCGGAGTTTGCTTTCTCAGGGGGTGCGCTGCATTGTGAGTAAGTCAGATGATTTATCTCATTTGGCTCCGGCTATTCACGCTGCATATAGTGGTGGTAGCCATTTCTCGACAACAGTAGCCCGCGTTTTGAGTGAAATAAATGATGCGACTGCGAGTCTTGATAGAGTGCCTGTGTTGACGGATAGAGAGGTTGAAGTTGTACGACTATTCGTAGGTGGGATGTCGGTGAATGAAATTGCCGCACAGTTACACCGGAGCAAGCAAACTATTAGCTCACAAAAAAATAGTGCTATGCGTAAATTGAATGCTGAGCGTGATGGTGATTTATATAAATATGAGCCTGTAAATCTTTCTGTGTAAATGCCTGTGGAATTAATGGTGGCCGTTTAGGCGGTCACCAAATTCTATAACGAAACGATTTAGCGCCATGCGCCAATTTTGAATTGGCATCGTCCATTTTTT
>JBDKJX010000091.1:0-9161 GCA_039796405.1 Pseudomonadota bacterium
GGGTGGCTCTGTATTTATCCAGCAATTCTTTTAGCTTGCTTTCATTGCCTTTCATGCCTTCTTCAAGTTTGGCCATTTTATTGTCATCGGTTTCCAGCGCAATCGCATACAGGGCACGGTGATGATAAATAGCCTGCATATTGGCATCGGATAAATCCATTATCGGCACAAGCTGATTGTCGTGCATATCTGCTGTTAGGTGTTGCATGGATGCGGCACTATGAAAGCCAACGATGCCTAGAATTAAGGTAATCAGTGCGCAGGATAAGAAGCCAGCAAGTAATCTGCCGCCTACAGAGAATTGATTTAGGATATTCATGACATGCCTTTTTAATCCAAGAGTAAGTGTTTGATATAGTCATAGACTTATAAATGCCCGCATACAAGTGAAATCTAATAAATAATGGCGAGGCACGCTTTTCTTAGTCGTACATTCTGTGCCCTTCAGTAAATTAATGTTCAAAGCAATGATTTACCTGATTATTCTTATTTTTTAATTTCATCAACAAAATGGAATTCGGTATGAAATTTTCGTATAAATTACGTCAAATAAGCGGCGTGTTTTTCTCTTTTTGCCACTTGTAGCCAAGCAATCATGCGCTTTGTTAAGTAAAGGGCATGATTAGGGCCGATTGTATGGAGTGTAACGATATCTATTTAGAAGTAGGTTTGTTTTTTTAATAGGGGTTTTTTATAAAAAATTTAATTAAAAATAAAAAGTAGTGATATTAAATATAATTATAGTAATAATAACTAAATTACTTTACTTGTTTAAGTAGATCACATTGTTACTCCTCCGCTAGCGTATATTTTGGGATGGCATGATGATGAATTGGTTAGTAGAGTCTACAGGGGGCTTCTCCAGTGACGCATTGACATGCCTTGGGTCTTTTATTTTGTAGTATTCCCCAGTGCGCGCCCTCGTGACACTGCCACGCCTGCCCACGTAAGACACTATTTTTTATGCACCTGTATGATGAAGGCTTAAGCCCCGCCAAATATGGCCCTAGACGGTGAATTGCTTATATAAACGCTGGCATAATTTGCGTATTTCTTGCCTGTTATTGCAAGGCACGCAATATCCCCCTATTGAGGGGGATTGCGTAATTTTACTTTTACGTATGATTATTTTGAGGGGGATTACTATTTATACAATTTTAGTCACAGTTTCTTAACGACTAACGCGACATGCACCAAAATGTATTACCTGATAATTAGCCCCTGATTTTAAAATAGCTTCAAAAACATCCGATAAATGTCTTTTATGTTCTTTCTCCGTAACAAGCGCGATATCAATATCACGCCCATAAGAACCTTCCTTATATGATTTTATAACTTGGTCATTTTGTTCATGGATGAATAGCGCATAATCTTTTACTGTAGTTAGTTCTTGCACTGTTTCTTTAACCCCAATTGCTGACAAAAGTAACATTGCTTCCATTTGTTCTGGCGAGGTGTTTCTCATCTGTGCAAGCTTTAATAAATCATCAGAAGATAATCCCGTTCTAGGCTTGATGCCATCAAGCAATGCCTCATCCGAGCGCAACGACACTTCAGCTAATACACTAGAGCCTTTTGTAAAGTCTCCATCTGCTGTATAAAAATCTAGCCGCATGCCTTTTGGGACTTCTGCCCAGCCGTCACCTACTTGACGGGTGAAATAACTTAATTCTTTCTCTAACTCCTTCCATCCGCCGTGACAATTAATAACTAATTGGCTAGATTTACCGTTTTGACATAGGGTGGTTTCGTTGTTCTCAAATAATTTAATTCCATCGGCGACAATGCCATTAACTTTTTCTGAGTTTGATAAACGATTAATTGGTAAGCATTTTTATATGCAATAGAGCATAATCTACTCCTAAATTTTATACGCAAGGTTTAAATGTTAAGATTTTAATCCAAAAAAAATAGTATTCTTTCAATAAACGATTATTTACTGTAAATCATTAGCTCATAAAATATACTGATGTATGCCTGACCGCTGTTCCACTGGCAGAGGGGGAGACAATTTCAAGGCAAGTATAATTTTTTGATAAATAAACATCGGTGCTCTTTCCCAGGTCCACGATGCTTGCCATTTCGCCAGCAAATACCCTTGCTTGGCATTTTCAAAGGCTTGCCATCAATTTTAATTAACTCATTACTGACTGATACATGGTGCTGCTGGCCTTTAATTTCTCCGCCCCATGAGTATTTTATATTTTCACCGTGTGGTGTGCTAAATGCTTCTAGCTCATGTTTATCTGCTGATTTAAAAATAGTGCCGGATAAGGTGCTGTAGTCGCTCTCATACCCATCAATAAGTATTTCCAGCGTTTGCGAAAGATGCCAAGAGGAATAGGCAGTCTAGTGGGGCTTTGTGTTTCATCGGTACTCTTTCTAAAAGACAATCACATTGAGTAAAAAATCCACCACATAAGCTCAATACTTGGCAGTATTACAATAGGGAAAAGAACCAAGACCAGTCTGTTTTCTTTATCTTTAGCCGCAATTAATCCTATACATGCAATAGTTGCAAGCCACAGTAAGAATAGCCAATTTGATGTCGATAAAAATTGTGAGGGCAAAAGCAGGTCGTCTATATCGGCTAATTTCCATGCCCTTCTTCTAAATACCCCAGAGCTAAAAATGAAAGCCGCCTGTAGAACAACCAATAAAACATAAAAATACTTTCTTTTCATTATTTAGCCACTTTAGGGTAATTAATTTTACCAACCATACGGTTTGAGCGTTCGAGGGAAATTAGCAATTCTTTTGGGGTAATAGGCTTGCCAAACATATTGCTCGTTGATGCAGCACTTATTACTACTTCGCCGTGGCTGGTTTGGTCGCCTAAGCGTATTACTCTTTTCATGCCTGCTACCTATAAGGAACCAAGATTAGTACACTAATCTTAATATTTGCTTACTAGGCCCACAATAAGAGCTAGGGTGTATTGGCTGGGTAAGCTGATGTAATTAATGCACATCGGGCTTGCTTTGCTTATGCAAGTTTTTTTAATTGAACTGGTTTTTTTGTAAGGAATGTTGCTATCAATGTTGCTATTGTTGGGCCTAAAAGGGCCTTTTTAGGCATAAAAAAAGCCACTTAGATTTCTCTAAGTGGCTGATTTCATTGCTTTGTACTGGTGGAGCCGGCGGGAGTCGAACCCGCGTCCGGAAGCACTCTATAGTGAGTTCTACATACTTAGTCATGTCATTTGGTTTTAATTCCCGACCACGCCGGCAGACAGGCTTGGAGAGAACGAGTTACCTTAGATTTAGCCTCTGCCCAAGTAACCCGAGCAAAAGCGATCCCATCTTAATGACTCTGCGTATCGTTTTTAGGCGACCTACCCGATGGGCCCTGTAGTGCAGAGTCTAGCGCGATTAAGCGGCTAGAGCGTAGTTATTGTCGTTTGCGACTATATAAATTCAGTGTTTTACGGGAATCTGAGACCCCGGTATGCCCTCATCCACTTTGCAACCCCCGTCGAAACCATGGCGGCCCCAATGAAGATCTCTGATTATACGCGTAAGGCTGTTGTTGTACAAGCTAGGCCCTTGGTATTGCTGACTTGGCCCTAGTGTAGTCGCTGGCTTTACGCAAGGGGCCCGCTGTCTTTTTGATTGTTAACAAGGGCTTAGCGGTTTTTGTCGACGGCGATTTATTTTGCCATCTATATCACGCTTTAGTTGGACAGGTGGGCAAGTAGCTCAAGTGGGTGGGCGATGCGGTGGTCTGCGCCCCATTCATGGGGTTTGTCGCTGCCGCTGATATAGCCATAATCGGCCAGTACGGTGCGCATGCCTACTTTGCGGCCTGCTTCGATATCACGTTCGGCATCTCCCACATAGATGCAGTGGCCTGGCTCTACGCCAAGTTGGGCTGCGGCAAAGTACATGGGTTTGGCGTCGGGTTTAGCTACGCCAACGGTATCCCCCGAAACCACGACGCCGGGGCGGCTAGGGAAGGGGAGTTGTGCGATCAGTGGATCGGTATAGCGGGCGGGTTTATTGGTGACAATGCCCCATTGCAGGCCACGGGCGGCAATTTTCTCGATAAGGGGGGCTATGCCTTCAAATAGCGTCGTTTCTTCACATAGGCTGGCTTCGTACAGTGCAAGGAAGCGTTCGCGCAGGGCGGTGAATTCGGCGTCTTGTGGAATGATGCCAAAGCCCAGTTCGATCAGGCCGCGGGCGCCATGGGATGCCAGTGGGCGGATGGCGGAGTAAGGCTGTGGTTTACGGCCTTCTTCGGCCAGCAGGCGGTTGAGCGCTGCGCCTAAGTCTGGCGCGGTATCAGCAAGCGTGCCGTCAAGATCGAACAGGACTGCGGTTATCATCGTGTTTTCCTTGTAAGGTTTTAGGTTGGTTTATTGATTTAAGGTGCTTTCCTTGTCGCGATCAGGTAGTTCACTGCCGCATCATCATTGAGTTTATATATTTTGGTGATTGGGTTGTAGCTTAGCCCGCTGAGCGATACGGTTTCGATTTCTGCATTGCGTGTCATACGGGCTAGCTCAGATGGCTTAATAAATTTAGCGTAATCGTGCGTGCCGCGTGGCAGCATGCCTAGCACGTATTCTGCACCCACCACGGCCAGCATATAGCTTTTAGCATTGCGGTTTAGGGTAGAAAAAAACACCCAGCCGCCAGGTTTAACAAGGCGTGCGCAAGCCGCAACTACGCTGGCTGGGCTGGGCACATGTTCCAGCATTTCCATGCAGGTGACGATGTCGTAACTTTCTGGCTGTTCTGTGGCGAGCTGTTCAACGGGAATACAGCGGTAATCCACTTCAAGTTTTGATTCAAATAAATGTAGTTCGGCAACTTTGAGTGATTTTTCAGCTAAATCAATGCCTGTCACACTTGCACCTTGGCGCGCTAGGCCTTCGGCCAAGATGCCGCCGCCACAACCTACGTCTAGAATTTTTTTGCCGACAAGATCGACATGCTTTTGCATAAAGTCGATACGTAGAGGGTTGATTTCATGTAGTGGTTTGAATTCGCTTTCGATATCCCACCACTTATGTGCAAGCGCAGAGAATTTGGCGATCTCGGAAGGGTCAACATTAATGTGTGCTTCAGTCATTAGGCTTCCTTTTTGATGCGTTGTTACCAGTAGCGGGGGGGGAGTGTTTTGCTGGTGTTTAATGTGGTGCTTTACATAGAGCAGAGTGGGCCATTTGCTGCATATAAACGCTGTTATGGCGACGGAAAACGCGAGTAGATGGCTGTTTGTATCGGCTGCCCGTTCAAATGTGGCCTATTTTATCATCTAGGCCTTGAGTCTTGGCGTTTGATTCACAATTGTCTGAAGGCCTATCGCCTTGGCGTGCTAGGTCTACTGCAGGCATTTTCAGGCAGAGCATTGCGGTTAGTTTACTGGCTTGGGTAGGGAGCGGTGAGGTGTCTTGCGTTGTGATATTTTGCGTGTTAATTATTGTTAAATTATGGCTTTAGGTGCAATTGATATTGGCTGGCTAGGAATGTTGATTCGCACGGGATAATTTAGAATGCACGAGTAAGAAAAAATAGTTTATTACATGGTAATAAAGAATCACAATATTCCATTGACTATTGATTTTATTCGGTTTTTTTTAATTGAGGCACATAAAGACTGCTAAATTGATATGCCACTTATTAGTTTTTGGCAAATAAAAAGCCGACCTTACGGTCGGCTTTTTTAAAGCAATACTGCCTGCGAATTACTTAGCAGCAGAAGCTTCTGAAGCAGCTGCTTCTGAAGCAACTGGAGCTGCTTCAATAACAGCAGATGCAGCTTCAACAACAGCAGATGCTGCTTCAACAACAGCAGATGCTGCTTCAACAGCAGCTTCTTCTTTCTTGCCGCAAGCGGACAGAGCAACAGCGATCAGAGCAGCAACTAGCAGGGACTTTTTCATTATGAACTTACCTTTGACAGAGACGAATGGGACAAACGAAATAAATTGGTGCAATCGACCGTGGATCGATGCTGAAAAACTGCAATCATTCAGTGACGACCGACGGCCCAAATAATATCACGTTTTATTTGAAAGAACAGTCCAACACCTTATGAATACCGTTAATTAGGCAAGAATTCTGCAACACCATGTAACAAGATGTTAAATCCCTATAGATAAAGGCGCTGCCATTCACTACATGGGCTAGATTGTTCCCAAATGGCATTAAATTGTTGTTGTAGTATCGCAACATCAGCTGCATTGTTAGTGATTTCACCGCGCGCCCAAGCAAAATGATGACGGCGTATTGCATGGGTTTGATCTGCCAAAATAAATCCTTGATGCCAATTATGACAAGACTCATGCGCTAATTGAAGTTTAATTAAATGATTAAACTTATTTGTCAATTGTAAAAAATACTGACAATGTTGGCTTAAATAATTGGGATTAAATGCAATTAAACGCAATTTCCCAGCGGGATTGGCGGTAAAAAATGCCCATAAAGCATCATAAATGGCCCTGCTACCTAGATCAGAATGTGAAAAATCCTGCTCGCACAGCAGTAATTCGTGCTGTGCTGCAGCAATTATTTGCGCTACAGCGAGGCGATAATCGCTGTAGCGGTCAAATGAGCGTACTTCAGGAAAGCTGCAGGTAGCCATATTCGTAGCATTCATAAAGAATATTAATCAGGCTCTCTGGGTAATCGGCGGCGGGTAATTTGCGCTGATCGGCCAGTTGGCGTAAAAAAGGTAGCGCTTCTGGTTCAAATTCTAGGGCTTCACCATTGGCATACACGCGATCAGATTCGTACAGCATCAAAGCCTTGGCATCGATTGCAATCCCGCCGCTGGCGATGGCGCTGGCAAATTCTTCGATATCTATTGGATCATCGGGCTGATTGTAGAAAACGTGTGGCTTAGGCTCGGTGAAATAGCTGCCGACAAAGCGGCGTACCGTGTCATCGTTCCAAGTAATATTTTTCAGCATTTCACCCATTTTAGCCACAAACTCGTTATCTATTTCTGCTGGCTTGCTGGTTGGCTGACGATCAGGATCGCTATACATTCCATCTAGGCATAGCTCATCTTGCAAAAACTCTAAGAATTTTCCGGCAATTTCTTGTGTTTTAGGTGCTCTAAAGCCAATGGAATACGTCATGCCTGGCTCTATTGCTACACCGTGGTGGGCGTACATGGGCGGCAGATACAGCATATCGCCGTGCTCTAAGATCCACTCTTGTTCGGGGTTAAAGTCTTTAAGTACTCGAATCGGCGCATCTTCAATAAAGCCACTCGCGTCGTCACTAGAGATCTGCCAGCGTTTCTTTCCTCCAACTTGCAGTAAAAACACGTCGTAAGAATCATAATGTGGGCCAACGCTTCCGCCAGGTGGTGCGTAAGAAATCATCAGGTCATCTAGTCTGGTGTAAGGCAGAAAATTAAACTGATAAAGTAGCTCAGCAATGTGTGGCACAAGGTGATTTACATTGCCAACTAAGATAGTCCAATCGGTTTCGGGTAGACGCGCTAAGCGGGCTGGGCGAAACGGGCCGGATTCGGCTTTCCATCGCTGGTTTTTGTATTCAATGATTCTGGATTCCACATCATCGCGTTGCGCAAGCGCGCTTAAGTGGGCGTAATCCATAAGCTCTGGGAAACTATCCCAAGCATTGCGAATCAAGAGTGGTTTTTTTTGCCAGTATTCTTTTAAAAATTCTTCTGGACTGAGTCCGCCTAAAAGTTGCATGGTTTTGCTCTATAACAGAATGGATTACAACAATTATCGCATGGAGAACACATGCTGAACGTTGGAGATATAGCGCCTGATTTTATCTTGTCTGACGCGCAGATGGATGATGTTCAATTGGCAGGTTTACGCGGCCAGCATCATGTGGTGCTGTATTTCTTTAATAAAGATCACACGCCAGGTGGCATTACTGAGGCGGTAGAGTTTAGTGATCGCACTGCAGTATTTCGGCAATATGACACAGTTATCCTAGGCGTTAGCATGGATGATTGCTTGTCACACGAGCAATTTCAAGACGAGCAGGGCATAGAATTTGATTTATTAGCCGATACAGATGGCGAAGTAAGCAGGCTCTATCACGCTCTACATGAGTGGGAGGCCCATGGCGTGGTAAGATACGGCATAGACCGTTCCACGTTTGTAATCGATAAGGACGGCGTGATCCGCCATGCGTTTTATCACGTTGTCCCTAAGGGCCATGCGGCGGAAATTCTTAAACTCGTGAAACAGCTAGGGTGAACCCATGCAAATTGCAAAAAATACCGTTGTAACTTTAAACTATGAAATGTTCGATGCCACTGGCAAACAAATCGACAAAACCGAAGAGCCGATTGAATATCTGCACGGCGGTTATGACAACGTTCTTCCTTTGGTTGAAGAAGCATTGGAAGGCAAAAATGTTGGCGACAGCATTGATGTAACCATGGAAGCAGAAGACGCTTTCGGTGAACATGATGCAGATTTAGTGCGTGAAGAAGAAAAATCTTCATTCCCAATGGAAGTTGAAGCCGGCATGATGTTTGAAGCCGATGATCCTGAAACTGGCGAAGTATTGTTGTTCCGCGTGACTGAAATCGAAGGCAACCGTGTAGTAGTAGATGCAAATCATCCATTTGCGGGTATGACTATTCGCTTTGTGGGTACTGTTGCTGCGGTTCGTGAAGCAAGTGAAGAAGAACTTGAACACGGCCATGTACATGGTGAGCACGGCCACGATCACTAAGATGATGGTGGTTTGATTGAAGAAAAAGCGAGCTTAGGCTCGCTTTTTTTGTGCCATATGGATTTGCTGGATTAACGTGTCTGCAGCACTTAAGTCATAGGCATTGGCCGTTACCACAGGCACTCTGTATGAGCAGAGCGCCTGTGTGCTAGATGTCTTATGACTAGCGTTTGATATACATCAGCCGTGGGTTTAGCCCGTCAGAGAGCGATATTTCAAACTGACCGCCCGCAGGAAGGGACTTTGTATCCACCGTAAGAAGACCGCCCTGTGCTTGGTTAGCCAGCACTTGACGTGTTTTGCTGATGTGCAGCACGCTGAGGTGTGGGTATTGCCCCGCATTCCATCTGATTTGCAGTTTTCCAGCGCTTTCTTGCCATTGCAACTGCGCACCATTGGTCGTGCCTACTCCCACTCCCTTTTCCGCACTGCTTTGCAGCTTGTTTTGCAGTTTGTTGCTGCCTAGCTGCTTGTTGCTGC
>JBDKJX010000092.1:0-9046 GCA_039796405.1 Pseudomonadota bacterium
AAGCCGATCAGCACTATTGAGTCAAGGTATGGTGAGGTTGCCTTTGCGATGAGCAGCACTTAGATGGAGAGCCGGATGCATTGAAAGGTGCAAGTCCGGTTCGGAGAGGAGAGACGGGGAAATAGTATGACTACGCCCCGTCTCTTACTCTACTTCCGACCGCGGAAGGTTGGCTCTATTTGGCCGGAATCAAAGATGTATTCACCTGTGAAATCGTCGGTTATGCAATGGGTAGTCGATATACACGCCCAATATAGCGGCCTTATGTTTCAACTTGGCTAAGGCCTACCGTTTTAAACCCGCAATTACAATTGAATCTGTTCTTAAAAAAACCATACACCGTTTGATAAGGATCACTTAATTGCTGGCAAAAACTAGCTAGCTCACGCGCTTGAGTTTCCTCAGCATTAGGCCAAAACGAAGTTGGGGAGTCTTGTACCGCCTCCAGCCGGATTGCTTTAAGTGCGGCGGCATCATTGGGGGTGAGTTTTCTGATTAACATAAAAGATCCCCTAGCTAGTTTCGATAAAACCTAATTTTTAATTGACGCTGCGCGGCGATAAATAAAACAAGACACAGCCCGCTAAACACACAAACAGTTAGTGCATTGCAATCAACACTTATGCTGTTTTTAAACATAAAAAAACGCATTTAATTTTTTAAACGTACAATTAATATCACGCCCTAATTGAATGATAAAAAATCAAGTAAACGCTATTTATACTCCACTTTTACGTGTATTTAGGCTGTGCGGCATAAGCCATATTGAGTATTAATGTAACCCTTAGATTGTAGGGCTTCGCACTAATCTGCTTCTATTAATATGTATTATGCGCGCCAGCTTAGTCTAAAAACACCTGCCAATATTTTAACTACGCTTAAATGCAATCACGTGGTCAATTTCTAATCGAATGCCGATATCCTCACCAAGTGCATGATTATGATGGCTAGGCACAAGAGATAAGACTTTCTGCCCTGAAGGTAGGGCTAGGGTATAAAGAAACTGCGCCCCACGGAATGCTTTTGCCAGTACTCTGGCCTTCGTGCTACTTGCGTCGTCATGCAGCACATCATCAGGGCGAACCAGCACATCGGCAACGCAACCCATGCAGCAGTTTTCGGGCATTTTACCGTGCACAATCCCCAGCTCAAACTCAACCTTGCCACCCGCAGCAACTATCCCTGGCAGCAATACGCCTTCGCCCACAAAATCGGCCACAAAGCGATCCAGCGGCTGGTGGTATAAATCGTAAGGCGTGGCCCATTGGCGGATATGGCCTTCAGTCATCACGCCTACTTTATCCGCCACGGCAAAGGCTTCCCGCTGATCGTGCGTTACCAAAATGGCCGTCATTCCTGCCGCTTTTAATATGGCACGCACTTCTTGCCCCAGTCTTTCACGCAGTTCAACGTCTAAGTTTGAAAAAGGCTCGTCCATCAACAACAGTTGTGGGCGCGGGGCCAGCGCACGCGCTAAGGCTACGCGCTGCTGCTGGCCGCCTGATAATTCATGCGGATAGCGCTGCTCAACATGATCTAAACCTACCAGTTTTAAAGCATCGGCCACCCGCGTGGTCTGCTCTGTTTTGCCTAGCCCACGCAAGCCAAAAGCAATATTGCCCGCCACGGTAAGGTGAGGGAAAAGCGCGTAATCTTGAAACACCATGCCAATCTGGCGCTGCTCTGGAGGCAGCATTTTTGCTGCACTACTCACCTCTTTACCCGCCAGCACGATGCGTCCTGCTGCGGGCTTTTCAAAGCCCGCAATGGCTCGTAATACCGTGGTCTTACCACAGCCAGAGGCCCCAAGCAGGCAACCAATCTCCCCCACTTGTAAATCCAGTGATAGGTTTTCAACCACGGTACGATCACCAAGGCGAATCGCAAGATCAGACAATTGCAGCATATAAACCCTCGGCATTACAGATCACTATTGAGCTAAAAGCACAGATGGAAACCCAAGCCTTGCACCACGAAAGAAAAGGAATACACAAGAGCCACGGAGAAAACCCAAAGGGATGTTTCTCCGTGGTGCAAGGTTTGGGGTTTAAAAATCACACAATAACGGCACTAATCTTCGGTTTTCCTGACCAGTAAAATCACCGGAATCAAACCCATCAACACAATAAAGAAACTCGGCAGGGCGGCGCGTTCCCACATCCCTTCGGAAGTCATTTCAAAGACGCGCACCGCCAAGGTATCCCAGCCAAATGGGCGAGTCATCAAAGTAATGGGCATTTCTTTCATCACATCCACAAAGGCAATCAGCATCGCTGTTAGCAAACCACCACGCAGCAGCGGTAAGTGCACACGTCTGAGCACTTGCCTTGAGGACAGGCCCAAAGATCTTGCTGCATCTTCTTGATTACGGGTAATTCTTTGCATGGCGGTATCGATAGGTGCAAAGGCCACAGCCATAAAACGTGCGGCAAGGGCCAATAGCATCACTACTAAAGTGCCTTTTAATACTTGCGTAGTAGCCACACCAAAGTAAGCCACGATCGGAATCAGTAAATTATCCAACCAAGCAATGGGGATAAACACACCCACAGCCAGCACCGTGCCCGGTACGGCATAACCCAAGGTGGCGATGCGCACCAGCCAGCGGGTATCTGGGTAGCGGCGCTGCACATAGACCAGCAGTAAGCCAAAAGCAGTGACCAGCAAGGCCGCCATAGCGCCGATCGCAATCGAGCGCAAAATAAACCCAGGGTAGCGAGCGTCAAAATCCATCGCCCAAACGCCCTTTACCCACACCAAAAGCTGAATCATCGGGATGATAAAAGCAATCAGCAACACCAACGCACACCACACCACGGCAAGCCAACGGCCCGCACCACGCAGCACGATACGCTCAGCCGTTCCGCCCCTTACCGCATAATGCCGACGGCCCCGCCCCCACTGCTCGGCCACGGCCAGCGCCAGCACAAACAGCACTAAAATTGAGGCCAATTGCGATGCCGCAGTCAGATTAAATAGCGAGAACCATGACTGATAAATAGCCGTAGTAAAGGTATCAAAATTAAAAATAGACACCGTGCCAAAGTCTGCCAGCGTTTCCATTAATACCAAAAGTAAGCCACCCACAATCCAAGGCCGTGCCATCGGCAGCGCAACCTTAAAAAACGCCATGCACCGCGACATGCCCAGCATTTGTGCCGCCTCAAGCGCACGTTTTCCCTGCGTTAGAAAAGCATTCCTGGCGAGCAAGTAAACGTAAGGGTAAAACGCCAGCGTGAGCACCAAAATCACCCCGCCTGTTGAGCGGATACGCGGAAACCAAGCCGAATCACCCGTCCACTCGCGCAGCAACGTTTGTACTGGGCCGGTAAAATCGAGTAACCCAACCTGCACAAAGGCCAACACATAGGCGGGCATGGCCAGCGGCAGCATCAGGCTCCATGCAAAGAAACGCCGCAACGGAAAATCACACACCGCAGTAAGCCAAGCCAACGAAACCCCCAGCAGCAACACACCCACGGACACGCCCAGCAACAAAACGGCGGTATTTTTCAACACGCGGGGTAGCACATACTCAGAGAGATGCTGCCAAATTTCTGGCTGTGGGTGCAAGAAGGAAGACAGCACCACGAGCAGAGGAATTAATGTAAGTAAGGCAATGGGCAAGACGTACAGAGATCCTCTGGAAAACGGTTTTTGCATAAAGATGAAAGCCCAGATGAGAAACGGGCAAGCAGAGATCTGCTTGCCCGTTGCGTATTATGGAGTGCGCACAATCAGCTTACAAGGAACAATCCTTATTTCGCCACAACGAGTGCTGTTAACGATAACCCGCCCTATCCATCAAACGCACCGCACTGGACTGCAGCTCTCCCGCTTTAGATACATTAATCACATTTGACTTAAACGGCCCCCAGCCAGCCACCAAGGAGGAAGCCTTAATTTTAGGATTAGCTGGGAATTCCATATCTTTATCGGCGTAAAGATTTTGCGCTTTATCTGACGACAACCATTCTAAAAGCTTGATAGCACCTTCAGGATTTTTAGCGTAACGCGTCACGCCCGCCCCCGATACATTTACATGCACGCCTTCGGCCTGCTGATTCGCCCAGAAAATGCTGACTGGCAAGTTAGGCTGCGCCTCAATCAGGCGGCCAAAGTAGTAAGTATTAGCAATCCCCACATCGCACTGGCCCGCTGCAATCGCTTTCAGCATGGCGGTATCGTCTTGGAACACATCGGTCGCTAGATTATCCACCCAGCCCCGAACGATTTTCTCGGTTTTAGGCTCGCCATACTGGGCAATCATCATGCCAACTAAAGACTGGTTGTACACTTTTTTGGAGGTACGCAGGCACAGCTTGCCTTTCCACTTTGGATTGGCCAAATCTTCATAGCTAGATAAATCGGTGGCTTTTACTTTGTTCTTATTAAAGAACATGGTGCGTGCTCTTACCGACAGGCCGTACCACTCGCCCTTAGGATCGCGTAAATGCGCAGGAATATTGTCATTCAATGTATTGGATTGAATCGATTTCAACAGCCCCATTTTAGAGGCCTGCCATAAATTACCCGCATCCACCGTGATCAAAGCATCCGCTGACGTGTTTTGCGCTTCTGCACGTAAGCGCTCAAGCAAAGGGCCTTCTTTATCGGTAAGCAGCTTGACTTCAACACCCGTTTCTTTAGTAAATGCGTCGAGTAAAGGCTTCAGGAGCTGCTCATTGCGAGCCGAATACAAAGTCACACTTTCAGCATGAGCAAGCGAAGTAGCAACAAGCAGAGAGGCAAGAACAAGACGCTTCACGGGAATTCCTTCATTAAAATGTAAACACATGCCACGGAGATTAAAAACCATTCTCAATACACCTCAAGAATGACATAGACGCGCGAGTAAGGGAAGACACACAGCACTTAAAACACCGCCTAAGTCGCGCTATGCACGGCCCTTTTTGCTAAAAAACAAAATTTAACTGACTAAGAATGAATAAGAAACAGCCAGATCACAAGCATTAAAAACCAGTTTTTTAGTGAAAAACTAAATCAATAAACACACCACGGGATATATATGAATCTGCTAGGAAAAACTGCACTATTTTTCTCTTTCAGCCTTTTAGCCAGCCACTCTTTCGCTGCCGATGGCATGGCACTCGCTCTAAAGAATAATGGCCTAGCCTGTCATTCTGTTGATACCAAAATTGTGGGGCCTTCATTCAAAGAAGTGGCTCTTAAATACAAAGGGAATGCAGGCGCTGCAAATATGCTCATGCAAAACTTATCTAGCGGCGCATCTCGATGAAGCACGGCGCATGCAAAGCTATCTGACGCAAAAACAAGCTTTGCGTGATTTATACAACCCCGTGCTCAATAAAAAACGATCCGCCCGCCTGCAATATGCCGCCAAACCGCCATTATCCCGCCCTCTGCCGGTGTTGATGCCCCCCATAAGCTAGCCGGTTTTGCCCAACGGGCCGCTGTGGCCCATGTTGTTTACAGCTTGAGCACCCGCCGTCCTGTTGAAGTGGGCGCGGATCAAGCTCAATAGCTGGAAAACTGGCTATCGAATCGCTTAGGCGCCCCGATCAAGCCGCCCAGCCTGTATACCCTGGCGACCACCAGGCGAGCGCGGGCCGGTCCCCCAACTGATGTACCACGATGCATCCGGCCAAAGGCTCACGCTGTATGTCACCCAAGAAATCCCTTCTCAAACCAAGGGCACCTCCGCCTTTCAGTTTGGTAAAGACGGGCCGGTAATGTGTTTTACTGGGTGGATAAAAACATGGGCTATGCCATTTCAAGCGGCAGCGCTCAACCGGATTTACTGCGTGTTGCAAAAGTTGTTCGCCAGCAAAAAATAATGATGTAAGCCCCGCGATCAAGCAAATACTCCGATCCTACCTATGACGGTGCTTGGCGCAGGCATCCGGATCAAAATACGTCGCGCTACTTTAGTCGCCACGCTAAGGGCAAATTTTTGGCTGGACAATCACGGCAGTAACGCTTAATTTATCGAAAATTAAGAACAGCCATTTCCTTCTGAGCCCGTAAGCTCAGCAAGTAAAAAATCCCCATTCTGCCTCTAGTCGAGTCCCTGCCATGCTCTGGTTTCGTAATATTCAGCTCTACCGTCTTAGCCCCGAACATGCCCTTTCGGCCGAATCGATTGCCGAATGCTTAATTAAAAAGCCATTTTTCCCCTGTGGCAGCCATGATTTAATGTCGCAAGGCTGGATTCCACCTGCACCACACGTGCCGGACGAGTTTATTTTTGCTCGCCAAGATATGGTTTTGGTCTGCTTAAAAACCGAAGAAAAAATCCTACCTGCCGTGGTGGTCAAGCAAGAAGCAGAAGAGCGTATCCGCCATATTGAGGAAGAAGAAGCGCGCAAAGTGGGCCGTAAAGAAGCCAAGGATATCCGTGAGCGTGTGGCAGAAGAGCTGCGCCCGCGCGCCTTTACCCGCGTGAGCACCCACCGTGCGCTGATCGATTTAAAACAAAACCTCATCATGGTGAACAGCTCCGCAGCGTCTAAAGCAGAGCACTTACTGGTCTCACTCAGAGAAGCTTTGGGCAGCCTACCCACTCGCCTGATTCAAACCCAAATCACCCCACAAACCGCCATGACCAGCTGGCTAGAAAACGAAGTACCCGTACCGTTTGAGCTAGATGCCGATTGCGAATTGAAGTTCCCAGGGGATGATGGCGCGATTGCCCGCTTTGTTCGCCAAGATTTACACAGTGATGAAGTCAAACAGCACCTTGCCACCGGTAAATTGGTGAGCAAAATGGGCCTAACTTGGAATGAAAGGATTGCTTTCCAGCTCACTGAAAAGTTAGAAATCAAGCGCATGAGCATGCTAGATGTATTGCAAGACGAGCTAAAAGACGCAGATGTGGATACCCAAGATGCGATGTTTGAATCCAGCTTCGCGCTATCTGTGGGTGAGCTGCGTCAGTTTATTCCTGAGCTGATCACTGCGCTGGGTGAAGAGCTGGCCAGCTAGGGCCTCTCCCGTTACAAGCTCCAATAGGTGTCTTAGCTAGAAAACAGTTACAAGCACAGCAAAGTTCTTCAACTGGCCTCTTTGACTACACCCGAGCAGACCCGCGAGACCGCATTGCTTCGGCCAAGCTAACTTACAAATTCTAAAGATTCCCCTTTTTTGACTTAGCGCTCTTTTCAAGCCCCGCAAAAATTTTGCGGGGCTTTTTTAATGCCATGATTAATTTTAAAAACGTGCGTCGTTTTATATTCCCAATTGAGAAACAGGGAATTATTACTTTGCAAACACACTGTAAATTTTATGTGGAATGTAAGACCTAGCCCATGCTTTACATACAAAATTTAGACAAAAACTTACAATTATACATGCTAAATAAATCACGAACCTGACTAAAAACAATACAAAGGTGGGAATCCCCGCTCAATCGGGTGTATTATATCGGCATAAAATACTTCAAGCCGCGCCCCGCAAGATCTTTCAAGGGGGCTTAGCGTTCTTATACGCCCAAGGTGGTGGTTTTTCTGCCGTTTTAGGGTGTCTACATCTTGTTAGGCACGTCTACCATTTTTTTTTGTTTTTGTTGGCGCGCTGTGGTGGCAGTTTGTGTTGTGGTGTATTGATATTTTTATTCTGTGTTCGCAGCCTTCTGTTTGGGCTATTTATTAATACGTGTTTAATTCGTTTGCTCCGTTTTTGTGGTTTCATTATTTAGTTTTGTGGTTTTTTACGAAAAACGTGAGCATTATTTTTTATGCAGCGGCACTACGCCTAACATGGCATTCAAGCAGACTGGCCGGAACGTGCGGCTTTTTGTTTAAGTGCAGCGTGGGCCAGCTGCTTAATTTTGACGTTGGGCACTTTAGGAGTCGCAATGCCAATCTTGTTTTGCAATGTCGGGTGGATGAACCACTACAACGGTATTGATGGTGACTCAATCGAACGGGGCGGCGAATACAACCAGCACTCAACAGGCCACGAAGTCTGCAACTTCAGCAACAACGCCGGAACTCTTTACGGATATGTCCAACCTACTGGCCAAATCAAGATCGAGAAATTGGGCGCCGGCAAAAAAGATGAGTCCGTGAGTGGTGTAACCGTCGTATGGACAGCCGGGCCTGAAAGTGGGGGAACTGTCGTCGTCGGTTGGTACAAGGATGCGACTGTCTTTCGCGAAGCTCAGAAAATTGCAAAACCAAGAGCAATTCAAAAGAAGAACGGCGTTAGCACCTTCCGAATCAAGGCCCCAGCTGATAAGGCGGTATTACTTCCAGTCGAACAGCGAGAACTAATGATTCCGAGAGCAGTAAAAGGCGGAATTGGCCAAAGCAATGTTTGGTTCGCAGACAAGGAAGAAAGCCAAGAAATTGTGAACCGCGTCACTTCGCTCATCAATGAGCGGGTTATCCCCGCTCTACCTGATGTCGATCAGAGCCAGTCCATTCTTGAAGGTAACCCTCGTCTCGTCGCACACCTCCGGCGTGAGCGAAATTCGGCGATTGTTAAAGCCAAAAAAGATGCAATCCTCCGAACCACCGGAAAACTCTGCTGCGAGGCATGCGGATTCGATTTCAAAGAGGTGTACGGAGAATTCGGCGATGGGGTTTGTGAGGTGCACCACCTTCAGCCATTAGCCAAGGCTGATGGTGTCGTGAAAACAGAATTGGGTGATCTGGCAATTGTTTGCTCAAACTGTCACCGTGTCATCCATCGAACCGATCCGATACTTTCCATTTCAAACTTGGCGAAACATCTTCAGCGCCAGCGTGCCCAACCCGGCGGTCCACACGGACGCTGGGCGATAAAGCCTGCGCAGCGCCGGTGACCTCTACGTTGGGCATCAGGAGATTGATTGGTGGACGTTCGTTATTTTCTAAAACAGCGAGTGGAATTCATTCGACAACTTTATGTTACTTCCTCGACAGCATACATCGAACGTAAGCGCCTTATTGAAGCGGGGGAAGTGAATCGCACCGGGTTTCGCGGAGGCTGTTTGGTTTGAGTCAGACCAACATGGCCTGCTCGCTTTGATTACGATAATAATTTGCTTCTGCTTCCGCAGGTGGGATATGACCAATCGACC
>JBDKJX010000093.1:0-8882 GCA_039796405.1 Pseudomonadota bacterium
AAATGCAGTATCGATTTAATCGGCGTTTTGATTTATGCGCCCTTATTCCCCGCATGCTACATGCCTTACTCATTGCTAAGCCTTGCCCGCGTGGGCGATTAACTGAGCAAGAGACATAATCAGGTTTTTTTATGTAAAACCATTGTTTTTTTTGGGGGTGAGCAAACAGCACCTTTATATTTTTAGCATTAAATATTTTACTCCGTTTTCTGGCGAATTTTTTTATAAATCAATAGAAAATACCTTAAGTACTTTAATCCTTAGAATGGATCTCTACAAATTTAAAACCAATACTTTCTTATAAACTCATTGAGTGCTGATTATTTTTTCTAGTAATGGCTAAGAGCTTAGTTAGGCCAAGGATTTTTTTGGATAATGGAGTGAAGCTATTACGGCCTCTTTTGCATAACCAAGGCCTGTGAATTACGGCAATAATGCATAGCCGAGGTCGGCATCTGCTAAATAATCGCGTTTAAAAAACCACAAATGCCAATCGCTTCACTTGTTGCGTTTAAACGGAGGATATAAGAGCTATAGCCATATTTCTCCTGCATTTTAATGGGGCCAGCCAGCAAAAAATGCTTTGCTTGTTCTTGTGTGCGAATCTCTCGATCAGCAATAAATTGGTACCAAGTTGGAGTGTTAATGAGTTTTAAATAAAAGGGCGTGTCGTCTATGGTTATAGTATTAAGGCTTAAACGTGATGTGCTGATGATAGACATAGTCTTGTAGGCGTAAGGAGAGGGTGTTTGATGATATCCCTTTTTAAAATTCAAACATATGGTTTAATACATAATGTAGAAGTGCATTCAATATTAAAATTTATTTAATTGCGTTGTTCGGTATTAATATTTCCATTGTTTCCTTTTATATTGACCTTAATAGGGCTGACTATTTGATGGGTAAATGCAAATAGCCACATAGATAACTCTGAGGTTGCCATAGGCTTTGCATAGAAATAACCTTGGATATAATCTCCACCCAGCTGAGCAATGCATTGAGCCTGTTCTAGTGTTTCAACCCCCTCACAAACCACTTTCATATTTAAACTGTGTGCCATTTCAATCACGGCTTTAATGAGCGTTTCACCGCCATAATCTATTCTTTTAACAAAGGCTTTATCTATCTTTAGCGCATCAATTGGCAATGCATGCAAACGAGCCAAGGAAGAATAGCCCGTGCCAAAGTCATCAATATGAAATTTAATCCCTAGTTTGCAACAATCCTGCATCACTTGGCTTAATTCTGATTCATTTTTAGCTAATAGAGATTCAGTTAGTTCTAAATTTAGTAAGTGTGGAGGGAAATCAGTTTCTAATAAAATGGCATGCAAATCATCTAAGAAATTAGTTTCTAACATCTCTTGCACGCTTATATTAACGGATAGTCGTAAATCTGGAAAAACCCCAAACTCCATTTTTGCCACCATGCAGGATTTTTTTAATACACTTAAAGTATAGCGCCGTATGAGTCTCGCGTTTTCTGCAATAGGGATAAAGCGTTCTGGGCTGATTAAACCAAGTTTGGGATGGAACCAACGCCCTAACACTTCTAATGATTCTAGCGTTGTTCCATCCGCAGAAAGTATGGGTTGAAAAGAAATATCAATTAAATCTTCATCCACGCTAGATCTTAAATCGTCTTCTAGTTTTTGATATTCGTCGAGTAAAGATTCCATTGCTTGATCGAAAATAATAACGCGATCACGCCCCGCATGTTTTGCTTGGTACATTGCAATATCTGCTTTTTTAATTAAATCTTCAGCAAGTAAATTTTGCTTAAAGTCATTATCAAGATAAACAAGGCCGATGCTCGCTGACACGCGTAGTTTTTGTGGCCCAAAATCAACGGGTAAAGAAAGCTGAGCTCGAATACGCTCCGTAATTTGTGCCGCAATGTCTATGTTTAATGGATTGGTAAGTAAAATGGCAAACTCATCTCCGCCAAGCCGAACGGCACAATCACTTTCACGGATCGTTTCTAAAATCCGTTTTGAAAGCACAATAAGTAATTGATCCCCAGCTGGATGACCATGAATATCATTAACCATCTTAAAACCATCTAGATCAATGAGTAACAAACAGAGAGAGTTAATGGTTTTTCTGCGTAGTAGACTAAGAGATAATTTTAATTGCTCGTTTAAACGGCTACGATTGCCAAGCGAGGTAAGTGGGTCATAGAGGGCATCTCTAATTAATTTTTGATGTTGGCTTTCAATTTCGTCTAGTAACTCATTGACTGATAACGCGAGAAAATCTATTTCATCGATGCCTGCATGTTGTAAACGCCCATCGGATTGAGATCCCAAGCGAATTTTATGTAATTTTTGGCTGTAAAAAGTAATACGTTTGATAATTAAATGTCCTAGCCCTAGCATAACTAAGATAAGTGAAATAGCCCAAACGGCAATTAAATTACAAAGTAGTAGTATGTATGCAAATTGCCCTTCTTTATATAATGGGCGAGTGCCATTAATATTAATTGTGTACGCATTAGTTCCTTGTGTTAAACGCATTGCTTGGTAGTTTTGGTTGCTAAATAAAATGACTTCGCCTACACCTTGCGGCGGAGTGATTTTAAATGGTATTTGACTGAGTTTTTGTAGATGAGTAAGTCTATTGGAGTTAATATGCCTACCCATTACGGTAAGACCTCGTGGAGGGCCGCTGCCATTGCTTTTTACAATGGAAGCAAGTGCAATGATATAAGCTTGGTCGTCTAAAAAAAGAATAAATGATCTTGGCTCAATGATCTCCATTTCTGTTTTTAAATTTAATTTTTTTAAAATTGAGCTGGTGTACTCACTCTCTTGGTTGATGATGGATTGGCCGGAAGGAAGTCCAAGAAAATCACTAAGAATCACAGATAATGCAATTTTGCCATTGGGGTGGATTAAAAAAATAAAATCATTGCCCATATTGCTAACTGCTTCGTACGTGTAATTTGAGGCAATATATTCTTTATTTTCTTTACCCATAAAGGCATATGAGTCATTCCAAATAGAGTAATCCCCAGCAAATTTTTTATGCGAAATCAGCTGTTCATTAATTAGTAAATTAGCTGCGTCTAAATCGCGGTGTATGCTTCTTTTTTCAAATTGAGTAAATTTCTCAGAAAGAATCTGATAAGAAAAATAGGAGCCAAAGCTAACTGTCACCAAAAGAGTGAGCCCTAGCAGTCGTAAGACTCTTATCCGCAGCTTGCTGATCACTAACTAAATCCTTGTGCAGGTTTTATGTCAGCATAGCCCTTATAGAGTGGTTTTGCTTGGCTTCGGCGACTATTTGCCTAAACCAGAACTTGGCGTGTTTCTTTGAAAAACTGATAAATTTGCTGCTCAATTTTCTCATCAATCATCATCTGTGGCCGTTTACCGTGCGGGCAGGCAAGCGCTGGCGTTGTGCCAAAAAGCCTGCAAATCAGCGGGCGCTCCATATAAACCGTACAGCCTTGCTCGCCAAGGTGCGGGCAGCTAAGGTTCTCCAGTGCTTTTTCCTGCTCTGCTGCGCTTTTGCGTGGCAGCCTTGCCATTTCTTCGCTGGAGGTCGTCACGGGGCCGCAGCAGTCATGGCAGCCTGGAATGCACTCGAAGGAGGGAATACGCTGGCGGAAAAAACGGATTTTGCTGCTATTCATGGAGATATATCGATTTTGGATGCAAGACAGCACTATTTTAAGGCGATTTCGATCTTACTACATGGGGGATAACGCCGTTCGTTCTAAGGTATGACCGTCAGTGATGTTTTTTTACGGTGTTTACTTGAAATTTGCGGCAAAGGCATCATCTGTGCCCCTATAGCATACGCACATATTGTGTTTTTTAATGATGCATTTTTAGCATCATACTTTGGAGTTTTAGAAATGGTACAAGCCACAGCAAGCCACCTTTTAGTAAGCAGCGAAGCCAAATGTGAAGAACTGAAGCAGGAAATCTTGGCAGGTGCTGATTTTGCGGCCGTGGCTAAAAAGCACTCTAGCTGCCCTTCTTCTGCACAAGGCGGTGATTTGGGCTCGTTCGGCCCAGGCATGATGGTTCCAGAATTCGATAAAGTGGTTTTCAGCGCGCCGCTGAACGAAGTTCAAGGCCCAGTAAAAACTCAATTCGGTTACCACTTGCTGATCGTAAATAGCCGTGGCTAATTAACGGCTATTGAGCTGTTTATAACAAAAGCGCAGTCCATATTGGAATGCGCTTTTTTTTATAAAAATAAAGTAATTTATTTTTAGAAGCTGTAGTTTGCACCAACAGTGAATGTTGATAATTTCAACACTTCAATTTTTGCATATTGATTGTATTCTGCACGCAAACTAAAGTTTTTATTCAATGCGTATTGAGCACCAATACCAAATAATGCTTTGATTTGAGTTCCTTTTTGAGGCTCTGTGTCACCTTCTTCTGTCGTTAGTGTGATGCTTGCAATACCTAGGCGACCAAACACACTAAATGCATCGTTGAATGGATATGAAGCTAATACGGATGCTTGTACTGCTTTAGTTTTAATAGATGCATCACCAATATCGGGGTTTAATTCAAGTTTACCAAAATCACGGTAACCTAATTCAGCCGCCAGATATGGAGAAAACTTATAACCACCGTTAAGGCCCCAGGCCGCGTTGTTTTTGTTGAAATTTTGATCGTCTATTTCTGCAGACATATTGCTGCCACCTAAGTCTGCACCAATGTAAAAACCTTCAGCAAATACAGGTGATGCAATTAGAGTAGACAAAATTAAGGAAGCAAGGATATTTTTTTTCATATATTTTCCTACAAAGGAATATTAAATAGGCAAATTACAGTCTAGGTAAAATTACTTAGACTATTGAGAGTTTTATTGCCTAAGTCGTAAATATTTCTGTGTATTGGCGGGAATATTTTTTGTGATGAATAGCCCAATCAGGCTTGTAATATTGTATTGGAATAAATATAAACACCACTTCATTTAAAGTGGCGTTTATATTTGACGAATTCAGAAATAGCGCTTTACATCTCTTGCAGCACTTCAATTCCCAATAAATCCAAACCCGTTTGCATAGTTTTTGCGGCCGCCTGGCAAAGGGCTAAGCGGCTGCTGCGAATCTCACCTTCGGCTTTAAGCACCGGACAAGCGTCATAAAAGCGCGAGAAGCGGGTGGCTAGGGTGTAGAGGTAGCTGCATAAAATATGTGGGCAAGTGTCGTTTGCGGCTTGTTGCAAGATATCTGGGAATTGAACAAGGGTGAGCGCGAGTGCGTGCTCGGCTGGCTCGATCAGCTCGATTTTGGCGTTGGCAGGAACGTCACCCGCTTGACGGAAGATGCTGGCGATACGGGTGTAGGCGTATTGCAGATACGGCGCGGTATTGCCTTCAAAGCTAAGCATGCTATTCCAGTCGAATACATAATCGCTGGTGCGGTGCTTGGAGAGATCCGAGTATTTCACCGCAGCAATGCCTACCGCATGGGCGATATGGTGGCGGGTGGCTTCGTCCATATTTGGATTTTTGCTGCTGACCAAATCAAAGGCGCGGCTTTCTGCTTCGGAGAGTAAATCCACCAGCTTAATCAGCTCGCCACTGCGGGTTTTGAATGGCTTGCCATCGTCGCCCATCATTGTGCCAAAAGCGACGTGCTCTAGATGGGTGCCCGCAGGCACAAAGCCTGCTTTGCGGGCAACGGTAAACAGCTGCTGAAAGTGCAGGCCCTGACGGGCGTCGACCACATACAGAATACGGTTTGCGCCCAGCACGCCGGTGCGATAGCGGGCTGTGGCTAAATCAGATGTGGAATAAAGAAAACCACCGCCTTGCTTTTGTACAATAAAGGCCGCTGCATCGCCGTCTTTATTGCGGAACTCTTCAAGGAACACTACTTGTGCGCCTTGGCTCTCGGTGAGTAAACCTTTGGCACGCAGATCATCGATTACGACGGGTAAATCATCGTTATAAGAGGATTCGCCTTTTACATCATCGCGTGTCAGTAACAGGCCTAGCTTTTGGTAAATATCTTCGCAATGCTTCATTGAAATATTCAGGAAGCGTTGCCATAGCGCGCGCACTTGTGCGTCGCCCGATTGCAGCTTTACGACATATTCGCGGGATAAATCAGCAAAAGCCGGGTCGGCATCAAAGCGTACTTTGGCGGCGCGGTAGAAGCCTTCCAAATCGCCCAGTGCTAATTCTGAATTTTGATTTTCGTTTTCCAGCATATAGGCGGTCAGCATGCCAAATTGCGTGCCCCAATCGCCTACATGATTCTGGCGAATGACCTTGTGGCCTAGATAGCTGTAAATGCGTGTCAGCGAATCGCCAATAATGCTGGAGCGCAAATGGCCCACATGCATTTCTTTAGCGAGATTCGGTGAGGAATAATCGATTACAACGGTTTCAGCTAGGGCGACGCAGGTGCCTAATTTTGCATCCGCGTGTTGCTCCGCTAGCGTTTTGGTTAAGTAGTTATTACTTAAAGTGATATTAATAAAGCCAGGGCCAGCAATTTCAAGCTTATCCGCGATACCTGCTAGATCAACGCATGCCACAACTTGCTCCGCGAGCTGGCGTGGATTCATTTTAAGTGCTTTGGCCGCCCCCATAATGCCATTAGCTTGATAATCGCCAAATTCAGGCTTTGATGCCATTTGAATGTTTGGAGTGGCATCCGGTGCGCCAACTTGGGCCAGCGCAGCGGCAAAACGGGATGAGAGTAGGTGGTGAACGGCCATAATGGATACTCGGTATGAATTTAGCCTCTATTGTAATCGCAATTAGCCACTGACGATCAGCTACTTAAGCAAAGCTTATTTTGAATACTAAATGTCTATGGACGTGATAAATACCGAAGGTGCGATGGGCAAACATTCTATTTTTTACTTGATGAGAAAGCTAATCTGCAAGGAATTATTTGGCTAGAAAAGCAATTTATAGGGGTATTTATTTCATAGAAAGGCTTGATATGCGTCATCATGGCTTGGCAATGCTTGTTAAGCACTCTATTCTTAAATGAAAAATAGCATGTCACTTGCGGGGTGCCGCTGAGAAGCATTTGTTTGGACTAGGAAAATATTAATGGCACTAGATCAAAATGAAGATTGGATGCTAGAGGATGACGAGGACGATTCGTTAACCTCAGGGCTCATCGTGCGTCAGCCTTGGAGACTGCTGATTGTAGATGATGAGCCAGATGTGCATCGGGCCACTGTCTTGGCATTAAAAAACATTGTATACAAAGGCAGTGGGTTAGAAATTTTGCATGCCTATTCTGGTCAGCAAGGCTTTGATGTATTGGCGGAAAATCCAGATATTGCTTTAGCGATACTTGATGTAGTGATGGAAACCGATGATGCGGGCCTGTGCTTAGTTAAACGCATCCGCGATGAGCTGGGTAATCAATTAGTGCGTATCGTGTTGCGTACGGGGCAGCCTGGGCATGCGCCAGAGCAGCAGGTGGTGCTTGAATACGATATTAATGATTACAAAACTAAAACAGAGCTTGTTGCCAATAAAGTATTTACCACTGTTATTGCTTCTTTGCGCAGCTTTGAGAGCCTTCATGCCTTAGAAAAAAGTAGTCAAGGTTTAGCAAAAATATTAGAGGGCGCAACCAATCTTTATCAATTGCATTCATTAAAAGAATTTGCCTCTGGTATTTTAAAGCAAATTGGTGCAATTCTAAATTTAGGCGAAGATGGCATGTTATGTGCTCAGTCTAAAAGCGATCTGCAATGTTTAGAGATTCTTGCTGCAACTGGCCCGTTTAGCTCGCTATTAGATGGCGATGTTTTACCTGATGATAGCCATTTATTATTAGCTCTAAATACAGCACTAAAAACAAAAAGTAGCCAATCTCATCATCCCTATGAAATTTTATATATTGCTGGCCGCAATAGTTATGATTTTGTGGTGCATTTTTCTCCACCTTGGCCATTAGAGATGGTGGACAGAAATCTATTAGATATTTTCTGTGAACGCATCTCTGCTGCAATGGATAATCTTTATCTTTATCAGCAATTACGCCGTTCGCAAGAGGCCACTGTAATGGCTTTAGCCGATTTGGGCGAGTTTCGCGATCAAACCACGGGGGATCACGTATTACGGGTGCAAAGGCTAACCGATGCAATTGCTGGCCGTTTAAAAGCCAAAAATGCTTTTCCAGATGAAATGGATAATGCATTTATGGAAATGGTGGGCATGGCGAGTATTTTGCATGATGTGGGCAAAGTAGGCACGCCAGATCATATTTTGTTTAAGCCTGGCAAGCTCACACCAGAAGAGCGCGAAATTATGAATCAGCATGCGCCAATGGGAGCACAGATTTTAGCCAGAACGGTGGCGCTAGTAGAGGGGACAACGTATTTGTCTTTAGGCGCAGAAATAGCGGCAGGGCATCATGAGCATTTCGATGGTAATGGCTATCCCTTGGGCGCTAAGAATTATGAGATTCCGCTTTCTGCCCGCATTGTTGCTTTAGTGGATGTCTTTGATGCCTTGCTACATAAGCGACCGTATAAAGAGCCTTGGCCTTTAGAAGAGACGATGACTTATATTCGTGAGCGCTCTGGTACCCAGTTTGATCCGCAGGTGGTGGCCGCATTAGATGAAGTGGTGGCGGAAGGCTTACTGCCTTTGGATTTATTACAAGATCCAACTTGATTTGTAGGGGCACGGTATACCGTGCTCCTTCCGTATTATTTGGACATGCCCAAATATGGTTATTTCGTTTTAGACGTACTCATATTGCCGAGCTTTAGCCGTGGCAAGGCCATCTTGATTAAATACATGGAAGGTAGCCGCAGGCGCGAGCCTGTAAATCTTTCTGTGTAAATGCCTGTGGAATTAATGGTGGCCGTTTAGGCGGTCACCAAATTCTATAACGAAACGATTTAGCGCCATGCGCCAATTTTGAATTGG
>JBDKJX010000094.1:0-8819 GCA_039796405.1 Pseudomonadota bacterium
AACTTTGATATTCTTTCACTTTGAAACTCCTTCTTTTGGTCGAGATAGAAGTTTCAAAGCGACCGACGTATAGGTCAAACCTTGGTGAGTCCCCCGGCAGAGCCGGGGGTTTACCTCATTAAATTAAGCATCCACACCGCGCCCTAAGCTGCGGTGTGGTTTTTTGCGCCTGTATATCTACTCCACCTTGCCCCGCCTACTTAGATTCCACCACCCGTTTGTCATTTACTTGTAATACACTGCACGCATATTCTTCTCCATACTCACGCCAAATACCTACAATTACTGAAAGCCAATACGGCTTAAGCTTTAATTTACGCGGCGAATCGTACGCCAACAGCAGCTGACGGCCTGTCTGGCTTAGCCCTGCAGTACATCAATTTGGTAAAGGAGCAGTCTTGCGCAAGATTATTGGCCCCCTGTTGGCTGGCATTCTAGGAATAGCCGTTTTACTCGGGCTGTTTTTTTCTGCTCACGATAAGCAAAAATCAGATGGCGCAGCGGCGCAGGCTGGCAAGCTAAGCCTGGCCCGTGGCTTAATTGGCTCTGAAAAAGAGCCGTTTTACCGCGATCCACGGGTGATCCAAGCCTTTGCCCGCTTGGGTTTGCAAGTAGAAGTGCAAAAAGCTGGCTCGCGCGAGATGGCCGTGCACCCTGATTTAAAAAGCTTTGATTTTGGCCACCCCGCAGGCAGCCCTGCGGCATTGCGCCTGAAGCAAGTGATGAAGGCGCAAAAACTCTACACGCCTTTTTTTACCCCCATGGCCGTAGCCTCATGGCAAAAACTGATTCCCATGCTGGAAAGCAACGGCTTGGTGCAGCGCCGAGATGGGGCTTACTACATTATTGATATGAAGCGTTTACTGGAGTTGATTAGCACGGGTAAACGCTGGCGCGAGCTAAAAAACAACACCGCTTACGATAGTGGTCGCTCTATTTTGATTTCTAGCACCGACGTGCGTAAGTCTAACTCTGGGGCCATGTATTTGGCGCTGGCAAGCTACTTACTCAATGATAATAATGTGGTGCAATCCGATGCAGACGTGCAAAAAGTTTTGCCCTTAGTCAGCCCACTATTTCTTAAGCAAGGGTTTCAAGAATCCAGCTCCGCTGGGCCATTTGATGATTACACCAGCATGGGCATCGGCAAAGCGCCGCTGGTGATGGTGTACGAATCGCAGTTTTTAGAATTCCAATCTAAGCTTCCCCAAGCCAACCCAGACATGCTGCTGCTCTACCCACAACCCACCGCATTTACCAAGCATGTGCTGGTGCCGTTTACCGAAGCGGGCAATCGGGTGGGTGAGGCGCTAGAGCACGATCTTGAGCTGCAAAAGCTCGCTGCCGAGTACGGCTATCGGGGTAGCGCGATTGCACATTTTTCTGAGTTTTTAAAGCAGAAAAAGCTCTCCGCACCGGCCACTCTTGTCGACGTGATCGACCCGCCCAGCTTTGAAATGCTGGAGCGCATGATTGAAGGCATAGCTCAGCAGCTGAAGTAATTTCAACCTAGCCAGCTGAAGCAATCCCAAGCCCACACACATAACAGGAGTACACCATGAGCGATACCCTGCAGCCCCCAGAAGCCCTCGTTCTAACGCCACCAGAAGTAGTGATTGCGGTGCCTGCAGAGCGTGCGCCAGAAATGGCCCCACTCAGCAGCGAGCTTAAAAGCAAGGTTGAAGAACAAGTCAGCCGATTTGTCAGCGCGCTGGTGGCTGAAGAAGTCAGCAGCGATAGCTTTAAGCAAAAGCTCGATGCCGCGTTTCATCTGGGCAGGGAAGAAATATCACAAGCAGCAGGCTTGATGACGGGCCGGTTTATGGATCGCAATCTGGCTGGGGTGGAAGATAGCGCGGCCTTTAAAGCCATCGGTGCATTACGCAGCCAGCTAGATGAGCTAAACCCGGGCAAGCAAGGTGATTTATTATCCGAAAATAAAATCCTCGGCCTGATCCCCTTTGGTAACAAGCTCAAAGCTTATTTTCGCAAGTTTCAATCCGCAGGAACGCAGCTCAATACGGCATTACAACAGGTGCACGCCGCCCGCGACGATATGCTGAAAGACGCCGCCGAGATTGAAACCATCAAGCAAAAGCTGTGGGATGCGATGCAAAAACTAGGCGCAGCGATTCACTTTGCCCGCGAGCTGGATCAACGCCTTGCCGGCGAAGTGGATAGGCTAAAAACCAGCGATGCCGAGCGCGCCCGTGCGCTGGAGCAAGAAGTGCTGTTTTATGCAAGGCAAAATGTCAGCGATATGCAAACGCAGATGGCCGTTACCGTTAACGGCTATATGGCGATGGAAGTCTTAAAAAAGACGGGCCGCGAAATGGCCAATGGCTGCAGCCGTGTTGCCACCACGGGGATGTCGGCACTGGCTGTTGCCACCACGGTGGCCCGCGCGACGGGTAATCAAATTGAAGTGATGAATATGCTGCAAGGCGTATCCGGCACCATAGGCGATTTGATCGAGCAAAGCGGCAAGGCACTTAATACCCATGTGCAAAAAACCGGTGAATTTGCCAGCTCGCCGCTGATAGGCATTGAGCGGATTCAATCTATGTTTGATCAATCCTTTGCCGCGATGGATGCGATGGATAAATTTCGCTCCGAAGCCATCGGCGTGATGGGCAAAAATAATGAGCTAATCCGCCAGCAAATTGAGCGCGCCCAAACCTATGTAGACCGGGCACAGGGTGAAAGCGTGCGCCAATCGCTAAGCAGCAGCACCAGCGATGGGCCGGTAAAGCTTTAACCTATTTGATCGCCAGCTAATGAGCCCCACTATGCGCAAAACGTTTGCCCTGCTGCTTGCCTCGCTACTTTTACTGACTGCTTGCGAGAAAACACCGCAAACAGTCGCCGATATGAACGACGGTGCACTCACCGTGTTAGCGGGTTCTGAGCTTAAAGATATCGAGCCGCTTTTGCCGCAAATTGCAGCTGTAACCGGCATCAAGCTTAAGTTGAAATACGCGGGTACTTTAGATGCCGTAGAGCAAATCCAATCGGGGGCGGAGTACGATTTTGCCTGGCTGGCCAGCAATAAATACGCGCTACTCACCCCTGCCGCCAAAGCCAGAATTAAGGCCAGCGAGCGCACCATGATTTCGCCGGTCGTACTCGGGCTAAAAACCAACAAAGCCAAAGCGCTTGGCTGGGCAGATCCAAATAAAGCGCCAAGCTGGCGTGATATTGCCGATGCGGCAGGTACTGGCAAGCTGCATTTTGCGATGAGCAGCCCCGCCAACTCAAACACTGGCTTTGCGGCTATTTTAGGCTTAGCCTCGGCCGTGGCAGGCAAAGGCGATGCACTAGAGCTAAAAGACATCGATTTTAAAACACTCACCGCCTTTGCTAAGGCGCAATCCCTTACCGCTGGATCATCGGGCTGGCTAGCCGAAGTGTATGAAAAAGAAGCCGCCAATCTGGATGGCATCGTCAATTACGCTTCGGTATTGCATGGCATGAATAGCCGCTTAAAAGAGCCGCTTACGCTGATCTACCCCAAGGATGGCGTCATCACAGCCGATTATCCTTTTATGCTGCTTAAAGAATCACAGCGCGCCGCTTACGACAAACTTGTGGCCTACCTGAAAGGTGCAGAATTTCAGCAGGCCATGAATAAAGCCAGCTATCGCCAGCCGGTGAATTCATCCGTCAAACCAATAATCGCCAGCCAGGATTATTTTGAGCTGGCCTTCCCTGCCAAGCTAGAAGTAGTGGATGGCCTGCTCGATGCCTACCTCAACACCCTGCGCCGCCCCGCCGATTCCACCTTTGTGGTGGATGTCAGCGGATCAATGCAAGGCCAGCGAATTGAACAACTTCGCCAATCGCTAACGGGTTTGGCTGGCGGCGACAGCAGCCTATCTGGCCGCTATACCAAGCTGCGGGATAGAGAACGCATCGCGCTGCTGCGCTTTTCAGATCATGTAGAAGACCAGCAGCTTTGGTCATTAAGCAGCGATAAAGCCAGCAATGCCAAGCTACTGCAAGCCTTTAGTGATTACGCCAGCCAGCTGCAAACCACCGGTGGCACCGCCATTTATACAGCGGCTAAAACCGCGTATCAGGCCGCACTGCTACGCCAGAGCAAAGACCCAGACCGCGTTTATTCCTTACTATTAATGACCGATGGCATCAATAATGACGGCATGACGCTAGAAGAATTCAAACAATGGTTTAGCACGCTGCAGCCCCAGCAACAGCATATTCGCATTTTTGCCGTGCTCTTTGGCGAGGCAAAAAGCGAAGAGCTAGAAGTGCTGACCCAAGCCAGCGGCGGCCGCGTTTTTGACGCTAAAAAAGCCGGCCTGCAAGCGGCGTTTAAAGATATCCGAGGCTACCAGTAATGCCGACCCGCCTGATGCTCTTTATTTACAGCAATCGCAATATCGCTGGCAGCATCTGCGCACTCTTGGTGCTGGCGCTGTTTTTTGGCGGGATTATCCAAGCGTGGTGGCTGCCGCTCACGATCGGTGCCTATCTATTTGGCTGGCTGATTTTGCCCCAAAGCCGCCCGCCCATTTTAGAACAGCTGCACCAAATGCCGGTCGACCAAGCCATAGACGCCATCTGTGCCGATTTTGGCCCACGCCTGCCCGCCGAGCCACGCGCCCGCCTTGGCCATATTCAAGCACTGATTCATGAACTGACACCGCGCTTTGCCAACCCCGCTTTTCCTGCCACCGCCCGTATTGAGCTAGCCAATACCGTGAGCCGTGATTTGCCCGCCACCATCGGTAATTATCTGGCGCTACCTGCCAGCTTTGCCAAAATGCACACCCTGCGCGATGGCAAAACCGCCCAAACGCTACTCACCGAGCAATTGGTGCTGCTGCACAACGAGCTAACAGAAATGGCCGCCGACCTATACAGCGAAGACGCCGATAAACTCATCAGCCACGGCGAATACCTAAAACAAAAATTTCAGCCTTATCAGTTTATTGACCACTAAGACAACATTTCATTTGTATTTCAATAAAATTACAATTTTATGAATTTTTCTCTTTAAATCCCATGGCTTCTTATGATGAAATAAAGGCACAACGACCACACACCGCCTACTTCAGGACAACATCATGAGCAAGAAGTCAAAATCATCCGCACCGAATGATCCAAGCCGCCGCCGCTTACTAGGTGGGCTGGCCGCAATAGGTGCAGGTTTGGCCCTGCCTGCCAGTCATGCAGCCAAACCCATAGCCAGCAAGCCCCTCGCCGCACTCAACAAACCTTTAAAAAATAAAATTAAAAATGTGGTGGTGATTTATTTAGAAAACCGCAGCTTTAATAATCTATTTGGCAATTTTCCAGGCGTGGCGCAGCCGCTTGCCAGTGCGAATCCAGAACCTCAGCTCGATCGCGATGGCAGCGTTTTAAGCAACCTGCCCAAGATTTGGGGTGGCATGGTGCAACGCGGCCAAACCGTGGCGGGCAAGCGTTATTTTATTGATGAGGCGCAAATCAGCGGGCTGCCGAATGCGCCATTTGCGCTTAAAGACACCGAGGGCAAGCCGCTACCCGAAGCAGTCATCACCCGCGATCTAGCCCATCTGTTTTACCATAATCAGCAACAAATCAATGGCGGCAAGAATAATCAATTTGTGGCATGGGGAGACTCTGGCGCACTGGTGATGGGGCACTACAGCGAAACGGCAAAAAACCTCAATCTATGGCAAATTGCCCGTAAATACACGCTATGCGATAACTTCTTTATGGCGGCATTTGGTGGCTCCTACCTAAACCACCAATTTTTAATTTCTGGCCGAACCCCAGAATACTTTGACGCCGCCAATGGCCCTGCCAAAGAAAAAATTGCCGTTTTAAGCGATGGCCCGCAAGGCTATCAACTGGCGACCAGTGCTAAATCGCCTGGCTCGGCACTCGATGGCCCTGCTAAATATGTCAATAGCGGCGCAATTACTCCCGATGGTTACGCCGTAAACACCATGGCCCCGCCCTATCAACCCAGCTATATACCGCCAGCTCCAGGGGGCGACCCCCAACTTGCCGATCCCGCCGACCCAAGCACCCTGCCACCACAAAGCTATCGCACCATTGGCGATTTGCTCTCTGACAAAAAAGTGAGCTGGGCTTGGTATGGCGGCGCATGGCAGGCCACGCTAGATGGCAAGGGCGGCGCAGACGCACCTAATTTTCAGTACCACCACCAGCCCTTTAATTACTTTAAACAATTTGCCCCCGACACCGCAGCAAGAGCCGAGCATTTGCGCGATGCTGGCCTTGGCGAAAGCCCATATTCCAATCACTTTATCGCCGCTGCCGTAACTGGCACCTTGCCGCAAGTGGCCTTTTATAAGCCACAGGGCAATCTAAATATGCACGCCGGTTATTCTGATGTGGAATCGGGCGACCAGCATGTGGCCAATGTGCTGCAACACTTGATGAGCGGCCCGCAGTGGAAAGACATGGTGGTGGTGATTACCTTTGATGAAAACGGCGGCTGGTGGGATCACGTCGCCCCACCTAAGGGCGATCGCTGGGGCCCAGGTTCCCGCATCCCCGCCATTGTGGTCTCACCCTTCGCCAAAAAAGGCCATGTGGATCACACCCTCTATGACACCACCTCCATCATTCGCTTTATCAGCCAACTGCATGATTTACCCGAGCTAGAAGGCATACAGCTGCGCAATCAAGCCTTTAAAGCCCGCGGCGCAACCCCGCCGGGCGATTTAATGGCAACACTAGATCTCTAAGCGCCAGTATTGCACGGGTAAGCCATATTGTAGGGGCGCGCAAACAGCGCCCCTACATACTCACTGAAAAGCCTTTTAGTACTTGTTTTTCCCTAAAGCAAAGCGCATTCAAAGAGCATCGCTGCATCACATCTGCCCATAAAATTTCGATACGTTATTTTACTTACGCACAATAACTTACAGCTTGATAAATTCCATAGAAAACAAGTAATCTCGTTGTAAATAATTACCTATTAATGTAGTCTGCACGCTCCCATTCGACCGTAGATTACCCCATGACACCCAGCGATCTGCTTGCCTCCTTCGCCGCTGCCTTTAATCAAGACAATCGCCTTATTACACTGCAACTTGGCGATGGCGGGGTATGGGGTGAGCAGCTGCTGCCTCAAACGATCAGCGGCCAAGAGGGCGTTAGCCAGGCTTATCGCTATCAAATTGACTGCCTATCGCCCGATGGCTCCTTAGAGCTGAAATCGCTATTGGGTCTGCCAGTAGTGATTGCAATTAGCGATGCCGATGGCGGCAAGATTGAGCGTTGCGGGGTGATTACCCAAGCCCAGTTACTTGGCTCAGATGGTGGCTTTGCTAAATATGCTTTAACCATAGAGCCACCGTTTGCCCTGCTGCGCTATCGCCGCACTTCACGCGCTTTTCAGGATTTAAGCGTTCCAGACATCATTAAACAGGTACTGGCCGAGCATCAGGCGATAAACCCCGTGTTTGCTGCTGTGCAAACGCTGGATTTTAAACTCACCGGCACGCACCTGCCGCGCTCTTATTGCCTGCAATACCGTGAATCTGATTTTGATTTTTTAACGCGACTCCTGCACGAGGAAGGCTTGGCTTGGCGATTCGTGCATTTGGCTGGTGATAATCCGCAAGTACAACTCGTGATCTTTGATGACGCCTTCGCTATCCCAGAGGCGCAAGAAATGCAAGTTCGCTTTCATAGAGCTGACGTTACGGAGGAGAGTGATTCTCTTACCGAATGGACAACTCAGCGGCAAATTGGCAGCAGCTCGGTTTCCCTTGCCAGCTTCGATTACAAGGCCACCACAACAAATCAAAGCTTTGATGAAAGCCGCATTGATCAAGGCGATGGCGGGCAGCAAATCCAGACCAGCCTTGAAGATTACGATACCCAGACCCACTATTACGCCAGCGATACAGAGGGCCTCAGTCACTATGCCAACTTGCGTCAGCAAGCTTTGGACGCGCAAAAGAAATCCTTCACCGGCTCTGGCACTTTGCGCAGCTTACAAGCGGGGCAGTGGTTCCGCTTAGAAGGCCACCCAGCGCATGAGGGGACTTCAGCCGAGCAACGGGAATTCGCCATTACCGAGCTTAAATTCACCGCCAATAATAATTTGCCAGCAGATTTAACTCAGCAACTTGGCCTAGTCGCCCACAGCCTGCTAGCCCCTGCGGCCGCCAAGCCCTACCAAGCCGATTTTACCGCCCAAAGACGTGGCCAGCCGATTACGCCTAACTTTGCTCATACCGAACACAGCAAACCCAAAAGCCTAGGCGTACAAACCGCCACCGTAGTTGGCCCACAAAGCAGCGCTGCCGACTCTAGCCAACAAGCAGAAGTGCATACGGATGAGCACGGCCGCATAAAAATAAAATTTCACTGGCAGAGGGTTCAGGAGCATCCAGAATTTGGCGCAAATATGGATGACAAGTCATCCTGCTGGGTACGCGTCTCCATGCCAAGTGCGGGTGCAGGCTTTGGGCATCAGTTTATTCCGCGCATTGGCCAGGAAGTTCTGGTGGATTTCCTCGAAAATGATATCGATCGCCCTATCGTCACCGGCGTAGTCCATAACGGTAGTCATCCTGTGCCAACATTCAGCGGCGCAGGTGCTTTGCCCGCCAACAAAACATTATCTGGCATCAAAACCAAAGAATTTGAAGGCGGCCAATACGGCGAGCTGCTGTTTGACGATAGCAAAGGCGAAGTGCGCACCAAATTATCTAGCGAGCACGGTAAAACCCAGCTTAATCTGGGCTACTTAATTCACCCAAGAACGGATGGAAAAGGCGAAGCACGCGGCGAAGGCTTTGAATTACGCAGCGATAAACAAGGTGCCATTC
>JBDKJX010000095.1:0-8358 GCA_039796405.1 Pseudomonadota bacterium
TGTCTTTAGCAAGTTCGGCGGCCAGAGCCTGTAATTTTTGACGGTCCATTGTGATGCCTGACATGAAATATCCTCGGGAAGAGGTTAATCGGCCAAAGGCATTTACACAATTTTAGTTACAGGCTCCATTTTTTAGATTGTTGAGTGACATCATACGAATCGATTTAGTTGGCGTCAACTCCCATTTTTCAGAAAGCTGTGTGAAAACTTCAATCGACCTGTTTAGATGATACCCATAATCCTTTCTGACTAAGCGCTCACGCCTGCAAAAAACCACAGGATCTTCACGCTTTAAATAATGAGCCAGAATCAACCGTTTAAAAAACATCGTGCCCGTATCCAACCCCATAACAGCAACAATAGCATCAATCCTTGCTAACTCCTGATCAGACCACATGCGCTCTCTAACAGACCGACAAGCTAAAATCTTTTCTTCAGGACTTAGATACTGGTTATAGCCATCAACGCTACCAATCACCTTACCCCAACCGCCAAAATAATCAGCCCATGCTTCAAGCTTATCAATCGACTTTTTCATACTGTCATTTTTAAATTGCATTTATTGTCCCCAATGATTCCCCGAGGCTCTTAGCCCGATCAAGTCAGGCTTTATTTTTGGTACTGCGTACTTAAGCGACGATCATTTGCGCTCTTAATGCGGCCATGGCTTCATCCCTAGCAAACCTTGTGGCTCGCTGAAAGATCTTTACCGGTTCTGCTGCCGGAATCGCCGGGCAATGTGCTGCTTCCAGCCGCCGGGCATAAACCTCAATCCAGCGCACCTTGGTTTTGCTTCGGTAAAAGGCAGAACGCAGTGTGGTAAAGCCAAAATCATAAGCGGCCCAATATAATTCTGGGCTACTCCAGCTGGCCATCAATGAATCAGGTGATTGCGCATTTCGCTTAGCCTCTTCAAAAGCGATCGCATAATCTGTTTCAGGTCTGCACATTGCCGCCAGCTCCCCCAAACTGGGCGGTAATGATTCGGCAAACGATCTAAAGCCAGCCGCATCCATTGCCACTTGATACCCTCGGCGTACAAATAGGCGGCGGCTTCGTCTTGCCAGGCGATCACGGCAGACTCATCCGTAAACAAGGCCTGCCATCTGGCGCCATACATGGCAGCCAAGCGCTGGCGTAAGACGATCACCGGCACAAAACCATCTGCCCCGGCTGGGCGATTCCATGCGTTTTTGCTCATTTCATTCCCCTAAGCCCAATTGCCGGCCCAAGCCTAACTCTCTGGCCCGCAGGATTAAACTGTTTGGCACTTCTTCGTGCTGCCCGCGTAAAGCGAGAACTGCCGAAGTGATCTGTACCATGCCTGCCTGCGGGGCCATTTCGGCAATCTGAAGCGGCCATGATTTGGCATTACGTAAGCCACTGATCGACAACTTAAGCTGAGCCGCTTGCTCATTAGCCTGTGCCTTCGTCATCATCCGTTTGGCAGGCGGTGGCAATAGCGCTTGGGTGCTGGCATCGGGAATGGTGCGATTACTGTCCCGTTCTGCATCCATCCAAGCCGCCACCCACCGAGCTTTTAAGCGCCAAGGCTCTTGAACCACTAAATCATTGCCAATGCGTTGTGCAGCCCAAAAGGTGCGGTTATCCGGCCAGTTTTCGTCCAGATATTGGCGGCGGCGGCTCATTTGGGTAATCGCCAGCTGCATCCGCACTTCTAAGTCGATTTCAACATTTTGGCGACACGCCACCTGAAACTTATCCAAATCTGGTGCTCCGTATAAAAACTTGGCGGCCATGCCGCGAGCAATCTCTTCCCCTGAAAACCCCGCCAGCTCTTCGGCCCATACCATTTTGGCGTTCTCAATACCGGTATCGCGCTCTTCGGTGTTGCCATCCATCAGCGTGACTTCAAAGCTTTCGCCAGAGCGGAATTTATCCACAAACTGGTTACCAAAACGCCCGTGCATCTTTCTAAAAATCTTCTCGACCCAAGCCAATGGCAAGGCGTGGCTTTCAGTTGATCGTTGTGTATTCAGCGTTGACTGTACGTTCATGTCGGCCCTCCTCAAATGATCCAAAGATGGAACGCACTGCTGAAGCGCGCCCTTTACGCCCGCCTTGGGCGAATGATTGTTTTGCTGACGGTTTTAAGCGTTGCTGCCGCATGATCGCCGCCAGATACAGCGGGCTGGTCGGCATACCGACAATGGCCTTGGCCTGAAATAAAGCCTGATTAAACTCTGCCTGACTGGCTTGCTCGGCCAGCCAGGTCTGGTACTGCACCATCGCCTTGGGGCTTTTCGCACTGGTGGCTGAAAAACCGGCCTTCATGGTGATGACACGCCATTGCCAGATCTCGCTGGGTACTTCTGGGATAGCCACAGCAATTTTGCTGGCACGCTCTGAATCATCATTCACACTGGGCTCATCCAATACTGTTTGAGATCGCTTAGATGATGAAAGGAACTTAGAGGTTTTGGTTTTATGAACTGGTGAACTACTGATTATGTGCCGCTCCTCCTCACCCATACTTTGCCCTTCCTCAGCCCCAAACCCTTGCTGTATATGACTTTGCTCAACCGGCGCTGCTCCTGCCATGCTCCTCCGCTCCTCTAAAGAACGAGCAAAGGTGTTGGCAGTAAAAACGAGGAAAATTTTAAGGCAGCGATACTGTTCGCTATATTGTGAGTCCCGTTTAATCAGCCCCACCCGCGTTAGCTTATCCAGCAGCTCCCGCACTTGGCGGGTGGTATAACTTAAAGCTTTGGCGTGGGATCCAGCAGGCGGCAGATAAGCCATGCGTGTAGCCAGCCCACCCAGCGACACCTTAGTCACCTCGCCGGTTTCAAAGCTGGCCAGTGGCTTTAAATACATCAAAAACAAACGCTGGCAATCTGGGCTTAGCCCTTCCAGCAGCTCCAGCTCAGTTTGCAGATAGGTATAAAACGCTTCCCTCATACCGCCTCTCTATGTGCAGTGCTGCGAATCACGTTAATCATGGTTTGTAATTGATCCAAGGCTGCATCAAGCTCTGGCAGCTCACGGTGTTCCACCTTCCAATCCTCAAACACACCGGCCAGCGTCATTCCCGTCCGTGAGGTTTCAGTCATAAACTGCGCCAGCACCCTATTTGCTAACTGCTGCGGCCCATCGGCATGCAGCTGCCCGCCCGCCGAAACGGGGACCGCCACATAACCGGCCAGCGCGGCAATCTGCTGCACCAGCTCCCCACACTTGGATTCTTCAACCAAAGAGAACAGGTGATTCGCCAGATACTGCTGCGAATGCAGATTAGGATTAGCGCAATTAGCCACCGATGAAGTAGCGCGATCAATGATTTCGCTAAACCGGCGCACCCCCACTCGGGTCGTCGCCAGCTGCACCATTTCATTTAAAGCCCGGTAGCGATCATTTAATAGTTCAGGAGTCATGTTTTACCTTTAAGTAACTTGGCCAGCTTTCTCTTATCGAAAGAGAAAGAATCCAGTTACATTACTCATTGGGGAGGCGCAGACGCGCCGGCGTAAAAAAGCCGATGGGGATCGGCAAAACCATCCAATGGGGATTGGGTGGCAGAGTAAATTGGGATTTCATTCAGGTAATTGGCTAGCAATCTCTTGCTTACGCCTAACAATAACCAAGTCATGCCAAGCTTTAGGTTGGAGATATGCAATCCGCCCTAAAGCTGAAAATGGCAACTCATCAGGCCACTGGCTTACAGCAGGCTGCTTTACGTGCAGAGCAATTGCTGTTTGCCCAGTACCACCAAAATATTTAAGTAGAGTTTGCTTTTCCATTCGTCAACTATAAACACACTTATAGTTAATGTAAAGCACACCTATACCGCTAATTGATAAGCTTGCTTATATGAACCTACTCAGTGATCGCATAAAATTAGCTTTAGATGAATCAGAGCTTGATCAGTCTGCTTTGTCGCGAATGGTGGGTGTTTCAACCGTGGCAGTGAACGGTTGGTGTACTGGCGCGACAAAATCAATCAAAGGCGAGAACCTACTCAGAGCCTCACGCGCCTTGGGCGTTAATCCCATGTGGCTAGCAACGGGCGCAGGTAATATGCGCCCCGAAAACGTGCCCGTCCCAGAGCCTGAATACCCACGAACGCCAAGCGAAAAGGATTATGCACTCATCCCTCAATACAGCACTAAAGGCTGTTGTGGGAACGGATATATGAATGAGCACGTAGAAGTTAAAGGCGGATTAGCCTTTAAACGTGACTGGTTGGCCCGCATGGGGCTGGATGAGAGCAACGCATGCGTCATTACGGCAAGCGGCGACAGCATGAGCCCCACGATCCAAGATAGCGATGTGATACTTTTAGATACGAGCATCAAGCCACTTCGAACAGGTGAAATGTACGCAATCTTGATGGATGAAGAAGTCATTGTAAAACGGCTGGCCAAAGAGTTTGGAATTACACTTTTACGCAGCGACAACCCAAATAAATCGACCTACCCAGACATCAGTGTACCGCCAGGGCTTCAATTAGAAATAATCGGCCGAGTAGCATGGCGCGGCGGCAGCTTCTAAGAATAGAACCACTCACAACCACAAACCCGCTTACGCGGGTTTTTTCTTGGCAAAAATCCAGATCACATCAAAAATTAAGCATGCTTATTTATTATGCTTGACTCAATCTATAACCATACTTATAGTTATTGAAAGTGAGCTTAATAAGCAAACTGAAAAGACCAATTTTTTATCAAAGGAATGAGCGATGCAAGAAATCAGACTGAATTACGCAACACTCAGCGAGTCACTTGATGAATTAAGCACACTAAAAGCAGCAGGCTGGACCATGCGCTTTAGCAGCAATGGGGCTGAGATTATCGCTCGCAAGATAACTTCCCCACTCTCGAACTAACCCAACATATCGAGGTATATACCTCAAAAAGAAGGCAAAAATGATTACCGCCGATGACATTATGACCACCGACATTGCTGCTCATTTTTTAAAACTCACACCCAAAGCACTCCGGCGAAAAGCCAAAGCCGGCCAAGTACCAGCAACAATTATCACCGGCAAATGGCTCTTTAATAAAATTGATTTAATCGATTGGCTACGTCAAAACTCAACAAAACAAAGATCGCCAATTCTGTACCTGGAGCAAAAACATTGTCTATCAAAAAGCGTGGCAACATCTGGTGGGCTCGATTCACACACAACGGCCAAGAAATACAACGATCTTCTGGGACTGAAGACAAAGCCGCTGCTCAAGAATGGCACGATCAACTAAAAGCCAGCCTATGGCGCCAGGACAAGCTTCAAGAGCGGCCAGCATACATTTGGGAACAAGCTGTTGAGCGTTGGCTCACAGAGCGCCTAGATAAACCCACGGCCTATATTTGGAAGCTGCAACTGCGTTGGTTACACCCCCACCTGTCGGGAATGAAGCTCACCGATATCGGGCAAGAAAAGATTAACCAGATCAGGTTACTGAAGCAAAAAGACACGGTAAATGGCAAAACAGAAGTTAAGCCAAGAACCGTCAATGCCATTTTGAATTTAATACGCAGTATTTTACGTGCAGCCATCGAATGGGAATGGATCGACCGAGCCCCCATATTCAAGCTGCTAGCCGAACCCACACGCCGTGTGCGCTATCTGTCGCAAGATGAAGAACGGGCCTTACTCAATGAACTCCCATTGCACCTTAAGCAAATCAGCAGATTTGCGCTAAGCACGGGCCTCAGAATGAGTAATATTTTAACGCTGGAATGGTCACAGATAGATATCGCACGGGAAACTGCATGGATTCATGCCGACCAAGCTAAAGCAAATAAAGCCATTTCAATCCCACTTAATACAAATGCAATGGCAATTATTAATGAGCAACTGGAGCAGCACACCAGCCATGTATTTAGTTACAAAGGTAAGCCAATACTAAGAGCCAACGGCAGAGCTTGGCGAGAAGCAGTAAAACGAGCCAATATCCAAGACTTTAACTTTCACTGTCTGCGCCACACATGGGCCAGCCGCTTAATTCAGGCTGGCGTTCCCACTCATGCACTGATGGAGCTGGGTGGCTGGTCGGATATCGCAATGGTAAGAAAGTATGCTCACTTTGGGGCGGAGCATTTACGAGAATATGCGAATAAGATAGTAATTATTGAAAATGCCATACCTACAAAGGCAGATGTAAATTTAGGATAAATTACCAGCTCAATCAGGCAGAACCATTCATCTAAAAAACGACATTACAAACAATAAAAAATATAAAATCCGCATAACGAAATATTTTAGGTTAAAATTCCGACTGAGATCCCAACATCTCACCGAAATAAAATATTTCTTACAAGGACTTATCTTTTGAATACAATTCGTACCGCTTTAATAAAGCGCATTGCTGTTGAAACAGGTCGTGAGTATCTCGCACAACTTGAAGAAAGACTTACAGCTAAATTTACCGCAGCCCTAAATTATACAACCCAAAATTTCAAGCCTGAATTGCATCCAAACGTACTTGGGCAACTGCAACACAACCACATTCTTAATGAGGTAGTAGAGGCTGGAGTGGCAGCAGGCTTGTGTTCTGTAATGGCCCCGACCAATCCCAAAGGGCATCATTACGCAAAACTAGTAACGCCTAGCTTCATCATAGGTAGCATGAGAATGAAATCTGCAAGTTGGACAGGTGCAAAATATTCAAAAGAGTTGGCGCAACTAAATACGGCGCTAGAGCCGATGACGCCAGATTTATTTGAGGCAGTAGTGACAGGCGATACAAGAAATAGAATATTTGTAGTAACTGCAGTGATAGACCATCCTCAATCGGCGGCTCTACCACAAGTTTTCTTTTCTGTTCCCTACTCAAGTTTACAAGGTTCTCATCTATTAGTTAGTCTAGATGAAGTGCGAGCAGTAGCGGCAGAAAATATCGATATCAACTTACTAGAACCACTACCCATATTAAAGAAACGCCTCGACGACGAAGAACGTGGCGCTAAAGAAGCATAGGATAGCCAATGCGTACAGGTGTTAAAGGATTCCAAGGAGAACGTCTTGCTCAGGCTCGTATAGCCAGAGCAATGACACAAACAGCGCTGGCCGCTGCCTCTGGCATTTCAAATCCAACAATATCAAAATGGGAACGTGGTGATCAGCTCCCAGAACCTGCTGCGCTCGAAAAAGTTGCTGCCGCACTTAACTTACCTGCAACGTGGTTCATGCATGCCATGCCTGAATATGGGCATTCGGGTTATTTTTTCCGTTCCACCACATCGCTGACAAAAGAAGCACGCGCAATCGCAAAGACGAAGCTTGAGTGGCTATTTGAGTTATCAGACTCCATTCAAGAATGGATAGGTTGGCCTGAGGTTAACTTGCCAGTATCTTTGGACCGAAATGAAGCACTGCTTATTACGGATGAAGAAATTGAAGCCATTGCCATGCGTTGCCGTGACCATTGGCGCCTAGGGAAAGGCCCGATCGATGACGTGATTCGTGTGATGGAAAGTGCCGGTATCATCACTACAAGGGAAGCTCTCGGTTACCTGAAAATGGATGGTGTTTCGCGCTGGTTTGATACAGACAATCGCCCATATGTATTTATTGCAGCAGATAAAGCCAGTGCCGTGCGAAATCGGTTTGATGCCGCACATGAACTAGGCCACTTAATCATGCATCGCAGCCTGACCTCGGAAGATGAAACGGATCGGCATGATGAGCTGGAACGACAGGCTCATTTATTTGCCAGTGCTTTTTTGCTGCCCGCAGAAAGCATTTCTTTAGCGTTAGAGCATCCAACACTGGATACTCTTCTCGTTTTAAAACGAAAATGGAAAGTATCAATCGGTGCAATGATTATGCGTGCCAAATCACTAGACTTATTGAGTGATGCCTATGCAACACGGCTCTGGAAAAATTACAGCGCTCGGGGCTGGAGAAAAGGTGAGCCTTTAGATGACATCCTCGAAGCAGAATCACCAAGATTAATGCCACGGGCCATCAAAATACTTATTGAACAGGGTGGATTCACCAAATCTCGCCTGATCGATACGATTGGACTACCAGCGCTCGACATTGAGCGATTATGCAGCCTACCCGAAGGATACATGACCAATGAACTGGCAAAAGTCATTCCATTAAACTCACCGGTATTTCGCTCGGGCATTAAAAATGAAACTGGTAGCGAATACACTGCGAATGTAATTAAACTGCCTACTCGCTCAAAGAATAGAGAACAGCAGTAAACTCTCGAGATGAAAACAAACAATAAAGCCCAAGTCAGAATAGCTCTGACTTGGGCTTTAATTTAATGAGGTAAACCCCCGGCTCTGCCGGGGGACTCACCAAGGTTTGACCTATACGTCGGTCGCTTTGAAACTTCTATCTCGACCAAAAGAAGGAGTTTCAAAGTGAAAGAATATCAAAGT
>JBDKJX010000096.1:0-8196 GCA_039796405.1 Pseudomonadota bacterium
TTTCGGCTTGCTTTAAAATCGCCATAATCTGGCTGTCGGAATAACGTGCTGCTTTCATGTAGAGCTCCTCAAAGACTGCGAGAAAATTCTACTTAAAAATGAGCTGGTTTTGTGGGGGGATTACCATCTCTGATTAATGAATCAAACATTCCACGATATCTGAGTCGCTCTATTTCTAGAGTGTGCTGATGAGATGAGATGGGATCGTGATGTTTTTTGCAAGCTCATTACCTAATTCAAGACTTCGAGCGGCCTCTATCCACTTTTTGCGGTCATTGTTCTTATCTATGAGGAGTGATTGTGCATAGGCGAATGCTTTGCAAAAGCTTTCGAGATGAAAAAGAGATTTTTTCTCTTCTGCATTAGTAAGGTTTTTCGCTTGAGTAAAAAGGTGTCCAGCCAGCGCAAGCAAAGTAGCACTTATTAGCACTGCATCTTTGAAATCGATGCAGCGAAGGTAAACGCACTGAGTATTGATAAATGAAAGTATGGGGATGCAAATTGCGCCCAAAATTAGCAAAATGGCAAAAAAATTTAGGGCTTTTGACATCTTCATTTGAACATGCTCCAGAATTTGGTTCTTACTCCTCTAAAACCATAATCCCATCAGCTTCAACCAGTGCGCCCTTGGGTAAGGCGGCGGCTTGGACTGCAGCTCGGGCGGGGTAGGGTTCGGTAAAATACTGGCCCATGATGTCATTTAGGGCGGCAAAGTTGCTTAGGTCGGTAACAAATACCCCTAGCTTAGCAATATTTTGCAGGTCTCCGCCTGCTGCCTGACATACCGCACGCAAGTTTTGAAAGACTTGATGGGTCTGTGCAGTAAAGTCTTCAGCCAAAATACCACTGGCAGGATCGAGGCCAATTTGCCCAGATAAATACACGGTATTGCCGATTTTTACAGCTTGCGAGTAAGTGCCAAGGGCTTTGGGGGCTTGCTCGCTTTGGATAATCGATTTTTTCATATCAATACTCATTTTGGCCTCTGAATAACAAAACGTTCGCCTACTACCGCGTAGTCTGGCCTGCCAAGACGAGATAAGGGATCAAGTGGCTCAGGGTGGATGCGGCCATCAACCAGTAGATCATCGGCCACGCCAAGGTGCACTACTTCTAGCAGGATTAAATCTGCCACAACCGGGTCACCCACTTCTATATGCATATGCAGGCGGCACTCCAAAGCAACGCCGCAATCGGCAAGGCGAGGAGGTTTTACTGCGGTTGAGGGGGTAAGCGCCAGACCTAGGGCTGTGGCTTCACTTTCATTTGGCCCAAAAGCGGCGGCGCTGGCATTTACTTGTGGGGCGTGGCCACGGGATGGCAGATGGACAACACATTCACCTGTTTGCAAAATATTGCGCGCGGTGTCTTTTAGCGTGGCATTGTCGTGGCGGCGATTAATACTGACCGATACAATCATTGGCTCGTTAGAGACAATATTAAAGTAGGAAAACGGCGCAACATTCACGATACCGGCGGTGTTTTGGCTGTTTATCCACGCAATAGGGCGGGGCACAACACAATCGCTGATTAAAGCGTACTTTTCATCGGGCGATAACGCCGATATGGTTAGTTCCATGCTTGTTTGACCTAAGAGTATTGAGCGTAAATGGGGGCATAAGTGATTAACTCAAGCCATATAGATTTCTAGTATTGTTATAGCTTGCGGCAATATGCTGGCCTTCATGATGATCGTATAAGCTGATGCCCGTTGTTGCCGCATATTAAAGTAAGCCCTGCAGTTCACATAAGGCTTTGATTTATCTTAAATACCGTAGACGCGCGGGTAAAACTGCATTAATCGAGCCTATATGATTCAAAATTGTTTTTATCAGCAATGCTATGTAGAATCACGCCCCCTTTTGCCGTTCGGATCAGGCCTGTGACTTCTCCTTCTTTTGCTCGTGCCTGCGGCATCGATTTTGGTACTTCTAATTCCACGGTGGGCTGGGTGCGCCCTGGGGCTAACACCTTGATTTCCTTGGAAGATGGTAAGGCCACGCTACCATCAATGGTGTTTTTTAATGCCGAAGAAGATTCCGTTTGCTATGGCCGAGCTGCCATGGGTGAATACTTAGAGGGCTATGAAGGGCGCTTGATGCGTTCTTTAAAAAGCCTTTTAGGTAGCAGCTTGATTGATGCGCAAACCGAGGTGAATGGCCGAGCCTTGCCGCTGCGTGGCTTGCTGGAAAAATATATTGGCGAGCTTAAGTTGCGGGCAGAAACGGCAGCAGGCAGGTCGTTCGAGCAGGCGGTATTTGGCCGCCCAGTCCATTTTGTTGACGACGACGCGGCAGCCGATGCGCAGGCTGAAAAAACCCTCGCCGAGATTGCCTATCAAGTTGGTTTTAAAGAAATCAGTTTTCAGTTTGAGCCGATTGCGGCCGCTTTTCATTACGAGTGCAGTATTCAAAAAGAAGAGCTGGTGCTGATTGTGGATATTGGTGGCGGTACTTCAGATTTTTCTTTGGTGAGATTATCGCCAGAGCGGGCTCAGTTGCTGGATCGCCGCGAAGACTTATTGGCCAGTGCTGGTGTGCATATTGGTGGTACAGATTTTGATAAGGCGCTGAGCTTAGCGGGTGTCATGCCATTGTTGGGTTATAAAACGCGGCTTAAAAATAACTCAGAAGTCCCATCCGGTACTTTCTTTAATTTGGCGACCTGGCACACCATCAATTTTGCCTATACCCGCCGTTCTTGGACCGATCTAGTCGACGTTTACCGCGATGCACTAGAGCGGGATAAATTAGATCGTTTAATGAGCTTGATTGAGCAGCGTGCTGGGCATTGGTTGGCAATGCAGGTGGAAGACGCAAAAATTGCCTTATCCGCAAACCAGCGCACCATCCTAACGCTGGATCGCCTCGAAGACGGGCTAACGCATGAGCTAAGCCGCGCAGAGTTTGATACATCGATTGAGCGTTTGGTAGAGAGCGTAGAAAAAACGGTCACAGGCTTGCTGACCACGGCAGGGATACGTGTAGAGCAGGTCGATACCGTGTTCTTTACTGGCGGCTCCAGCGGTGTGCCGCTATTACGCAGCCAAGTTGCCGCGCTCCTACCCAATGCCCGCCATGTAGAAGGCGATTTATTTGGCAGTATCGGCACGGGCTTGGCAGTGGAAGCGGCAAGGCGCTTTGGCTGATTAGCTGTTGAAGGGTGGGCATAGTTTTATCGTGCCCACGCAGCAAATTATGCTTGGACGCGTGGGCATAAAAACATGCCCACACTAGCTTAAGTTTTTACTCGATTTTAAGTTTTTCTCCGCACCTACAGATCTCAGGTTTGAGCCCTTACTTCTTCGCTTTGATAATCACAAATTTGGCATTCTGGGTGACTAGCTCGACCTGCTTGAAGTTTTTCTTTAACGCTGCCTGATAGTCTAAGTGCCGGTTTGCCACGATCCATAACTCGCTATGGGGGCTCATGCATTCTTTGGCTTGGGTAAACATGCTCAGTGCAATATCGGTGGTGACGGTGTTTTGCTGATGAAATGGCGGGTTAATCAGAATTAGATCAAAAGTCTGCTTCGTTGCCACTGCACTGGCAAGGCCATCGCCATGCTGAATCTGGTAGCTGGCCGCAGGAAAGTTAGCGGCAAAGCTTAGCCTTGCCGATTCTACTGCCGCTAAAGACTCGTCAAATAAATGCAGCCCAGCTTTGGGGTGCAGACGGTGATAGGCAAGGGACAGCAGGCCATTGCCGCAGCCCACGTCGGCAACGGTCTCTGCGCTTGGTAAGCGATCAAAATGCTCAATAAAAAAGCGTGAGCCAATATCAACTTTTTGCTCGGCAAATACTCCCGGCGCGTTGCTGAGCGTGAGGTTTAGCTCGGGCATGGTTTGCAGATAAGGTTGAGTTACCGCTTGGCTTGGTCTTAGCCGTGCTTGGTACATACGTGCTTTACGCTGCGTTGGCAGGTATTCCACCTCATCGCAGCAAGACTTAATTATCGCTAGATGCCCATTGCTAACGTGCTTTTGCATGCCGGAGAAATACAGCGTTAAAGGCTCGTTTAAGCGATGTGCGATTTGCTGTAGCTGTGCAGCAAATAAAGAAAGCGATTTTGGCAGTTTAACCAGGGCATAGTTAAGCGCTTGCCCAGTGTATGTCTCGAAGCTTTGCTGGCTATTGATTTCAATGGCGTGGCGTGAGCACCATGAATCGTTGATGTGAAAAATCAGCGCACCAGAGCGTAGGCTCGCTGCAGAGTGCAGCGCACCAAAGCTATCATTGATCAGCAAAACGGGGGCATCGGCGCGGATAAATTCAGCAAGGTATTCATCACTGGCATCCCATGCACGTAAGTCTTTAGCGTGTTTAGCTGGGTAGCGCTGCAGGGTGAGCGCGGTAAAATCGATAGGGCTGGCGGACATTTATATTCTTTATCAATGACGCCAGACTCAAGGGGCTGGCTAAAGAGGCGATTCTACCAGTTGCCGATAGGAGATCGGCGGCTACTGCAGGTTTATTGCGGCTGCAAAATGGCAAGTCGGCACTGGCTGCTAGTTGCTATTAGGGCAAAAATATTCTAACCCTCGCTTTTATGCGAGGGTTTTTTTACGAGTTTAGCCCCGCCTAGGCTAGCGCTTTTTGGGTTGAAGCTTACAATTTTTGCTTTGATGGGGGGGCTGTTGTTTTTTATTGTTTTTTTATTAGGTGTTTGTTTTTAAAAGAATTTTTTATGGTTTGTAGAGGTTTTTCTCGGCCGCGCGCCCGATACGCTGGTTTTTTGCCACAGGCAAGGCATTAGTTGCTTACAGATTATTGATCTCTATCAAACGGCTAATTTGTCGAAAATATAAAATATTTCGAAATTATTGGAATATTCGACAAAGAGGCCAAGCATGTCTAGTAGTGAAGCTAGCCCCAAAATTGGGGTGTCAACCTTTGTCATGATCACCGCTGCCGTTGTAGTAAGCGTTCGTACGCTGCCTATGACTGCGCAGCCAGGGATGATGACGATTTTCCTAACTCTGGCTGCGGCCTTGTTATTTTTGGTCCCAACCGCACTGGTGGCGGCGGAGCTGGCAACAGCGTGGCCACAAGATGGCGGTATTTTTATCTGGGTGCGTGAGGCATTTGGCGAGCGTTTAGGTTTTGTCGCCGTTTGGATGCAATGGATTCAAATGGTATTCGGGATGACATCGATCATCATGATCATCGCCGCAACGATCGCCTACGTGGTTGATCCGGCGCTGGCTAGCAATAAGTTCTTTATGTTGGGAATGATTCTGGCGGTGTGGTGGGGTTGCACGCTGGTGAATCTGCAAGGGGTTAAAACCTTGGGCTGGGTTTCCACCATTTGTGTGAGCTTGGGTGTGTTTCTGCCGGGTATTGTGCTGATTGTGGCCGGTATTGCTTATGTGGCTGGCGGCAATCCAATCATGACTGATGTGTCTTTTAGCATGTCGAATATGATTCCGCATTTTAGCGATGCCGGTACTTTAGGGTTGTTTATTGGCTTTATCTTCGTCGTAATGGGGATGGAAGTTTCTGCTTCGAATGTGTCTTCTATTAAAGACGCAAAACGTAATTATCCGATCGCCATCGTTCTGGTGTCGATCATCATGGTTTTCCTCTCTGTTGTTGGCTCTGCCGCAATTTTCGTGGCGATTCCTAAAGAAGAAATCTCAATGACTGCCGGTTTGATGCAGGCGTTTGAGCTCTACTTCACTAAATGGGGCATGCCTTGGCTTGCTCCGGTGATGGGCTTATCTATTGCCTTAGGTCTGATTGGTCAGGTTAATTCTTGGGTGCTTGGCCCTGTGCGTGGCCTGCAAGCTACGGCTAATTCAGGTGCATTACCTGCCTTCTTGCAAAAATCAAACAAGCACGGTGTGCCCGTTACCTTGGTCATTATCCAAGCGGTTGCAATTAGCTTGGTGGGTGTGTTGATCACGGTGATCCCTGATGTAGACAACTTCTACTTTATGTTGATGGGGCTTACTGGTCTGGTTTACCTCGTGGCCTATCTGTTTATGTTTGCCGCAGCCATCTGGCTTCGTTACAAACGCCCAGATATTGAACGCAGCTTCAAAGTCCCCGGTGGCAATTTAGGCATGTGGATCGTTTCCGGCATGGGTTTTGTGATGTCGCTACTCGCTACTCGCTGCTTACCTTGCGTTTATTCCACCTGGCAGCTTTAAAGGCTCCTCATCGGGTTACTTCATGTTCCAGCTGATCGGTCTGATCGTGATGCTTGTGATTCCCTTTCTTGTCTATGCCTACGGCCAAAAAGACAAATTACGTCAAGCGACAAAACTGCAAGTTGCGGCCGCAAGTAAGGCTGCCAAGCAAGACGTCCTTGACGAGCAACACGCTGCTGCGCATTAAGCGCCGGCTCAAAATTAATTAATCTGGAGTTCAAAATGTTTAAAACCACAATGAATGTTGATGCGCTGTTTCTAGGCCCAAAATCAGAAAATCGTGAATTCTTTAAAGAAATGGTTGATTACGCGGTGGATGAGCATATTCACTGGCGTGCAGACTTTCACCCAGAAGATGCGCCTTTGCTTACTCCAATGGATCAGCATCCGCCTGATTTCCGTAATACGCTTTATCGCACCGAAGGCATTTTGCGTCAGCTGTCTTCCAAGCTAAAAACCACTTCAGTACCTTGGTTCTCGCCACGTTATTTGGGCCATATGAATGCCGATACTTTGATGGTTTCCAATATCGCTTATGTAATGACCATGCTTTACAACCCAAACAATTGTGCGCATGAAGCGTCTCCTACTACGACTGAGCTTGAGTTAGAAGCGGGCCGTGATCTATGTGCGATGTTTGGTTACGACGTACAAAAATCATGGGGCCATATTACTTCTGGCGGTACGGTGGCTAACTACGAAGGCGTTTGGGTTGCCCGCAATCTGAAATCTTTGCCTTTAGCCATTGCTCAACACGAAAAAGCCAAAGATTTAGTAGCTGGCATGAGCGAAAAGCAATTACTGAATATGTCACCCACAGCCATTCTGGATTTATCTGACGAGCTGAAAAAACGTGGCCTGTTTGAAGAAGTGCGTGCGCTGACTGTACGTGGTGTGGGTGTTAAACAAGGCCAATTGGGTAAATTCCTTGTGCCAATGTCTAAGCATTATTCATGGATGAAAGCCATGGATGTGATGGGCATTGGTCAAGAGCATATTGTTCCGTTGCCAGTGGATGAAAACTACCGCACCGACGTTGAAACAATGCGCGCCATTACCTTTAAATTGATCGAAGAAGGTACGCCTATCCTCGGTATGGTGGCTGTAGTGGGCACAACCGAAGAAGGCTCGATCGATCATGTGGATGAAGTGATCAAGCTGCGCCGCGAATGTGAAGAAAAATACGGCGTGTCTTTCTATGTACACGTTGATGCTGCTTACGGTGGTTATGTACGTTCGATGTTCCTTGATGAAAACAGCAAATTCATGGAATACGATGCACTGGTTGCCCGTTATCGCGCCAAAGATATTATCCCTGAAGGCGTAACTTGGCCTAAGCGTGCGGTATATGAAGGCTTTAAAGCGATGTCTGAAGCCGATTCAATTACGGTAGACCCGCACAAAGCTGGCTTTATTCAATACGCTGCCGGTGCGGTATGTATGAAAGACAAGCGCATTGTTGATCTGATCTCCTACCACGCGGCTTATGTATTTGAAGAAGCCGATGATGCGGGTGAAGAACAAAATGTGGTGCTGGGCTCGTCCATTATGGAAGGCTCTAAAGCCGGTGCAACGGCTGCGGCAGTATGGGCAGCGCATCGTTTAGTGCCGCTGAATATTTCAGGCTACGGCATGGTCATTGGTCGCGGTATTGTGACTGCAGATTGGTTTGCACAAAAATTAGCCATGGCAAAACCAATTGTGGTGGGTCATCGTCGCTTTGAATTGCGCCCATTGATGCACCCAGATTTCCATATGGTGAACTTCACCTTTAAGGAAATCGGTAATCCAAGCTTGGAAGACCATAACCGTCTGAATCAACGCATGTACGAAGTGTGCTCTTACTCATCGGGCCGCACTTATAGCAATGATTTCCTGACTTCATCCACTTCGCTCGGCTTTGACGAATACGGTGATACTGAATCGCACCGGGTTTCGCGGAGGCTCCAATTCTTGAGAGAATGGCGCCATGAAGAAATCAACTCACTTTTCCCCCGAAGTCCGTGAACGAGCAGTTCGCATGGTCATTGAACACCTTGCTGAA
>JBDKJX010000097.1:0-7972 GCA_039796405.1 Pseudomonadota bacterium
GCACCCTGTTACCGTTCGACTTGCATGTGTAAAGCATGCCGCCAGCGTTCAATCTGAGCCAGGATCAAACTCTTTAGTTTAATCGCTAAGCTAGTACTTACTGGCTTACTTTATTCAGAGCAACCATTGCTGGCCACTCTTTACTAATGCAAGCACTTGTTTCGCTTTCGAATCAAGCACTCACACTCATCGACTGTATTTTTTTAAAGATCATTCGCTGCGGCTAGAACACCGTGTTGCTGTGTGTGCTGCAGCGAGAGGCCGAAATATACGGGCTGAAGCCTGTGAGGTCAACCACTAGCGCGCAATAAAATCGTAGTAATGGGCTAAGTATTTGATTTAAATAAACTGTATTTGCACGCAGAAACACCAATTACAAAACAAACAAGCCGCTTCACTAAGCGGCTTGCTTAAAACAACGTAATCATTTGTCTCAAACAAACAATCTACACGATGATGCCGCCACCCAAACAGACTTCTCCATCATATAAAACCACTGATTGCCCTGGGGTGATGGCCCATTGCGCTTCATCAAAGCGCAATTCGCACCGCCCATCTTCAATCCAAAGCAATTCACATGCTGCATCTTGCTGACGATAGCGTGTTTTTGCTGTGTATCGCCCTAATGCAGGTGCTTCGCCCAATACCCATGAGAGGTCTTGTGCTTGCAAATGCTTTTTAAGCAGCAAGGGGTGATCGTGCCCCTGCACCACAATCAACTCATTTTTTGCCATATCTTTACCAGCCACAAACCAAGGTGCGCCTTCTCCACCAATCCCTAAACCTTGGCGCTGCCCAATGGTGTGATACATCAAGCCCATATGCTCGCCCATCACCTTACCTTCTGGTGTAACCATTGGGCCAGGGACTTTGGGTAAGTAACGATTTAAGAACTCGCGGAACGGTCTTTCACCAATAAAACAAATCCCCGTGCTGTCTTTCTTATTGGCATTATGCAGGCCAATTTTCTCGGCTAAATCGCGGACTTCCGTTTTTAACATATTACCCAAGGGGAAAACGGCGTGGGCAACTTGCTCTTGGCTAAGCTTATAAAGGAAGTAGCTTTGATCTTTACTACCATCTTTTGCGCGAAGTAGCTCGGTACGACCATCTGGACGAAGACGATTAGATGCATAATGCCCCGTCGCCAACTTGCGCCCCCCTAACTTAATGGCGTAATCGAGAAAACATTTAAACTTGATTTCGCTATTACACAGAATATCTGGGTTTGGCGTTCTACCTGCCGAATACTCGGCCAAGAAATAACTAAAAACTCGGTCTTTGTATTCTTGGGCAAAGTTAACTAACTCGATATCGACGCCAACCTTATCCGCCACCGAGATCGCATCCAAGCTATCTTGCTTGATCGAGCAATACTCATCGGTATTATCGTCTTCCCAGTTTTGCATAAAGACGCCAACCACCTCGAAGCCTTGCTCTTTAAGCAGCCAAGCCGTTACCGAAGAATCAACTCCACCCGAAAGCCCTACCACTATCTTGTCAGACATCCTTTAAACCTCAGCGGCACTGCCGCCCATGTGATCAAAATTACGCAAAATTTCTAGCGAATAACAACGCCCCGCCAAATAATCATCAATGCACTCCAGCAATAGTGGGCTGCGATGTTGGCTAACACGAGCCACAATCTCTTCACGCGTCAGCCAAACTGCTCGCTCAATATCTGAATCTAAAGCTCTTCCTTCATCCACCCCCATTACCACACCACTGAAGGAGAAACGAAGGTATGTTAACTCTGGCTGTTCGGGCGGCGACCATTGATAAATACCAAGCAAGGCCCGAGGTTCGAAATAATGCGCCGTTTCTTCAAGTGTTTCTCTGATGGCAGCATCAACAATGCTTTCCCCATATTCAATATGACCCGCAGGCTGATTAAGTTTTAACTCGCCGCGAATAAATTCTTCCACCAATAAAAAACGCCCGTCTTTCTCAATGACGGCGGCGACGGTGGCATTAGGCTTCCACATTGCAGCTCCTTCATTCATTAATTCATTCGTTAACGTGTTTTATTAGGGCCGCGACGGCCACGCTGCTTTGGCTTTGCCGTGATCTCGGTTAGATTATGTTGCCGAGGAGTAGCTACAAACTCCTCACGCCACGAGCCTAAAGGCAAATGATCTAAAGTCCAATCACCAATTGCATAGCGTATCAATCTCAAAGTAGGAAAGCCCACTTTGGCAGTCATGCGCCGCACCTGACGATTTTTACCCTCGCGAATAATGATTTCAAGCCACGTCGTCGGCACACTGGCACGAAAACGTACCGGCGGTACACGTGGCCATAACAGCGCTGGCTCTTCGATAGCCCTAACTTGCGCAGGCTGAGTCGTAAAATCCCCCAGATTAACGCCCGTCAATAAAGGCAGCAAATCCAGCGTCGTAGGACTACCCTCTACCTGCACCCAATAAGTTTTTGCCAGCTTATGTTTAGGATCAGCAATTTTGGCTTGCAATGGCCCTGAATCTGTTAAAAGCAACAAACCTTCAGAATCAGTATCTAAACGTCCCGCTGGATAAACGTCCTTAATAGGAACAAAATCAGCCAGCGAAGCATGCGGCGGCGAGGGTGAAAACTGGCAAATCACCCCGTAAGGTTTATTTAAAAGAATAAGCTTTGGCATAGCGGCTTGGCAGTATTGCTACAAAACAGCGATAATAGGCTGTTTTTTCGTCGGCGCTCCACAAGAAATTCACAATACCAGCCGACGAAACGCGACAAACCACTCGACACAACAGGAATGCACAGATGAGCCTGATCAAAGTTCCGCAGGATGGCGCAAAAATCGTCCAAAACCTTGCTACTCCAGATAATCCAATTATCCCATTTATCGAAGGTGATGGCATTGGCGTAGATATCACCCCAGTGATGATCGACGTTGTCGACGCAGCGGTAAAGAAATGCTACGGCGGCGGCCGCAAAATTCACTGGATGGAAATCTATTGTGGTGAAAAAGCATCTAAATTGTATCCAGATGGCACTTATCTGCCAGAAGAAACCTTAGCTGCACTACAAGAATACGTTGTATCGATCAAAGGCCCGCTAGCAACACCGGTTGGCGGCGGCATTCGCTCACTAAACGTAGCGCTGCGTCAGCAACTTGACCTCTACGTTTGCCTGCGCCCAGTTCGCTACTTCCAAGGCGTTCCATCGCCAGTTAAGCATCCAGAATTGATCGAAATGGTCATTTTCCGTGAAAATACCGAAGACATCTACGCCGGTATCGAGTGGGATGCTCAATCTGAAGGTGCGAAAAAAGTCATCAACTTCTTGCAAAATGAAATGGGCGTGAAGAAAATTCGCTTCCCAGAAACATCGAGCATTGGCATCAAGCCAGTAAGCAAAGATGGTACTGAGCGCCTTGTACGTCGTGCGATCCAATACGCAATCGACAACAATCGTAAGAGTGTTACCTTGGTTCACAAGGGCAACATCATGAAATACACCGAAGGCATGTTCCGCACCTGGGGCTATGAATTAGCCAAGAAAGAATTTGGCGGTGTAGAAATTGATGGCGGCCCATACCTTGAGCTACCCAATGGCATCGTCATTAAAGACGTAATTGCCGATGCATTCTTACAGCAAATCTTGTTACGTCCTGCTGAATATGATGTTATCGCCACATTAAACTTGAATGGCGACTACATCTCTGATGCACTCGCTGCACAGGTTGGTGGTATTGGTATTGCTCCTGGTGCAAACCTGTCAGATAGCGTTGCCATGTTTGAAGCAACACATGGCACGGCACCGAAGTACTCTGGCCAAGACAAGGTAAATCCCGGCTCATTGCTGCTGTCGGCAGAAATGATGCTACGCCACATGGGCTGGAAAGAAGCGGCTGACTTAATTATTACTGCCATGGAAAAAACCATCGCAGATAAAATCGTTACTTACGATTTTGCCCGCCTGATGGACAATCCAACAGAAGTAAGCTGCTCAGGCTTTGGTAAGGCAATCATTGAACGTATGTAATCACTGATCCAGCCCTAAGCTATCCCCCCGCTTCGGCGGGGTTTTTATTAGCTATAGCATACAACTCAGGAAATACAGACGCAAAAAAACCCCGCCTTAGCGGGGTTTTTGATCACCAGCAGCTAATTAAGCAGCTTGGATGTTAGAGGCTTGTTTGCCTTTAGCACCATTGGTGATGTCGAAAGAAACGCGTTGGCCTTCTTTCAGTGTTTTAAAGCCTGGCATGTTGATCGCTGAAAAGTGAGCGAAGATATCTTCGCCGCCTTCGTCTGGAGTCACAAAGCCGAAACCTTTAGAATCATTGAACCACTTTACGGTACCTAGAGCCATTTTGGCACTTCCTATCTAAACAGTGAAACATGGACTACTCCGATATGGAGCCCCAGTTAAGGGATAGTCCGAAAATACCCGCCTAAGCGGGATACCCATCACCTAACTACGATTAAGCAGCTTGGATGTTAGAGGCTTGTTTGCCTTTAGCACCGTTGGTGATCTCAAAAGAGACACGTTGGCCTTCTTTTAAGGTTTTGAAGCCTGGCATGTTGATCGCGGAGAAGTGAGCGAAAATGTCTTCGCCGCCTTCGTCTGGAGTAACAAAGCCGAAGCCTTTAGAATCATTGAACCACTTAACAGTGCCCAGAGCCATTTGGGGTCTTTCCTATCAACTTGTAAAACATGAACCGCCTCTTAAAGAGGCACCATGAGGTTTGAGGTCCAAGACCAGCAAAACGGCCAAACCGGTACTGCAGAAACTTGTACATCAAACTCGAGCCACCTTTTTACGCGACTTTTACACCGAAGGTCAAGTAAATTTCTAAAAATGGCGGCACGTATTAAATAAAAAACCACACTCAAAAACAAGCAAACACACCATCCACCCACGTTGATGCAGATCAGAGCTTGAAAAAGAGCGAGGGAGGACCAAAATGATTACAAACCACACAAATTGGTAGCAAAATGCCTGCACAGCATCAAACCGATGCCGAACTTAATCAGCAATCGATACTCTCACCACCACCCGCTTTGTGGCGTGTACTGTTGTTAAACGATGACTTTACACCGATGGATTTTGTCATCAATGTTTTAGAAAAATTTTTTGGAATGAACCGTGAACGAGCAACGCAGGTTATGCTTAAAGTTCACACAGAAGGGCGCGGGATGTGTGGGATTTTTCCTAAGGACATTGCGTCCACCAAGGTCGCAGAAGTCAGCCAGTATTCCAGGCAACATCAGCAGCCACTGCAATGCACAATGGAGGTGAACGAATGATTGCCCAAGAACTTGAAGTCAGCCTCCACATGGCCTTTACGGATGCGAGGCAAAAACGCCACGAGTACATTACCGTGGAACACCTCTTACTTGCGCTGCTAGACAACCCATCTGCAGCAGAAGTTCTACGCGCATGCGGCGCGCACATGGATGAGCTACGCCGCCAACTTGGTGACTTTGTAAAAGAGCACACTCCCGTCGTTTCTGGCGATAGCGAAGTAGAAACCCAACCCACGATTGGCTTTCAACGCGTCATTCAGCGCGCTATTTTGCACGTACAATCCTCTGGCAAGAAAGAAGTAACGGGTGCCAATGTACTTGTTGCCATCTTTGGAGAAAAAGACAGCCACGCTGTTTATTACCTTCATCAACAAGCGATTACACGCTTGGACGTTGTCAATTTTATTGCTCATGGCATCGCAAAATCGGCTAGCGCACAGCAGCCTATTCCACGCACAGAGCAAAACGAAGAGCACGAAGAAGAAACAACCACAGGGGGAGCTCTCAGCAGCTTCACTGAAAACCTAAATCAGCAAGCGATTGCAGGGCGAATAGACCCGCTTATTGGGCGTGAACATGAGTTGGAACGTGTCATTCAAACACTATGCCGTCGGCGTAAAAATAACCCTCTGCTCGTAGGAGAGGCTGGCGTGGGTAAAACAGCCATCGCCGAAGGATTAGCACGCCGTATTGTTGAAGGAAACGTACCTGACATCCTTAAAGATGCAACAGTTTACGGCTTGGATATGGGTGCACTCCTTGCAGGAACAAAATATCGCGGCGACTTTGAGCAACGCCTAAAAGCCGTAATCAAGCAGCTACAAGAAGAACGCAATGCGGTGCTTTTTATTGATGAAATTCATACTTTAGTTGGTGCGGGTGCGGCTTCTGGCGGAACCCTAGATGCCTCTAATTTATTAAAGCCGGCACTATCTAATGGCACTTTAAAATGCATTGGAGCCACTACTTATAGCGAATACCGCGGTATTTTTGAAAAAGACAACGCCTTATCACGTCGCTTCCAAAAAATTGATGTACCCGAGCCAACCGTCGAACAGACAATTGAGATTCTAAAAGGCTTGAAAGATAAGTTTGAGCAGCATCACGGCGTGAAATACACCTTGGCCGCACTCACAACGGCAGCCGAACTTTCTGCCAAATACATCAATGACCGTCACTTGCCTGATAAAGCGATTGATGTCATTGACGAAGCGGGTGCTGCGCAAAAGATTTTGCCTAAATCCAAGCAAAAGAAAACCATTAACAAACACGAAATCGAAGAAATCGTGGCTAAGATTGCACGTATTCCTCCAAAGAGCGTCTCAACCAACGATCGCAATACCCTTAAAACACTGGAAAGTGATCTTAAGCGTGTCGTATTTGGCCAAGAGAAAGCCATTGAATCGGTAGCAACTTCGATAAAAATGGCAAGAGCAGGTCTAGGAAATCCACAAAAACCCATTGGTGCTTTCTTATTTAGCGGCCCAACTGGCGTAGGAAAAACCGAAGTGGCCCGCCAATTGGCCTACACGATGGGTATTGAACTACTACGCTTTGATATGTCCGAATATATGGAGCGCCACGCAGTTAGCCGTTTAATTGGCGCGCCTCCGGGCTATGTTGGTTTTGAGCAGGGCGGCCTACTTACCGAGGCGATTACCAAACACCCATACGCCGTATTACTGCTAGATGAAATCGAAAAAGCGCACCCAGATATCTTTAACGTGTTGTTACAAGTGATGGATCATGGCACGCTAACCGATAACAATGGGCGTAAGGCTGACTTTAGAAATGTCGTTATTGTCATGACCACCAATACCGGCGCGGAAACACTCACAAAATCAGTAATTGGTTTTACAACGAGCAAGCAAATGGGCGATGAGATGCAAGAAATTAAGCGCATGTTTACGCCAGAATTCCGCAACCGCTTGGATGCGATTATTCCATTTGCACCGCTTTCGCACGAAATCATTATGCAAGTTGTAGATAAATTCCTCATTCAACTTGAAGTTCAGTTGCAGGAAAAGAAAGTAGAAGCACACTTTACTCCTGCTTTAAAAACGCACCTTGCCGCCGAAGGCTTTGACCCGATGATGGGGGCGAGGCCAATGGCAAGGCTGATTCAAGACACCATTAGAAAAGCGCTTGCCGATGAGCTACTGTTTGGTCGATTAATACATGGCGGCGAAGTGACGATCGATATTGATGATGATGGCAAAGTTAGCCTAGATATCGCCAATAAAGAAGCGATCCCAGCTTGAGGTCTAGGGCATAAAAAAACCCATCCAGCTCCGGATGGTTTTTTTTTATGAAACTCATTCCTACATGACCAAACCCAATAATTACGCCTGTTGCTGTACCACAACAGTTTGAGCACGCATTGGCACTGGAAATCCAGAAGCAGCCAAGCTTTCTTTAATCGTGCGATTAGTATCAAGATAGACTTGCCAATAATGATCATTATGGCAATACGGACGCACCACCAAGACCAGCCCAACCAAATTAAATTCAAGAATTTCTACATCAACCTTAGACTCAACCAATACATTGGGGATGGCGGCAATCTTATCGTGCAACACCTATATTGCGGCAGCATGGTAATCCCCCCACAAAACCAGCTCATTTTTAAGTAGAATTTTCTCGCAGTCTTTGAGGAGCTCTACATGAAAGCAGCACGTTATTCCGACAGCCAGATTATGGCGATTTTAAAGCAAGC
>JBDKJX010000098.1:0-7605 GCA_039796405.1 Pseudomonadota bacterium
TCTGCCAAGCTTATCGCTATCAAATTGAGTGCCTGTCCTCCAGTGGCGATTTAGAACTTAAATCGCTATTAGGCTTGCCGGTGGTATTGTCTATCGCAAACGCCAATGGCGATGCGATTGAGCGTTGCGGGGTGGTGAGTCAGGCGCAGCTTTTAGGCTCTGATGGGGGCTTCGCTCAATATTCCCTCACCGTAGAGCCGCCTTTTGCCCTGCTTAGATATCGCCGTACTTCACGCGTTTTTCAGGATTTATCCCCAGTCGATATTGTGAAACAGGTGCTGGCGGAGCATCAGGCTAAGAATCCTGTGTTTGCCTCCGTGCAAACGCTGGATTTCAAGCTATCAGGCGAATATCTACCGCGCTCATACTGCTTACAGTATCGCGAAGACGATTTTGCGTTTTTATGCCGATTAATGAAAGAAAGTGGTTTGGCTTGGCGATTTGAGCATTTGGCGGGTGATTCCCCGCAAGTGCAACTGGTGGTTTTTGATGATGTTTTCTCCATCCCCGAAGCTTTGGAGCCCATCGCTCGCTTCCATCGTGCGTCGGCAACAGAAGCAAGCGATTCGCTCACAGCTTGGAATACGCAGCGGCAAATTGGCAGCAGCTCGGTTGCCCTTGCCAGCTTCGACTACAAAGCGAGTAATACCAGCCACAGTTCAAGCGATAGCGCCACTGATCAAGGAGATGGCGGGCAACAAATCCAAGCCAGCCTAGAATATTACGATCCGCAAACGCATTACTACGCCAGCGATGTAGACCAGTTCAACAACGATGCCAAGCTGCGCCAAGACGCAATGGATACGCAAAAGAAATCGTTTTCTGGCTCTGGCACATTACGCAGCTTACAAGCCGGGCAATGGTTCCGCTTAGAAGATCACCCCGCGCACGAGTGGGATAACGCGGAGCAGCGAGAGTTCGCCATCACCGAGCTTAAATTCACCGCAAACAATAATTTTCCAGCAGATCTAACCCAGCAACTTGGCTTAGTTGCGCCCAGCCTGCTTGCCACGTCCGCCAAAGATAACGCGCCTTACCAAGCAGACTTTACCGCCCAAAGACGCGGCCAGCCTGTGCTGCCCCATCTGGGGGAGCAAGAATTTACCAAGCCCACCAGCCTAGGCTTACAAACCGCCACGGTAGTAGGCCCCGCCGGATCAGAGGTGCATACGGATGAGCTCGGCCGCATAAAAATTCAGCTGCATTGGCAGCGTGCTCAGGAACACCCAGAGTTTGGTGCCAACCTCGACGATAAGTCATCCTGCTGGATACGCGTTGCCTACCCATCGGCGGGTGCAGGCTTTGGGCATCAGTTTATCCCTAGGGTGGGCCAGGAGGTGACTGTAAGCTTTATAGAGGGCGATATAGACCGCCCAATTGTAACGGGTGTTACCTATAACGGCAGCCATTCAGTACCCGCGTTTAGCGGTGCTGGCGCTCTGCCTGCCAATAAAACCCTATCTGGCATTAAAACCAAAGAGCACGAAGGCGGCCAGTATGGCGAGCTGCTGTTTGATGATAGCAAGGGCGAAGTGCGTACCAAGCTATCTAGCGAGCACGGTAAAACCCAGCTTAACCTTGGTTATTTAATCCATCCACGCACCGATGGCAAAGGCGAGCCACGCGGCGAAGGCTTTGAATTACGCAGCGACAAACAAGGAGCCATTCGCGCCAGCGGCTTACTCATCAGCACCGAAAGCAAAGGCGGCGCTAGCGGCAAGCAGCTAGACCACAGCCCCGCCCAAAGCCAACTTGAATCAGCCCTTTCACTGGCCCAAAGTCTGGGTGAAACGGCCACCCACCAACTTGCCGACAGCATCGAAACCGGCGGCGAAGGCAAAACCGTTGAGGCGGATAACAGCGCGGGCAGCACAGCCAGCACTGGCCATCTTTATCACCACGTACACGCCAGCAAAAGCCTTGAAGCAGGTAGCAACACCGATAAAGACGGCAAGAGCAAATCTAAAGACCAATCCGGCCAGCAGAATATCATCCTGCTACACGGGGAAGACGGCGTAGCCATCACCAGCCCGCAAAGCCAGACGCACACCGCAGGCACTAACTTAGATTTGGTCGCGCAGCGTGACACCAATCAAACCTCTGGCCGCCGCTGGATTCACAACGTAGGCCAGCACATCAGCCTATTTGTGGCAGGGGTAAAAGATAAAGTCGCGCTGAAGATCATCGCAGCCAAAGGCAAAATCCAGCTGCAAGCTCAAAATGACGATATTGAAATCACTGGCGATAAAAACGTTAAAATCACCGCCTGCAAAGAAAAAGTAGAAATCACCGCAGGTAATGAACTGCTCCTCACCTCTGGCGGCGGCTATATCCGGCTAAAAGACGGCAATATTGAAATTCACTGCCCTGGGGAAGTGAGCTTTAAGGGGGCTAATCATGAAATGAGCGGGCCAGCTAGCTTAAATATGCCTCCTATTAAATTCAAAGGGACGCTCTGTGAAATGCAGGCCGCCTCAGCGGCTTCAGGTGGTGATGCCATTGTGTCGAGCAAATGAAATGGGTGTTCACTTAATCATAAAGAGCCTTAAACATGTTTGAACACGCCCTCCAGAACGATCGTGCTGAAGTAGTACAAAATACCGCGCCTCATACAGAAAAACTACAAATGGCATTTTTAAAGGCGCATCGGTATGCGCTTATTTTGGCCGAACAGCGTGAAATGCTGCCCGCTGATTTGCCCTTCGTGCCACTGGTCCCCCAGCAACTGGCAAAAGACGTCGGTTTAATGCCGCTGGCGCTCGATTTATGGGCTCTTGATGAAAAAGTCAGATTGGCTATTTTTGAGCAGCTCATTGAGCTTCAAGAGCAAAAAAAAGCCAGCCCAATAGCCGCATTGCTGATCGCCGCTTGTGATATAAAACAACTCAGCAAGCATCTGAGCGACATTCAGTATCGCCGTTACCTTCAGCAATCAGGCTGGTTGCGTCTTGTTGATCCGCGTGTCTGGATACAACTTCCTCGCGTTTTAGGGGCAAGAGAAGTGGCAAGGCTGTTTGGCCCCGTACAGCAATGGAGTGTTTGCCTCTATGGCGATTGGGTAGTGACTCGGCCACTTACCCCAGCAATGCTTGAGACGGTAGAAACACCCCACCTTGCCCTACGCTGGCCAGCCTTGCTCAGAATGGGCATTGTGAACAGAGCTTTGGCTCATCTGGGATGGCTGGCATTCTCGCAAGCACAAGCTCAAAGTGAGTTATTGGATGCACTGATCTACCAAGGGCAAAGTAAACATCAACTTTTTCGTACCGAAGAGTTAGTTGCCTATGCCTGCCTAGGCATCCATTGTGGGCTAGCGTTTGATGAGCACCCAATTGCTTTGGCCGCGATTGCAGGATTGGATCGAGATGACCCGGATGCCAGCATCGTTGATGCGCTTAATGAAATACCCCAAGAGCAATGGGAAATCATTCAAAGAGAGACCCATTCCAAAATGTACGCCACTCAATTACCGCTAAAGGCCAACAATGGCAGATAAGAAAAGTACCCCAAGCTGCGACTTCTGTGAGAAACGCGGCCTGCCTATTTTACCGCTGCGCTATGCGATTGCGCGCCCTCAAAAAGGAGCGCCAATAGTCACAAACAAGCCCTCTATCAATATTCCTGATTCCGCTGGGCAATATACGCTGCGGATATTACGTAGTGGTTATCTCAATGTTTATGATGAAGCGCGTAAGCATTGGGATCATTATTTTGTGACGCCAGATGGCTATTATTTCAAATTAAACACAAAGCCAGGCGCGGTTATCGTTACGCCTAAAGAGCCTTTTAATTGTAAGACTGAAGGTCACCGTGAAATTGCCAGCTGCATTACCATTCCAAACGCAAAAAAAGCCACCAATGTTTGGCTCGCCTTCTCCGATGTTCAATGGACAGAGGCGGTTCAAAAACAGCATGATGCGGCAGATTATCGTAAGCAACATATGCGTTGTGTTGATGTAAAAGCCTACGCCGCCAGCGTAGACGCTAAGCATTGCCTTCCTATTAAGGATGTGAGCAGTAAGGTGATCGAGTATGCGCTCGATCAATCAGCAAGCAAAAAAGCGATCGGTTTTTCGCCATTTTTAGCGGACGATCGAAAAGGCAAATCACAGCGTTTAATTGAAGAATGCGAGCGTATTGCACCGGGAAAAGCCTTTGCTGTTGTTGTGGCCGATGCGGCAGGGATAGCGGCTGAACTAGATCATCTGATGACACGATCTGCATCTGATTTTGCCAATCATCGTGATCGCAAACACCCTTTAATGGTTTCAACTGCCATTTTGCAATTCAAAGATGCGCTTTACACTCAAACCTTTGAGTCAGAAGAAAACGCCGCAAATTACTTGGCAGATGAAGAAGAAAGAAATCCATACTCAAGTTTTTCAGAAAAACAGCTAGAAAAGTTAAGAACGGTCACACCCGCGCAGGCTCGTACCGCAACAGACAACGCTTGGAAAACAAAATACCGGACCAAGTTCAATGAAGATGCGATGGAGAAATGGCAAGTAAAATTCAAAGCAGAGGATAAAGACTTTCAAGAGAAAATCATTATCCCATTAGCTAAAGCACTGCTTGCGTGGCTTGAATCCACCGCCATGAAAAAAGCTTTTGAATGCCATTACGACCCTAATGATTTAGCCTGTGGCGAGGTTTACACTCGCATCGCCCATATGGTTATCCAAGGCGCTCAGGATAAAAAACTATGTATGGAACACATGGTTAAAAAATTATCCGCTGAATTCACGCCTGATAATTTCTTATTGAATGCCACCGTTTTTAATCATAAGAGCTTCAAAGAGCAAGTAAAAAAGGCGGTCACAATCAGCCTTGATCCGCTCAGTGTGCCGGGTGATGCGGCCATTGGTTTTCAAACTGCCGTCACAGAAAAAATAGCAGAGGGCCACGCTTCTGCGCTTAGCCCTTATTTGCTGAGCTTAAATGCGCCATTTATTTATATGTTTAACAAAGCCATTGATGGCGGCGCTCGCCCACTCTGGACGGCTTTGGCCATGCATAGTGGCAAAACGTTTACGCCTGTTACTGCGGTTGGGAATAAAGATGCGTTTTATAAAAAAGCAATCAAAGAGCTCGCTAGAGCAAGTGGGCAGACACTCCCAGAACATAAGTTGAGAAAAGCAATTGCTACAGAGATGCGCAGATTGGCTGTGGCGGGTGTGCCTTTGAGCGGCACACAAAGCACGCAATTTGCTATGTTTATCGATTCCCCATCTATCGGGGCTGGGCCTGCTGGCCTTTCTTCTGCGGCTAACGCTAAACGGTTGGCGGGTGCGCTGCGCACCCCGGTTCAAGTAGACGCTATTGTGTTTGATGAGTGGAAAACGGCACTTGCCAAACCTTCTGCCATCGCAAAGGGATCTATTCCCTTTGTAGGCGCACTACTCGCGGCAATATGGCAGTACCACGCCTTAAACAAAATGACGGAAGACAAAAACAAAGCCATGAGCCACGAAGCCCAAGAGGCCAATTGGCGGCTACAAGCCGGTACACTGGCGATATGGGGCACGCTGGCGGATGTTGCGGGGCAAGGGTTAAAGAGAATGGTCTCTTTCGTCCCTAGCGTAGGCCGTGGGCTTGCTGCTACTGCTGAGTTGATTAGTGGAGCGGGCCGTCTGGCAGGCTTCGTTGGCGCATGGGTCATGGCAGGGTGGGATTTTATGAAGTTTATAGATTCAGCTCAAAAGCAACAGTTTGGCATGGCTAGCCTGTATTTTGTTTCTTCTGGTCTTGGTTTTTATATTGGATACATTGCATTGATGGGGGCAATTCCTTTTGCGGGTTGGATTGCTATTCTTGCCTTGATTGGCATTGCAATATTAATTGAAATATTTAAGGACAATAAAGTGCAGGCATGGCTAGAAAATGGCTATTGGGGTAAAAAAAGTTACCACAGTGCAGAAGAAGAGCTAAAGGAACTTCAGGCGGCGGTTCAATAAAATGGAATATACCGGTTTACTTCAGCCTTATAAAATTAATCGCCCTCTATCTGATGTAGATAGAGCCAATCAAATGCATCAGAAGAAAAAACTTGATGTAAAAACCAGTCACGAGCTCACAATTATTGAAATAAATTCAAGTTATATTGAAGTTGTTGATAAGTTCTTTTATTGGAAAGGAGGGATGACAACTGCATGCACTCTAATGCTAACAATGATGGTAATCTCCTTGCCATTTTCAATATATGTGACCGTAATTAAAAATGCAGAAATAGTTCAAGCATGGTTTCTTATGTTGCTTGTCATTTTAGTAATGACACCCCTTGCTTTTCTTTTTACAAAAACAATCAGAAAAGAAATCAATTACACCCATTACCCCATCAGGCTTAATCGTAAAACGCGAAAAGTGCATGTTTTTCGTCAAGATGGTACGGTACTCACTACCCCTTGGGATAAATTATTTATTACTCAAGTTCCTGTTACAGATAGGTTTTATGAATTTCAATGCCATGTATTAGCGCCTGATGGTATTACTATTTTAGAAACATTTGGGCTTCCCGCCTTGGGCTATGGTGAAGCAGGGCGAGAAGAATATAAGGGCTATTGGGAATTTATTCGCCGCTATATGGAAGAAGGCCCTGCGCGTGTTTATGATGAAATAACAGCATGCCTGCCAATTAAACAGCAGCGTGAGACTTTTAAATTTATTTACCATCGTTTAGCGTATTCAATGGGGCCATTTAATCCATTTGTTCTCATATATTATGGGTTTTATTATCCAGGGCGTTGGTTGGCCATGCGCTATTCTAAAATCCCGCAATGGCCTGCTGATATCGAGGCTCAATGCCCTGTTGAAGCGAATGACCCATATTTTAAAGATGCATCAATAAATCCATTAAAAATATTTAAAAAAAGAACTAAATAATTTCAGAGTGGCGATTAAATAAAATGGGATATACCGGTTTACTTCAGCCTTATAAAATTAATCGCCCTCTATCCGATGTGGATAGAGCCAATCAAATGCATCAGAAGAAAAAACTCGATGTAAAAACCAGTCACGAGCTCACGGTCATTGAAATTAATTCAAGTTATATTGAAGTCGTTGATAAATTCTTTTATTGGAAAGGAGGGATGACTACTGGGTGTTCTCTGATGTTAATGTCAATTGTAAGTGGGCTAATATATTTTTCATATATTTCAATTTACCTTAGGTATGAAAGACTTTCATCTTGGCTTTCTTTATTGTTATTACTCTCTATTTTTAGCCCCTTAATCTGGTTGTTTACAAAATCAATCCGAAAAGAAATCAATTATACCCACTACCCCATCAGGCTTAATCGTAAAACGCGAAAAGTGCATGTTTTTCGTCAAGATGGCACGGTACTCACTACCCCTTGGGATAAATTATTTATCACTCAAGTCCCTGTTACAGGCCGGGATTGGGAGTTTCAATGCCATGTACTAGCGCCTGATGGTATTACTATTTTAGAAACATTTGGGCTTCCCGCCTTGGGCTATGGTGAGGCAGGGCGAGAAGAATATAAGGGCTATTGGGAATTTATTCGCCGCTATATGGAAGAAGGCCCTGCGCGTGTTTATGATGAAATAACAGCATGCCTGCCAATTAAACAGCAGCGTGAGACTTTTAAAT
>JBDKJX010000099.1:0-7212 GCA_039796405.1 Pseudomonadota bacterium
CCCCAGCGCAACATCAACGACTTGCTGGGATACTGCATTCCAAACATGCTCAAGCAGCATCACCCCAATCAATGCGGGCTACGCTGGCTGGGCGTACTATAGGTGATGTCGCTTACCCACATTTCATTCGGCTTGACCGGTTCAAAGCATTGCCCGAGTAAATTCTCTGCCATTGGCAAACTATGATTTGAATGGGTCGTCGCCTTGAATTTCCTCGCTTGAATGCAGCGCAAACCCAGTTTGCGCCTCAAATAGCGCAATTGACTCAAGCCAATGTGTACCTCATCAGCCGCAAGCTCTTTCTGTAAACGTCGTGGCCCATAAGTCATTCTGCCGTGCGCATGTGCTGCACGTATTTTGACTTCCAGCAGCTGGCGATGCGCCTGCTTTGGTGCTGATTTGGACTGTAGCCAGTTATAAAATCCGCTGCGCGACAGGCCAAGCCATGGTGCCATTTGTGAAATCGGATACTGCTTTCTTTGCTGCTTCATGAATGCGTACTTGGCGTGGATTCCTTGGCAAAGTACGCGGCGGCCTTTTTTAAAAAAGCGCACTCCATTTTGCTTTCGGCCAGTTCTCGTTTGAGCCTGGCGACCTCGGCGCTGAGCTCGTCGACAGGCTGAACACGATGTTGATCCAGCCCTGCTAGCTTGCCTTGCTGTGCCAATTTGACCCACTTATCCAGCGTCTGTTTGGGCATCGCTAATTGCTTGGCGGCTTGCGGTACATTCAAGTGTTGTTCGAGTACTAATTTAACGGCTTCTGCACGAAATGCAGCGGTGTAACTACTGGCCATGACTTACCTCAAGAGACGATTTTATCTCAATTGAAGGTGTCCATAATTAGCAGCCTACCTCAAATGCTGGAGCGCTTTATTGCTGGCCGGGAAATAAACGTTGGCGTGCTGGATGATGTTGCCCTGCCCGTGGGTGAGATTATGCTTGGCTCGCAAGATGCGTTTGATTACCACAGCAAATACCAGCGCGGTGCAGCACATGAAGTATTCCCAGCCGATTTGCCCATCAACATCGCCCAAGCCGCTCAGCAACTGGCGCTAACCGTGCATCGTGCGCTGAAATTATCAGCTGATAGTCGTAGCGATTTTAGGCTGGACGAGCAGGGGCAGTTGTGGTGCTTGGAGGTTAATACCCTGCTGGGGGATGACCGAAACCAGCTTGTTTCCGCAGGCCGCTGCCGCAGCAGGGATCAGCTTTTCGGCGCTGTGTGAGCAAATTTGCCAGTTGGCTATCTTGTCACGTTAGGTGATTTTTTAGGGTGGGCATAGGGGCCCACCCTGTAGTGGCGTAAGCCGCCATTCATATATGGATTGCTGAGTAGTAAGTCGCCCAGTGGTTTATTGCTTCGTTCATCAAGCTAGATTGGGAGTAACTTAAGGTCAGTTTCCACGCACAACGGGGGAGATGCCGAGGCGTTTTAATTTAACTGCAGCGGCATCGGCAGAAGCTTTGTCTTTGAATGGGCCGATTTGTACGCGTGTTTCTAGATAAGCGGGTACGCCGGCGGTTTTGAGCTGAGCTAGTAATTTACCTGCGTTTTCTGCCTGCAAAAAGACCCCCGCTTGCACGGTATAGCCATTGTGGGTGTATTGGCTGCTTGGGTGTGGCGCAACGGTGGCGGCAATGTTGCGAGGGCTGGTTGTACGGTTGGGGGTGGGGGTAACAACGAGTGGCTCAGGTGTGCGCTGAGCCGTAGAGGTAGGCGGCAGCGTTGCTAAAAATGTGCTGCTTGTGCTGATGCCTTCGAGTTTAAGCGTTGGTTTTGCGCTTGGGTGGGGTGATGGCGTATTGGTTGGACGATGGCTTGCCCCTTCAATAATGCCTGATGCAGAGCTGGGCGCGGGAATGCTTGGGATATCTGCTTTACTGGTCGCGCTGGCTTGGCTTGCCACGACTTGTTCTGCCGCAGTAGGTGGCGCAAGGGGAGCTACGGTAGGCGGGACAATGATAGGAGTGGGGGGGCTTGCGGTTGGTTTTGCGCTTTGCTGGCGATCTAACCAGCTAATTCCAAACAGTGCAATCACAATTAATGTGGTGGCAATACCAAGCCGCCATGCTAGTTGCACTTTTAGGCGGCGCTGTGATTCTTGTTGCAAGATAGGGTCGAGTGGATCGTTCATCTGCCGGTTTCACTTGGTTTGATAAGGTAAGGAGTGCAGGGTGCTCAATTTTTTCAGTACTTTCGCTGCGGTAGACAGTTCATCCGCCGGTTTCGTTTGAATTTGTTATCTGCGTCTGCTGGGTATTCAATTTTTGCTGTACTTTTGTTTAGGTGGACAGTTCATCAGCCGATTTCGCTTGAATTTGTTATAATGTTCGGCTAATTCAATTTTTGCTAGTTAAACTGCGGTTAAATAACGCTGTTTAGGCCCGCCGCAGATTGTATTTACGGATAAAAAATGAATCGATGCCGTTTTGGGCTTACGCAGCTTGCGTAGCTGACAAAGAGGCTAGCCGAGTTTTTTGTGCGCTGCAAATGTTTTACCTATAAAACCACTTTTCTGGAGAATTACATGACTATCGAACGTACACTTTCTATTGTTAAGCCTGATGCAGTTGCTAAGAATGTTATTGGTAAGATCTACGATCGTTTCGAATCAGCTGGCTTAAAGGTTGTAGCGGCTAAGATGAAACAACTCTCACGCGCAGAAGCTGAAGGCTTCTACGCTGTGCACGCAGCACGTCCTTTCTTTAACGACCTTGTGAACTTTATGATCTCAGGTCCAGTCATGATTCAAGCGTTGGAAGGCGAAGGCGCTATCTTGAAGAATCGTGATTTGATGGGCGCAACGAATCCTAAAGAAGCGGCTGCGGGCACTATCCGTGCTGATTTTGCTGATTCTATCGATGCAAATGCAGTACACGGTTCTGATTCTGCTGAAAACGCAGCCATCGAAATCGCTTACTTCTTCGCATCTAGCGAAGTTTACAGCCGCTAATATAAATAGCCCCTTAACGTGCGCTTTTTGCTACCGAGGGGCTGTTTTAGTAGTTTGTTGTGAGTACTGTGCCATTTGCATAGTGTTTGCTTGGCACAGTTTCACAGCTGTAGGAGTCCTCGAAAAAGTTGTCTATTCAAAAGTGCAAAGGGCGTATTAAAAATGATAACGCTTAAGCTAAAAGATAAGTTTTTCGAGTTTTCCTGCGGTGGCAGAGTGGTGGTTTTTTTAAGTGAGTAAAGTAATGTCAGTTAATTTGTTAGATTATGATGCGGCGGGTTTGGCTGAGTTGATGGCGCAATATGGCGAAAAGCCGTTTCGCGCTAAGCAACTGATGAAATGGATTCATCAGCGTGGCGAGCCAGACTTTGATGCGATGACCGATATCGCCAAATCTTTTCGGCAAAAGCTGGCCTTAGATGCTGCGGTGACTCCGCCTGCCCTGATGGCAGAGCAAATTGCCAAAGACGGTACGCGTAAGTGGCTGCTGGATGTGGGTACGGGCAATGGCGTTGAGGCGGTGTTTATCCCTGAGGATGATCGTGGCACCTTATGTGTGTCGAGCCAAGTAGGCTGTGCGTTGGATTGTGGCTTTTGCTCAACGGCACGCCAAGGTTTCAATCGTAATTTAAGTACTGCAGAGATTATTGGCCAGCTATGGTGGGCCAATCGGCGGATGTCGCTGGATGCTTCGCGTCTGGGGGACGCAGGCTTGGTGGATAATAGAAATGGTGACACCCGCATTGTGTCTAATGTGGTGATGATGGGTATGGGCGAGCCGTTGGCTAACTACGATAACGTGGTGGCTGCGATGAAACTGATGCTTGATGACAATGCTTACGGTTTATCCCGTCGCCGTGTTACGCTGTCTACGTCAGGTATCGTGCCTGCGATCGATAGATTGCGTGAAGATTGCCCAGTGGCATTAGCCGTGTCCTTACACGCGCCTAATGATAGAATCCGTGATGATATTGTTCCTATTAATAAAAAATACCCGCTGCATCAGTTGTTGGCAGCATGTACGCGTTATTTAGAAAAAGCCCCGCGCGATTTCATTACTTTTGAATATGTGATGCTCGATGGTATTAATGACTCGGTAGAAAACGCACGTGAATTAGTGGCTTTGGTGCGTGATGTACCGTGTAAATTTAATTTAATTCCGTTTAATCCATTCCCAAATGCAGGCTTTAAGCGCTCAACAAGGGATGCGATTTTACGGTTTCGTGATATTTTGATTAATGCAGGCTACGTTGCCACTGTGCGAAAAACACGCGGTGATGATATCGATGCAGCTTGCGGTCAATTGGCTGGGCAAGTGTTGGATAAAACTCGCCGCGTTGAAAAACGCTTGGCGGGTGATGCTCAAGCCATTATTTTCCATCCACAGAGTGGCGACAATCCATGAAATTACGCGCGTTAGTAATGACAGTAGCTTTATTTTGCTCATCAATGGCCTTGGCTGTAGAGGGGGAGGAGAATAGAGCGTCGTTGCGAACGCAGTTGGGGGCTGAGTATTTAAAGCGCGGGCAATATGCCGTTGCTATTGAAGAAGTTAATAAAGCTTTGGCGGTTAATTCATCCTACGCCCCCGCGCATAATGTAATGGCGCTAATTCAAGCGGAATTAGGCGAAGATGACGCTGCCATGCAATCATTTTCACGCGCAATTCAGTTGTCACCCAATGACGCGGATATTAATCATAACTTTGGTTGGTATTTATGCCAAAAAGGCCAGCATAAAGAAGGGATTCAACACCTGCTGGCGACGCAAAAAAATGCGTTATATAGTACACCAGATAAATCATTGCTAGCAGCAGGGCAATGCGCATTAAAAAGTGGTGATGAAGAGGGGGCGCGTACTTATTTTGAGCGCGCTTTACGGATTCGCCCAGATAGCTTAGCGGCCAGAGCTAAGTTGGTTGAATTTGGCATGCGTAATAAAGATGTTGTCCTAGCTAGGCGCTACTATTTAGAATTACAAAGATTAACGCCAGCAACGCCTGAATTGCTTTGGTTGGGCGTGCAGTTAGAACATCAATTTGCTAATAAAGACGCTGAAAATAAACTAGCAGAGCAATTACGCAAGAAATTCCCCGATTCGCAAGAAATGGCCCGCCTCTTAAGCGGTTCGTATGATTGATTAACGGATGTGTATGACCGAAATAATTGATTCTTCTTCTGCACCGCAAAGCGCCGCAGTATCTGCGGGTGCCACATTAAAAGCGCGCCGGATTGAGCTGGGTTATACGCTTGATAAGGTGGCGGGCCAGCTTAAGCTGACACATCGTCAGATAGATGCCATTGAAAATGAGCGTTTTGATGAGTTGCCAGGCAATACTTTTGTGCGGGGGTTTGTGCGCAATTATGCAAGGTTGCTAGATCTACCTTGGCCACCCTTGCAAGCCTATTTAGAAGCCTGCCTGCCAGTAGAGCGCCAACAGGCCGCCTTGCCTCGGGTAAATGAGGAAACCTCTGTGCCATTTATGAACGGCGGCAAGGCAAATTCTTGGCTACTGGGTTTGGTGGTGTTAATCGGCTTGGCGGGTGGGGTGGGCGGAGTGACGTGGTATTTGCAGCAGCCCATACAGCCAGAGCTTTTGGCCTCTGCTCCGGCGGTGGTCTTGCCACAATTAGTGGTGATTGATACCGCTAGCGAAGTGGCTTCGGCTAGCGCCGTTAGTGCACAAGTAGTTGTGGCTAGCCAAGTAGCGAGTGCTGTTGGAGCAAAAACGCCGGCATTGGCAAGTGAACCGGTGGCGAAAATAGTTGCAAGTGTGCCTGCAGCAAAGGCCGCAAGTGCTGCACTTGTGCCAGCAACGGCAGGCGACCTAAGTATTACTGTGCAGAAAGACTCTTGGGTGCAAGTGCAAGACACTACTGGTGCTAAATTGATCAGTGAGCTGCTAAAACCCGGCGTGGCTAAAAGCGTTTCTGGGGTGCCACCTTACCGATTGAAAATTGGCAATGCACCGTATACCCACCTTATTTATCGTAATCAAGCCGTGGATTTAACATTTTATACTCGCGGCGATGTCGCTACTTTTGAGCTGAAATAAACCAATGACAACGATTTCAATCCCTCGCCGCAAAACGCGCCAAGTTCAGATCGGCAATGTCTGGGTGGGCTCAGACCATCCAGTTGTGGTGCAATCGATGACCAATACCGATACTGCTGATGCCGCTGCTACCACGCAGCAGGTGTATGAGCTATGGAAGGCGGGCTCTGAATTAGTTCGTATCACGGTTAATAGCCCAGAGGCGGCAGCTCAAGTCGCCACTATTCGCGCTAATTTAGATGCGATGGGTTGTGATGTGCCGCTCGTGGGGGATTTCCACTTTAATGGTGATCGCTTGCTGCGCGATTACCCAGACTGCGCGCAGGCCTTAGGTAAATATCGAATTAACCCTGGTAATGTTGGCAAGGGCAGTAAGCGCGACGAAAAATACGCGTTTATGGTTGAGCAGGCGATCAAATACAAAAAACCAGTTCGCATTGGTGTGAACTGGGGCTCTTTAGATCAAAGCGTTGTCGTTAAATTGATGGATGCCAATGCAAAGCTGGCTCAGCCTTTGTCTGCGGATGCGGTGATGCGTGAAGCCTTGATCGTTTCTGCGCTAGAATCCGCAGATCAGGCAATTAGCTGGGGGCTGGACCCAAATCAAATTTTATTGTCGTGCAAGGTATCGCATGTACAAGATTTGATCTCGGTTTATCGTTCTTTGGCTGCACGCTGTGATTATCCACTTCATTTGGGCTTGACCGAAGCAGGCATGGGCTCGAAAGGCATTGTGGCCTCTACAGCTGCTTTGTCGGTACTGATGCAAGAGGGGATTGGTGACACCATTCGAATTTCACTTACGCCAGAGCCGGGTGGGGATCGCTGTACTGAAATTATTGTGGCACAAGAAATTTTACAAACGATGGGGTTGCGCTCGTTTACGCCGCTTGTGACCGCCTGCCCAGGTTGTGGCCGCACTTCTTCAACCGTATTCCAAGAATTAGCATCCAGTATTCAAAGCTTTTTGCGTGAGCAAATGCCAATTTGGCGCTTGCAGTACCCAGGCGTAGCCGATATGACGGTGGCGGTGATGGGGTGTGTCGTGAATGGGCCTGGCGAATCTAAGCTGGCCGATATTGGTATTTCTTTGCCAGGAACGGGAGAGATCCCTGTGTGCCCTGTTTATGTGGATGGTGAAAAAACCGTGACCTTAAAGGGCGATCACATCAGTACCGAGTTCCAAACCATTGTGCTTGAT
>JBDKJX010000100.1:0-6813 GCA_039796405.1 Pseudomonadota bacterium
CCCTGTTACCGTTCGACTTGCATGTGTAAAGCATGCCGCCAGCGTTCAATCTGAGCCAGGATCAAACTCTTTAGTTTAATCGCTAAGCTAGTACTTACTGGCTTACTTTATTCAGAGCAACCATCGCAGGTTACTCCTTACTAATGCAAGCACTTATTTCGCTTCCGAATCAAGCACTCACACTCATCGACTGTATTTTTTTAAAGATCAGCTCGTCTGCGACATCACCGTGTTGCTGTGTGTGCTGCAGCGAGAGGCCGAAATATACGGGCCATCACCAATTAGGTCAAGCAAGGTTTAGCAACAAAAGCGTAATAAATGGCTAAGTCTCTGTTTTATATAAAAACATTCTTACACACTCAAGCGCAGTCCAAGCAAATCACCAGCTGCGACCCGAAATATCCCACGCCTCGCCTTGCTATTTTGCTCTGTATGTAGGAGTAAATAATTCAAACACGGCTTTCCCTGCTTGACATCAAGTCTAGAATGAGTAAATGTATATACAATTACTCACCATACAGAATCCGCATGAGCCAGCCTACCGAATCGCTATGGGTTAATGCCCGCCTTGCCACCATGGACGGGCGACACCCCGAAGCCTATGGCGCTATACATGACCACGCGCTATGGATTCGGGGCGAAGAGATCCATGCCATCTTGCCGCAGGAAGAGGCACTAGCTGAATTTGGCTCTCGTGGGGAAGTGATTGATGTAGTAGGCCAATGGATTACCCCTGGCCTGATCGATTGCCATACCCATCTGGTTTATGGCGGCAACCGCGCTGCTGAATGGGAAAAACGTCTGACCGGTGTGCCCTACCAGCAGATTGCAGCCGAAGGTGGCGGCATTGTTTCCACGGTGAACGCTACGCGGGATTTATCGCAAGCCGATCTAGCGGCACAAAGCCTACCGCGCCTCTTAGCCCTGATGAATGAAGGCGTCACCACGCTGGAGATAAAATCCGGCTATGGCCTGCGTCTTTATGATGAGTTAAAACAACTGCGCGTAGCCCGCCAGTTTGGGGAAAACCACCCAATTGAAATCGCCCCCACCCTGCTCGCCGCCCACGCCCTACCACCCGAATTTGCGGGCCGAAGTGATGAATATATAGATGAAGTAATTTCGCGCATCCTGCCTGCCGCCGCCAGCGAAGACTTGGCCGAAGCGGTCGATGTATTCTGTGAAGGCGTCGGCTTTAGCCCAGCGCAAACCCGCCGTGTATTTGATGCCGCAAAAAAGCACGACCTGAAAGTTAAAGGCCACGTAGAGCAACTCTCTAATTTGCACGGCGCGGCGCTGGTAGCGGAGTTTAATGGCCTTTCCGCCGACCATATCGAACACCTCGACGATGCAGGCATTGCTGCGATGCAAGCCGCTGGCACGGTGGCGGTGCTGCTGCCCGGCGCGTTTTACTTTTTGCGCGAAACACAAAAACCCCCTGTTGCAGCACTACGAGCCGCAGGCGTGCCGATGGCGGTATCGACCGATCTGAATCCCGGCACCAGCCCCTTTGCCTCTATCCGTTTAGCGATGAACCAAGCCTGCGTGCTGTTTGCCTTAACCCCAGAAGAAGCCCTCACCGGCACCACCCGCCACGCAGCCCAAGCACTGGGACGCGCAGCAAGCCACGGCCAGCTAGCCGCAGGATTTGTCGCAGACTTTTTAGTCTGGAATATCGACCACCCGGCAGAAATCATCTACAGCCTAGGCACGCCCCTACTCAAGCAACGAGTATTCAGAGGCTCTTTTTAATAAACACCCAAACCTTGAACCACGGAGATGAGGAGAACACGGAGGGTCACGGAGAAAAGCATTACAAGTCAGGTTTCCTCCGTGAAACTCCGTGTTCTCTGTGCCCTCCGTGTTTTGAGATTTAGGTTTACTGATTAGGATAAAACCATGACCGTCTGGACTGGGCGTATTGATGCTGCTGAAGGGGATGCGGCTCGGCGCTGGCATCAGGTAGTGCAGCCCTTAGCTACAAATCAGCCCGCAGGCATTGCCCTGCTTGGCTTTGCCTGTGATGAAGGCGTGCGCCGCAATCAGGGGCGGGTGGGTGCAGTGGCTGGGCCAGTGGCTTTGCGTAAAGCGCTGGCGAATCTGGCTTATCACCCTACTCTACCGCTTTACGATGCGGGAGACGTGGCATGTGAAGATGGTGATTTAGATGCCGCTCACCAGCGCCTTGCCACGGCAGTGAGCCAAAATATTCAAGCGGGTCATCTATCACTGGTACTCGGTGGCGGGCATGAAACGGCTTTCGGCCATTGGTTAGGTATTGCCAACGCACACCCAAACCAGCGCATCGGCATTGTGAATTTCGACGCGCACTTTGATTTACGCGAGGCGGCGAACGCCACATCCGGCACGCCTTTTGCCCAAATCGCCGCTGCATGCGCCAAACGAGGGCAAAGTTTTCAATATCTCTGCATGGGCGTGGCCGAAACCGCCAATACCGAGGCGCTGTTTAATAAAGCGCGGCAACTGCAAGCCTCGTGGCGGCTCGACACCGACATGACGCCGTGGCGGCTGACAGAAACCGAGGCGCAGTTGCAAGCCTTTATCGATCAGGTCGATGTGCTTTATCTAACGATTGATTTAGACGTATTGCCCGCAGCGCAAATGCCCGCCGTCTCTGCCCCCGCAGGCTTTGGCGTGGAAATCAGCGTGATCGAGCACCTTAGCCGACTGCTTGCTGCAAGCGGAAAACTCGTCGCAGCAGACTTAGTGGAATTCAACCCGCTGTTTGATACCGACAGCCACGGCGCAAAAGCCGCAGCCAGACTGGCGTGGGCGATTGCCAGAAGCTTTAAACCTTTAAAAACCTAAGATCTGTAGACACAGAGAACACGGAGTTAAAAACCAGAACACAGAGAAAAACAAGAGGAAGGACAAAACAAATGGAAAGCAGCTCATCCTTTTTTTCTCATGGCTTTCTCTGTGTTCTCTCTGATCTCTGTGTCTATAGACCTTTTTGACTTTTTTTCTCTCGGAGCCAGAAAATGACTGACCCACGCCATGATCCTTCCCGCGTTATTCGCGCACCGCGCGGTAGCGAGTTGACTTGTAAAAGCTGGCTGACTGAAGCCGCTTTTCGCATGATTCAGAACAATCTCGACGCCGAAGTGGCCGAGTATCCGCAATCCTTGGTGGTTTACGGCGGTATTGGCCGTGCGGCGCGCAATTGGGAATGCTACGACAAAATTCTGGGAGTGCTGACCCGGCTGGAAGATGATCAAACGCTGCTGATTCAATCCGGCAAGCCGGTTGGCGTGTTTCCATCGCACCCCGATGCACCGCGTGTGCTACTGGCTAACTCCAATCTTGTGCCTCACTGGGCTAATTGGGAACACTTCAATGAGTTAGATAAAAAAGGCCTGATGATGTACGGCCAGATGACCGCAGGCAGCTGGATTTACATCGGCAGCCAAGGCATTGTGCAAGGCACTTATGAGACTTTTGTGGCGATGGCCAAGCAGCATTTTGGCGGCGTAGCCAAGGGGCGCTGGGTCTTGACTGGCGGTTTGGGCGGCATGGGCGGCGCGCAGCCTTTGGCCGCAACGATGGCAGGTTTTTCGATGATAGCCGTAGAGTGCGACGAAACCCGTATCGATTTCCGCCTGAAGACGCGCTATGTAGACCGCAAAGCGACCACCTTGGATGAAGCGCTGGCGATCGTTGCTGATGCAAAAGAGGCTGGCAAGCCGGTATCTGTTGGCCTCTTAGGTAATGCCGCCGATGTCTTTGCCGAACTGGTTGCTCGTGGTATTACCCCAGATTGCGTGACTGACCAAACTTCAGCACACGACCCTGTACACGGCTATCTGCCTCAGAGCTGGGATATTACAAAATGGCGCGAGGCGCAAAAATCAGACCCAGCAGGCGTGACCAAAGCCGCCAAACAATCGATGGCCAAGCAAGTACAAGCGATGCTGGATTTACAAGCGCGTGGCGCGGCGACTGTCGACTACGGCAATAACATCCGTCAAATGGCGCTGGAAGAAGGCGTAAAAAATGCGTTCGACTTCCCCGGCTTTGTACCCGCCTATGTACGCCCACTGTTTTGCGAAGGCATCGGCCCTTTCCGCTGGGTAGCGCTGTCTGGCGACCCGGAAGATATCTACAAAACAGATGCCAAGGTCAAAGAGCTGATCCCAGACAACCCACATCTGCATAACTGGCTAGATATGGCGCGCGAACGCATCGCCTTCCAAGGCTTGCCAGCGCGTATTTGCTGGGTAGGCCTGAAAGATCGCGCCCGCCTTGCGCTGGCATTTAATGAGATGGTTAAAAGTGGCGAGCTAAAAGCGCCTATCGTGATCGGCCGCGATCACCTCGACTCTGGCTCAGTGGCGTCACCAAACCGCGAAACCGAAGCCATGCTGGATGGCTCGGATGCCGTATCCGACTGGCCACTCTTGAACGCGCTGCTTAATACAGCAGGCGGTGCAACGTGGGTTTCTTTGCACCACGGCGGCGGCGTAGGCATGGGCTTTTCTCAGCATTCTGGCGTAGTGATTGTGGCTGACGGTACAGACGCCGCAGCCAAACGCTTGGGCCGCGTATTGTGGAACGACCCCGGCACCGGCGTCATGCGCCACGCCGACGCAGGCTACGACATCGCCAAAAACTGCGCTAAAGAGCAGGGCTTAGATTTGCCGATGCTGAAGTAAACGTCCTTACAAATCCTAAGCTCTGTAGGCACAGAGCGCACGGAGTTAAAAAACAGAACACGGAGAAAACCAAGACGATCGAGTTTAAATCTCTTTTCTTAGTTTTTCTCAATGTGCTCTGTGTCTACAGAACTTTTTAGCGCCCACCACACTATAAAAACACACACTGGATCACACAATGAGCACATTCAATATCAAGCCCGGCCAATTAACGCTTGCTGACTTACGCAAGATTGCCCGTGATGAAAGCATCACCCTTAGCCTGGATGCGTCTTCTCATGCAGGCATCGACGCAGCTGCCGCCACCGTGGCGCGTGTTCTGACTGAAGGGCGCACCGTCTATGGCATCAACACCGGCTTTGGCTTGCTGGCCAGCACCAAAATCGCCACTGAAGAACTCGAATTACTGCAACGCTCCATCGTGCTTTCGCACGCGGCGGGGATTGGCAAGCCAATGGAAAGCAGCACAGTGCGTTTGCTGATGGCATTAAAAGTCAACTCCCTAGCACGCGGTTTTTCTGGCATTCGCCGCCAAGTGATTGAAGCACTCATTACCCTATTCAACCATCAGATTTACCCAGTGATTCCGCAAAAAGGCTCGGTCGGCGCTTCGGGTGATTTGGCCCCGCTGTCCCATATGAGCGCCGTTTTGATTGGTGAAGGCGAAGCCTTTGTTGATGGCAAACGTGTGACTGGCGCGGCAGCGATGCAAGCCGCTGGACTAAACCCTATCGTGCTGGCCCCAAAAGAAGGCTTGGCACTATTAAATGGCACACAGGCATCAACCGCATTTGCCTTGGAAGGCCTATTTGCTGCTGAAGATTTATTTATCGCCGCATCAGTAGCGGGCAGCTTATCAGTCGAAGCCGCCATGGGCAGCCGCACACCATTTGATGCCCGCATTCATGCGGTGCGCGGCCATGCAGGCCAGATTGATTCGGCCAAGTTTTACCGTGACTTGCTAGGAGAAACGAGCGGAATTGCCCAAGCCCACGCCAACTGCGGCAAGGTGCAAGACCCGTATTCACTGCGCTGCCAGCCACAAGTGATGGGCGCATGTCTGACGCAAATCCGCAACTCGGCAGAAACCTTGCTGGTGGAAGCCAATGCCGTATCGGATAACCCGCTGGTGTTTTCAGATGACAATGTGATCCTATCTGGTGGCAATTTCCACGCCGAGCCAGTGGCCTTTGCTGCAGATAATCTAGCGCTGGCGATTGCCGAAATCGGCTCCTTGTCTGAGCGCCGTATGGCGCTGCTGATTGACACTAATCTGTCTAAATTGCCTGCTTTCTTGGTAAATAACGGCGGCGTGAATTCAGGCTTTATGATCGCCCAGGTAACGGGCGCTGCGCTGGCCTCTGAAAACAAATCGCTGGCTCATCCCGCATCGGTAGACAGCTTGCCAACATCGGCCAATCAGGAAGATCACGTTTCTATGGCGACTTTTGCCGCGCGCCGCCTAAAAGACATGAGCGAAAACACCGCTGGTATTCTGGCGGTGGAATTACTCGCAGCTTGCCAAGGGATAGATTTCAGAGCGCCAAACAAAGCGTCCGATAAGCTGGAAGCCGCTAAAGCGCTGCTTCGTGCCGAGGTGACTTTCTACGATAAAGATCGCTACTTTGCGCCAGATATCGAAAAAGCCGCCGCAATGATCAGCCGTGCTGCGTTTAATCACTTGAGCCTGCCCAACTTGCTGCCGTCGGTTTAAACCTCACCACCCACAAAAAAGCCCACTTCATATTAAAATATAAATGAACTGCCCCCCAAAAGTTGGACACCCGTCCATTTTTGGGGTGTTTTTATGTTCAAGTACTCAACGCAATTCAAGCTGTCTGTCGTTCAGCAATATTTAACGGGCGAAGCAGGCATCAAAACGATCACCAACCAACATGGTATCGAGCAGGCCATGTTTCGTCGTTGGGTGAGGTCGTTTCGCCAACATGGTGAATCGGGTTTAGTTTAGAGGTGGCCTACATAAAAAAGTACAATGCCTTAGTTCAAGCCAAAGCCCAATCGGCGCAGCAGAAACAGCGCAAATAGTGCTTGAATTAAGGTCACAGTTTCCATTGGCTGATTTGTTAAAACACGCTGATTTGCCACGTAGCACCTTCTATTACCAGAAGCAGGCTTTGGC
>JBDKJX010000101.1:0-6572 GCA_039796405.1 Pseudomonadota bacterium
CAGCAAGGTGTTCAATGACCATGCGAACTGCTCGTTCACGGACTTCGGGGGAAAAGTGAGTTGATTTCTTCATGGCGCCATTCTCTCAAGAATTGGAGCCTCCGCGAAACCCGGTGTGATTCAGTTTCTCGTTTTCATAGGGATGTCTCAGCAACAATGCCACGCTCTAATTGTTTCTTCATTGCCGCCACAACGTGAGGATGGCGATGTTTACTCTAGATTGTGTGGCTAAATAGAGCTCTAAAAAAGATTTGGTAAGCAAAACTTGGCTTTAATGCAGTATTGTTTCCAAAGTGAGCCTGTTGTTAACAACGCCAATAACGTATTTCTCTACGAAAAGATTCAGTGAAAAAAAAGCATAATCAGAAGAAAAAATTAATAACGAATCCTTAGGGAGTCTCTACACGAATCGTAATTTTTGATTGTTTCGACGCTGCTTGAGTTGGATTTTCAGTGCTTTTTGCTTTAGGGGTCGCAGCAAAACCTGATTTCTCAAGCTTTGCTTTTTTAGCACGCAATTAGCGCTTTACGGCGCAAATAACTTTCACCACGAAGCACATTCGGTAACGTAACTAAACTGAGGGCTGTGTCAATAACGGACACCACTTTTGGGGTTTATTCTTGATTTGCCAGCTCAAACTGCTTGGGCCGCTAAAACCATCGCCAGCCTGAGCTACGACACCGATGCGCGCAGCAAAAGCTCGCCAATGATTTTAAGCCTGAAAAAATTAACGAGCTGTTTAGTGCCAGCAAAGTCTTCCTGCAAGATGGCAGCACGAGGCTTGGTTTTTGTTGTTGTTGATTCGCTTTTTAGCCGGGGATCATGCCTGTTAGGTAATAGGCTTGGATGTAGGTCATGATGCAGAGGAGTAGCAAAAACAGAAAACTCCATTTGATGGTAAAGCGGAATAAATCTGACTCGTGACCAACCAACCCGACTGCGGCACACGCTACGGCGATGGATTGAGGAGAGATCATTTTTCCGGTTACGCCTCCGGTGGTGTTTGCAGCGACTAGCAAGACTTCGCTCACCCCAATTTGTTGGGCGGTAATGGACTGCAGGCTGGAAAACAATGCGTTGCTAGAAGTATCCGATCCGGTTAAAAATACGCCCAGCCAGCCCAGTACTGGCGAGAAAAACGGGAAGAACTTTCCAGTGGAAGCCAATGCCAACGCAAGGGTAGACGATAGGCCAGAATAATTGGCTAGATAAGCAAATCCCAGCACGCAGGCAATAGAAAATATCGGACGGAGCAGCTCTTGCAAGGTTTCTGCAAAGACGCTGATGCCATCGCTAATACGGATACGCAGCAAGGCCATCGTGATGAATGCGGCGAGTAAAATGCCTGACCCTGTGGCTGAAATCAGATCAAATTTATACTCGGCAGCATAGGGCGTATCGCTAGTGACAATCGGGGTGGTTTTAATCACTAGGTTATCCAGCCCCGGTACATGAAAACTGAATACCAAGCTGTATAGGGCTCCGCCTTTGGCAAACAGCGCTTTAAATTGCGGCAGGCTCCAGATAATGACAATGATTGTTAAGACAATAAAGGGCGACCATGCTTTCAGAATTTGGCTGAGGCTGTAATGGATAGGGGGTGATTTTTTTCTGGGCTGGCAGCGATCAATGCCAAAAGTAAACGCCTCTTTGGGTTGCCAAAATCTGAGGAACACCGAAAGCGCCAGCATGCTGACCAAGGCTGAAGTGATGTCAGGTAGTTCTGGGCCGATATAGTTTGAGGTGTAGTACTGTGCAAGGGCAAAGGACAGGCCGGCAACCAATACCGCAGGCCAGGTTTGACGTACGCCGCGGCAGCCATCCATTAACCAGACGAGGAAAAATGGCACAAACATAGAGAGCAGTGGCAATTGACGTCCGGCCATCATGCCAATCAGCATCGGGTCAATTCCCGTTGTTTTTCCTGCAACCAGAATAGGAATGCCCAATGCGCCAAACGCCACAGGTGCAGTATTGGCAATTAGACATAAGCCTGCGGCATATAATGGCTGCAAACCTAAAGCAACCAAAATCCCAGCGGTAATAGCCACTGGTGCGCCAAAGCCTGCCGAGCCTTCCAGAAAGGCTCCAAATGAAAAGCCAATTAAAATAACCTGCAAACGCTGGTCATCAGTCACCGATATGACTGAATCTCGGATAATCTCAAATTGCCCAGATTTTACCGATAATTTATATAAAAATACGGCCGTGATAATAATCCATGAAATAGGCCATAGCCCATACCACATGCCATTAAAAGTGGCCATTAAAGCCATTCCTATCGGCATTTTATAAAAGAATAAAGCGACGGCTAAAGTCGAGATAATGGTGCCTAAACCGGCAACATGCCCTTTAAGTCTGAAAACCGTTAGCGCTAAAAAGAAAAAGATAATAGGAATCGCGGCAATTAGTGCCGATAGGCCGATATTGCCCAGTGGATCATATATCTGAGTCCAAGTCATGATGAATACTCCTCGCTACGTCGATGAGCCTAGCTACAGCGATTTCTGTAGCTAGGTGTTTTTACAGGGGGGCAACCGCGTTAAATAAGAATCAGCAAAACCAGCTCCTTAGGGCCATGTGCGCCATAAGCGAGGGTTTGTTGGATATCTGCGGTTTTGGATGGGCCGGAGATCAGCAAAGCATTGCTGGGCATAGCGGCGGCCCAGTTTTCTGCCTGGATCACTTCGGCGAGAGAAGGGTAAATATTGTGGGCATCCAGTAACACAAAGTGAACCGGTGGCACCAAGCTCATTAGCCGAGGCTCGGCAGGAGATGGCCACAGTACCAAGGAGCCGGTTTCAGCAATGGCCGAGCGGCAGCCAGTGAAAGCCGCATCAACAGAAAAAAACAGCTCTTCTTTCCCGCCGGCATGGTGTAAATCGTATTTCAAAGTTGCACCATCTACTGGCCACTGCGCTTGCAATTGCTTGCCCAGCGTAGTTTTTGGGGCAATTAGCAAATTGTTTAGATTTTTGGCCTGAGTAAGTTCGGCCACTTTCTCTGGCCAGTTCTCGCTATTTACTTCATAGATTTCGGTATGTGCGGCCGCCATCATTGTTTTTAGCTGGGTCAGTTGGTCTGCCGCGTTGATAGTGCGTGGCGGATTGGTTTTTAGAGCAACTGGAGCTGGCCAGCCTGGTTGATCATGGCTAGCAGTGAGTTTGGCCAGAATATGGGCGCGGGCGCTCATGATTTTTTCTCCTGATGGGCTTTGATGAGCTCATGCAAGGATTGCTGTGCGATTTTTGGCATGACTCGCGCCTGTGTCCAAGCTTTAACGGAAGGGATTAGATGTCGCAAACCCGCAGCGCTTCGACGGGATGCCAAATACAGCGCTGGCGTAGTATTGAGTAAGCCCCATGCCTGCCAGGCTAATTTTTCACTTAAGCGATATTTGGCTCCCTGACCGCGCATCACTGCTGGGTGATCTTTTGTTCCCGCGCGAGTTACGTTTTCAACCCGTAAGCGCAGTAACAGTTCAGGAATCGGTATTTTGACTGGGCACACATCGCCGCAGGCCCCGCACAGCGTAGAGGCTGATGGCAAATCGCGTGTTTCTGCTAAGCCGAGTAAATGGGGCGAGATAATCGAACCAATCGGCCCAGGATAAGTGGTGCCATAGGCATGGCCGCCAATCCGCGTGTAAACCGGGCAGTGATTCATGCAGGCTCCACAGCGTATACATTGCAGCGTTTGCCGTAGCTGTACATCGGCATAGGCTTGGCTGCGGCCATTATCCAACAGCACAATATGCACTTCTTCTGGGCCGTCTTGCTCATCGGCGCGGCGCGGGCCAGAAATCAAATTCACATAGGTGGTAATGGGTTGCCCAGTAGCAGATCGGGTCAGTAAAGTGAGTAAAGTCGGCAGGTCGGCGAGGTTTTCCAGCATCTTTTCAATGCCGGTAATTGCAATATGTACGCGTGGGCAACTGGTGCTTAAGCGGCCATTGCCTTCATTTTCGACGAGGCAAAGTGTGCCGGTTTCGGCGACTGCAAAGTTCACACCAGATAAGCCCGCATCGGCATTAAAAAACTGCTGGCGCAATGCCTGTCTGCCAATTTGGATGAGTTCGTCCACGTCTTCGGTATAGGGGGTATCGTCTATTTCTGCGGCAAATAGCGCAGCAATTTCTTGTTTGGATTTATGGATCGCAGGCATGATGATGTGTGACGGCTTTTCATCCGCCATCTGGACAATAAATTCGCCCATATCCGATTCCAGAGCCTGAATGCTGTGGGCCTGTAGGTATTGATTTAGTTCGATTTCTTCGCTGACCATGGATTTGCCCTTGATCAGCGTGCGCACCTGTTGTTGCTGCAAAATGCCATGAATAATCTGGTTGGCTTCTAGCGGTGTTTCTGCCCAGTGTACGGTCATGCCATTTTGCTGTGCTTTTTGCTCAAATTGAACGAGTAGTTCGGGTAGATAGGCGAGGGCGCGCTGGCGGATTTGCTGGCCAGATTCACGTAGCTTCGCCCATTCGGTGGGGTCCGGAAACTGGGCTGCACGCTTGGCAATTAGAAAATCCATTGCTGAGCGAAATTTGCCCCTTTGTGCTTCATCGGCTGTAGCTGCGCGGCTACGCGACGTAAAATTATGCAAGATTTCAGTTTTCATTGTGACTTCCCACCGATGCGCTGCCAGATCAATTCGGCAATATGCATGCCAGCAAAGGCCGCTTTGTTTTCGGGGTAAGCTTGTTGTTTTTGAAGTGCGCCGGTGATGTTTAGCAAACAGCCGCAATCTGCGCTAATGACTTGGCTTGCGCCACATTGGCGCAGGGCAGCCGTTTTATCTTGCACCATGGCTGCCGAAATATCGGGGTGGCGCACCGAGAAAGTTCCGCCGAAACCGCAGCATTCGGATTCGTGATCGTGTATTTTTAAGTCGATTTTCTTGAGCCGTCCCAGTAGCTCGCGGCCATTTTGCAAAGTGCCCATTTCACGGCGAGCCGTGCAAGAGGTATGCAAAGCAACGCTTTCGGCGGGGCCAAGATCATGGAGCTGAATATTCAACACCTCAAGCAGGTAGGCCGTGAATTCAATAATCCGTTTAGAAAACTGCAGCACTATTTCTTCTTCGGGCATTCCGTGGAACAAGGTGGGGTAATGGTGTTTCATCATGCCGGCGCAGGAGCCGGATAAAACCACAATTGGGTCTTCGCCCGGAAATGCCGCAATTTGTGCGAGAGCCACGCGGCGCGCTTCGTCCGAATAGCCCGAGGTATAAGCGGGTTGACCACAACAGCTTTGCGCTTGTGGATAATTCACTTGAATGCCTTCGCGCTCTAAAATTTTTAGCGCGCTCATTCCGGCTTGTGGAAAAAACAGATCCACTACGCAAGTGCCAAACAGAGAGATCGATGAGTTGCTGTGCATATGTCCGCCATGAAATTGGTAAGACCAAGATAAATCTTGCTTTTGCTAAGGTACTACCAAGTTTATGAGGGTCAATATGTGGGTAATCCGCAGGTAAATTGAATTGGTATGCATTGCAACGCAGTAAATGTTGACCAAATATAAAGATATTTGTTAATTTTTATGCCTTTTATCGTGATTGTAGTGCGAGTGATCATGTTGCGGTGAGTGGATAACTGGTCTGGTTTATGCTGAAATAAACAGGCCTACAGTATCAATGCGCTATGATTAAATAAATTGGTCATACCAAGCTGAGGCTGGAATAATGCGAAAAACACCAAGGGTTGCGGATCTAGTGATGCAAGAATTGGAGGCCATGATGCTCGATGGCCAACTTAAAGCCGGAGAAAAACTACCGCCGGAACGTACCTTGGCCGAGCGGTTTCAGGTCTCTCGACCCAGTATTCGCGAGGTGATTCAAAAATTGTCGGCCAAAGGTTTAATTGAAAGTCGGCAGGGGGGAGGTCACTATATTTGTCACAATATGGGGGGGGCGTTTTTTGATCCCTTACATACCTTATTGGAAGGGCACCCAGAAGCTCGGCAGGATTTGCTGGAATATCGCACCACGATTGAAGGTGCCTGTGCTTGGTTTGCCGCTTTACGTGCCGACGAACATGATTTGGCTCGACTGACGGAATGTTTTAGGGCGCTGAGTTTGGCGCATGAAAAAGACGATAGGCAGGATGAGGCTGAAGCCGATGTGCAGTTTCATTTGGCGATTGCTCAGGCCAGCCATAATGTGGTGTTTTATCAGATGATGAAGGGCTTCTGTGCCGTGCTAGAGCGCAGTTTATTGCTAAATATCAGCGGCCTTTATCAACGGCAAGAGACGCGCAACCATATTTTTGAACAGCATAAGGCCATTTATGAGGCGATTTGTGCCGCCAAGCCCGAAGCTGCAAAATTAGCCAGTGAACAACATTTGGGTTTTGTTGGCATCAGTCTGACTGAAATGCAACGCGAAAAAAACCGGCTGGCTCGAGCTATATTAGTTTTATAAAACGTGAAATTAAAATTATTGAGCCTGTAAATCTTTCTGTGTAAATGCCTGTGGAATTAATGGTGGCCGTTTAGGCGGTCACCAAATTCTATAACGAAACGATTTAGCGCCATGCGCCAATTTTGAATTGGCATCGTCCATTTTT
>JBDKJX010000102.1:0-6453 GCA_039796405.1 Pseudomonadota bacterium
TTCGGCTTGCTTTAAAATCGCCATAATCTGGCTGTCGGAATAACGTGCTGCTTTCATGTAGAGCTCCTCAAAGACTGCGAGAAAATTCTACTTAAAAATGAGCTGGTTTTGTGGGGGGATTACCCTCGCTTTAAATCTTTTGTAGACCAGCAGGTTACATTACAGCGTGCTGGGCAATTGGGTGACACTTCAACGTTGAAAGGTAAAGACTGGCTGCCTCAATCTGAATGGCAGCTTGCAGACCCAGCGCTTATTCAGAACTATATAGCCAGAGAGCTGCCACTAAGCTGCCGTAACTGGGCAAGTGCTGCAGATAGCGAGCTGCGCCGTTTTGAATGCACAGGCTTTACAGCCATTCGCGCCTCCACATTGGTGGCCGCCCATCAAGAAAGCGATGCCTTGCTGAATAAAGCACTCATTAATTTGCAAGGTAAAGCCAATAACTTTATTGCAGTGAATTGCTTTGCCAGCGATTATCAGCTGGATTTGCATCGTGCGGCCTTACGTTGCGAAGGCCCGCTGGCAGTCGATCACACCGTAACGCCAGCGCCAACTGGCATCCCCGTCACACCGCCACCTGTTAAGCCAACGGCTGTGCCAACACCACAGCCCACTGCTCGCCCAACTGCCGTGCCGACATCGGCTCCTACCCCAACAGTACGCCCGACTTCGGTGCCTACTGCACGGCCAAGCCCTTTACCTACCCAGCCACCATCAACACTGGCATTATTAAAAACCCGCTATAGCAGTACCGGCCGCTGCTTGCGCGTCACGCTGGAGGCGAATCAGCCGGTAGATCGTTTTGTGTTAGTGAATTCAGCCAAGCTGGGGCGGATTAATTTTGCTGAATATGGCAGCTTCACCTACCGCCGCGATGCCGATCAGGCAGGGCTAGCAGACAGTATTACCGTTCGCCTGCAGCGCGGGACGCAATTTAAAGATATCCGTGTGGTGCTGGATGCAAAACCCGTGAATCAAAGCGAAGAAGCTTGCTGGGCTGCCGCATAAACTAGCAGCCTGTCGGACTTAGATGGTCGAAGCGAAAAATCGCATGGTCGAGACCAGATTTTGCCGGATTTTCAGCGCCAATAACGAGTTATTGGCCAAAAATCTGGTGAAATATAGGCCGATCAGGTTATTTTGCAGCTGACTGATGCTAAGTCCGACAGGCTGCTAGCTAGATCGGTGCAGTAGGGGTGTCATCCTGCTGCACTGCCGTGCTTATACTGGGTTTTATTACCATAAATAGCCGGTGATGGCAGATCAGTTAAGCGCAAAAAAAAAATTTTTTAATCGTCAATTTAAAAGATAAGTAATTGTAAATGTTATATTTATTGCCTATTTTTTGCCTTGGCGATTAAGCATTTAATCGCAGCTAGCAGGTGCAGTAGTTTGGCTCCCACTCCCTTTAGGGTGCTTGACAACAGCGCGCTGCAAAGCTGACTATGCCCACACTATGATGAAACTGAATCGCGCTTATTCTTATTACTATCTGGCTTGCCCACTGGCAGCCTGATGGGTCGCGTTCATCTAAAGCACACAGAATGAACCATCCAAGGCCGCCAAATTAGGCGGCCTTGTTGCATTCTGGTCTGCCTACTTTGTTGGTTCTTGTGTTTACAAAAAAAAAGGACCACATCATGACTATTCGCTCTAATTGGGGCTCAAAGCTGGGATTTATCCTTGCAGCGGCAGGCTCGGCCATTGGCCTTGGCGCCATTTGGAAATTTCCTTATGTTACCGCTATGAATGGCGGCGGCGTGTTTTTGCTGCTGTTTCTGTTTTTTAGCTTTACGCTCGGCTTGGCCCAAATGGTGGTGGAGTTTACGCTGGGGCGAAGCGCACAAACGGGCCCTGTAGGCATGTTCCGCAAGCTGGCGGGTAAATCTTGGCCGCTGATCGGCATGATGGGGATTTTTGCAGGTTTTGTGCTGTATAGCTTTTACAGCGTGGTGGGCGGCTGGACTTTGGCTTACCTTGCGCTGGCCATGGATGGTTCGGTGCTCACTACCGACACCAAAGTACTAAAGGATACTTTTGAGCATTATGTATCTAATCCTTACTGGCCTATTCTGACTCACGGCGTTTTTGTACTGGCGACGCTGGGTATTGTGATTGGCGGTATCGAAAAAGGCATTGAGCGTGCTAGCAAATTGCTGATGCCTGGTCTGTTTATTATTATGCTGATTCTGATTGCCCGCTCGCTGACGCTGCCAGGCGCATGGCAGGGCGTGGTGGCCTTTTTTGCGCCAGATTTTTCTAAGCTCACTCCCGCAATGGTGGTTGATGCGCTAGGCCTCGCATTTTTCTCGCTGTCTTTAGGCACGGGCGGCATGATCGCTTATGGCTCATATGTGAAGCAAGAAACACCGGTCTTGCACTCTGCGGCTTGGGTGGTGGGCTTGTCTTGCACCGTGGCGATTTTGGCCGGGCTGATGATTTTCCCTGCGCTGTTTGCTTTTAAGCTTGATCCAAGCGCAGGCCCGGGCCTGACCTTTATGACCATGCCGGTGGTGTTTGCCAGTCTGCCTTTCGGTCAAATATTCGCCATCGCCTTCTTTGCCCTGCTCTCGGTGGCCGCGTTGACATCTTCGGTATCAATGCTCGAGCTGATCGCCACGCTCTTTCTGGATGAATACAAACTGCCACGCCGCAAAGTGATTCTTGGCTTGTCCCTGGCAGTTTTCCTCTGCGGCATCCCCGCATCGCTGTCTTTTGGGCCTTGGGCCGACGTGAAATTCTTCGGCAAAACCATTTTTGATCTGATGGATTACAGCGTCTCCAATGTAATGATGCCGCTGGGCGGAATCGGTGTGGCGCTCTTCGCAGGCTGGCGCGTATGGCCGCTATTGGAAGAACACTCTGGCCTAGCAGGCCTGCCACTCCTCGGCCTGAAATGGAGCTGCCGGGTGGTCGCACCTTTATCCATTGCGGTGATTTTGGTGAAGAATCTTTGATATTAATATGCAAACTCTAAAACCAAGATCAAAACCCAAATCCTGAAACACGGAGGACACAGAGAACACGGAGTTTCACGGAGAAAAACCTTTTTGAGTTGAGTTCATTTTTTTGGTTTTTAAGTACTTTCAATCTTAGCCCCAGTTAGGGACATTCCGGCTCGTTGCAGGGGGCTTAAGAGTCCCCTTGAAACACGCCGAAGCGAGGAACAAGCGGGGCGGGGTTTCGGTAAGGGAGCGAGGCAGCGAGCCAATCCCGCCCGCCGCCGACTCGATTGTCCGCAGCGTAGGGGCCTTCGTGTTTCGTGGGGTCGCCTTCTTTGGCTTCGTTTCTTGGCGAAGCAAGAAAGGAAGGTCCAGCGGGACGCCCGCACCTAATCACCGTGCCGAAGGCACTAAAAAAGCCTTGCTTTAGATTTGCATAGAGCCACCCGGGCTCATTTATTAAAAAACGCAGGATGTTTTATGACTACACGTAATGCTTGGGGCTCGCGTTTGGGCTTTATTCTGGCGGCGGCAGGCTCGGCCATTGGCTTGGGGGCGATTTGGAAGTTTCCTTATGTTACGGCCATGAACGGTGGCGGGGCGTTTTTGCTGTTGTTTCTGATTTTTAGTTTTACCCTGGGCTTGGCGCTGATGATGGCCGAGATTGCCTTGGGCCGCTCGGCGGCCAATGGCGCTGTGGGCGCGTTTAAAAAGGTTGGCGGCAAGCCTTGGGCGCTATTGGGCTTGCTCGGAGTGATCGCTGGCTTTGTGCTGTTTTCGTTTTATAGCGTGGTGGGCGGCTGGACTTTTGCCTACCTTGGCAAGGCCATTGATGGCAGCGTACTCAGCGCTGATCCAAAAGCATTAGAAGCGATGTTTGGTAGCTTTGTATCTGATCCGATTAAACCCTTGATTACCCATGCGTTGTTTACCTTGGCAACTTTAGGCATTGTGCTGGGCGGCATCGAAAAAGGCATAGAGCGGGCGGGCAAGGTGCTGATGCCTGCACTGTTTATTATTATGCTGATTTTGATGGTGCGCTCATTAACCCTGCCGGGGGCTTGGGCCGGTGTGGTACAGTTTTTAGCGCCCGATTGGAGCCGCGTTAATCCCTCTATTGTGGTGGAGGCCTTGGGGCTGGCGTTTTTCTCACTGTCTTTAGGCGTGGGGGCGATGGTGGCGTATGGCTCTTATATGCATTCCAGTGAAGAAATCCTCCCCGCCTCGCTGTGGGTGGTATTTCTGGCCGTAATGATTGCGCTTCTTGCGGGGCTGATGATTTTCCCTGCGGTGGCGGCCTTTGGTTTAAATCCCGCTGCTGGGCCGGGGCTGACCTTTATGACCATGCCCGTGGTGTTTATGCATCTACCCTTTGGGCAGGGTTTTGCAATTGCCTTTTTTGCTTTGCTGGCGATGGCTGCTTTGTCGTCATCGGTGGCGATGCTGGAGCTGATTGCCATCTGGTTTGTTGACGATCTAAAACTACCGCGTCGCTGGGTGTTGATTGGTATTGCCTTGGCGGTATTCTTATGCGGTATTCCTGCCTCGTGGTCGTTTGGTATCTGGTCTGATGTGCGCATCTTTGGCAAAAGCATTTTTGATGCAATGGATTACTTTGTATCCAATCTAGCTATGCCTGTTGGTGGCATTGGCTTGGCATTACTGGCGGGGTGGAAAGGCGATTCGCTGGTGGATGAAGTGGGCTTGCAAGGCTGGAAAAGACAAGCTTGGCTGATTACCTGTCGATATCTTGCGCCGGTGCTGATTACCACTGTGCTAGTAAAAAATCTCTAGAAGCTTGTTGCAACGCAAAATTACTGCTTGACCTGCTCATCCCTTACAGGGCATTCTTTAAAGCATGAATATATATAAGATCAATTCCTTCACTGGCTGGTGGCGTTTTTAATTAAAGCGGCACCGTTGATCTATGGGGCCGCCGAAAGGGCGGCCTTTATTTTAGCTCGCGCATTCGGTGGCAGAATAATTTAGCAAATGGCACTGGCCCATTTGCTGCTACTAGGAATAGCGCATGTCTCGTTCGCAATGGAGCTCCAAGCTCGGCTTTATTCTTGCCTCCGCTGGGGCAACAGTCGGTTTGGGCTCAATCTGGAAGTTTCCTTACGTTACCGCAATGAATGGCGGCGGTGCGTTTCTGCTGATTTTTGTGCTGATTACTTTTACCCTTGGCATTGCGCTAATGCTGGCTGAAATCGCCATTGGCCGCGCTGCGGCATGTGGTGCTGTGGGCGCGTTTAAAAAGCTGGGCGGCAAGGGCTGGTCGGCCGTTGGTTATATCGGCGTGCTGTGCGGGCTGATTGTGTTTTCTTTTTATAGCGTGGTTGGCGGCTGGACCATCGGTTATCTGCTGCGTGCCCTTGATGGCCGTGTCATGAGTAACGATCCCAAGGCCTTGGGCGCTCTATTTGGGCAATATGTTTCCAGCCCCATCGAGCCGATTATCACCCATGCTGTGTTTGCCTTACTTACTCTGATCGTCGTCATGTTTGGCATTCAAAAAGGTATTGAGCGTGCGGGTAAAATTTTAATGCCAGCGTTATTTTTGTTGATGCTTGCACTGATTGTTCGCTCCTTAACCTTGCCTGGCGCTGGGGCGGGCGTGTTGGCGTTTTTAGCACCAGACTTCTCTAAAGTGAATTCAAAAATGTTGGTCGATGCGCTGGGCCTCGCCTTCTTTTCATTATCAGTAGGGGCGGGCTGCATGCTGGCCTATGGTTCATATCTGGGGCGAGATGTAAAGTTGACCAATGCGGCGATGTGGGTAACGGGCTTAACCACTTTGACCTCTATTTTGGCAGGCCTGATGATTTTCCCTGCCATTACTGCTTTTGGTTTAGATGCAGCAGCAGGCCCAGGGCTGACCTATATGACCATGCCGGTGGTATTTAATCATCTGCCCTTTGGCCAATTTTTTGCAGTGGCTTTTTTTGCACTGCTGCTGGTCGCGGCCCTGACATCCTCGGTTTCTTTACTGGAGCTAGTGGCGGTGTATCCGATTGATGAATGGAATCTGCCCCGTAAAGCCACCACTGGCGTGATTACCCTCTTGGTGTTTCTTGCAGGCGTTCCGGCCTCGCTCTCGTTTGGCGTGCTGGGCGAATACAAATGGTTTGGCCGCAATGTGTTTGAGCTCATGGATTACAGCGCGTCCAACATCCTGCTGCCGCTAGGTGGTATCGGCACGGCGCTGTTTGCAGGCTGGAGAATCTGGCCCGTAATCGAAGCCGAGCTAGAACTCAGCCCTGTTTTAAACTGGGGAATGAAGTGGATGTGCCGCGTAGTTGCCCCAGCCTTGATCGCTTTGATCTTGGTTTACAACTTATAAGTCAGGGGCTTGCTTCCTATTAATTTCCCAAGTTAATAGGCCCGGTAATCCCCCCACAAAACCAGCTCATTTTTAAGTAGAATTTTCTCGCAGTCTTTGAGGAGCTCTACATGAAAGCAGCACGTTATTCCGACAGCCAGATTATGGCGATTTTAAAGCAAGCCGAAA
>JBDKJX010000103.1:0-6162 GCA_039796405.1 Pseudomonadota bacterium
CGCTTCGGCGTGCTTCAGGGGGATTTAAGCCCCATGCCGAGAGCGTGGGCATTGTGTTTTTTCGGTGTCCGCTAATGAAAAAACGATTTGGTTAGCGCACATGGGGTACAACCCGCCCTACCTTATGCTTGCAATACCAGCCAAGATTTTATCCCAACAAAATCCGCAACATACGACGTAATGGCTCGGCAGCTCCCCAGAGCAGTTGATCGCCAATCACAAAAGCGCTGATGTATTCCGGGCCCATATTCAGCTTACGTACACGGCCTACGCCGATGTCCATTTTGCCGGTGATGGAAGCTGGGGTCAGCTCTTTAACCGTTACCGCACGATCATTTGGCACCCATTTTACCCACTGATTACCTGATTGAATCAGCGCTTCAATTTCGCTTAGCGGCAGGTCTTTATTCAGCTTAATGGTTAAGGCAAGGCTGTGGCAGCGCATTGCGCCGATACGCACACAGAGGCCATCAACGGGGATTGGCGCTTCATTACCAAGAATTTTATTCACCTCAGCTTGGCCTTTCCATTCTTCCTTAGTCTGGCCGTTATCAAGCTGAGCATCAATCCAAGGAATCAAGCCGCCAGCCAATGGCGCACCAAAGAATTCAGTTGGCACATCGCTGCGAATGGTTTCTGCAACCTTACGATCTATTTCTAAAATCACTGAAGCAGGCGTTGCCAATTCATCCGCCACCGAGCCATAAACCACGCCCATGCCCTTAATCAGCTCGCGCATATGATTTGCGCCGCCGCCGGATGCCGCTTGGTAAGTCATCGAGCTAACCCAATCGACCAAACCTGCTTTAAACAAGCCGCCCATACCCATCAGCATGATGGAATTGGTACAGTTGCCGCCGATGTAGTTTTTAACGCCTTTTGCTAGGGAAGCACGAATCAAATCGTCGTTTACAGGATCGAGCACAATCACCGCGTTTTCTTGCATGCGCAGGGTAGAAGCCGCGTCGATCCAGTAACCATCCCAACCTGCAGCGCGCAGTTTTGGGAAGATATCTGAGGTGTAATCGCCGCCTTGGCATGAAATGATCACGTCCATCGCCGACAGCTCAGCGATATCGTTAGCGTTTTTCAGTGTGCCTGCGTCTTTACCAAAGTTCGGAGCGGCTTGGCCAGCTTGCGAAGTAGTAAAGAAAACCGGATCAATCACGTCAAAATCTTTTTCTTCCTGCATGCGTTGCATGAGGACAGAACCCACCATGCCGCGCCAGCCAACCAGACCTACTTTTTTCATTGGTTTATCCCTAGCGGTAAAATGATTCAGAATACTGAATATTTAGCCCCTTTGCCAGAGCTTCAGTTTCTTACTTGTAAATAGATGTTTTCCTCAGTTAAACAACAGTATATAATTACATAATACTTTCATTCTATTGCACATCATGCTAATAAATCTATTCAAGCGGCTTAGCCAAAAAACACCGCAGCTACAAAAACGGGGCCGCAATTTTTTTCGCCCAGCTTCAAACATAGAAATCGAAAAAACAATTTTATTAAACCAAAACTCAGCGTTACCACCTAGTGTGGTGAATGAAGATTTATTCGAACTAAAATTCCGTATTCAAATGGCAAGAATGTCTGGATTAGCCCGCTACTTTGGCAAATTAGAACAACCTCTACTCCTTGAAAGCATCCTTGCGGATTTAGATAAAATGGCGAACTTACACCCGCAATTGTCCGCAAAACTAAAAAATGATTTGCTTAACATCCATAATCCTGAGGAAGCTAGCTCAGCACAACGCTTTGCCGAAGCGACTCACTCTGCACGCAGCAGCCAATATAAAAATTAACTGCATACCTAGGGTCTGTTGACGTTTCATTCACACTTGCGCTGAGCCGGAAAACGGCCAAGCACAAGGCATACGACGAAGGCAATCACGAGTTATTTCCGAGGAGCATAACGCAGTGAATGGCCGTTTTCCGGCCCAGCCCTTCGGGTTGGCTACATTTTTGGGGCTGCACGGCGTTAAACAAACACTCATGGTACTCGTACCCCCTCACGTCTTTTGCCTTGTTCAGCCCCAAAACTGCAGCCAACGCAGCCGCGAATGAAATGTCAACAGACCCTAATATATTCCTGTTTAATTGGAACAATTAAGCAAAAAAATAGTCTATTGCTGGTGATATTTAGAGAACTAGCATGCGCGTATTAATTCAAAGAGTTAGCCAAGCCAAAGTTAGCGTTGCAGAGAATATCTCTGGTCAAATTGCCCATGGCCTATTAGTTCTGATTGCGATTGAAAATAACGACACAGAAACCGATTTAAACTGGGCCGCCAATAAAATATGTAATTTGCGTATTTTTGAGGATGATGAGCAAAGGATGAATCGCTCGGTATTAGATACCCAAGGTGATATTTTAGCCGTGTCGCAATTCACGCTATTTGGCTCTTATAGCAAAGGGAATCGTCCCTCTTGGGGCAGGGCGGCCAAAGGCGACGTTTCTGAGCCGCTTTTTAACACCATGGTGCTCAAGCTTAGCGAGTTGCTTGGCAAGCCCGTCCCAACGGGTGTTTTTGGGGCCGATATGCAAGTAGCGCTGGTCAATGATGGCCCCATCACCTTAATGATCGATTCAAAAAATCCTGAGTAAAGCGGCTTGACAGCAAGCAGACTCGCCGCCAGAATGAAACACACAGCGCCGAGTTGATTTTGCCAGCTTGCGGGCGCTTTATAAATGCAGCTAAAGCGCCCTAACCCGCGCTTGCGGGTTTTTTTGTTTTACGCGCCAATTAATCGACAACTTGCGAGGCGCGCCCTAGGGAAAATATCGCTAAAGCGTTGGCCGCATCCAATTTAGAAAACCTTGCGACCAGCTTCCCACTATGTGAATTAGGAATGCTGCCATGTACGACTGCCTAGCCCCAGAATTAACTCAAGTTGCTCGCGAAATTCACCCCGCTCTGCGTTGGAAAAAACAAAGCTGGCTGCGCCTAAGTGCCAAGCGCAACACCTCGCCGCTGTCTCTTTCCAAGGCTTTTGCCGCAGCAACAAGCCTAGGCTTTAGTACTCAAACCCTCGCTAATGGAAGCGTTATTGTTTTGGATGTTAGCCTGCATGATGCGCTGATGTTCAACCGCCGCTACCCAGATTTACTCTCCGAATACGAGCCGACCAATCCATTTTGTAGATGATATGAATAAAAGACTGAGCGATATTCGCGCCACTTGGCACCTTGCATGGCCCATCGCCATTGGCCAGCTCGCCACCTCTGGCACGGCGTTTATCGATGCCGTGATGGCAGGGCATGTCTCAGCGGGTGATTTGGCAGCGGTATCGGTTGGATCTTCGATTTGGGTCACATTAATGGTGACGCTGATGGGGTTTTTGCTGGCCATCAGCCCGCTAGTGGCGCAAAAAATTGGTGCTAACGATCTAAAACCCATCCCCAATTTAACTCAGCAAGCCCTATTACAAGCCCTACTGCTATCCCTCATCGGCATGATATTAATCCGCTTTTTACTGCCAATTTTTAATCACCTAGGGCTTGAGCCTGTCGTTGCATATAAAGCTGGGGAGTTTTTAAAAGCAGTCAGTTGGGGCTTGCCCGCTTTTGCCTGCTACCGCGTTTTGTATTGCTATAGCGCCGCACTGAATCAAACTAAGCCCATGATGGTGATTTCCATCTTCTGCCTCTTGCTTAATATCCCTTGCAACTGGGTGTTGATCTACGGCCACTGGGGCTTTCCGGCCATGGGTGGCGTCGGCTGTGGTTGGGCGACGGCTTTTTGCGTATGGGTTAACTTCTTGTTGTTAGCTGCGTGGATTCGCTATGCCCACGTTTACAAAAACACCCATCCATTTCGTGCATGGCAAAGCATAGATTGGCACGCACAAAAACAATTACTCAAGCTGGGCCTGCCCATTGGCATGATGTTTTTTGTAGAAGTCAGCGCGTTTAGCCTGATCGGCCTATTAATTGCCCGCCTTGGCACCGTCACCGTGGCAGCGCATCAGATCACGCTGAATTTCTCTTCGCTCACCTTTATGATACCGATGGCCCTCGGTACAGCGCTCACAGTCAGAGTGGGCCACGCCATTGGTGCGGGTGATTATAAATCGGCGCGCTTTATTGGCCAAAGTGGCATTCACATGGGGCTGTTCATCGCCCTATTAACCGGCACCACCATGATTTTTGCCTCGCGTCTTATCGCAGGTTTTTACACCAGCGATACTGTCGTGCTGATGCTGGCCAGCCAGCTGCTGGTATTGGCAGGCTTCTTCCAGTTTTCAGACGCCACGCAGGTAGTGGTGGCAGGCGTATTACGCGGCTACAAATCCACCCGTGGCCCCATGCTGATTCACCTGACCGCCTTTTGGGTGATCGGTATTCCGCTAGGCTATTTGCTCACCTTCGGCACCTCCACCCTGCCAGGCAACGGCGTACAAGGCTACTGGATCGCACTAGTCGCCGCCCTAACCTGCGCGGCACTATCGCTGATGGCGCTGTTCCGCAGGGTTAGTTTAAAACAGTTGGGGCGCCAAGCTGGATGAGCGACGCTTAAAATGATGCCCCATTCATTTCAAGTTTAGCAAGCATGTGCTGGAGCCTAATTTCTGGGAAACTCTCAAGCGCATCAAAGTGCGGGGTAAAGCAAAAGCCCATTCGCTCGTAGAGCGCGCACGCAGCTTTGTTGAGAGGGGAAACAAGCAAGCTCACCTCAGATTCGCCGCATGACGCGGCGACGGCCAATACTTGTGCAACCAAAGATCTTCCAACGCCAAGACCGCGATGTGAAGGGGCAACCCACATGGCGATAAGGTTGAAATCGTTGCCCGCTTTGACTCCGCCGATCAGCCCAATGGGATTGCCCTCATCGCGAGCAATAAAGTACATAGGAAGCGTTCTATTGCCAGCCCGAGCCTGCCATTGAGCATCTGTGAAAGCTGACGCAGCCTCATAGCTTAGGGCAAACGCATGCGGAGACTCTAAGAGAGAGTGAGGCCTGATCGTCTTCAGATCGAGCCAATCTGCGTCAGTTGTCTGTTGAATATTGATGCTCATAACGCGGACTCCTGCCCAATGCCTAACGTCAACTGTAAGTACGAAACGAGGTATGTAGTTTTAATTCAAAAGGAAAGAGCAATCCCCAGAAGAACGCTGGCAGAAAATGACGCCTAAGGCTTAAGAGTGCAACAAAGCCTAAGAATTAGGCCGCCACGGGCGAAGGCAAAATATGCAGTACTTCAAAAACGCAGCATACAACCGGCATGCTCTCTGCAGGCTGGCGGCCTAGCTGCTCGCATGCTCGTGCAAAGAACCCCCAATGCGACTGACGCCAGTATTCTAAAGAGCCATCACCTTCGCCCTCAATAGCGGCGTATTCAGCAGTCACTTCTGAATACGGCACAATATAAGTACTCACAACACGCGTAATCAGCGCTGGCTCGTTATGGTGATCAAGCACAATCTGCAAATCGCCCACACATGGCACAGGCACTTGATCCGCTTCATGCCCCCACAACAAACCAGTACCCGCGCGTTTTTTGCCTTCGCGAATCAGCGCCAATAGCTCTTCGGATAGCTCCGGCGAATCGCCATAGCCATCTATAAAAACGGGGCCATCTGGCAAAGAAATACCCAGAACGTTTAACTTTGACAGCACTTGCGCTAGAGGTGGAAATGCTTCCATGATGTGTATCCTAAAGTTTGACCGGAGCGTTATGCATTTGAGTCATCTTTAAAAACACCGACAAACTTATAGTTATCTGTATGACGTTTAAGATGGGGAGCTAGCAGTGTAAGCCGCCCCACTTCACTAAAGAGCTAACGCTCGGACTAATGAATAGGCCCTTTTGGAAAATAACTGGGGTCAGAGTAAAGTTAAATCCGCTGGCTTCAGCACTATAAAAACGGGGCCACGAAAGCTTCAATCACTCCTCTGTTTTTTTGCGCCAGCCAACAGGCTGCCCCATATTTTTTGGGGGCATGCAGCGCCCAGTCAGACTTTTGACCTCAGCTTCATGGACATGTTGTGCGACTTTTGAAGTTGAGAATATGAAGCTTAGCTGGATTTAAGTTTAGTAGAGTAGAGAGCAGGTTTTCACCTGCCCTCCCTCATCAAACCGTGCATGCGATTTTCCCGCACACGGCTTTCCGATGTTCTTCACATCAAGCATGCGCTGATTTCCAACCTGCTGCTGTCG
>JBDKJX010000104.1:0-6115 GCA_039796405.1 Pseudomonadota bacterium
TGCTTGGGTCGATTGGTCATATCCCACCTGCGGAAGCAGAAGCAAATTATTATCGTAATCAAAGCGAGCAGGCCATGTTGGTCTGACTCAAACCAAACAGCCTCCGCGAAACCCGGTGCGATTCAATAAATCTTATCTTTTATAAAATATAAGACCTGCCCCTGTGACTTCCTTCAGTGCCAATACGCCTAGCATGGCATTCAAGTAAACTGACCGGAACGTGCGACTTTTTTATCCAATTGCAGCGTAGGCCAGCTGCTTAATTTTGACGTTAGGCTTTTATGTCTACTGTAATTACTAATGAAAGCTACGCTTTGTCAGTTCACAAGCGCATAGGTGCTGTGGCGTTTGGCATGCTCAGTGGTACAGTTGGGTTTATTGAAGGTGCGATTGAGTTGGCATCTTTGCGCCATGAAGCCGAAGTCGAAGAAAACGACCCTGACTTTATGCCTTTTGTTGCCATTGCATCCGAAACGGATAGTCTTCCCATTGGTACATCGAGAGAACTATGGTCTAAAGAGGCATTAGCTAAGCATCAACCTGAAATTGATGCCGCTATTGTGTGGGCTAAAAAAGTGGGCTTAGCGGCTTGTCAATCTCTTGCGGGGCGTTTCCATGCCTAACCCCTCATTCAAGTGGGACGCGCTAAAGCGCGCCCCTTAATTCAATCGTTAGGCGTCGTCACACATGAATACATCAAATCTCGCTGTCGTGGAAATCAAGGCCTTCGTTCCGGCGAAGAACTTTGCGCTATCTATGGCGTTTTATGAAGCGCTTGGTTTCACTTGTGCTTCAGTTTTCGAAGACATTGCTTACTTCCACTGCGGTGAGTCGAGCTTCTTGCTTCAAGACTTCTTCGTTCAAGAGCATGCCGCGAACTACCAAATGCACTTGCTTGTGGAGAATGTCGATGCATGGCACGAGAAGGCCAAGGCGGTTGCAGAGCGCTTCAATGTGAAGGCAGGAGAACCCGAGAATCAACCTTGGGCAATGCGAGACTTCACTCTCTTTGATCCAAGCGGTGTCTTGTGGCGCATTGCACAGAACCTTCCAAAGAAGGCCAAGAGTTGAGCATTCGCACCGCGACGCCTACCCCCTCATGTCAAACGTTAAACACTCAAGTTCTCAGTGTGACGACGGCAACCTAAGCAAAATATTCACCACCGTCAGTGGCTTAGTTGAGGCGATTACTTCCCTGACCATAGTATCGAAAAATTTTTTTTAATTTAATAACCGCAAAGGATAGATCTTATGGACACAGGCACTGTAAAAAATTTTAACGGTCAGAAAGGATACGGTTTTATTGCACCTAATAACGATGGAAAAGATGTATTTGTACACATTTCAGCTGTTCAAAAAGCAGGACTCTTCTCATTAGATCAGGGCCAAGTAATTAAATACGATATAGTAGAAAATAAAGGCAAACAATCTGCTGAAAATATCGAAATAGTTGAATAACAACGACTGCCAAAAAAATAATGCAGTAGGTTGAGGTACGAACCCCAATAAATAACCACCCCGTCTAAATTAACGCTCAAGCGGAGCTAGGAAAAAAGCGCGCAGCCCGCTTTGCGTTATGCGGCATAGGGAGGAATGATGAGCACCTATCCTCAGCGCGTCCAAGACAACATACTTCCACTGTCAGTTGAAAGTATGTTGCCAGAGGCTTTTGAGGAATGGTCTTTTACCGAACGAAAAGAAGATCACGAACAACCGATTGAAACATGTCAACTTTGTGAGCAAGAAGCTCTTCGTTATCACTTTGAAATACGAAACAGCCTGACCAATAAAATTCTTTGGGTTGGCTCACAGTGCATTTTGAAGTTTGGACTTTCCGTCTTCGAAAGTGGTCGCCGACTTTCCGAAAGTGACGCAAAGAAAAAACTCGAACGCCTCATGCAGCAAATGCGGCTGGAGTCATGTATGCGTGCACTCGAAAAGCTCGCAATAGCGGAAAAGAACGAAATACTTTCCAACGCACTCCTATATTACAGAAAAAACAAATATCTTTCTCCAAAGTTCGCATTCGTCGTTCTCTGGCGCCTTCGGAGTAACAAAATTGACCACAGCCCGTCCTTCTTCAAGATCAATCTCAAACGGGACAAGTATCAAAACGACCTACGAAGCATGAGCCTTGGCCATGTCCACATAATTTGGCCAGCGCTTTCGTCGGCACAGCGTGATATGGCAATTCGCATGGGGCATAGTGCACCAAATGCCGCATAACCCGCCAGTTGAGTGGGACTGTGCAAAAGCGCGCATGCCTGAACAACCGAAATACATTCTAGGTTCTAGTGATTCGGAACGTGAACGGTTAATCAGGCAGAGTGCAGCGCACGAACCCGAGGCACTCTGGCTGCTGGATCAAATCGGAGTGCAACCGGGCTGGCGCGCGGTCGACGTCGGATGCGGGCCGCTAGGAATCCTCAACCTCCTATCTGATCGGGTGGGTCCGATGGGAGCGGTCGTAGGTTTGGACAACGAGCCGCGCATGCTGGAGATGGGGCGACGCTCCGTTGCCGAACTCGGCCTGCAGAATGTGCAGCTGATGCTAGGCGAAGCGGCCTCAAGCGGTCTTCCGAGGGCATCCTTCGATTTAGCCCACGCTCGCCTTGTGCTCATCAACGTGCCGAACCCCGAAGAGGTGCTCCGCGAGACGGTGGCGCTCGTGCGTCCTGGGGGCGTGGTCGCAGTTCAGGATGTAGATTGGATCTCCTGGACGTGCGAGCCCCCTCATCCGGAATGGGATCGGCTGATTTCGATACTAACAGCGGTTCGACGCGCACGTGGGCTCGACGTTTTCATCGGCCGCCGCGTGCCGGGTATGCTCCGCAGATTGGGACTCGTCGATGTGCAGATGAAGGCGTTCGCACCGATATGGAAATCCGGCGACCTGCATCACAGCCTCCCCATCGTCTTTGCTGGCATCCACAAGGAGCAGATCATCGAGGACAGGCTGTGCACGGAAGACGAACTCGCCAACTTGACGCACGCCTTAAGCGATCACCTGAGCCATCGCGATACTTTCGTTGTCTACAGCCTCTTGTTCCAAACCTGGGGTTTCAAGCCTGTGCACAAGGAGCAATCCGCGTGATAGGCCTAACATGCCGCTCGAGCCGACGCGGACCTACGTCCTGAGCTGAGCCCCAAGTTAGGCGCCTTATGATCACCCTTGCTAAGCTCATCAGTGTCGAAAACAACTGGGCTCAGACTAAAGTTACAACTGCTTATATCGGCTTTGACGGTGTGAAGCAGCACAGGATTTAAGCTTACCCTGCCCCCAGTCATTCGAGATAGCAGACCAGATCTGGAATAGCGATTACGCTGAAATATCAGTGACTGACCAGCCCCAACCCTCTAATCAATCATCAAAAAAAATTACAAAGCACGCCTCAATTGATCGAGAGTAAATCCACAATAAAAAGCCCCGATCCTATTTCTACCGAGGCTTTATTTCAATAATGTTATGGCTAATTAATCAGCCAATGCTTCTTCCAGCACTTCAATAAAGCGGGCATTTTCTGCTGGCAGGCCGATCGAAACACGCAGGGTGTTGGTCAGGCCGTATGGGGCGAGTGGGCGGATAATTACGCCGCGTTGCAGCATAAATAGATTAAGCGCCGTCGCATCGCCGCAATGAAAGGCAATGAAGTTGGCTTGGCTAGGAATAAAACTCACGCCCAAGCGCACAAAGGCGGCCGTTAATTGCGCCATGCCTTCGCTATTGACGCGCAGCGTTTCTTTTAGGAATTCTTCGTCATCCAGCGCGGCGCTTGCTGCAGCTTGCGCGAGGCTATTCACATTAAAGGGCTGGCGCACGCGGTTGATGATGTCAGCCACTTCTGGCGAGGTCATCGCCATACCTACGCGTAAACCGGCCAAGCCAAAGGCTTTAGAGAAAGTACGCACTACGATTAGATTAGCGAAGTCTTTCAGCCAAGCGATTGAATCTGGGCGTTTTTCTGGGGTAAAGAATTCGGTGTAAGCCTCATCCAATACCACCAACACATTTTTTGGGCAGTTTTGTAAAAACTCAAGCAAATCACCCGGCCTTGCCATGGTGCCGGTTGGGTTATTTGGATTGGCAATCCAAACCACCTTGGTGCTTGGCACAATCGCAGCCAGCATGGCGTCTAAATCATGGCCGTAATCCAGCGCATTGACTTGAATGCCTTTTGCGCCAACGGCTTGCGTTGCCAAAGGGTAAACAGCAAACGCATGTTGCGAATAAACCGCTGAATCGCCCGAGGCTAAAAAAGCGTGGGCAATCAATTCAAGCACATCGTTCGAGCCATTGCCTAAAACAATTTGCTCTGTCTTAACGTTGTATTTTTTTGCGACTTTGCTTTTTAAATCAAAACCATTGCCATCTGGATAGCGGGCTAATTCAGCCAATTCTTTTTCAATCGCGGCGCGGGCCTTGCTGCCCATCCCCAGCGGATTTTCATTTGAGGCCAATTTCACGATATGGTCAGGATTTAATCCCATTTCACGCGCCAATTCAGAAACCGGCTTGCCTGGCTGATAAGGTGCAATTGAGCGAACATATTCTGGGGCTAGATCTTGCAAACTCATATGAATATCCTTGTGTAGGTGTAACGACTCAAAGGGCATTGAGCCTGAGATGATGAGCCTGAGATGATGAGAGATACTAGCCGACATAAATAAGCCACTACAAATTGTTGATATCAGCAATGTTGCTTTTATTAGGCTTCTGCCTAAGTTCTTATCTTGGCAAGCACTGTAAAACCCATATGGCATGAACTCTAAGCATTTTATTTTGTAACGTATTTAACCCCTAAATGATGAAGCTTTAAAGACTCGCATTGGTATCTATGTCCAAAGCAGCCGTAAGCAAAGTAAAGCACTTAATTAAAGGCGCCATTGCCCCAAGCGAATTACCCGCAGGCTTTAATCTAAATAGCGCTGCCCAGCATCCGTGGCCCGCACATAGCGCGTAGTGCAATTCAGCAATTTAACGCCAGACTCTTACTCTAGCACGGCTATGGCACAGGTGGCGGGGTAAGCGGCGGCATGCCTAGCTTACGCGCACCGCCAGCAAAGCTTTCTATTTTGGCAACAGCAACATACACACTCATCTGGTTAAGCGACCCATAAACTTATTCCACATATAGCAATAATCTATTTTATATTTTAGCTATTAATTGTTTCAATTAGACATTTCTAGACCCCACTCAAAAACCATCCTCAGCAGCAACACAGTATGCCGAATGGGTAAGATGGCTAGTTTAGGATGCACCAAGGCTAAAAAGTAAGGTGCAATACTTACGCGAATAATGTACCTCTATAAAATTTTGTGCAGTAATTACAATCAATCACAAACAGCCATCATAAAGCCTCATGTAATATACAAGGCTTCTCGTAAGCCCTTGGTTTAAAATGACCTTCGATCTGCTTGCCTCATTCGCCTCTGCTTTTAATCAAGAGCAGCGCCTTATTTCTCTGCAATTAGGCGATGGTGCCGCATGGGGTCAGCAGCTCTTACCCCAGCGCGTAACAGGCAGTGAAGGGATCAACCAAGCTTATCGCTATCAGATTGAGTGCTTGTCCCCCAGTGGCGATTTAGAACTTAAATCACTATTAGGTTTGCCGGTGGTATTGGCGATAGAAAACGCCAATGGTGATGCGATTGAGCGTTGTGGGGTCATTAGCAAGGTACAGCTTTTAGGATCGGATGGGGGCTTCGCTAAATATTCCCTCACAGTAGAACCACCTTTTGCGTTGCTTAGATATCGCCGTACTTCGCGGGTGTTTCAGGATTTATCTCCCGTCGATATTGTGAAACAGGTACTGGCCGAACATCAGGCCAAGAATCCTGTGTTTGCCTCAGTGCAAACGCTGGATTTCAAGCTATCGGGCGAATACCCGCCCCGCTCTTATTGCTTACAGTACCGAGAGAACGATTACGCCTTTCTATGCCACTTAATGAAAGAATGCGGTTTATCGTGGCGCTTTGAGCATTTGGCGGGTGATTCCCCGCAAGTGCAGCTCGTGGTTTTTGATGATGTTTTCTCCATCCCCGAAGCTTTGGAGCCGATCGCTCGCTTTCATCGCGCCGATGCCAGCGAAAAAAGTGACTCTCTTACCCAATGGC
>JBDKJX010000105.1:0-6104 GCA_039796405.1 Pseudomonadota bacterium
GATTGGTCATATCCCACCTGCGGAAGCAGAAGCAAATTATTATCGTAATCAAAGCGAGCAGGCCATGTTGGTCTGACTCAAACCAAACAGCCTCCGCGAAACCCGGTGCGATTCACTCGCCCAAAGTAATCAGAGCGCGGCGGCTTTTACCCAAGGCAAGCTGGCCCTCGCCACAACAAGCGCACAACGCACCGAGATGGACAAAGCGGCCACTGAGTTACTGAAAAAGCCATTAGATCAAGGTAACGCCGTTCATTTGGCGTTGCTAAATAGCCCCAGCGTGCAAGCCATGCTGGCGCAAAACTGGGCCGATGCGGCTACGGCCGCGCAATCTGGGCGCATTAGTAATCCGCTGTTCACTTTTGAGCGCATGACCATCGGTAATGAGCTGGAGCTAGGGCGATTATTGTCGTTTGGCCTGCTGGATTTGCTTACGCTGCCCCAGCGCTACGATATGGCGCAGCGCCGCATGGGGCAGGCTCAGCTGCAATTGAGCCTAAGTGCCATCGAGCAGGTCACGCAAGTGCGCCAGGCATGGGTAAATGCCGTGGCGGCGCAGCAAAGCTTGGTTTACGCCAAGCAGGTGTTTGATGCCGCTGAGGCAAGTGCAGAGCTGGCAAAAAGATTACAGTCGGTTGGCAATTACAGCCGCTTAGCAAGGGTAAAGCAGCAGGTTTTCTATGCGGAATCGGCCACACAATGGGCCGCTGCTCAGCATCTGGCCCTTGCGAGTCGTGAGGAACTTATCCGAGCTCTCGGCTTAACAGATACCCAAGCCAAGCAGCTTCAGCTACCCAAGCAACTGCCTCCGCTGCCTAAAAATCCACGCAGCCCCACCGAGATTAGCCAGCAGGCTAGCACTGAGCGGCTGGATATCAAGCTTGCAAAAGCGACTTTTGATGCATCAGCCAAGTCACAGGGTTTAAGTGTTCTCACCAGCCTCACCGACATCGAGCTAGGCCTAAGGCACGACACCATTTTTGATGATGGCAAAAAACACAATAAAGATGGCTATGAAATCAGCCTACGCCTACCGCTATTTGACTGGGGCGGCGGCCAGCGCGATGCCATGAACGCTCAAACCTTGGTCGCCGCCAATCGCTTAGAGGCGACGGTGCGCGCGGCAGGTTCTAACTTACGCACTAGCTACTCTGCCTATCGTACCGCTTACGATATGAGCCGCCACTACCGTGATGAAGTTTTGCCACTGCGCAAAATCATTAGCGAAGAAAACGTGCTGCGCTACAACGGCATGCTGATTGGCGTGTTTGAACTTCTCGCCGACAGCCGCGAGCAAATCAGCAGCGTGCTTGCCGCCATCGCCGCAGAGCAGCAATTCTGGCTCAGTGATGCGGCATTACAAGCCGAGCTCATGGGAAAGCCTAGCAGCATGACGATTGGTGCGGCACCAGCGGGAAGTAAGGAGGTTGAGCATTAATCGAGTATGGCGGCCACAAAACATTGTTCCACTCGCCCCACACAGGCCACGCCCATGAATTCAAGACGAGATTTTTTAAGAACGGCCGGTCTGGCCGGTGCGGTGATTGCAGCCAGCGTCAGCAAAGTAGCCATGGCGGCCTTGCCAGAGCCGGTTAGCCAAGCCCTGCCCGACACCATGCCGCCTTTAGTTCCAGAAAGCGGCCGCCCTTATAACCCAGTGGTGACTTTAAATGGCTGGACCTTACCTTGGCGCATGAATCAGGGCGTGAAAGAATTTCACCTTGTGGCAGAGCCCGTCGTCAGGGAAATGGCCCCTGGCTTTAAGGCGCATTTATGGGGATACAACGGCCAATCGCCCGGCCCAACTATTGAGGTGGTTGAAGGTGATCGGGTGCGAATTTTTGTGACCAATAAGCTCCCTGAGCACACCAGCGTGCACTGGCATGGCCAACGCCTACCTAATGGTATGGATGGCGTTTCGGGCTTGAATCAGAAAGCGATTCAGCCAGGCAAAACCTTTGTATATGAATTTGTAGCAAGGCGGCCCGGCACGTTTATGTATCACCCCCACGCCGATGAAATGACGCAAATGGCGATGGGCATGATGGGTTTTTGGATTACCCATCCTAAAACCAAGCATCCTTTGATTGCCGAAGTTGATCGGGATTTCGTGTTTTTACTGAATGCTTACGATATTGACCCCGGCAGCTACACGCCCAAAATTATGACGATGAGTGATTTTAATTTGTGGTCTTGGAATAGCCGTATTTTCCCAGGTATCGATTCTTTAAATGTGCGCTTGAACGACAAGGTGCGTATCCGCATCGGCAACTTAACCATGACCAATCACCCCATTCATCTGCATGGGCACGAGTTTATGGTGACCGGCACCGATGGCGGCCCCACGCCTAAAAGTACGCGCTGGCCGGAAGTCACCACTGATGTGGCGGTAGGGCAAATGCGGCAGATCGAGTTTTTAGCCGATGAAGAAGGCGATTGGGCTTTTCATTGCCATAAGAGCCACCACACCATGAATGCAATGGGCCACGACTTGCCGACTATGATTGGCGTAGAGCATCGCGGACTCGCTAAAAAAATCACCGCGCTGATCCCTGATTATATGGTGATGGGCGAGCGCGGCATGGCCGATATGACCGAAATGGAAATGCCGATACCTGACAACACCGTGCCCATGATGACCGGCGAAGGCCCTTTTGGCTCGGTCGAAATGGGTGGCATGTTTAGTATGCTAAAAGTAAGGCGCGACCAAAAAGCGGGCGATTACAAAAATCCCGGCTGGTACAAGCATCCCGCAGGCACAGTGGCTTATGAATACCTAGGCCCGCTTGCCGAGCCTGCCCGTTTTAAAGCTGAAGGCAACGCCAGCATGCCGCGCAAACAGAAAACCGCAGTTGAAGTACAAGTCCGCAAACCTAAAGGCCAATCTGGCCATTAATGATAAGTAGCCCTGGAGACACCATGAAAACCATTCCTTTACTTGCAATCACGACCTTGTTTCTTTCTTCCTTGGCCTTTGCTAGTGGCGAGCATGCAGGTGGCCACGGTGACAATATTGGCAAACCCGGTGTTGCCAGTAAAGTCACGCGCACAATCACCGTTGAAATGGCCGATACCATGCGTTTTAGCCCAGAGAATATTGAAGTTAAACAGGGAGAAACAGTCCGTTTTGCTGTAAAAAATACAGGCAAAGTGAAGCATGAATTTATTCTTAATTCCGAGAAAGAAATCAAAGCGCATCTTTTAGAGATGAAAAAGCACCCAGAGATGGAGCATGACGAACCGAATATGCTGTCTTTAGCAGCAGGTAAAAGTGGTGAAGTGATTTGGCAATTCACTCAGCTTGGCAAAATCAGCTTTTCTTGCCTGAGTCCTGGCCATTATGAGGCTGGAATGAAAGGCTTTGTTACCGTAAAAACGGCCGCTAAATAAACGATTTAATACTGGAGTTCAGATTATGAAAAGCACACGATTAATCGCCGTTCTGGCAATGGCTTTTGCTTTAAATACGTCTTTTGCTAACAGTGATGACCTTAGCGATGGCGAAATCAAGAAAATAGACAAATCTTCCGGAAAAATTACGCTCAAGCATGGTGAGCTCAAAAACCTAGATATGCCCAGCATGACCATGGTTTTTACCGCCAAAAACCTAAATCAGCTGGAGCCTTTGCAAGCAGGTGATAAGGTTAAATTTAAGGCTGTTAGTGAGAATGGCAAGTTGCTTGTTACGGAGATTCAAGTGGCTAAATAATCGGCCTGCTGTTGCAAAGGGATTTAGAGAACAATCACAGCGTAAGTTGAATGACTTTCTTCTTAGAAAATGGGGTTCAATTTACCCTGGCTACTTATGCCTCATAAGTGGCCGGTTAAAAATAGATTGCCGTCTTTTCGCTTCCCCCTTATGCTACCCTGCAGGATAGGATAAGGTAGATGCATGAGCACACACACTTCACACCCCGACATCATCAAGCGTCTCAAACGCGCCCATGGCCATCTTGCCAGCGTGATTACCATGCTTGAACAAGAGCGAGCCTGCTTGGAGATAGCTCAGCAACTCCAGGCTGTCGAAAGCGCTGTAGCCAATGCAAAGAAAATACTGGTCCATGATCACATTGATCATTGTCTTGAACACGCGGTGCGTGATGGTATTCAGAGTGCAGATGACACCATTCGTGAGTTCAAAGCCATTACCAAGTATTTATAAGGACGCATCATGCTAGGTTTTTCAACTTTGCTGCAGCAAGGCAACGCTTGGCTCTTTATTCCCAGCGCTATTTTGCTGGGCGCCTTACATGGGCTTGAACCGGGCCACTCCAAAACTATGATGGCGGCTTTTATCGTGGCCGTGCGCGGCACACTCACGCAAGCTGTTCTGCTGGGCTTGGCCGCTACGCTATCCCATACTGCAGTCGTCTGGGCGATTGCGATGGGGGGGATGTATTTTGGTCAACGCTGGAGTGCCGAAACCAGCGAGCCTTATTTGCAACTGGCTTCTGCGGTACTGATTATTGCGACAGCACTGTGGATGATGTGGCGGACTTGGCAGCAACAGCGTGCGGCACATGAGCACGACGACCATGATCATCACCATGACGAAGTCAAACACATCGATACCGGCCATGGTGTTGTGCGTTTAGAAGTATTTGAAGAGGGCGTGCCACCGCGCTTTCGCCTGTACCGTCATAGCCAAAATGGCCAAAATGGCCAAAATGGCCAAAATGGCCAAAATGGCCAAAACTGGCGAGCTGATCAAGTTAATATTGAGACAGAACGCCCAGATGGTAGCAAGCAAGCTTTTAGTTTTGAGCAGCGCGATGGCTTTGTTGAGTCAAGCCAAGAAATCCCTGAGCCGCATCAGTTTGTAGCTCGCTTACGCTTAGGGCATGAACATCATAGTCATAATTATGATGTGGAGTTCACTGAGCATCATCACCATGCGATCGCAGATTACGAGCAGCTAGATATCTCTGCTCCGGGCTATCAAGACCCGCATGAACTAGCCCATGCCAACGATATCCGTCGCCGCTTTGCGAATCGCGAAGTCACAACGGGGCAAATCGTCATGTTTGGACTGACAGGGGGATTGATTCCTTGCCCCGCCTCAATCACCGTGCTTTTACTCTGCTTGCAACTCAAAAAAATTGCACTCGGTGCAACGCTGGTTTTAGGTTTTAGTATCGGCCTTGCCTTGACCCTGGTGCTCTCAGGTGTAGTTGCAGCCCTAAGCGTGAAACATGTTTCAAAGCGCTGGAGTGGTTTTGGTGAGTTTGCGCGTAAAGCACCATATTTTTCTGGTGGACTGATTTTGCTCGTAGGCATATATGTTGGCTACCATGGCTGGGTTGGATTACATTAAGCACGTATTTTCTGCCGTGGCAACCGTTCATCCCAAAGACCCTATACCCTCTCATATTGCCTAGACTCAATCTGAATCCACTTATAATTGGTATCCCCTCTCCGAATAAGTGGTATTTGCCGCACCCCCAACAGAACGACAAATCACACAGGCAAAATTAAAATTGTTTAAGCATCTCAAAACAGCAATCGTCCCATCTACGGAGCCTAGTGAACAAAATTATGCGAATCGTCGGCGAGTGAACAAATTTGTGCGAATATTTTTCGCATAAATTTGTTCACTCTTTGCATACAGGCCTAGCAAATATGCGGCTTCCACAGGTTTTATGTGTGAACAAATTTATGCGCACAAACGACGCCAGTAACATCGGAAAAAATAAAAACGCCAGCTCTCAAGACTGGTGTTTTTTTATGTGATTTCGTTATGCGAATATATCCCCGCGCCGGTTTCCACCCAAAACCAGCCACTGAAGAGCTTTTAACCGCCCTCCTGACGCCTCCAGCGTCGGAGATTCTAACCGGCGGCCATTTGCGAACGATCGAAAAATTAGTGCTTGAACGTGACTTTTACAAATCCCAATGTTTTAAAGAGGCTCGGCACGGCATGATGCTTAACCAGATCATCCCTTAAAAGCGCCTGTTGCTTGCATGCAGCGCTAAAGGCGGCTTTTAGGGGGTAATTCGTTGGGTAATCCCCCCACAAAACCAGCTCATTTTTAAGTAGAATTTTCTCGCAGTCTTTGAGGAGCTCTACATGAAAGCCGTGGGTAATTGATAACGCCGGATTATGG
>JBDKJX010000106.1:0-6066 GCA_039796405.1 Pseudomonadota bacterium
AGCCTGAAAGGCTTTTATTTGCCACTAATTGCGGCTAAGTTTGCGAACAAATTAGCCGTGAAAACACAAAAAACGATTGGGTAGGTGAAGTGGGCTTTGCCTGTCGCCGCGTTTTTACACAGTCTGGACCGATAGCGACCCGCAGCTCAGTCTAACCCAGTCGTTTCAACCAAGCATTAACTCTCGTTTTATGGTGGCGAAATTGGTAAGCGGGGAGGCGAAGTTTGATGAGTTTGGGTGGATAAATTGAGTAAGATTTTGCAAAAACAAAGTAAGCTAAATAAATGTGCCTTATTACACCGCTGTAATTAAGTGGCTTGTTTCTGCATACAAAAAATTAGATGCTCTCCCACCAATTGATAAGGCGATGCGATGAAAGTTAAAATATTTTGTATGCTTGCTCTAGTTTCAACGGGCCTGATGGCCAGTGAGGCGAGAATGCCTGAAGACATGCTGCGAGGCAAAAATTCGCAGTATCAGGATGGTTTTCGAGATGGCTTTCGTGAAGCGATGAGGATAATGAATAGCGGTAGCAGTAGTGGTCAGGGGAATTACAGCCGCAAAATTCAAATATCAAAAGCGAGCTATGGTTCTGCGCGTGGGCGCTGTGATTTTACCGACAGGCTGGGCCGTTCTGCCAATGACAAATCGTCTTATCACTTCAAAGCCGGTAATCAATGGTGTGGCGATCCTTCAGATGGTTACCAAAAAATGGCAACAATTGAATATTCTTGCCGTGGCAATATGAAAAGAGCCTATGTGCGGGAAGGCCAATCTGAAACGCTACGCTGTAACTAATCAAAAAGCTGCCTCAATGATTTGAGGCATCTTTTCTCAAAAATTAGCGATAGATGTGACTGAGGACGGTATCAACGAAGCTCAGTACTACCACTGATAGCACAGCGATGATAAGACGGTGTGGCCACGGCCAAAGTAGCAATAATTGCGCAAAGCTTGCTAAGTACTCTCTCTTTAACGGCAGCGTGAAATAACACTACTTGCTATAGAGAGAGCACGGTTGAGCCCCCCCAAAAAAGCAGCAGCAAACCTACAGTCTAAATTTTGCCGCGGCTTGATTTAGCTCACTGGCCAGCTCGTCAAGGCTGCGCACCTGATCATGGGCCGCTTGCACAGAGGCATCGGATTCTTCAACCATCTGAGCAATCCGCTCCACATTGCCAGCAATGCTGTTGCTCACTTGGCTTTGTTCCTGAGTTGCGTTGGCCACATCACGGATTTTATCTAAAGTGGCACGTGTCACGCTATTGATCTCACGCAAGGCCGCAGCCGCTTTTTCTACTAGATCAACACCTAGTGCAACCTGCGTTTGCACCCCGTCCATTGAACCCGCTGCAATATCCGTATCCTCCTGAACAGCGCGAATTGTGCGGGTAATATCTTGTGTTGCACCGCTGGTACGCTCTGCCAGTTTACGTACCTCATCTGCCACCACGGCAAACCCCCTGCCCTGCTCACCAGCCCGCGCGGCCTCAATAGCGGCATTGAGAGCCAGTAAATTAGTTTGATCGGCAATTTCTTTAATTACCGCACTCATGCTGTCAATTTCACGGGAGCGCTCAACCAAGCCTCGGATCAAACCGGCTGCAGAGCCAATATCCCCAGAAACACGGCGAATCTCGTCTGCTGCATGCTGTGCCATTTTTTCACCTTGAGTGGCTAGCTCTGCAGCTTGCTGAGAATTAACCTCTGTTTCTCTAGCGCTAGATGAAATATGGCTAATGCTAACCGTCATTTCTTCAATGGCTGCAGCCGTGGAGGACGTTGCCTCTGAAGTCATCTGACTGCCTCGGCTGATTTGCTCTGTCTCTTTATTTAATTGCTGAGACGCATGGGCCAAAGTAGACGACGCCTGATTAAAGCGCTGAACCATGTCGTGTAAACCCTGCTGCATAGAGCGCATCGAGCCCATTAAACTATTACTGCCTGCCTTCGTTTCAATTTGCTTGGATAAATCGCCATTCGCAATGGCCTGCGCAATATCTGCGGCCTCTTGAGGCTCACCACCTAACTGCCCTAAAATGCTGCGCATCGTCGCCAATGCCAGCACCCCCATCACGGCAAGAATGACTAAGCCAACCACCAGCATTTCCAGTGCGGTATTCCAAAACAGGCGGTCAATATCATCCAGATAAAAGCCAGTACCAGGAATCCATCCCCAAGGCTCAAACTTAATCACACCGTTTAATTTAGGATAGACTTTTTTATCCTCGCTTCCTGGCCGCGCAACATAAGTTAAGGCGAACGCTTTACCGTCTTTACTTTCAGCTAAGCCATCACGAATTACCTGTACGGCCGTTCTGCCATCTGGTGATTTTGCCCCCGGATCAGGCTTGCCCATACGCTTAGGGTCAACATGATAGACAAAAGTATCATCCGTCATGCTGCGAATAAAGAAATAAGTGCTGCCCGCTCTTTGCGCAGCCAAAGCCTCTTTCGCACGACTTTGCGCCTCATCATGGCTCAGCTTGCCGCTGGCTTCTAACTCCTGAAAGTGCGTCAATTGCGCTTTCGCTAAATCCAGCAGCTGAATAATTTGCGCACGCCGCTCCTGCATCATGCTTTGACGCAGCTGGAATAAACTGCTAACGCCCACAATGATAATGCCCACAAGTGCGGCAATCACAATAATCCAGATCCGAGTTCTCAGTTTCATTTTCCGCACTTCCATCGGTAAAAATCATACAAAAAACAGCTTAAAATCAAATAAACGCAACAATTATAAGTATAACCATAGTCAAAATAAAACAGCGTGCCTATGTTTTTTTACGCAATAGCAGAGCAAACAGATTGTCCTTATAAAAAAGAATTAAGGCTAGACTCAAAACCGCTGGCTCTACTTCAATACTATAATAAGCCAGCATACGCAAAACTACTTATTATTAGCAATAAGGCAATGGCACTGAAACAGCCCAAAGGAGGGCTGCTACTGGATATTAAGCCCATTAATTTATTTTTATTTAAAATAAAAATAAAATTAATTAATTTAAAATTAATATCTGATATAAATCAAATAAATCCATAGCCACTTATTAAAAACAACATTACGTCATTAAGTACACAAAAAAATAAGCCACTCATCAAGCCCCACCAAACATCGCAATATGCGCAGAGCACGTAAAAAAACAAACACTCGTTAGTAAAAAATCACATATTCATCATTTTACTTTGCAAAAACACAATGAAAAGCCCCAATCTTGTTACGCTGATCAGATATTGCTTTTAAGCAAAAGAACGCAGGGAAAAACCTGCTATATTGCCCCGCCCCCAAGAACCATAACGCAGTACTGCATGACACCGAACACGATTCATCATTTAGGAAACACCATCATGGCACCGCAAGAAATTTCTCTCGATGTACTTTTAGAAAAGTATGCCAAGGGCACAGAAGCCAGCATTAGCGACGTACAAGAGCGTGTAGCCAGTGCTTTAGCCTTAGTAGAGCAGCCCGATTTGCAGGCTTACTACGGGGAAAAATTCTTGTGGGCGCAGCAAAATGGCTTTGTGCCTGCTGGACGAATCAACTCTGCAGCGGGGATGGATTTACGCGCCACGCTGATTAATTGCTTTGTGCAGCCGGTAGGTGATTCGGTATCTGGTCAGAGCGATGGCAAGCCAAGTATTTATACCGCGCTATCAGATGCAGCAGAAACCATGCGCCGTGGTGGTGGGGTGGGCTACGATTTCTCCACGATTCGCCCTAAAGATTCGCTGGTACGCGGCACACGCTCGCGCGCCTCTGGCCCCGTTTCGTTTATGCAGGTGTTTAACGCATCGTGCTCTACGGTGGAATCCGCTGGCGCACGCCGTGGTGCGCAAATGGGCGTATTGCGTGGCGATCATCCTGATATTCTGGAATTTATCCGCTCTAGAGACCAAGGCGGCTTAAGCAACTTTAATATCTCGATCGGCGTGACTGATGAGTTTATGCAGGCGGTGAGCAACGATAGCGATTTTTGCTTAGTCCACAAAGCCGAGCCAAGCGAAGAGCGCAAAGCGGCTGGGGCTTATCAGCGTGAAGACGGTGTGTGGGTACACGAAACCATTCGTGCCCGCACGCTGTGGGAAGAGGTGATGAAATCCACCTACGATCACGCCGAGCCTGGAATCTTATTTTTATCGCGCATGAATACTGATAACAATCTGTATTACTGCGAAACCATCGAGGCCACCAATCCTTGCGCCGAACAGCCTTTACCAGATTACGGCTGCTGCTGCTTAGGTTCAATTAATCTAACGCGCTTTGTAAAAGAGCCTTTCAGCAAAGACGTTAGCTTTGATTTTGAGGCATTTCAAGCGGTTGTTACCGTGGCGATTCGCATGCTGGATAATGTGCTTGAAGCCACGGCTTGGCCGCTGCCACAGCAAAAAGCCGAAGCCATGTCTAAGCGACGCATTGGTCTAGGCTATTTAGGCCTTGGCAGCATGTTGGTCATGATGGGTCTACGCTACGATTCTGACGCGGGCCGCGCGCTGGCGCAGCAAATCTCGACCGTAATGCGCGATGCCGCGTATCTGGCCTCGGTTGATTTAGCCAAAGAAAAAGGCGCATTTACCCTATTTGATAGCACCCAATATCTAGCGGGCAACTTTGCCAAACGCCTGCCTAAGGCCATTCGTGCAGCGATTGCCAAACATGGCCTACGCAACTCTCATCTATTATCGATTGCGCCTACAGGCACCATTACACTGGCCTTTGCAGACAACGCCTCCAACGGGATCGAGCCTGCTTTCTCATGGGTTTACAACCGTAAAAAACGCATGCAGGACGGCACAACACAAACTTATGAGGTGGCCGATCACGCTTGGCGCTTGTATCGCCAAATGGGCAACGATGTTTCCGACGATAATAAATTGCCCGCGCCCTTTGTTACCGCACTCAATATGTCGGCCAGCGATCATATGAAGATGCTGCAAGTGGTGCAGCCCTTTGTGGATTCGGCCATTTCAAAAACAGTCAACGTACCGGCCGATTATCCTTATGCAGATTTTCAGAATCTTTATATGGATGCATGGCGTGCAGGGCTGAAAGGCTTGGCGACTTACCGCCCAAATAGCATTTTGGGCAGCGTGTTATCGGTGGCCAACGAAGCCCCTGCTATCGTTGAAACCATGACTCCTGATGATGATTTACTGCGTAAACAATTCGATCGTCGCCCACTTGGCGATCTAGAGTCGGTGACTTCTAAAGTGCAGTACATGACTTATGAAGGCAAAAAAATTGTTTACCTTACCGTTAGCTTTATCCATATCACCGGCATGGTGGGCGGTGAATTAATCACCATCGAGCGCCCATTTGAGTTCTTTATGCCTGCAGGGCAAAAGAGCGAAGATCAGCAGTGGATTACCGCCAGTATGCGGCTGTTATCTATGGCGGCCCGCTCTGGCGGCTCGATTGCCAAAGCATTGGCCGATCTACGTGAAGTAGTTTGGGATAAAGGCCCAGTGCGCTGCGGCATAATTACTAAGGATGATGGTAGCCAAGCGCCGCTATTCCATGATTCTGAAGTGGCTGCTATTGGTTACTCATTACAGCGCACCCTGATGAAACGTGGCTTTTTAGATGCTGCTGGCAACCAAGTGCCAACCCAAATACTGGCCGAGCGCTTTAAACAAAAACATCAGGATTACGCCATCGATGATTTAGCCGCCAGCGCAGATAGCAGCCCAATCAGCTATATCGCCACCGGCAAAAAATGCCCAGAATGTGGTGCTTACGCCTTACAAAAAGTGGATGGCTGCAGCCGCTGCGTGTCATGCGGTTATGTAGGTGCTTGCGGTTAAATCCAGTTTTGTAAACATAGCAAAACCGCTATTTTCCAAAAAATTGGAAATAGCGGTTTTTTTTCTTCTTTATATCGCCATAGCTAAACATCACCTGCTTGCATACACATTGAGGGCTGAGTCAATCTACTTACTGAAGTGAATCGCACCGGGTTTCGCGGAGGCTGTTTGGTTTGAGTCAGACCAACATGGCCTGCTCGCTTTGATTACGATAATAATTTGCTTCTGCTTCCGCAGGTGGGATATGACCAATCGACCCAAGCA
>JBDKJX010000107.1:0-5416 GCA_039796405.1 Pseudomonadota bacterium
TGTAATTTTTGACGGTCCATTGTGATGCCTGACATGAAATATCCTCGGGAAGAGGTTAATCGGCCAAAGGCATTTACACAATTTTAGTTACAGGCTCCTTGAACGCCTAGTTTTTAAACTGTCCAACTAATTGGGGTCAGTTCAAAAGTGGACTTTTTTTTAAATCCAAACTCATCGATAAGGCTGGCTCTTAACGTACCGAAACCTCAACTCGCCTATTTTTAGGCTCATACACCTCATCTGGTGTAAGAATTAGCAAATTACGCTCCCCGTGAGATTCAATTGTCATGTTGTGGTACTTCAGGCCTTTTTCTTTTAGTAAATTAGCAACCAGTGTCGCGCGCACCAGCGCGAGGGCTGCATTTTCATCGGCTTTGCCCATCGTATCCGTATGGCCAACCACAGAAATATCTACAGCTGGACGGCTGGCGGCTTCGGCAATAATTGTTGGCAACTGCCCTTCTGACTCTGCAGTTAAAGTGGTATCAATCTGAAAATACAGAATAAAACGCTTAGGAACTTTAGGCCTTGCGGCCATAGCTTCACCAAAGTCTTCCCGAACTTTATCAGGAGCAACTGGAGCAGGAGCTTGGGATCCATCCAGCAATGCGCCATCACCTGCCTTTTTAATTAGCTGCTTACCTTTTTCTCCACTCACCGTAACTGCACCAGTATGCCCATCTGGGTTTTCCAGCAGCACAATATAAGACTCAGAGGCACAGGCCTGCAGCAGAAGTGCCAGCATACACGGGATAATAAATGAGCGAAAAACTCCAGCTTTAAATGGCATGCATTACTCCTCAACTTTCACCACAAATTGTGTACCACGAACACCAATAATCCCAACTGGGGTACTCACTGCAACGGCATCGGGCTGTAATTTGGCAATAATTCCGGACACATAATTCATGGTACCCTTTGCGAGCTTACCAACGAGGCTAAGCTGCCCTTGCGCAGGGGCATACAGGTATTCATCAACGCTCATCTGCGTATTGGGGCCAAAAGACATAATGGTTTCATCTTTAAAAGTAATTCCCATACTGCTTTTAGCCCCCGTACGCAACACACTGCCCTGCCAAACCGCCGTACCTGACTCCGCTTTTACCAACACGCCATGCCTACTGACTGAAGCATCCCCCGTTACATTCTTCACCCAGCCTATTGGCGCATCAGCAGCCCATAGCACCGAAGAAAGTAAGCAACTACTTAACAACACCACATACTTAAACATAATCCGACTCCACTAAATCTACATACGCAGTTTTAAACTTAGCATACAATCGTAAGCCATCACACAGTGATTTATCCCGCCAATGACAACCGTCACACCTCACTCCTAAGTACGTATATTTAGCCTATTTATGGTTGCCTTTCCATACGGACTCAGGCGCAAACAATCAAGTTACTCAATAGTAAAAAAACGCATAAACAAAGCCCTGCTAAAATCGTCAGCCTACTAATAATAGATTTTAATAAATAAGTCAGCTAAAGATTAGTTGATCTATAGAAGCAAAAATTGAAGCTATTTAATGCTATGAAAAAAAGCACACTTCAGTCCGCCAATATTTTTCTGCCTATTGCCGCGCTGGCTATGGCACTGGCGCTGCTTTGGGCTGATTTCACCTCCTTACAAACATTACGCAATCAATTATTCGATCAGTATCAGCGCTGGTCTGCTCGCCAAAGTACTGGCTTAGCCGTACAAATTATCGATATCGATGATGAAAGCCTAGCCCGCCTTGGTCAATGGCCATGGCCACGAACTCGGCTGGCGGCCATGATTAATAAACTACAAGACGCCAAAGTGACAGTCATTGGGTTTGACGTGGTTTTTGCTGAGCCAGATCGCAGCTCGCCACAAGCAATGGCCCAACTTTGGTCTCTACAAGAGCCTTTGAAAAGCGCGCTAAGCGCTCTACCCGATCACGATGCTATTTTTGCACAGAGTATCAAAACTGCACCGGTAGTTTTAGGGCTTACCATCAGGCGTGAAGTTGGGCAGGTATCGCTAAGCGCCCCACAATATCGTTATGTCTATGCAGGCCCAGAACCCAGCCGCTGGCTGCATTCTTTTCAAAGCGCCATTGTTGCGCTGCCCGCATTTGAGCGTGCAGCCCGCGGCCATGGCGCACTCAATTTTATTCCAGATAAAGATGGGGTGGTACGCCGCATTCCATTACTACTTAAGCTGGGCAATGAGCTGGTACCCTCAATGGATGCAGAAGTCTTACGCGTGGCCCAGGGTAGGCAAAACTATATTGTTAAAACACTTGCCAATGGCCAGCCAGATACGCTGCGCATTGGCTCCTTCACGATTCCACTAACAGAACGCGGCGAGGCTTGGGTTCATTTTGCCAAGCCAGATCCTGCCCGCTACCTGAGTGCATGGAAGCTACTAGCAGGGCAAATACCTGCCCCAACGCTCCAAGGAAAAATGATTTTAATCGGCAGCTCGGCTCAGGGGCTGATGGACCTACGATTTAGCCCGCTGGGGCAGATTATTCCTGGCGTTGAAGTACACGCTCAAATGCTGGAACAAATCAACAGCGGCACCGTTTTGCAGCGACCTGGCTGGGCCAGAGCCGCAGAAAGTATCATCAGTCTCTTGGGGGCGCTCTCCATCGCCTTACTCACGATAAGGTTTCGAGCGCTATTAGCGGCAAGCACCACGCTGATTTGCTTGCTCATCTTGCAACTACTTGCCTGGTATGCTTTTCGCCAACACGCTTTACTGCTGGATACTGTAACCCCAGCGTTAATCTTTATTACAACATTTACCCTAGGCAGCTTGATGCACCACTGGCAGAGCGAGCGCAAGCAGCGCTGGATTAGACAAGCTTTTTCCCGCTATGTATCCCCTAACCGAGTCAGCCACCTGATCGCCAACCCCGATTCAATGGCACTGGGCGGGCGGCGACAAGAATGCAGCTTTATATTTACCGACCTCGCCAATTTCACCACATTAATGGAAAAACTCGACCCAGCCGATGCCGTGGCCCTACTCAATGATTACCTTGATCAAATGATTGCCATTGCGTTTAAATACGAGGGTACACTAGATCGGATTGTGGGCGATGCCTTGGCGATTATGTTTTCTGCCCCGGTAACACAGACCGATCACCGTAGCCGAGCATTAAATTGCGCACTAGAAATGGATCGCTTTGCCAGCGATTACTCTGCCGCGCTCAACGCCAAAGGCACACCCTTTGGCCTAACACGAATCGGCATCCATTCTGGTGAAGTGATTGTGGGTAATTTTGGTGGACGCACTTTATTTGACTACCGTGCACTGGGCGACGCCGTCAACACGGCAGCTCGCCTTGAAAGCGTAAATAAGCACCTTGGCACCACCATCTGCCTTTCGCAAGCGACCCTAAGTGGCTGCCCGCATGCAGAAGTTCGCCCGATTGGCCAGCTCATACTTAAAGGAAAAAGCCAGCCACTGCAGGTGTTTGAGCCTGTCACTAGCCAGCGAGCAGCCAACTATGCGCCGCTAGATCAATACTGCAAGCTATATCAAGCGATGGTCAATGAGACCGCTAACGCAGAAGATTTTAATCAGCTAGCACAGCAATACCCTCAGGACCCACTGCTCGCCTTGCACCTAGAAAGACTCAGCAAGGGTGAACGGGGTGATTTAATTGTCATGACGCAAAAATAATGAGGCAAAATGAGTCATTCAAGAATCAACCGAATTGTTCATATCTTCAGCGAATCATTTAAGCAAATGTCAGTTGATGTGCCGATGCCATATATTGAACGGCTGGCCATCTTAGTGCACCGAGCAATGGAAAACACCACCCGCAAATACCACACTGCCGACCATGTGTTTCAGGTTTGCGAAGGCCTACGGCCAAGGGCACAACTTGCCGCGCTGTTTCATGACTTGGTTTACTACCAGCTTGACTGGGGCTTCCCTCAGCACACTGGCGCAATTTTAAATAATGTCTGCCAACTGAAAAACAATGAATTCACTCTGCCAGACCCACTCCCCAATCAACTGGTCAGTATGTGTGCGGCGCTATTTAGCTTTACGCCTGGTGGAGTACTCCCCCCTCAGGGCGGGATGAATGAATTTTTAAGCGCCGTAGTAGCCGTTAGCCTGTTAAAACCTTGGCTACCGCTTAGCGATCTCATCGCTATTGCCGCCTGTATTGAAGCCACCATCCCATTTAGGGATAAAACCGCCACCCAACAGCTAGTAGAGCAAATCCAGCAACAAAGCCGCCAGCTACTTGGAATGCACGATATAGAAATCTACGGTCCCTACGTTAATGAAGTCATGCAAGATGCCATTAACCTTAGCAACCAAGACGTCATGGAGTTTGCCCAAAGCCGCCCAAGAGTGTTTTTATCCTCGACTTGGCTGCTAATAGAAGAATCAAATGTCCCACTGAATGCCGTCGGGGCCTACACCCTTCAAGACTATCGCACGGCCCTGCTGCGTATGGAAACCTTTTTGCAGGGGCTAAAAGGTAAAGCCGTCTTTCATCAGTATGAGCAGCAGCCCTCAAACGAAGCTCTAAAGCTTTTACAAACTGCAGCCCGCAGCAATATCTGCTTTTCTTGCGACTTTTTGGCAGCCAAACTCACCACCATTGCCATGCTTGAAGCGATTGCAATGGCAACAGGCGGAGATGGGCCAATATCGATGTTTCTGGGCGATATACGCCACAGCAGCGGCAAGCCCGAGCGCGCCGAAGACTATCTGCCAAAGGCAAACACCGCAGCGGATATTAATCCCGAGCTATTGCAAGTTTTTGATCAAGGCCGATCAGAAGAAACCGCGCTAGACCTCAACGCTTCTCCAGTTACGGCCTTTCTTTACCGCAGCCTAGGCCATCAGGGCACCTTGCAAGCGTGGGGTGAAGCGCAAAAAATGTTTAATGGCGAACTATCGCCTCACATGTTTCTTAAATGCCTAGACCCAGTGCTAGTCACATCCATGATCACTGCCTGTATGCAAATTGCTTTATCAAGGCAAGCGGCTCTAGAGACATTGCAAAACCACCTGCTCCCGCCCCAAGCCATCCCGCCTAGCACACCATAAGGGCGTTATTGCTTTAAACAGCAAGGCTTACCCGTCAAAAATAACCATTCAAAGTAAACATAGGGGTGCGGCTTGCTGCACCCTGCCCTCAATGGGAAGCAGCAAGCCGCAGCCTAAGGTATTTTCCTCTGCTTTTTATTTACAGAGAAATATCAGCCATTAAAAAAAAGAGCACTCTAGGCTAATTAGATTTAGGCCTGCAAGGCAATCATCCTTTTCAATACATCTATTATTAAAACTAAAATTAAATTACCTCCGGCAAAGCCGGAGGTTTATTGCAGGGGCGCCTCGAAGGCGCTGGTAAATCAGGAGCCGCCTAAAGGCGGCTAGAGGCCTAGCTTCATTTGATCGTAACGATCATCCTCT
>JBDKJX010000108.1:0-5318 GCA_039796405.1 Pseudomonadota bacterium
TTCGGCTTGCTTTAAAATCGCCATAATCTGGCTGTCGGAATAACGTGCTGCTTTCATGTAGAGCTCCTCAAAGACTGCGAGAAAATTCTACTTAAAAATGAGCTGGTTTTGTGGGGGGATTACCGTGAAGCAGGCGTTACGCATTTTTTTGCAATTAATGTTTGGCTTTGAAAGAGTGATGCGCTAATAAGCGCTGGCGTACTTTATGCTGTTTTTAGCGTACTAAAGCTTGGTCGTCTTGCCTGAGGTTTATAAAGCCCAAGCAAGAAAATTCAAGATCAATAATGATAAGCAGTGCCACAAAGGTGGCAAATAAATAGAGTAAGATTCTTTTTTTATTATTCTTCATATCGTAACCAACTAGCAATACTCCCACAAGGCGTAGGCCGATTAGCAATAAGGAAACCACAATAAGAGGGGGATTATGGCTTGTCATCGCGAGGTCGAGGGGTAACCAAGTCATTTAACGCGGGCAGTAGCGGCATTTTTGGCTGTATCGGGGCAACACTTTACTATTAACGTTGTTCTCAGAAGGCTTGCTATACAAAGGACAAGCAAAGATCCATAACCTCACCATATGGCGGGCTTTACGCAATGACTTATCTAGTCATTGCGTAGCGTTTTAGTGGCATCAAAACCGTTTGGCTAGGGAATGCTGTTATGTAAGGGATTGGCTAGGGGCGACTAAACCAAAGTGCTGGCTTAGGACTGACTCAGGCAGAGTTATGCTTTCTTTTATTGTTATGCCTTGGTTAACCGTTTTTAAGGCGTCGCCAAGTAAGATTTTTCTGCCACTAGGGTTGTGTAATACGATAAGCAACTTCTGTACGAAAATAGCATCAGGATGCGTTGAATTCATAAAGTTAGCAGGGCTAAAGTCGATCCATTCTTGTGGATATAAATCAAATGCATATTGATTGGCCCATTTTCCTTCTAATTCTGCTTTTAATAAATAGCTTGTTTCATCTACTTTATCGAGCATAAAAAAATCAAAATCTTGTTGAAGTTTAATGCCAGTTTGGCTTAGTGCAATAGGTGCGCGGATACCATAGCTACCAAAGCCTAAATCGCATAAATAATCTTCGCCAGCAATATGGGCAATGATGGCCATATGTGTTTTTGGCCTTTTTACAGGGTAAAACATTGGGCGAGCGGCAATAAATTTATAGTTAATTCCTAAAGCTTGCAAGGCCATGGCAAATAAACCGTTGACTTCATAGCAATAGCCGCCACGCGGTTGATAAACAATTTTATTAACGATATCTTCAGGCACTAAAGAAACAACTTTGCCCGCTTGCACATCTAAATTTTCAAATGGCACAGTAAACAATTGGCAGCGCATAATTTCGGTCATGCTCGCCAAATCGGCTTTGGCTTGGCCTTGGTAGGCAATACGCTTTAAATAGTCGGCTAGATTAAAATTACTTGCTTGCATAGAGGCTTACCTTATTAGTTTTGGCAATAAGGGCACGGCATGCCGCGCTCTTACGTAAAAAGTTAAAAAGCGGCTGGAGCGCGGCTAAGGCAGGTTTGGTAGCGGCCATCGACGCGTTTGGCAAACCATTCGGTGGTGAGTTTGCGCGTGATTTTAGGGCTTTTTAAATCAATTTGTGGCAGCGCTTCACGCGGCATATTGCCTGCTAGGGCAAATAATCGCTGATAAAGAGGCGTTTGGCCAAAGCCGCTTAACTTTTCTAGCAGTAAATCGCGGCGGATTTCTTCGTGGCTTAAATTTAAGCGCTTACCCATAGATTGCAGCGCTTTTTCTGTGCCACTACTTTGGCGGCTTGGGTTGCCGTTTTCATAGCGCAGTAAATCGCCGTCTAAATCCATGCTGTCATTCGTCAGCTTATTCAGTGCGGCTTGAAAAGCTGCATTACGGCTGGCATAGCGGCCTGCGTTGAAATCGGCAAAGCGATAAATCATCTTGCTGTAAGGTGCAGGGTATTGTAGCAAAATGGCCGTGCCAAAATAGACTCCCCCTTTGCGGCTAAATACTTCGTTTCTTACACTTCCACGTCGGGCATATGGATAAGGCCAAGCGCGCACATGCCCTTCAGCAAACGCCACGCTGACTTGCATCGGGCCACCGGTGCGGATGGGATTACTCATATTAAAGGGTAGGCTTAATCGTTTGGCATCGCTCGCTAAGTCTTCAAACACCGCGTTCATTTGAGCTTCTGTTTGAAGCTTATCGATGCGCTCTTTATAGCTTTTGCCATTAGGCGAGCTTTTTAATAACGCCGTTTGCACGGCAATCAGCGGGATATGATATTTGCCCGCTTTTTCTTTAACTTGTTTCCAAACAATTTTGCCTAAGCCTGGTACGGGGGGATCACCTTGCCAGCTTGATTCCTGCTCAATCACCGCCATTACAGCGCAAAAATACTCTGGGGTGTAGGGGATTTTAAGTGCAGTAAAGCCATCGAGCAGATCGTTTCTCCAACCATTGCGCTCGCTGATTTTGGCCGGCAGCAGCTTATTGAGCAGCGCTTGTGCTTCTAATTGGCTGATGGATTTAAGTACCGGTGGTGGTGCCACAACGACTAGCGCAGTGTTGATTGCAGGCGGGCTAGGGAGAGGGCTTGGCGTGGGGCTAATCACGACAACCGGTGCACTGGCTGGGCTAGAGCTAGGAAGAGGGGGAATGATGGGTGCGCTGGCGCACGCAGCAAGCAAGGAGCAAAGAAAGATAGGGCTCAGTTTACTAGGCAGCACGGGAAGGGCCAATTCAAGCAAAAAGGCGAGCTTAGGATAAAAACGGCCAGCTTGCCACTGTTGTTTATATCAAGTCCACCTAGATGTGAATGGCTAATTGCTCACATCTACGTTGCCCGTAGCCGTGGCAATGCCTTGCACCATTTGCCGACTATTGTTGATTCTAACTCGCACAGATTGGCCTTCGGCGGCATTATTCATGGCGATGCCTTCATTGGCGACTTCAATACCGTTATCCCGATAAATAATGCGCACCTTTTGGTTTTGCTGAATCACCATCGATGCTCTTAGCATTTCTTGGCGTAAGGGCTTGCCAGCGGCAACTGCCGTATTCAGCGTGCGGCCAATGGCTTGAACGGGGTCTAAAATCACCGAGCCGGGTAGGGCGCCTAGATCCCCCTGTTGGGCAAGCACATCGCCACTGCCCACTTCTTGATTAGCAGAGAGCGGCCTTGCGGCCACATAGTAAGTTACCAGTAGCGATACTTTCACCGGTAGATTAATCCCCCAACTGGCCCCGTCAACACATTGAATGCGTAGCATGGTGTTGCCCAGCAAACGATAGCCACTCGGCAAGCCCACATCGTATTGTTTACATTGGGGGAGCTGCAGTCGGTTATCGATTTTGCTGAGTTTATAGCTGGGAACGCCCGTGCTGTTGGCAAGAGATAGATCCAGCCATTGTTGGGCAGCATGCTGAATGGCGGCGATGTCTGTTGCTTGGGCAGCGCTGCTAAATAGCGTAAATAAAGTAAATAACAAAGGTCTCATGCAAGTGATTATAGGCTTACTGTCGTACATCGCCTACAATCCTGCGGTTGCTGCAAAGGAAATCACTATGTTGGATCTATTGTTTGGAATTACCACCTTGGTGGTTTTATTGGCTGGTGCTTTGGTGGTTGCTCGCTTGCAGCAGCTTGCTCAGTCACAAAGAGATGTTTTAGATACGCTGACGCAAGATATGGAAGCGAAGCATAGAGAAATGCTATCAGACTTGCATGAAGGCTTAGTGCGGCAGACAGAAAGTACGCACTCCGCATTAACCCAGCAGGGGGCTCAGCTTTCTGATGCGGTGATGCGCTCAGGCGAGCGGCTACGAGACACTATGACCGAAGCCTTTGAACGGGTACGCGGTGGCGTAGGCCATGAATTAAAAGAAACGCGCGAATCTTTAACTCGATTACAAGCCGCACAAACGGAATCTTTATCTACCATGCGGCTGTCATTAACTACAACACTTTCAGAAACGCGTGAGTTAGTGGTGAAGCAATTGGGCGATATTTCTAGCCAGCTTACGGGAAAGCAAGATGCGCTGCGGGAAGAAATTCTACTGAAGCTATCGCAAATGCTGGCAGAGCAATCAGTACGTGAAATGGAGCAATTACAAAATGCGCTCGCACTGACCACCACACAACTAACGGCTACAGTTGGTGAGCTGACTAAAACGGCGGATGCCAAATTGGGTGAAATTTCTGGCAAAGTGACGGAGCGCTTGGAAGAAGGCTTTAAAAAAACCAATGAAACTTTTGCCAACGTTATGGCACGCTTGGCCACCATTGATGAGGCACAAAAGAAAATTGATGGCCTCACCACCAATGTAGTGAGCTTACAAGAGTTACTAGGGGATAAGCGCAGCCGTGGTGCGTTTGGTGAAGTCCAGCTTGAACATTTAATTAGAAATGTGCTGCCTAACCAAGTGTATGAATTTCAATCTACCTTATCGAATGGCACGCGTGCCGATTGTATTTTGCGCTTGCCTGAGCCAACGGGAACCGTGGCGGTGGATGCTAAGTTTCCATTAGAAAACTATCATCGAATGTTTGATGCCAGTGTAGATAAAATAGTCGCTTCGAAGGCGTTTAGAGGCGATATTAAAAAGCATATCGACGATATTTCTAGTAAATATATTATTCCCAATGAAACGGCGGATGGCGCGGTCATGTTTATCCCCGCCGAAGCGGTATTTGCGGAAATTCATGCTTATCACCCTGAGTTGGTGCAGCATGCAATGGCGAAACGGGTATGGATTGTATCGCCAACTACCTTAATGGCCGTGCTGAATACCGCAAGAGCCGTGATTAAAGACGTAGAAACCCGCAAGCAAGTACATATTATCAAAGAAGCACTTGGCAAACTGGGGCAAGAATTCACCCGCTTTGATGACAGAATGAAAAAGCTGGCCACGCATATTCGTCAAGCAAACGACGACGTACAGCAGGTCAGTATTACCAGCGATAAAATATCCCGCCGCTTTATTGAGATTGAGCAGGTTAAGCTAGAAGGCGTTGAGTCTGAGGTTGCTTTGATTGACTGATGTTTTACCCGCCCCTGCCAAAAAGTTGTAGAAGACAACAATGGTGAGGCTCAACACAAAGCGCCCAGCTGAGGGGTAAGTGTTCATCTTTACTTCCCTCGTTGGCCGCTTTGTTTCTTATGTCTATTTTTGCTTAAAAATGGACATGCCATGCCCGCCAATTAAATTACCTCCGGCAAAGCCGGAGGTTTATTGCAGGGGCGCCTCGAAGGCGCTGGTAAATCAGGAGCCGCCTAAAGGCGGCTAGAGGCCTAGCTTCATTTGATCGTAACGATCATCCTCTTTT
>JBDKJX010000109.1:0-5204 GCA_039796405.1 Pseudomonadota bacterium
TTTCGGCTTGCTTTAAAATCGCCATAATCTGGCTGTCGGAATAACGTGCTGCTTTCATGTAGAGCTCCTCAAAGACTGCGAGAAAATTCTACTTAAAAATGAGCTGGTTTTGTGGGGGGATTACCATTTCATGCAGGCTATTCATTGCAAATATGAAATAAAATAATGATTTTTGTAGTAAATAGGCGAGTTCATTAAATTATATTATAGCTATTTTTAATAAATATTTTTTATATTCAATGACTTACATCTTTATTTTTTGGTTGTATGTTGGTGCGGTATTTATGACTAATTCATAGAAGGTAGTAGGTACTTTCAATATACTTAATAAGGATGGAGTTATGACTAAAAAGACTAGCGCTACTCGCATTGCCGTGCTGATTACCTCGCTGATGCTGAGTTTCTCCCTACTTGCTTGGGATAACTGGCAGGAAGGAATTATCTATACTAGTGGCGTAGAAGTTACTTACTTAGATCAAAGATTACAGGCCCTTATGACGCATACGGCCTATGTAGGGGAAAATATGGCATACCGCAGTAGTGGGCAGTATTGACTGATTATTGATGGCCCGTGAGATGAGCTGACGTATTGCACGTGCAGTATTACAACAATGGAGGCTTCACCTCACCGTATTCCATGCCACGCTGAATGAGACACTGTGGATGTCTTGTTTGCAGGCACCATGATGCTGATTATTGATGGCTTTGCAATCAGTTATGGCACGGGTTGGGTATTAAAGGCTTGCACCCAGATCAGGTGGCACTTGGCGTACTGTTTGGGCCACCATCGGCGAGGCGAAGTTTTGTAACTAAAAAAGTGGTTGCTGACTCACTTAGCTGCTTAACGTAATTAAAAAACTGCTGCAGCATCAAGCTCGCTAAGGCTTATCCAGATTATCGAGGAGTGATGATGTGGTCGATTCATTGGGATAAGCACGGTGGATATAACTTCTCTAAATCTGCTGCGGCAGCATTGAAAACATTGCCGTAAGAGTAGCAAGCGATGAAGTGATTTTCTCTTATAGAGATCGCTTCAGTGCAGTATTAAACGCAATATTGGGCGAGTTTGCTCTCACTCACAAAGTGATTGCCATCGCCTTGCAGTTTAATAATACGTTGATTGCGTTTTACTTCCCAATCGTCCACCGGATAGGTTTTAGCCCACGCGCACATTAGCTGCTGATCTTGCTTGGAGAGGCTGAGTTGATAGCGCTGATACATATAGAAGTGAATTCGCGCAATGCGGCCACGTACTTCCTCCCTAGGCTGGGCTTTTTTACTTTTAAAATCAACAATGGTTTTACATTGGCCATACATAGGCTCAGGATTATGCGTCCATGCGCTATAGGCAAAGTTACTGCGATCCCCATTCACCTCGCCTACCGATGGTACTAAATTTACGAGGTTACCTTCCGCGCTTTTAAATTGCGGATCATTATCGCTACAGTTTTTGCGTCCGCCATTTTGCCAACATTGACGTTGATGGCCTAGCACCCACGCCGGAACCACATGCTCCCATTCCAAACGTTGGGCTCGGGATTCGTTTTTTCTGGGGGTGTAGCCACAGCTGGCTAAGTCCATTTCCTTGCCCTTATAGGCGCAGCCGCAATAAAAATCGCTTTCCATACCGCGAAATACATCCGGCAAAACTTGCTTAGCACGATTGAAATCGCGCTGGCCAACGGCTGTACGGCCGGTAACCAGCTCAACGGGTTCTGATGAATTGTTGTTTGGATTGGGCGGGGGCGTTTCTTCATTTTTAAAGATTTGCTTAAGCGCAATTTCGCCAAGCTTGGCGAGTGTTTTCATTTCTTGGCTATGCACTATCTTTTCGGCGTGGGTAATACTGTTAGCGTCACAAGCACTTAAAAAAAGACTACAGTATAAAACAATAATTAAAATTGTATATGGGGCATGCTTTTTATTGGACTGCATTACTTGCGCATATTCCTGTGTTGATTTAAGGCTGAGCGATAGATTGCAAGTGGCCAAGGGCCATTGCCATTTTATTAAATTTGTTTTACTGGGGAGATTGTATTAATACCTTGCAGCTAAGCTCTGATTTGAATAAAACGCTGTTTAAATAAAAAACCTTGCACCATATCTACATTCAGCTGGCGGGCAATTTCTAGGTGTTCTGGTGTTTCTACACCTTCTAATACGGTGCGTTTTCCCGTGTCCTTAGCATAACGGATGAGGCTTTCTAAAGCGATGCGATGGTTAGGTAAATAAAGCTGATTAAACCAACTGCGATCAAATTTTAAGCAATCTACAGTGATTAAAATCGGCAGGGATACCATCGAATGGGGGGAGCCTATGTCGTCCAATGCCAGTTGAATATTTTTTTTATGAAATGCTTGAGCCATATTGGCACTTTGGCGCGCATCAGAAATATCACTATTCTCTATTATCTCTAATACAATATTGCTGCGCTGCTGAACCATGCTGAGTAAAGGGTTTTCTTCTCCAGTTATATCTGCCACCGCGTAGGCATCTGGGTCAAGATTTAAAAACAACTCCCCGGCTGGTGCATGTGCTAATTGCAATTGCTTCATTGCATATTCCACTTGAAATAAGGTAAGTGGGCTATGGTGCAGCTCATTAAATAAATGATCGGTGTGAAGCAATTGCTCATCGGCCCGATAAAAGCGGGCAAGGGCCTCATGGGCGATTGTTTCTAAATTGTGCGTATGAATTAATGGCTGATATTCAACGCCAAACCGTTGCTGTTGAATCACATCAAGCAATACGATTGGGGATAATTTAGACATTGCTCTGATTTTTAATAGAAATAGTTATCATATTTTATAATGACTTAGTCTGGCTATGGGCAATAAAATACTTTCTTTTTTAGTCAGTTTTCGTTTGAGTGTGGGCTAATATGCCGCACACTCATCCACTCAATTAAGCAAATAGTGGGGTGAGTAAAGGGGCAATTAGCACCATGACTACGCCTGAAACCATCATAGTAATACAGGCAACTACCCCTTCTTCATTACCAATTTCTCTTGCCTTTGCAGTACCTACGGCATGGGCTGCCGCGCCAAATAAAGCGCCTCGGGCTAGGCGTGAGCGTAGCGGTAAAATCAGCAGCATAAATTCACCAAATAGCATGCCCATTAAGCCCGTAATCACAACAAATAAAGCGGTCAATTCAGGAGAGCCTCCCCAAGTGCCTGATACTGCTAAAGCAAAGGGGGTGGAAATAGATCTAGGTAATAGGCTGCGGGTTAGTTCTGGGGATAGATGAAATAATTTAGCCAATAGCACACAGCTAAGTAGGGCCGTAAAACAACCTGCAATCACGCCCGCAGATAAAGATAGCCAATGCTTAACCATTAGAGCGCGGTATTCATAAAGCGGGACTGCAAAAGCAACGGTTGCGGGGCCAAGCAGCCATAATAACCAACGGGTATCTTTATAATAAACCCCATAAGGAATATGGGTGAACAGCATAAAGACAACCAATATCGTAGGGGTCAGCACTAGGGGGGCCAGCCACCAACGTGTATAACGCGCATATAAAAGCTTGGCCAGTGCATATGCGCCAATAGTGAGCAGCAAGCAGCTAATAGCAATTATACTCATAATGCAGATCGCTTTTTGGCACGGGCCAAGCGTAAGTGGTGTTCCCATTTAAAGCAGCGATCAACCACAATGGCTGTTACGCACATAACCAAGGCCGTACCAAGAAAAATCACCACCAATAACTGCCAACCTTCGGCGATAAACAAGGCTTTATATTTGACGAGGGCCACCACGGCGGGCACAAAAAACAACAGCATTTCTGCCAATAGCCATTCTGCACCGTATTTCACCCAATTGAGTGGCACACCCATCAGCAGCAGCACAAATACAATCCCTAAACCCAGCACGCCTCCTGGTATAGGTAAGCCTAGTTTAAGGACTAGCCAATCAGATGCTAGCCAAATTGCAATGAGTAAGCCAATTTGGGCTAAAACACGGGTAAAGGAAAACAGCTTGCTCGCCACCACATACACTCCTGCCATATTGGCGTCTATTTTACGCGCAATAGATTGATCGCCTAAATGACTTATTGCCATCGCTATGGCTCACGTTGCGATATGGGTGATAAGGGGCACGTATTACTCGCTTGGCCGCTTTTATCGCATAGGTGTTTAGTTTCGGATACTCATGTCCCTATGCGTAGCTGGCCCTTGTTGCTGGCCAGGGGCATCATGCATGATCTGATTATCCGAAACTAAACATTTAGATCCTATAGTTAATCGCCAAATGTTAAAAAGGAGAATTTTGCAAAGAAAAGTACTTGGGTTTAAATTGGAAAAGCTTGCAGACAACACTCAATCATTAGAAGATGGTAGCCAGTTAGCAATGAGCAAGGATGAATATCCTCCTTTGTTAGAACTGGTCTATGAGAAAGAAAAATTTGAAAAGCTGACTAGTCTAATTGGCTTTGATAAAACACTTTCGGTTGCAGAGATGGAATGATTAATCATTGAGCATGCAGAGGTAAAATATGACGATTTACACGCCCTAGGCTTGAGGTGGGCTTTGCGGGTTAAATCTGCCTTGTTAGCGGATGGTGTGGAGCAAGCTAGAATGTTTGTGGTGCAAGCGACTATTAAAAATAGCCAGGATAAGCCGACACGGGTGCAATTTGATTTGACGTAAGTGATGAGTGCACCCTCTGTCGTAATCAATATTAACACTCATTATCGCTAGTAATTGCTGTGGCGTTCAGTGCCTGAAATAAATTACCCAACGATTAAAGTGCTTAATATTTTTATTGTATTTTATAAGCAATTAGATTGTTGTAAGGCTTTATGGCGGCATTGCTGGCCATAAAGCCTTTTTTCTGGGATAGCTTACAAATTAATATAGTTTGTCATGTGCCAGCGGGGTTTTTCTTGAAAAGCTTGCTAAAAACACCTTTACTAATGCTGTGTGCCTAGGGTCTGTTTACGTTTCATTCACCATTGCGCTGAGCGGGAAAACGGCCAAGCACAAGGCAGGAGGGCGAAGGTAATAAGGAGTTATTTCCGAGGAGCATAACGCAGTGAATAGCCATTTTCCGGCCCAGCCCCATTGCTGAGCGAGAGCCTGTAAATCTTTCTGTGTAAATGCCTGTGGAATTAATGGTGGCCGTTTAGGCGGTCACCAAATTCTATAACGAAACGATTTAGCGCCATGCGCCAATTTTGAATTGGCATCGTCCATTTTTT
>JBDKJX010000110.1:0-5174 GCA_039796405.1 Pseudomonadota bacterium
TTCGGCTTGCTTTAAAATCGCCATAATCTGGCTGTCGGAATAACGTGCTGCTTTCATGTAGAGCTCCTCAAAGACTGCGAGAAAATTCTACTTAAAAATGAGCTGGTTTTGTGGGGGGATTACCCCCACGCCGATATCACCGTTCCTATGGATTTAGTCAACGATAAAGGGAGCGTTCAATCTATTGGCAATATCGTCATTTCAGAATCTGCCTATGGCCTTGTTTTTACCCCCCATATTGAAGGCTTACCCGCAGGCGCGCATGGCTTTCATATGCATGAAAATGCCAACTGTGCTGCAAAAGAGCAAAACGGAAGAATGGTTCCCGCCCTTGCCGCCGGTGGCCATTACGACCCACACGGCAGCAAGCGCCACGGCTCACCTTGGGGCGATGGGCATTTAGGTGATTTACCCGCGTTAATCTTTGGAGCAGACGGAAAAACCAATCAGCCTGTACTTGCACCACGGCTTAAAATAGCCGACCTAAAAGAGCACACACTCATGATACATATGGGTGGCGACAATCATGCAGACCACCCCGCAGTATTAGGGGGGGGAGGCGTGCGGGTAGCTTGTGGGATTATCCCTAACTAAATATCACTTATACTTTAAGCCTAATTTTTCACAGTAAAACACAGCCAATTTAGCACAGTACAATAGCGATCACGGTAAGCCAAACCCAAAAATCATTTCCAGATAAGCACCCCGCCCCACCCAAAACTAGTGACGCGTGTCAGTAAAGGCAGGATAAATCATTATCATTTACACAACAAATCCTTGCTAAGGCGCCATTTTGTGATGAATTTTACATTTCCACATAGAAAAATCTACTTACATAGTTTATGAATAAGTACGCTCATTGCTCATAAAAACTTGCAAATGTATCCCAGTAGTAAGTAAGCCAAAATGAGCATCGATGATGCCTAAGCCACTACTTTTTATTTTCTCACGAGGAGTTTCATCTATGAAAAAGCTTGTTATTGCCCTTGCTGCGGCCTGCGTTGCTTTAACTTCCGTTGCTTCGTTTGCTGAAGGTTTGATGAACAAAGATGGTATGGCCCTGCAGAAAAAAGAAAACAAACATCATAAAGCAAGAAAAGACGCTAAAAAAGATCACGCAGATATGAAAAAAGAAGCACCGAAAGAAGAAATGGCTAAATAAGCTAAGCTATTTCTCAAAAAAGGCAAACATCTTCATGCTTGCCTTTTTTATCGCTTTTAAAAGCATCGTCTCCGGCTAGCTTAGCCTCAATTAATACCTGCAATCTAGACGCACTACCACCTATCCGCATAATGAACACCCATTAATGCAGCCCTAAAAGATATAAAATGAGTCGATTGTTTTTTCCTACGTATTTTGCCCCCCCCCGCGTATGCCCCTTTTGCTGCTGGCGTTGACCTAAGTCTCGCCTGATAAAACGCGCATCTCGGCACAATATATATTTAATAAGCCCACAGGATAAAATCATGCTGCTTTAATGCGCTGTGAAAACTGCTCGGTGTGCTCCGCCATAAATAAGAAACGTGCCTTAGAATGCTCGATAATTAGCATGCCTGTTTATCAGCACACAGCACCGTCCACAAAAACACCTCAAACCCTTATTTTTACTTGCTTCTTAACTAGCCGCATCCAGTCCCGTAGTGGTGCAGCCAAATAAAAAAAGGATAAGGTACCGGATAACGCACCCCCGCCCTGCCCTTATCCGGCACAGAAATGCCCTCCCTCACAGATACAAAAATCCGCAACACCAAGCCTGGCGAAAAAGCCATAAAACTAAGAGATGGGCTAGCCCTATATCTTGATATACGGCCAAGTGGCTTAAAAATATGGCGCTATCGCTATTGGATTACACCGACAAAAGATGGGATTTATACAATCGGCGAATATCCACGAACAACACTGGCTAAAGCGCGAAAAATACGTGAATGGGCTAGAGAGCAAGTTAAGCAAGGCATACCCATACACACCAGAGCCTCAGAAAAACAGGCTCTACAAGCGGAAAATACCGAAAATTTTGCTGTTATCAGCCAAGAATGGACAGAGCACGATCCCAACAGCTAGCCAGCGGGATACTTAAAACAAACAGAAAATTACCTAAACAGAGATATCCTGCCGCAAATTGGTGCCATTCAAATCAGAAGCCTCAAAGCGGCCTATATCCGCGAAGAGGAAGAGCGTGGCGCTCCCTCTGTAGAGGCCCTGATTCGCTTATGGGTCGGCCAGATTTACCGATGATGCAGGAATGGGCCGATTAGATTGATGCACTGCCACCAGCACCAAGCAGTCGTCTAAAAAAAAGAGCAGACCTGCTTACTGATGCTTTGCAATTAACACGGCTTGCTATCGCTGTATGCGTAAGTTGGATGCAGAAAGCGCAAAAATTGTGGAATTGCTTATTCAACTCACTGAAACGAATCAAAGCTGGGGCTTTGGCCTCTGCTTTTTACATCTGCGCAACGTCAAGAAAAAAACACTGTAACCATAAAAGCGTCTACAGGATTTACTGTGATTTAGAATTACATCTGCGAATAAAGCCTAAAAAACGCTTAGAACGCCAGCGCCATTAGCGATGCCAGAAGCAAAAAATGAAACGTGGTCGATGGATCTTATGCACGATCAATGGGCAGATGGCCGCAGCATTCGCTTATATCATGTGATTGATGTTTTTAATTGGGAAGGACTCGGCATTGAAGTCTATTTCTCTTTGCTTACTGAGCGAGAGGTCCGCAGCCTGAATCAAATTATCGAATGGCGCGGAGTAACAATCGATTGACTTGGCCTATATTCAGCTTGGCAATCCGCAGCAGAATGCATATATCGAGCGTTATAATCGAACCGTGCGTGTGAATGGCTGGCATGCGATGACTTTGAAAGCCTTGCCTAAGTGCAAGAAACTGCAACGTAATGGCACTGGGCTTACAATACCGAACCCCCGCATAGGGGGTGGGGCGGCATCACCCCGAAACAAAAACAGACATGACATGCCTGACCTCTATTTTTAAGTGGGCTTAAAAATGAGGGTATTACCATGCTGGCCAATCATCTGCTGGTATTGGAAGGCTCCTTCCAGTTGTCAGATGCTACGCAAGTGGTGGTTGCGGGCGTATTACGCGGCGACAAATAATCAAGCCGCGGGCCGATAATAATTCACCTCGCCGCCTTTGGCGGTGATCGGCATTCCGCTAGGCTGTTTGTTCTCCTTTGCTACATTCACGCTGTCAGGGCAGGCTGCGGCGTCGTGCATGACTACTGGATCGCGCTAGTCGCCGCTTCACATGCGCAGCCCTTGCCCTGATGGCGCTGTTTTGAATAAAGATTCGCACCTCTATCAAAACGGGTAACCCCGCCTGCTGGCAAAGTTTACTGTCAGGTCATGTCTGACTTCTGCATTTCATGCTACCTCATCTGGCATCCAATGTGAGCTCGTGCGCTTGACGAATCATACGCTCGATCAGTGAGGCTAAGATCTCAACATCAAGCCGCTCAAGCCACTCTCTACTCCATAGCAAAGTCTGGTTATCTTCATCACAACTCATATGTAGAGAGGGCCAGTCTCTCAGCTCCGAAAGTGGGCGAGGTGGCTGATCACAAAGAGGAATCAGTAAGGTTACCAGTTGGTCTTTCTCCCGAATATGTAAGCTGAAGCTGTCCAGATTTAAATCGAGGCCCTGTTTATGAAGACAAGACTCTGGCAAGTCGAGACGCTGGCATAGCTCAATTAGCAATGCGTTAAACATAGTTACTCACTCCTACTATCAAAGACAGATTCGGTTGGTGGCCAGAGGTTATCAATGGGGGGAGCCTTTGCATTGCCAGATAATTTCGCACCTATTGTCGCAGCCCAAGGATCGACAACAATGGCATCTGGACCCCAAGTTTCTGGCTGCTTCAGATCACTTCCTTCAAGACGGCCAAGTACCACAAAGCAATGAGTCTGGGTATGGCCTTTAACTCCACGGTGAGAGACTACCTCGACTCGTTCTTGTTTTTCTCCCGTATTCTCAGCCATTAATTTGGCTGCCGCTGCATACGCGAGGGTACTGCAGCAACCTGCTTGGGCTTGGTCGACCGTTTTGGCGATGTTTTGTAGCTGACTTCCGCTTATAAGGCCATTCCTAGCGACGACGATGGCCAGCATGTTGCTCGCACTATTGGCTTTGTGGTTAGCAATTTGCCGTTCTGGGCTCGCTTTGAAATTATTTAGCCGTTCCATAATTTTTGAGTGCTGTGAGTTCTGTTTACTTACGAACGTATCTGCATCAGTACATGCATAACTACCAAGTTTTTCTAGCCCCGGCATTGCCCTCATTAACAACGCCTGTGGGCCTTTAGTGGCCTGAGTCAGTACTGTTTGGCGAGTCATTTGACGTATTACTACATCCCACTTGGCAAGCGACTCTTTCAAATCACCAATGAGTGAGCCACGCTTGGCGACTTCTTTGGGGTGGTTTGTCTCCCATCGCTGTAATGCATCCTGTACTCGTTGTGCCTGTGCATTACTAGGGCGGTCATGCTGGGAACGAAGCTCGTTCAAAAGGGATTTTAGATCGCAGCTTTGCGTATGAAAAACGTTTCTTTGAACCGATTTTTCGAACAAGCGGTTGCCTGAATCAATTAAATTTTCACGATTTACGTGCGGTTGGGCGCGGCTGCTAGGCGATCGAGCCGTAATATTAGTAGTGATATGCATATTTGATTGATAGTAAGTGTTTTTGTTGCGTAATAGATGCAACTAAACAACTTTCACCTTGAGAGTTAAAGATTAAATCTTACTCCTCGGTGTGGGGGGGGGCTTGTAAAAATCGCTTTTAATTGGAAAAAAGTAAAAATTAAATCCGTGTAAACAAAGGCTTAATTTTTATGAGTTAAGGACTCCCGAGGATGACTTGTCAGTCGTGATATTCCTAACTAAGAGGGAGGCTCCATTGCTATAAAAAGAGGAGGCAAGTCACTAAGGAGGGAAAATGTTGACAATTTTAACTAGTCTGAAAATCCAGCCCGAATCAAAATGGAGGCCGTCAAATTGGGCCTGAATCATCCACAAATGCGGGGTATAAGTGGGCGGGCTGCTTATTTAAAGAGCCTGTAAATCTTTCTGTGTAAATGCCTGTGGAATTAATGGTGGCCGTTTAGGCGGTCACCAAATTCTATAACGAAACGATTTAGCGCCATG
>JBDKJX010000111.1:0-4979 GCA_039796405.1 Pseudomonadota bacterium
CTGAAAGGCTTTTATTTGCCACTAATTGCGGCTAAGTTTGCGAACAAATTAGCCGTGAAAACACAAAAAACGATTGGGTAGGTGAAGTGGGCTTTGCCTGTCGCCGCGTTTTTACACAGTCTGGGCCGGAGATAGCCCCCAAGTTCAGCTGCTGATCTTTGACGATGCGTTTGCGATTCCAGAGGCGCAAGAATCACTGGTGCGCTTTCATAGAGCTGACGGGACGGAGGAGAGTGATTCTCTTACCGAATGGACAACTCAGCGCCAAGTCGGTAGCAGCTCGGTCTCTTTGGCTAGCTTTGATTACAAAACGACCACAACGAACCAAAGTTTTGATGAAAGTTATATCGACCAAGGCGAAGGTGGTCAACAGCTACAAGTCAGCTTTGAGGATTATGATCCTCAGTCTTTGTATTACGCAAGCGATAACGATGAACTAAGCCACTACGCAAGGCTGCGTCAGCAAGCGTTGGATGCAAAAAAGAAATCATTCACCGGCACTGGTACTTTGCGCAGCTTACAAGCCGGGCAATGGTTCCGCCTAGAAGACCACCCCGCGCATGAGGGGACGTCAGCGGAGCAACGGGAATTCGCCATCACCGAGCTAAAATTCACCGCAAACAATAATTTTCCAGCAGATTTAACCCAGCAACTTGGCCTAGTCGCGCCCAGCCTACTGGTAGCAGCGGCTTCAGCTGCGAATCCTCCTTACCAAGTTAATTTCACCGCCCAAAGGCGCGGCCAGCCGATTACGCCTAACTTTGCTCATACCAAACACAGCAAGCCCAAAAGCTTAGGCGTACAAACCGCCACCGTAGTTGGCCCACAAAGCAGCGGTGCCGACTCTAGCCAACAAGCAGAAGTGTATACCGACGAATATGGCCGCATTAAGGTGCAGTACCACTGGCAACGTGCCGCAGAGCACCCAGAATTTGGCGCAAACCTTGACGATAAGTCATCCTGCTGGGTTCGCGTTGCCTGCCCATCCGCAGGTGTAGGTTTCGGTCATCAGTTTATCCCTAGGGTGGGCCAGGAGGTGAGTGTAAGCTTTATAGAGGGCGATATAGACCGCCCAATTGTAACGGGTGTTACCTATAACGGCAGCCATTCAGTACCCGCGTTCAGCGGCGCTGGCGCTCTGCCTGCCAATAAAACCCTATCTGGCATCAAAACCAAAGAGCATGAAGGCGGCCAATACGGCGAGCTGCTGTTTGATGATACCAAGGATGAAGTTCGCACTAAATTATCGAGCGAGCACGGTAAAACCCAGCTTAACCTTGGCTACTTAATCCACCCGCGCACCGATGGCAAAGGCGAAGCACGCGGCGAAGGCTTTGAATTACGCAGCGATAAACAAGGTGCGATTCGCGCCAGCGGCTTACTCATAAGCACCGAAAGCAAAGGCGGCGCTAGCGGCAAGCAGCTAGACCACACACCCGCACAAAGCCAGCTTGAATCAGCATTTTCACTGGCCCAAAGCCTAGGCGAAACGGCCACCAACCAGCTAGCCGACAGCATCGAAACCGGCGACGAAGGCAAAACCGTTGAGGCGGATAATAGCGCAGGCAGCACCGCCAGCACTGGCCATCTTTATCACCACGTACACGCCAGCAAAAGCCTTGAAGCAGGCAGCAACACCGATAAAGACGGCAAGAGCAAATCTAAAGACCAATCCGGCCAGCAAAAAATTATCCTGCTGCATGGGGAAGACGGCGTGGCCATCACCAGCCCGCAAAGCCAAACCCTCAGCGCAGGCACAAACCTTGATCTGGTCGCGCAGCGTGACACCAACCAAACCTCTGGCCGCCGCTGGATACACAACGTAGGCCAGCACATCAGCCTATTTGTGGCCGGGGTAAAAGATAAAATCGCGCTGAAGATCATCGCAGCTAAAGGCAAAATCCAGCTGCAAGCTCAAAGCGACGATATTGAAATCACTGCCGATAAAAACGTTAAAATCACCGCCTGCAAAGAAAAAGCAGAAATCGCCGCAGGTAATGAACTGCTCTTCACCTCTGGCGGCGGCTATATCCGGATAAAAGACGGCAATATTGAGATTCATTGCCCGGGGGAAATAAGCATTAAGGGCGCGAGCCATGAAATGAGCGGCGGCACAAGCCTTGCAAAAACATTTAATGCAATGCCAAATACCAAATTCAATGACAAGTTTTTATTGAAAGATCAGGCAACTGGGGAAGTGCTGCCTAATAGAAAATATATGATACTGCGAGGGTTTGGAGAAAAAGAATATGGGATTAGCGATGCAGATGGCTATACCCATGAGGTTAAAAACCCTGATTCGACAGAAAATATTCAGATTTACCTGAAGGACTAGCATACGTTGGTGTAGCCATTTATTTATTTATTTTTAATGAAATATATGAGGATTGAAAAAATGAAAGCTGGCGAGAGTAAGCTAATCTTGGCTGCTAAAAGAGTATTAACGGCTAATAGTAATCAAAGCATTAAAGTAGTAGAGGTGCAGCGATATATTCTTACCATTTATGTAGCGGCTCCAGGCACACCTTTAGTGGATGAAAAGTTAAACCCCGCTGGTACATCGCTGCCAGGTCATTTATATTATAGTATCTTCGATTTTACGTCAGAATCTAAATCACATAGCTATGGGTTTGCCCCAATTACTCATGGGTCCACAACTGGCCCCGGTAAAATCTATGATACTGATGAAGTTTTCTATGTAGACCCTTATTACGCTAGAACTTTGGAAATAAATAAAAGTCAATATGATGGGTTGATGAAATTTGGAAAAAAACCAGATCGTTATGGTTTCTCAATGGAATACGTGCATGTAAAGAATAACTGTGTAGATTTTGTTTGGAATGCTTTACGTCATGCGGGTTTAAAGTCAACATTACCCTATGCCAAAATGATGGACTTTGTGGGCTTAGATCATGAGGGTGATTTAAAGCCAATAGATAATGTAGATTCCATAAAATCAATAAAACCACCATTTGAAAAAAGCAATCTCAATAAGGAAAAAAATAACCCGCTACCTAAAAATAGAGATGTGTGGCAAAAGTTATTGAGTGAAAATAATGATCAGAATGAAAATAATGATCAGAAAAAATATTCTTAAATTGAGGTTGTTTAATGATTTTTAAAAAAATATTTTTATTGGTTTTAGGTGTATTCCTCAGTGTTCTGTGTGGTTGCACACCTGGCCCCGAGCCAAAGCCACCATTAACCAAGCCTATTAAACTTGATAAGGCAGGTCAAAAAGTTGTTATTGATTTCTGGTCCACTCCAGATGATAGCCACGAAAAAAATAGACTAATGCTTGGTGTCGAATTTACTGGGAAAGATACAAATTTTGATCCTGAAATTCTTAGGGAAACCATCCCCATTGTAAAAATAAAAGTAAAACGATTGGATGGTGTCTCAGTTGATGAAGGTGTACATTTTGTATACTTTAGCATGGACCCTAATGCTCCTTCTTTAGATAAAATTAAAGTAGCACATGGCTCTAGTGAGGTGACGGCCTATGGTCATTTCTTTGCTTATAATGATTATTATCTGGCATCAATTGATCGCAAAACCCCTGGCTTTTTTCGTGCAGAAGTGGAAGTTCTTCAAAATAATCCTAAATTCAATAATTTAAATTTCAATTTATTCGTCGCATATCGCCTTTATGGTGGGAAATAAGTTTTTAAATAGAATACTGTGATAAACGTAGCTTACCCATTATGCCGGTGCGTTATGCCGTTGTGCCCAAAAAGAGTAATGATATTAGTGAATTTTTAGGGCGAGCAGGAGTTAGTTTATTTATTTAAAGCTGTCGCAACCGCATTACTTGGTAGCGTTGCTATAATTGGATTTAATACTGTTCTAGCATCTTTTTTTAGTGTTAGCCTTGGTGTTGTAGGGGGTGCGGTTGTAGGTACGGCAGCGATGCCTGTTTTTTTGGCAATGGCAATTGTTATTGGTGGTTATGTTGTTTCTGCGTACATTGTTGATTGGGCTGACGATAGCTTAAAGGCTAAGGAATATATTGCGGGTAAAGTTAAATGAAAGGTTTATTAAATAATGTAAAACAGTTTTTTTCTATTCTTATAGCAGTGGTTTTATATCAAGCATTTTGTATTGTTGGTGGAGTTGCAATATTGCATAAATATACAGGAGGAACGCCTGAATTTAGTGAGTTTTTTTTAGTTGTTTTATTTTCTTTAGTTTGTATTTTTGGGTTAGCTTATATTTACTTTTGGATGAAGCGTGAGTCCGGTGCTTTTAATGCATATGTTTTAAAGGTGCTTTCTGGGGGGGCATTGATTTGCCCTTTTCTTTCTCTCGCAAGTCCAGCTATTTATTCGTACTCGTCAGATACGAGTATTGGTCTTATGTTGCGAATAACGTGCGGTGCTTTTTTGTTTTTTGGTGTACTAAGAGCGGCTTATTTTTTTATAAAGAACAATGAAAAATTTGTTCAAATGACAATGGACAACACATACAATAAGTCATTATTGCAGGAAGGAGACTTACTTTCTTTAATTCCCGATAAATATATAATATATCTTAAGCCTGTCACAATTCTGGGGCCTATTGGTATTGTTTTAATGTTGGCAGGGCTTAACTTAAGAAATGTTTATCCGGTTTTTTCTGCGCTATCAATTGCGTTTACCGCTTTTCTATTGATTGTTTTTTTATTTGATCGATGTTTAATGTTGATTGGGCTTGCTTTTGTAATTAAACAAGCTCAAGTAAAAACGGGAGTAGTATTATTCTTCGATAAAAAAAAGAAAAATGTATCTAAACGAAGAAATAAAACATAAATATAAATAACTGGTAAATAGTAAATAACTGGGGTCATAAATAACTGTAAATAGGGTCTAAATATAAATAACTAGGGTCAGAGGTTCGCAGTAACAGTAATTTAGCTAGCGGGTTAAAGTCCCGCCCGAGGAATTGTCCATGCGCCTCGGTAGTACGAAAGAGCGGCGTTTGAGTAATCAAGGGTCGTGAGT
>JBDKJX010000112.1:0-4910 GCA_039796405.1 Pseudomonadota bacterium
GTAAAACCCAGCTTAATCTGGGCTACTTAATTCACCCAAGAACGGATGGAAAAGGCGAAGCACGCGGCGAAGGCTTTGAATTACGCAGCGATAAACAAGGTGCCATTCGCGCCAGCGGCTTACTGATTAGCACCGAAGCCAAAGGTGATGCATCCGGCAAGCAGCTAGACCGCAGCCCCGCGCAAAGCCAGCTGGAATCCGCCTTAGACACCGCCAAAAACCTTGGCGAATACGCGGCTAAACAACTCGCCGACAGCATGGAAACCGGCGACGATGATCAAACTGTAAAACCCGACAACAGCGCAGGCGACAAAGCCACCACCGGCCACTTGCACCACCATGTGCACGCCAGCAAAAGTTTTGAAGCGGGCAGCAACACGGATCAAGACGGCAAAACCAAATCCAAAGAGCAGGCAGGCCAACAAAAAATTATCCTGCTGCACGGCGAGGACGGCGTAGCCATTACCACCCCGCAAAGCCAGACCATTAGCGCAGGCAGCAACCTAGACCAAGTCGCCCAGCGTGACACCAACCAAAGCACCGGCCGCCGCTGGATTCATAACGTAAGCCAGCACATCAGCCTGTTTGTGGGTGGCGTTAAAGACCAAATCACCCTAAAGCTGATCGCCGCCAAAGGCCAACTGCAAATGCAGGCGCAAAGCGACGATATCGAAATCACCGCCGACAAAAACGCCAAGTTCACAGCGATTAAAGGCAAGGGCCTCTTCAATGCAAAACAAGAAATCCTGATGACCGCTGGTGGCGCTTATATCCGCATCAAAGACGGCAAGATCGAGCTGCATGCACCGGGGAAAATCAGCATTAAAGGCGGCAGCCATGATTGGAGCGGGCCGAAGAGTTTGAATGTGGCTCCGCCATATTTGCCCAAGGCTGAAGATAAGAAAAACTGGTTGGAATTAAATTATCGCTACAAAAATATGCAACCCGTAGTGGGCGCACCTTACACCGTACTGTTTGCCGATGGTACGCAACAGCAAGGTAAGCTTGACGATAAAGGCCATGCAAAGCTAGAAGGCATTCCAGCCGAAGGCGTACAAGAAATTATTTATGGCTGGGATAGCCGTGATGCCGAGCCTTGGGTTAAGGCTCCAGCTAATCCTATTTTGGGGCAAAAACCCAGCAGTAACGAAGAAGCCGCATTGCTGCTAGAGCAGTATTTGGAAGCTGAAACCGAATACCTTGAAGACAATTATTTCCCAGACGAAATTGAAGCCATGTTGAGTGAAAAATACGGCGCAGAGCCTTTATACGAGCAACATTACGATGATTATCTTTTAGACAGCGAGCAGCAACCCAGAGTGGACTACAGCAAAGCGCACCCTAAAGATCCACCTATAAAGAGTGGAGAAAAGCCATGAGCGCGGCAACGGCAGGGGGAAAAGCAGCGACTAAAGCCGCCTTAGATCAAGCTGATCGGGGTATTGGGGGGTGGTTACATGGGCTTGTTTCTGGCAAAGGAGATAACCCCTCGCAAATTATTGTGACAGCGGTGCTTGGGGTGGTGCCCGGTGTCGGCCAAGTGATGGATGCGCGAGATATTATTTTATCCATCCTTTCCCTTACAGCTAACCCTGCTAATCCCTTTGCTTGGCTGGATTTAGTCATCAATGTATTGGGCTGTATTCCCGGCGTGGGCGATGCCTTTAAGGCCGTCTTTAAGCTGGCAAAAGTGGGCACGCCATTGTCGAGAATTCTAGATGTATTACCCGCCAAGATGAGAGGAAATGCTTACAAATGGCTCAAAGAAATGGATTTTGGCAAGCTAGCAGGCCAGCTTAAAGCCCTGATCGACGATATGTTAGGTGCTTTTATTCATGCACTCGATGGCTGGGCCGTTAAAGCGCTGATGGGCCGCTCTGATGTAAATCGCTATATTCAGCAGCTTACCGATCTTAAAAAAATGGCGAGCGGTAAAGTAGATAATGCCGTAGGTGAACTCAAAAAAATGCATGGCAAACTGCTGGCGGATGATCTTCCTAAAAGCACGGGCAAAACCACCGCCGTACGCACGGCCCCAGAAGTCATCGTCCCCAAAGGAAAAAAAAGTGCGCCAGTCTTGAAAGATCGCACACCCAAGCAAAAAGCCACCCCGCTGCAAACTAAAACTAGCGAAAAACGCCAGGCTAAAAAACGCAGCAACTGGCAAAGTGGCGTCTTGCCAGAGCACTTAACTGACTACTACATGCCAACGGCTAAAGCGGGCTTTAAGAAAGTAAACGATCATGGCCGTAAGCGCGAAGAACACGATAGCGCTAAAGGCGCAGGGATAGATCACATCTGGCACAGCCCGCTACGCTCCCCCACTCAGCCTTATGTGATTGGTGAAACCAAAGGCAGCTTGCTTGATTCTTTTGCCCTGCTCCAAGCCTTGCCCGCCATGCAGCGAGAACAACTCGACGCTTTAAAGCATGAAGAACCATTCGACCCCGCCCCCCAAGATCGCAAAACGCCGGGGAAAGTAAGCATTCCTAGCGATGCCAATGACGACGATCTAAAGGCGAAACGCGAGGGGCGAAAAGTGGAGCAGGGTCTATCGGATACGAAGACGAAAGGGGTGCAGATGAGCCATATGTGGATTATTTTAACAATCAAAAATACAGAACATAAAAGTGTTGTACCCCAACACAGGGCCGCGCTATTGAAGAGTATTGAGAAATTCCAGCGCATGCGTATTGCCAACCCTGATGCTCTGGCTCCCTATGATCGCTGGATCATTATGGTGACAGGTAAACAAAAAGTCCGGCATGAACGGAAACACGGTCATCACCATGAAATCCGTAAACCTTTGCTTGAGCTGCCAAACAATATTCTTAGAAAATAAGGACCAAGATGCAAATATTTAATGCTAATGAATTAGTTCAGCAAAAAAGAGAACCATTGCTAGATTATTCAGATCACTATCTTTTCGTTATAGAAGGCGTCACGGAAGGATATGAAATTATCGCAAAAGGCTTGGCGGAAAACGCACATAAACAAGGTTTCCCTCTTGATGCATTAATGGAATCAACACGCCAACGTGCTTGGGATGCACTCAGCCATCTTTGCATGGCCTATTCAGCAGGCACCCCCCTTGATGAATTAAAAGACTTCTACCCCACGGTGCTCGAGTATTGGGAGGTCTACGCCAAATACGATAGGCTATTTGACGATAGCCCTGAAGCCGGTGGCCGACGTGTACCGCATCTGGACTTGTATGATTACTTGTACTCTGATGCGCTCACATTAATTTGCTTTGGCTTATTACTGGGACACAGCAAGCTCATCCCACGCTGGGCGCCCATTCTGGATTATGAAAATGACGATCCGGATATCCTGCTCGAAACCTTACTCGCCCCCTTTGTGCAAGGACGAGCCGCTGGCGTGGTCTACACCCGTAATCTGCCGTATAAAAAACTACAAAAAGTACTCGATGCCCAACCAGAAAAACGCCCCGCCTTGATGGCAAAATACTTAGACGAGTGGTACACCGCCAGCCGTCGCGAGGGCTATTACGAAAAACATGATTGCCCAGGCTTTACTGGCTATTGGAGCTACGAAGCCGCTGCCATTACTTGGCTACTAGAGATTGACGACAGCAGCTATCGGGATAAGTTTTTTTACCCTGCCGAGCTGGTCGATTACGCCCGCGCCCAATATTCCATGCCGCAAGCTGCAGAGCAATTGCACACAGGCCGCGCAGCAGCCAATACCACTTGCCCACATTCAGGCTGGTGGTGGACCCCCGCCCAACACGCCTCCCGCCGCGAATTTGCACAGGGCGAATTAATGCCCAACTTCCCCAACTCTAGCTATGGCGCAACGATTTGGTATTGGGATATCAATCAGGCCTAGCCGCTTTATTCGCCACTCTATGACAAGGCCGGGCAAAGCTCGGCCTTGTCATTTCCCCGCGATCGAAAAACCGCACACCGATATAAAAAACCACCCCACTGCAAACTAAAACCAGTGAAAAACGCCAAGCTAAAAAACGCAGCAACTGGCAAAGTGGCGTCTTGCCAGAGCACTTAACCGATTACTACATGCCAACGGCTAAAGCGGGCTTTAAGAAAGTAAACGATCATGGCCGTAAGCGCGAAGAACACGATAGCGCTAAAGGCGCAGGGATAGATCATATCTGGCACAGCCCGCTACGCTCCCCCACTCAGCCTTATGTGATTGGTGAAACCAAAGGCAGCTTGCTTGATTCTTTTGCCCTGCTCCAAGCCTTGCCCGCCATGCAAAGAGAACAACTCGACGCTTTAAAGCATGAAGAGCCGTTTGATCCCGCGCCCCAAGATCGCAAAACGCCCGGAAAAGTATCCATTCCTAGCGATGCCAATGACGACGATCTAAAAGCGAAACGCGAGGGGCGAAAAGTGGAGCAGGGTCTATCGGATACAAAGACGAAAGGGGTGCAGATGAGTCATCGTTGGATTATTAGGAATATTTTGGATTTAGAGCGGAAAGGACTTGTACCTCAGCATAGGGTCGCGTTATTACGAAAGATTGAAGAGTTTAGGCAAGATCTTTTCTTAGACCCAACAGCCCAAGCCCCCTATGATCGCTGGATCATTATGGTCACTGGCAAACAAAAAGTAAGGCACGAGCGAAAACACGGCCATCACCATGAAATCCGTAAGCCGTTACTTGAGTTACCTAATAATATTCTTCAGAAATAGAGCCTATTTATGCAAACGTATACTGCCGATCAACTTGTAAATATCAAGCGTGAACCTTTACTCGATTATGTAGATCACTATGACTTTGTGATAAGCGGTGCTCTTAGGGTAATCCCCCCATTTTTAAGCTCACTTAGAAGTAGAGGCTAGGCATGTAATGCCAGTTTTTGTTTCGGGGTGATGCCGCCCAATCCCATATGCGGGCGCTCGTTATTGTAAATCCAAAGCCAT
>JBDKJX010000113.1:0-4389 GCA_039796405.1 Pseudomonadota bacterium
TCTTTAGCAAGTTCGGCGGCCAGAGCCTGTAATTTTTGACGGTCCATTGTGATGCCTGACATGAAATATCCTCGGGAAGAGGTTAATCGGCCAAAGGCATTTACACAATTTTAGTTACAGGCTCCTGAGCGAGGAAAAAAACCTCGCACGCTAAGGGTTGGCTACATGTTTGGGGCTGCACGGCTTGCCTTGTTCGGCCCCTAAACTGCTGCCAATGCAGTCGCGAATGAAACGTCAACAGACCCTAGTGTTTAGCAATTTTCTTTGCCGAGTGATTTTTGCTTCTTCTAACTGAGTGTTTGACTTGTATTGGGGCTGTTATGCTGTTGTACAGTGAATCACCTTCGCAGTTAAAAATTATCTTATTGCTAGGGCAAGATGCCGATAGTGCATCATTGATTCAGGTTATTCATAGTACAGAGCTGCCATGCGTCATCCAAGAGTGCCGTGATTTTCAGCAATTAGATCAGCTTATTAATAATTCACCTGAACCCTTAGATGCCTTAATTATTGACCTCGCAGAAAGCCATCTTAAATATATGCAGCAGCTTGCACATATGATCAATCATTTACCGGTTGTTATATTAGCTCCTACAGGGTGTGAAAATTGGGTCAAGCATGCCGTTCAATTAAAGTGTGAGCATTTTTTAATTAAAGATGCTGCTGATGGTTTTTTATCCCTATTGCCCATGCTATTACTGCATGCAATTAATGATAATAGGGAGAAAATTGCGCGTACTGAAGCGGAGCTGAATATGATAGAGCACCGTTTAAGCTTAAGCCAAATTGTTGAAGGTAGCCCTGTTGCTTCATTTGTGATTGATTGCAATCATATTGTTACCCATTGGAATACAGCCTGTGAGCTTATAACTGGGAAAAAAGCTTTTGAAATAATAGGAACAAATAAACAATGGGAGGCTTTTTATTCTGCGGAGCGGCCCGTATTAGCTGATTTAATGCTAGATGATTCTTTAAAGCAGAATGTTGATATTCTATATAAAGGAAAAGTGCAGGCTACTAATAATACTTGTGATATTTTTGAAGCAGAAGATTTTTTTAGCCAATATGGCGAGCATGGCCGCTGGATTTATTTTACTGCCACGCCCATCCGGGATGCCTGCGGCAAAATTGTTGGTGCAATGGAAACCTTGCAAGATGTAAGTTTGCGCCACGAAGTAGAAGAAGCTTTGCAGGCAAGCAAAGCTTTTTTGGCGCAAATTGTAGATGGCAGCTCGGTGGCTACGTTTGTGATTGATAGAAATCATACCGTCACCCATTGGAATCGAGCATGTGAAGCATTAACTGGTTTGGCTGCAAAAGATGTGATTGGAACGCAGCAGCAGTGGCGCGCTTTCTATCCGAGCGAGCGGCCTGTGATGGCTGATTTAATTTTGAATGGGGCGATGGCCGATGATGTTGATCAGTTTTACCACGGAAAATTTCGCTCTTCTCGCTTAATTGATGGCGTATTTGAGGCAGAGGATTTCTTTGCTCATTTTGGTGCCGAAGGTAAATGGGTTTTTTTTACTGCGGCACCTTTAAGAGATTTGGATGGCAAGGTAGTGGGAGCTATTGAAACTTTACAAGATATGAATGAGCGTAGATTAGCTGAAGAGGCTTTAAAAGCCAGCGAAGCACGATATCGAGATTTGAGTATTACGGATGGAATGACGGGATTATTTAATAGCCGGCATTTTTATGAAAGTATTGATAAAGAATTAGAGCGTGCTCGGCGCTATGGTAGGTCATTGTCATTGTTGTTAATGGATGTTGATAATTTTAAAAAAGTAAATGATCTATATGGGCACTTAGAGGGTGATAAAGTATTGCAATCATTGGCGCTGGTAATTAGAGACTGCTTACGTGATATGGACAGTGCTTATCGCTATGGCGGGGAGGAGTTTATTGTTATCTTGCCCGAAACACGCAGCGAGGATGCCATTAATGTAGCGGAGCGCTTGCGCCAACGGTTTGCCGATCAAATTCAACGGCCCAGTGCCGAGTTAGCTATTCATTGCACCATTAGCATTGGCGTGAGCCAATTTGTGGTAGGGGACGACGCTCAAAGCCTTGTTAAGCGGGCCGATGAGGGGACATATCAGGCCAAGCATCAGGGGAAGAACTGTGTGGTATGGGTAGAGCACAAGGGCGTTTGATATAAGATGATCTTGTTCTTTTAAATAACTAAAAAATCTTAGCATTTATTGCATAATAACTATTAAACTCTTTGTCCTACTGCATAGGACTAAGAGAGATTCGATGTTAAAAAAGATCTGTACGCTGCTCGCCATTTTTGCCTTGATGGGGATGGCATGGGCCGAGTCTGAGGTAGATTTTTTAGAGCCAGAACAAGCTTTAAAAATGTCCGCTAGCGCCCGTGATGCCCAAACCATTGAAGTGCGTTTTAATATTGCCCAAGGCTATTACCTCTATAAAAATAAGCTTAAGATCAGCGCCGATAATGGTGTGATACTTGGCGAGGCCGATTTCCCCGCGTCTTTGCCGCACGATGACCCTAATTTTGGCAAGGTAGAAACCTACCGCGGTCAGCTTGTGTTGCCTATTGGGGTGCAAAATCCTGCCGCGCAGCAATTTAAATTGACTGTTATTGCACAAGGTTGCGCCGATGCAGGCCTTTGCTACCCACCGATTACTCAAATTGCGCAGATTAAGCTCTTAGCCGCAGCCAAAAAAATACCGGTGGCAAGTAGCGTTAGCCACGTTGTCATCGCGTCTTCTGCTGTAATTGCTTCATCTCCTACTACAGTGATCGTGCCAGTTTTGTTAGCTAGTTCTACGCCTATTGCTGCTTCCCTTGCTGTGGCGCAGCCAAAGGCTGAAAGCGAGAGTGGCAAAATTAATGAATTATTAGGTAGTGGCAATTTATTGCTGATTTTAGCTAGCTTCTTTGGTTTTGGTCTCTTGCTGGCTTTTACCCCCTGTGTTTTCCCAATGATGCCCATTTTGTCTGGGATGATTGTTGGCCATGGCGACAAAATTACTAAGCAGCGTGCGTTACTCTTATCCATCACTTATGTGCTGGGCATGGCGGTGAGCTATGCCATTGCAGGGGTGGCGGCAGGTTTATCTGGATCTTTACTGGTGGCGGCTTTGCAAAATGTCTGGGTACTGGGCAGCTTTGCTTTGGTGTTTGTCTTACTGGCTTTATCTATGTTTGGTTTTTACGAGTTGCAATTGCCAGCGGCTTTGCAAAGCAAAATATCTGGCAGTGCTAATCAGCAACAAGCAGGGTCGCTCTGGGGCGTGTTGATTATGGGGGCTTTATCTGCCCTGATTGTTGGCCCTTGCGTGGCTGCGCCCTTGGCTGGAGCCTTGCTCTATATTGCTCAAACGCATAATGCCTTGTTGGGGGGGGCCGCTTTGTTTGTGATGGCTTTGGGAATGGGCGTGCCACTGATTATGGTGGCCTGCGCTGCATCAGCACTGCCTAAAGCGGGTGCATGGATGGAGAATATCAAAAAGGTATTTGGCGTACTCTTACTGGCGGTGGCGATCTACTTAGTGTCGCCTGTATTACCTGCGCTTTTTGCCATGTTGGCATGGGCGGCTTTACTTATTATTACGGCGGTGTTTTTACGGGCCATTGATCCATTGCCCGCTGAAAGTAGGGGGTGGCAGCGTTTTTGCAAAGGCTTGGGCGTGATTGCGCTCTTGGCCGGATCGGCTTTATTAATAGGAGCGCTGAGCGGCGGGCGCGATCCGCTGCAGCCATTGCAGGGTGGGGCTGCAATGGTTAAGTCAGCGCATCTTCAGTTCACCAAGGTAGCCACGCTTAGCCAGCTAGAAAGCCAGCTGGCACAAACCAATCAGCCTGTTATGCTGGATTTTTATGCCGATTGGTGTGTTTCTTGCAAAGAAATGGAAAAGCTAACTTTTAGCGATCCTGAGGTAGCAGCCAGAATGGGGCAGATGAAGCTGTTGCAGGTGGATGTCACTGCTAATACAGAAGACGATAAAGCCTTATTAAAGCGTTTTAAACTATTTGGCCCGCCTGGTATTATATTTTTTAGCAAAGAAGGTAAAGAGTTATCTAGCAGTGTTGGCTTTCAATCGGCAGAGCCATTTAAGCAATTATTGGATAAGATACTCGCGCAGTAAATGTGTAGACTTATTCTACTAAAAAGTCCCGCCCTCTCAATGAGTAGGCGGGGCTTTTTAATTTATGGCTTATATTTATTTAATTTATCATAGCTGCATTTTGCTTAGGGCTTATTTATCGTCATCCATGTTTGATTACGTACTTTTAAATCAATAAATATGATTTCTTAGTATGGGTGGATAAAAATTAATTTGGAATAAGCTTATAAATATTACTTAATAGCTTCTAGCTTACATTTAATTATAGATACTTTATCTTTATTGTTTTTA
>JBDKJX010000114.1:0-3800 GCA_039796405.1 Pseudomonadota bacterium
CTAGCAGCCTGTCGGACTTAAGCGATCGTAGCGAGGGAAAGATCGGTTTGAGACAGATTTAGCGGGTTTTTGAGGCGAATAGCTGGCTATTCAACGAGAAAATGCGTGAAATATGGCCAAATCCGGCTTTTCCGTAGTAGATCAGTCTTAAGTCCGACAGGCTGCTAACCCAACAACGCAATATCTAAACCCTAAAACTGTTAGTTACAGCATTCATTGCTATACAGAAACAGCGGCACTTGGCGTGGCAACGGCTTAACAGACTGTCAGACTTACAAATCAAGCGGGAGATAGGAGAAACGTATGAACTTTAAAACTTCGCTTACTTTTCTAGCTGAGCATGGCAACACGCTGAATGAATTCCGCAAAACAGAGCGCAAAGAAGTTCTGAATTTATTGCAACAACTGCAAAGATTTAATGAGCCCATTACCGTTTTTGTGAACGAGAATGAAGATTTAATTATCTGTGTATTATTAGAAATAAATGAAAAAGACAATCTGCTGTATCTTGAAAACACCCTCCCGGACATCCAAATTAACGCCGGCAACAGCGCGATATGTGTTGCCGCCCTAGGAGGCGGTGCACTCATTCAATTTGAAATCAATCCATTAAACTACGGGCATATAAATACACGCCCTATCTTGCAAGCCCCTATTCCAGATTCATTAATTAGATTACAGCGACGCGAATATTTTCGCTCCAAAGCCCCCGTGATTAATCCTTATTTTTGCACCATACAACTTGGCAATAAGCAAATACTGCGCATGCCTATTTATGATATTTCTATGGGAGGATTATCGTGCTGGATCCCCTCTGACAAACTTGCACTCATCCAGCTAAGCGAGCCCTACCAAAGCACTCTAGAGCTGGGTCCACATTGCATTATCCATACGCAGATAAAATGCTGTTGTGTACTCTCACCAGAGCAAGACCATCCGCCCTCCAGAGAGCATCTTTTTAGCGGGCTATTTATCAACAAGGATCATCAATTTGATGTTAAATTACAAGCAGCCACTAGACAACTGGAGTTGGCGCAACGTAGTCTTTTGCAATAGCTTTAATTAATACTAACTGATGTTACACACGCTAAAATCCAAGTATTTAACCACAGAAAGCAGGGGGTTTCGCTGAGAAAAACGAATGTTATTTGTGCCTAAAGCACTAAAAACTGACCACTTAGTAACATCAGAAACGAATCAACGTTGTTGCACGTTATTATGAGAGCCATCATTTAAACCACTCAAATAAAAAAATTGATACAAATTTCTCCTGCCTGCGTTGAAGATGCACCCGCCATTGCCGCAATCCATATCCAAGCATGGCAAGCTGCATATAAAGATATTATTGCGGCAGATTATCTTGCCGCTTTATCTCTTGAGCAGCGCACAACGATGTGGCAACAAAAAATAGCCAAGGGGGATTCAACGCTTTTAGTCGCAAAACTAAACCATACCCTACTCGGATGGCTAAGTTATGGCCCATCGCGCGATCAAGATGCATCCGCCATAGATGCAGAAATCTGGGCGATTTACGTGACCAGTGAGGCTTGGTCTAGCGGTGAGGGTAGAGCGTTGGTGTTGCAAGCAAAAATACTTTTGCAAGCTAGCGGCTTTAAAACTTGCAGCCTATGGGTGTTTCCACAAAATGATAGAGCAATTAAATTTTATACCGCAGCTGGGGTTGTGCACGATGGCGTAGCAGCCAAAAGCTTTACGCTTGGCAGTCAAACACGACAAGAAATCCGCTTTATTAGCCCCTTAAGCATTTAAACCACCCGCTGTAAGTAAAGTAAATTCAGTAAAAATTTGACCAATTTGCTTAAGATCGGCAAAAATTGCGCTTACACCCTCCCACAAAATAAGAAACAATATGGACTACAGACCAAACAAGCAGCGATGGCGATGCTAAACACGCCCGATCAAACGCCCTTTTGCTGATCCGCTTCGCCCTATGGGGTAAAGAAGCCTGTTTGGAGTACCACCATGCTGTCCAATCTCGACTTTAACGCACTAAAAAATCAAGGTTATAACCGCATCCCACTGACGCTAGAGTTATTTGCTGATCTAGATACCCCACTTTCTGTCTATCTCAAACTGGCCAACCAGCCTTACAGCTATCTTTTAGAATCTGTAGTGGGGGGCGAACGCTTTGGCCGCTACTCCTTTATTGGCCTACCTGCCCGCACCCGCCTCAAGGTAGTTGGCACCCTCACCGAAGTCATTTGCAATGATAAAGTGATTGAAACGCATCAGGGCAACCCACTGGATTTTATTGAAAGCTTTCAGCAACGCTATCGCGCGCCCGCCAATAAAATGTTGCCCCGCTTTTTAGGTGGCTTAGTCGGCTATTTTGGCTATGAAACCATTAGCTATATCGAGAAAAAACTCGCCAACACACAAAAGCCCGATGAAATAGGCGCACCCGATATCCAGCTACTGCTCTCTGAAGAGCTAATCGTGGTCGACAATCTATCCGGCAAGCTATATTTAGTGGTCTATGCCAATACAGAACAAGACAACGCTTACCAAATCGCCGCTGATAGGTTGCATACGCTACGCATGGCATTACGTGAGCCTGCCAAGATTCCACTACAAGGACCAGCACCAAGCATTGGCGAAATGACATCAGGCTTTGGTGAAGAAGCATTTAAAGCCGCTGTACTCAAAGCCAAAGATTACATAATCGAAGGGGATATCATGCAAGTGGTGCTTTCACAGCGCATGAGCCTGCCTTACACAGAATCGCCACTCTCGTTATACCGTGCCCTGCGCTCCTTAAACCCTTCGCCATACATGTTTTTCTACCATTTTGGTGATTTGCATATTGTGGGAGCATCGCCAGAAATATTGGTGCGCCTTGAAGACGACACCCTCACCGTGCGCCCGATTGCAGGCACCCGCCCGCGTGGCAAAACACGGCTGGAAGATGAGGCCTTAGCCGCTGAACTATTGGCCGACCCTAAGGAAATTGCCGAGCATATTATGCTGATGGATTTGGGGCGCAACGATGCAGGCCGCGTGGCACAAACCGGTAGCGTAAAAGTCACCGATAAAATGCTGATCGAGCGCTATTCGCACGTCATGCATATTGTGTCTAGCGTAGAAGGCAAGCTCAAGCCCGGCATGAGCAATATCGACGTACTAAAAGCCACCTTCCCCGCTGGTACGGTTTCCGGCGCACCCAAAGTGCGCGCCATGGAAATCATTGCCGAATTAGAGCCAGTCAAACGCGGCATTTACTCGGGTGCAGTTGGCTATCTAGGCTTTAACGGTGATATGGATGTGGCGATTGCCCTTCGCACCGCAGTCGTTAAAAACAAAACCCTGTATATGCAAGCAGGCGCAGGCATCGTGGCCGACTCTGTACCCAGCAGCGAATGGCAAGAAACCTTAAACAAAGCCCGCGCTGTATTACGCGCTGCTGAATTAGTGCAAGCAGGCTTAGACGCTTAATAACGCTCCCACGTCAGGGCGCGCTTGATACGCCCTGACATATAACGAACACCGTACACCCTCCTACCACCCCACTACTCCCACATCCCTGATATTTTAAATCAGCTCGAGCCAACTATACTTCCACGTAAACTCAAATACCTCTCTCTCAATAGCTTCCACTCCACGGACATATGCTATGAAAATCATCTACCTATTACTACTCACTACTCTTAGTGCCCAGGTAATCCCCCCATTTTTAAGCTCACTTAGAAGTAGAGGCTAGGCATGTAATGCCAGTTTTTGTTTCGGGGTGATGCCGCCCAATCCCATATGCGGGCGCTCGTTATTGTAAATCCAAAGCCATT
>JBDKJX010000115.1:0-3588 GCA_039796405.1 Pseudomonadota bacterium
ATGATGTTTTCTCCATCCCCGAAGCTTTGGAGCCGATCGCTCGCTTTCATCGCGCCGATGCCAGCGAAAAAAGTGACTCTCTTACCCAATGGCACAGCCAGCGGCAAATCGGCAGCAGCTCAGTTTCCCTTGCCAGCTTCGATTACAAAGCCAGTAGTACCAGCCACAGCCTGAACAATAGCGCGATCGATCAGGGCGAAGGTGGGCAACAACTCCAATCAAGCTTGGAATATTACGACCCGCAAGCACATTACTACGCCAGCGATTTAGATCAGTTCAGCCACGATGCCAAGCTGCGCCAAGATGCTTTAGACGGGCAAAAGAAATCGTTTACTGGCTCTGGCACTTTACGCAGCTTACAAGCGGGGCAATGGTTCCGCTTAGAAGATCACCCCGCGCATGAATGGGATAGCGCCGAGCAACGCGAATTTGCCATCACTGAGCTTAAATTCACTGCAAACAATAATTTGCCAGCAGATTTAACCCAGCAACTTGGCTTAGTTGCCCCTAGCCTGCTTGCCCCTTCGATAAAAGATAACGCGCCTTATCAAGCTGACTTTACTGCCCAAAGACGCGGCCAGCCTGTGCTTAGCCATCTGGGCGAGCAAGAATTTACCAAGCCTACTAGCCTGGGCGTACAAACCGCTACCGTGGTTGGCCCTGCTGATACAGAAGTCCACACCGACGAATATGGCCGAATCAAGGTGCAGCTACACTGGCAACGTGCCGCTGAGCACCCCGAGTTTGGCGCTAATCTGGACGATAAATCCTCTTGCTGGATACGTGTCGCCTATCCATCGGCAGGCGCAAGCTGGGGGAATCAGTTTGTCCCACGTATCGGGCAAGAAGTGCTGGTCGATTTTATTGAAGGCGATATCGACCGCCCAATTGTAACGGGTGTTGCCTATAACGGCAGTCATCCAGTGCCCGCCTTCAGCGGCGCAGGCGCTTTGCCCGCCAATAAAACGCTATCAGGCATTAAAACCAAAGAGCATGAAGGCGGCCAATACGGCGAACTGCTGTTTGATGATACCAAGGGCGAAGTCCGAACCAAATTATCCAGCGAGCACGGAAAAACCCAGCTTAATCTGGGCTATCTGATCCACCCGCGCACCGACGGCAAAGGCGAGCCACGCGGCGAAGGCTTTGAGCTACGCACCGATATTCAAGGCGCAATCCGCGCTAGCGGCCTGCTGATCAGTACCGAAGCCCAAAGCGGCGCAAGCGGCAAGCAGCTAGACCATAGCCCAGCCCAAAGCCAGCTTGAATCAACTTTAGCGTTGGCCCAAAGTCTAGGCGAAACAGCCACCAACCAACTTGCTGATACTATCGAAACCGGAGAAGGCGATAAAACCGTCAAGCCAGACAACAGCTCAGGCGGCAAAGCCACCACCAGCCACTTGCACCACCACGTACACGCCAGCAAAAGCCTTGAAGCGGGCAGCAATACCGACAAAGACGGTAAGAGTAAATCCCAGGGTCAGGCAGGTCAGCAAAAAATAATATTGCTCCACGGCGAGGACGGCGTAGCCATCACCAGCCCGCAAAGCCAGACTATCAGCACAGGTACAAACTTAGACCTTGTTGCCCAAAGAGACACCAATCAAACCTCTGGCCGCCGCTGGATTCATAATGTAGGCCAGCATATCAGCCTGTTTGTAGCCGGGGTAAAAGACAAAGTTGCACTGAAGCTCATTACTGCCAAGGGCAAAATCCAGCTGCAAGCACAAAGCGATGACGTTGAAATCACCGCCGACAAAAACGTCAAAATAACTGCATGCAAAGAAAAAATAGAAATCGCCGCTGGGGAGGAAGTGCTCTCCACAGCGGGCGGCGGCTATATCCGACTAAAAGGCGGCAATATTGAAATTCATTGCCCAGGGGAAGTGAGTATTAAGGGCGCGAGCCATGAGATCAGCGGCGGCACAAGCCTTGGGAAAACATTTAATGAAATGCCTACATCTAAATTCAATGACAAATTTTTATTAAGAGATCAAGCTACAGGTGAAGTACTAGCCAATAGAAAGTATATGATTCAGCGAGGGTTTGGAGAAAAGGAATACGGGATCAGTGATGCAGATGGCTATACCCATGAAATTAAGAACCCTGATTCAACGGAAGAAATTGAGATTCATCTAAAGGACTAGCCTGTTTTTGGCATGACCATTTATTTTATATTAAATAAAAATAAGAAATGTGGAGATTGTAAAAATGAAGGATAGCGCTAGCAATCTAAGTTTGGTTGCAAAACGAACATTGACGGCAGATGGCAATAATAAAATTAAAGTGGTAGAAGTACAACGCTATATCATTACTATTTATGTGGCGGCTCCGGGGACGCCTTTAAAAAAAGGAGGAACATCGTTGCCAGGACATTTATACTATAGTATTTCCGATTTTAAAGAATTGTCTAGTTTTGGTTTTGCGCCAATTAAACACGGTGAGATAGATGGTCCAGGTGAGGTTGTTTATATCGATGAGGTAAATTATTTAAACCCATATTATTCTCGGATATTGGAAATAAAAAAATCACAATATGATGATTTATATAGTTTTGGAAGTAAACCAACTGACTTTGGATTTTCTCTACATTATGCGCATGTAAAAAACAATTGTGTAGACTTTGTTTGGAATGCTTTACGCCATGCAGGCTTAAAATCGACATCATACTATGCCCAGATGATGGATTTTGTAGGTTTGAATCATGAGGGTGATTTAAAGCCAATTAATAATGTAGACGCTATAAAATCAATCAAAGCCCCCTTTGAAAAAAGCAATCTTAATAAGGAAAAAAATAACCCGCTACCTAAAAATAGAAATGTGTGGCAAAAGTTATTGAGTGAAAATAATGACAAAAACAATCAGCAAAGGCATGTTTAAATTAAGGATTTTTTATGAATATTAGACAAATAGTTCTACTCGTTTTTAGTGTTTTTCTTAGCACTCTTGGTGGTTGTGCACCTAGCCCAGAGCCTAAGCCACCATTATCCACACCAATTAAAATAGATAAGGCAGGTCAAAAAGCCGTTATTGATTTTTGGGCAACTCCAAGTGATAGCTACGAAAAAAATACACTAATGGTTGGGTTGGCCGTTAAAGGTGATGAAAAAAATATTGACATGAGGCAGTTAAAAAATGCAAATCTTATTTTTAAAATTAATATAAATAAGCTAAATGAAGCTGAATCCAATGTCGTTGATGTGAAGTATTTTGATTCTTTTAATTTTAAAGAAATGAAAACTAAAAAAAACTCTAATGATATTGTGGTTTATGGTGAGTATTTTTCTAGCCATACATTCTTCTTGGCATCTATTGATCGTAAAGACTCTGGTTTGTTTCGTGCAGAAGTAGAAGTTCTTCAAGGTAACTCAGCACTAAATAATTTGAACTTTGAGTTGTTTGTAGATTATCGTCTTTATGGAGGAAAATAATTTTTTTGTTGAGGGCGACCATTTCATAGATAAAGTGAATCACACCGGGTTTCGCGGAGGCTCCAATTCTTGAGAGAATGGCGCCATGAAGAAATCAACTCACTTTTCCCCCGAAGTCCGTGAACGAGCAGTTCGCATGGTCATTGAACACCTTGCT
>JBDKJX010000116.1:0-3073 GCA_039796405.1 Pseudomonadota bacterium
TCTTTAGCAAGTTCGGCGGCCAGAGCCTGTAATTTTTGACGGTCCATTGTGATGCCTGACATGAAATATCCTCGGGAAGAGGTTAATCGGCCAAAGGCATTTACACAATTTTAGTTACAGGCTCCTGCTTGTAATTCCAAGTTTTTAAGAATGGGTACGACCATTTCGGCAAAACCTGCATACACCAAGCGCTCACCATTGGTGGATTGGCGGTTGCCGCCACCGCCTAAGATATCACCGCTGGATAAAATAGCTTCAGGCGTATACGTATAGCTTTCTTTACGCACATCGCCACCAAAGGCAAAGCCAACTTTCCCTGCATCTAACTGATAAATTTCTTTAGAGAATTGAACATCGGCTGATTTATTGCTGGTTTCACCGCTTTGTACTTTGCCGGTGATTTTTGCGGCATCTAATGCGGCTTTACCTGCGGCGTCTTGCGGGCCAAATGGGTTAATCACACCGCTTAGCATTGCGGGCAGGAGTTTACTTTCGTATACCCAGCCATTGGTATATTTATCTTCGGTTTTATTGAGTGCATAAACCAAGGCAGTGCGGTAATCCCAGCCTGCTACTTCACCCTCTGCACCCACAATAAAGCGGTGCTGATCGGATGTTGCTTCGTTTTCACGCGCACCTGCATCAATACCGCGCCATTGCAGCTTTAAATTACCAAGTGTGCCTTTATAAGGATCATATTTGCCATTGGCTGGGTAAAGCAAATCATCGCCATTAAAAGTAGTGGCGCTTGAAACCGGTACAGGGGATGAGGAATAAGTACCCACATTGCGGGTAAAAAGGTAATCCGCAAAGACTTGGGTACTGTCGTTAATTTTTAAAGTGCCCTTGCTATAGAAGGAAAGGCGCTCTTGTGGTGAAACAATATCAATAATGCTGGCGTAATCAAAACGGCAATTACCGCCAGTGGCAAAACCTGGGTTAGCCACGGGAATGGAGCGGGGCTGATCGCAGCCGGTTAAATAGCCCACATTAACTGGCTTTCCGCCTGGGCCATTTAAAATGGTGGCAGGGAAGGTATTGCCTGATGTTTTATTGACTTCTTTATCAGGAATATAAGATGTTTTGGAATAACTACGATCTTTAGCGGCTAGGGCTTCTTGCTTGGATACATCCAGTGCCATAAAGACGTTGTAATTGTCTTCGTCTAGGTTACCAAAGCCAAAGCTAAAGTTCGCTTTTTTGACTTCGCCGCCACCGTCAAACGTCTGCTCAACGCTACCGCCGATTTCTGCGCCAACAAAATTTTTCTTTAAAATAAAGTTCATTACGCCGCCGATTGCATCGGTGCCGTAAACCGCAGAAGCGCCATCTTTTACAATTTCAACCCGGTCCACTGCGCCCAGCGGGATTGAGTTCAAATCAACCCCCGCGCTATCAAAAGCGTAGTTGGCCATGCGGCGGCCATTGACTAAAATCAGCGTTTTGGATGTGCCAAGGCCGCGTAAGTTAGCGCCAGAAAAGCCTGGCTTACCAGAATCACCTACGGCCTGAGCCTGCGCATAGCCATTATTGCTGGATGCTAGATTGTCTACCAGCTCGGCCACGGTAGTAGCGCCGGTTTTGGCAATTTCTTGTTTTCCCAGTACTTGGACTGGTGTTGCGCCAACTTTGTTAGCGCGTTTGATATTGGAGCCGGTAACTTCAACCCGTTCAACTTTATTAACGGTATCCGCGGCTTGCGCATGGATCATTGCGCCTGCACCGATCATTGCAATAGCAATGCTGAGTCGCTTCATCTTCATTGGATGTCCCCTTGGGTTAGATGCCTTGGTATCTGCGTGGCAGTGTCAAGACCGCTGCTAGGGAAAAATTATCATTTGTTATTATTTATAATGTAACGGAATGTAACCGTTTGACTCTCTTTGCTGTAATTCTGCTGCAGAAGTGCTGAGCAATTAAATGACAAGCGTATGACGGGGTGGTGCGACAAACTGACCGTAATCATATTGAAAGTAAATATTAAATAGGCGTGGTTAAAAAATTCAAAACGGCTGTTTTATTGATAAAAAAACCTTTCTAAATAAGGCTTAATTAGTAGCTTGTTAAGCATATAAAACACATTTGTTACGTGGGTGGTTTTGTAAGTTTCTGAAATTTTTGTATTGAATTACGGCAGAGTAGTGGTTTTCCCACGTGAATTTTATGGAATATATATGGCGCATTTAAAGGATATATTTATTTTTTGTGCTAAATATATCTGCTTTATTGGCATTAAATTAATGTGTCTTGCCTATCTAAAATATTGAAATTTTTTTTTAAAACTAAGTGCTGTAAGGGGTATGCTGTGTTTTCTACGCCACACTGCAGCGCTAAATTGCGAACATTAAATAAAACAGAAATATATGCATCGCTTGCCCGCAGCATTTCGGCATATTCTGCCGCCACCTATTAAATGGCTTTGCAGGAATTGCAGATGAAAATGATTTTTATTTTCTTATTGTTTACAAAAAGCCGCTAGCTTGATTGTTAGCTTTAAGCAGCTTGCCATCGATCAAACGTCGGATCAGCAGCGATCTTTCGATTTACGGACAGGCTGCTAGGTAGCCGTATTTGCGGCGCTGGCCACATGCTAAAGCTAGATATTGCGAATGACTTACTGATCAATAGCTATCTGGGCGCATTTGGCCAAGTGCTCAGTAATCTGATTATCAACGTTATTGTGCATGGCTTAGCAGGGCGCAGAGATGGCCTGATGAGCATATAAGCCAGCGCCATCAGTGAAACCCAAGTGAGAGTGATTTTTAAAGACAATAGGCGCAGTATCAGTAGTGAGTATATTGATTGCATCTTTGAGCCATTTTTTACTACGCAACTTGGCATAGGTGGCAGCATCAGTGTAATTAGCTCAGAAGGCGAGGGGCCATATTTAAAATGATTCTGCCATTTGTGGCTCAAGCCTCAACAAACTAAGCCCAAAAATATGGGCTAGCAGCCTGTCGGACTTAAGCGATCGTAGCGAGGGAAAGATCGGTTTGAGACAGATTTAGCGGGTTTTTGAGGCGAATAGCTGGCTATTCAACGAGAAAATGCGTGAAATATGGCCAAATCCGGC